>NZ_CP155796.1:623070-1246140 GCF_039729195.1 Mycobacterium sp. DL
ACCGCGCTCGTCAGCCGTGCGGTCGTGAAATGCCGCGAGGTCGCCGGGACTTCGTCGAGAGTGCGGACCGCCGCGTCGCGCTCGCCGGCCGCGGACAGCGCACGTGCCAGGCCGAAGCCGGCCGAGATGACGCCGCGGTCGGTGGACCACACGGTGTTGTAGAACTTGCGCTCGTCGGCGCTGCCGGCCAGCTCGGCGGTGGCGGCCAGCGCCATCTTCGGCGCCAGCTCGCCGGGGAGGGTGTCGAGGACCTCGGTGAAATGTTTTGTCGCCGAGTCGTAGTCGGCGGTGAGCAGCTCGGACACGGCGCGGAACCAGACCAGTCGCCAGCGCCAGCCGACCCGCTCGGCGAGTTCGTCGAGCTTGCGGGTGGCCTTGGCGACGTCGCCGAGGTCGAGCAGCGCCCGCGCCTCCATCAGCGGCAGCTCGATCGACTGCGACAGGTCGATGCCCTCGGAATCCAGCGACCCGTGGCGTGCGGCGCGCAGCGAATCCAGGGTCTGCACAGGCTGACTGAGCACCGTCGCGGACAGCACCGCGGCGCCGACATCGGTCGGGTCCAACAGCGGGACCTGCAGAGCCTTGACGATCTCCTGCGCGGTGAGCTTCTCCGAGTGCACCTGACCGTCGAGGTAGACGTCGGTGTGCGCCACCAGCAGGTCCACGCCGAACGTCGATCGTGACGGGCTGAACACCGTGGACAGACCGGGCCGCGGCATCCCGGTGTCCTGGGCCACCACCTCACGCAGCACGCCCAGCAGCTGGCTGGTCATCTCCTCGGCGCTCTGGAAGCGCCGCCGCGGGTCGGGGTCGATCGCGCGCCGCAGCAGCCTGCCGAACGAATCGTATTGGGTCAGAACCGGATCGTCCTCGGGCAGTCCGTCGACGTAGCGGCCCTTGCGCAGCCGCATGTGCAGCGTCAGCGCCGCCAGGGTGCGGCCCACCGTGTAGATGTCGCTGGCGACGGTCGGACCGGTGCGCACGATCTCCGGAGCCTGATATCCGGGAGTCCCGTAGAGATAGCCGAACGAGTTCACCGGGGAGACCGCGCCGAGGTCGATGAGTTTGAGCTGGTCCTCGGTCACCATGATGTTCTCGGGCTTGAGGTCGTTGTACACCAGGCCGTTGACGTGCAGATAGCTCAGCGCAGGAAGGATCTCGAGGGTGAACCCGATGGCCTCGGCCACCGGAAGCCGCGAGCCCTCGCTCTGCTTGAGCCGGGTCGCCTGTTTGAGCGAGGTGCCGCCGACGTACTCCATCACGATGTAGCCGACCGGGTTGCCGTGCTTGTCGTCGTGTTCGACGAAGTTGTAGATCTTGACGATCCCCGGGTGGGTCACCTCGGCCAGGAACTGCCGCTCGGCCATCGCGATCGCCTGCGCCTCGGCGTCACCGGAGTGCACCAGACCCTTGAGCACGACCGGACGGTCGTTGACGTTCTTGTCGAAGGCCAGATACACCCAGCCCAGGCCGCCGTGCGCGATACAGCCTTTGATCTCGTACTGGTCGGCGACGATGTCACCGGAGTTCAGTTGTGGCAGAAAGGAATACGAGCTGCCACAGTGCGGGCACCAGCCCTCCGACTGCGCCGGGCCCTCTTGTGACGACCGGCCGACGGGCCGCCCGCAGTTCCAGCAGAACCGCTTGGACTCCGCCACCACCGGATCGGTCATCAGCGCCGCCAGCGGGTCGACCGCGGGCACCCGTGGGATCTCCACCAGACCGCCGCCGAGCCTGCGGGTGCGTGACACCGTGCGCGTCAGGGTCGTGGGCTGGTCCTGGGGTTCGGTGTCGTTGGTCTGCACCGAGTCGTCATCGTCGTCGTCGAAGTTCGGCCGGAACACCGCCTGGGTGGCCATCGGACGCAGCGTCGACGCCGAATCGTCGCTGAGTTCGTTCAGGTCTGCGAAACTCGCGGGCTGAGTGCCCGGGTCGTCGGGGTCGTCGTCGTAGGTGGCCATCAGTCCGAGTACCTCGCAGCCGGCGGCGCCGGAGCGGGACCGAGCACCGTCAACCACTTGCGGTACAGCGTGTTCCAGGTGCCGTCCCGACGCACCCGCTCCAGCGTGCCGTTGACGTAGCGGACCAGACCGGTGTTCTCCAGGTTGACCCCGATCCCGTACGGCTCCGAGTTCAGTGAGGGGCCGACGATGTGCAGGTAGGGATCCTGGGACACCAGCCCGGCGAGGATCGAGTCGTCGGTGCTGACCGCGTCGACCTGGCGCTGCTGCAATGCGACCAGGCAGTCGGCCCACGTCACCGCTCCGACGATCAGCGGCGGCGGGGTGATCTGCTGGATCCGTTCCAGCGAGGTGGTGCCCTTGGCGACGCAGACCCGCTTGCCCGACAGGTCGGCCGAGGTCTGGATCGCCGAGTCCCGCGGCGCCAGGATCCGCTGGTCGGCGGTCAGGTACACCGTGGAGAAGTTCACCAGTTCCTTGCGCTCGCAGGTGATCGTCATCGTCTTGACCACGACGTCGACCTCGTTGTTCTGCAGCGCCTCGATCCGATCGGCCGACGACAGGATCCGGTACTCCACCTGTGACGGGGTCCCGAAGATGTCGCGGGCGATCTCGCCGGCGATGTCGACGTCGAAACCGGTGATCTCACCGGTGATCGGGTCGCGGAAGCTGAACAGGTTGCTTCCGATGTCCAGGCCGACGATCAGCCGGCCGCGCTCCTTGATGTTGCGGACGGCTTCGTCGGCCTCGGCGTCGGTGTCGAACGGGCGCAGGCTGACCCTCGGGTCGCAGTCGTCGTCGGCCACGGTCGGTGCCCGCGCCGGTTCGGGCGGCAGTTCCTCCATCCCGGCCGGTGTCGGCGGCGCCAGCGTGACACTCGGCGTCGGAACCATCGGTGCCGCCTGCGCGCACCCGCTCAGCAGCAGCATCGCCGCCGCGAGAGTCCCCAGGGTCCTGTTCATGTGCCTCGCCTACCGATATTCGCTCAGTCTCGGCCAGATGCCCAACGCCACGGCGATCGCCGCCGCGACACTGAGCGCCGCGGCGCCGACGGTCGCGCCCGAGAGCACCCGACGGGCGTTGGCGATGTCGCTGCGCAACTGGTTGCGGCTCTGTTCGATGCCCTTGGTCAACGCCTCGTCGAGTTTGTCGAAGGCGGGCGTGGCGTCGTCCTCGCCGACCCCGAGGGCGACCTGGGTGGCGGCCTGGTAGTTGCCGACCGCGATGTAGGCGCTGATCCGGTCATCAGCGGCCCGCCACCGGTCCAGCAGTTGCTCCGCGTCGGCCAGATCCGACTTGTCGATCGAATCGTCCTGCGCGAGGTAGCGCACCAGTTGCTCCTGCATCAGGTCGATCCGCTGGTAGTAGGACTGCTTGCGGACGTCCTCGTCGCCGCGCCTGATCAGCGACAGGGTTTCGTCGGCCCGTGCCTGCTGGGCGGTGATCGCCAGGTTGGTGACCGTCTTGAGGGACTCCGCCGCGGTGTTCTTGGCGCTGCGGCTGTCCGATGTGGAGATCACCAGCGCGGTGCCCACCCAGATCAACATGATCAGCACGGCCAACCCGCCGGCGACGAATCCGACATTGACCCGTCGTCGGGTGCGCTTGGCCAGCCAGCGGTTCGCGAACGCCCCGAACAGCAGCGTGGCCAGCACCACCAGGATCACCGGCCCGGGGATTCTGGTCGACGCGGTGGTCTCGGCGTCCACCCGCGCCGAGGTCTGCTCGTAGAGCCGCTGCGCGTCCGGCAGGATCTGCTGCTGCATCATCGACGAGGCCTCGGACAGGTAGGACGAACCGACGGGGTTGCCCGCTCTGTTGTTGGTGCGCGCCGTCTCGACCAGCCCGGTGTAGACCGCGAGCCTGGCGTTGATGCGTCCGAGCAGTTGGACCATCGGCTCGTCGGTCAGACCGCTCGACGCGCGCGTCACCGCGACCGACGCATCGGTGATCGCCTGCTCGTAGCGCTGTCGCACCGCCCGGGGTTCGACGCCGGCGATGAACGCGGTGGCCGCGGCGGCGTCGGCGACCGACAGCGTGGTGTAGAGCTGACCGGCGGCGAAGGACAGCGGCTCGGTGTGGTTGAGGACGGTGGTCAGCGCCTGCTGGCGGTCGTTGATCGTCGTCGACGTCGCGAACGCGCTTCCGATCACCAGCGCTGCCAACACAAAACCGATCGTCATGATGCGGCCGGGAGTGGTCCACAGGAACCACCAACGCGGATGCGCCGGGGTGGTGGGTGACCTGGACGCGAGAGGCTCGGTCGACGGATGCGCCAACTCCACAGTCACGTCTGCGCGGACCCCATCTTGGTCTCGATCTCCCCGGCCTTCGTACCGATTGACCCACACTCTATGAAAGAAGTCTAAGAGTTTCCCGTGCGACGTGTGCGCATTCGCGGGCGGCGACTTCCCCGATATCGGGATCTGTTCCCTATCCTGAACGCGTGCGCGGCGACGGTGACGGTTGGGTGGTCTCGGCCAACGGCGCCGCCTACTGGGGCCGACACGGCGCGGCCGGACTGCTGCTGCGGGCCCCCCGCCCCGACGGATCGGCCGCGGTGCTCCTGCAGCATCGGGCGATATGGAGCCACCAGGGCGGAACCTGGGGACTGCCCGGCGGGGCGCGCGACAGCCATGAGACACCCGAACAGGCTGCGGTGCGGGAGGCCCACGAGGAGGCCGGACTGCCCGCCGACCAGCTGACCGTGCGCACCACGGTGGTCACCGCCGAGGTGACCGGGTGGACCTACACCACCGTCATCGCCGACGCCGAGGAACTGCTGGACACGATTCCCAATCGGGAGAGCGCGGAACTGCGCTGGGTCGCCGAGGACGAGGTGGCCGATCTCCCGCTGCACCCCGGCTTCGCCGCGAGTTGGCAGCGGCTCCGCGACCTGACGGCCTCGATCCCGCTGACGTTCAACCACCAGAGCTGAGCAGCTCTTTCAGGTGCTCGGCGGCGGTCTTCGGATCGCCGGCCGCGGTGATCGCGCGGACCACGACGATCCGACGGGCACCGGCGGCCAGCACTTCGGGGACACGGGCGGCGTCGATTCCGCCGATGGCGAACCAGGGCTTGTCGGTGCCGACCGAAGCTGCTGCCCTGACCAGGTCGAGACCCGCCGCCGCCCGGCCGGGCTTGGTGGGTGTGGGCCAGCACGGGCCGACACAGAAGTAGTCGACCTGCTCTGTCGACGCGGCTGTCATCTGGTCGGCGTCGTGGGTGGACCGCCCGACGAGCGTGTCCCCGACGATGGTGCGGGCGACCGACAGCGGGAGGTCGTCCTGGCCGAGGTGCAGCACGTCGGCGCCGGCCGCCAGGGCGATGTCGGCGCGGTCGTTGACGGCCAGCAGCGCGCCGTGGCGGCGGGCCGCGTCGGCGATGACGGCCAGCGCCTCGATCTCCTGCCGTGCCTCCAGCGGGCCGAACCGCTGCTCGCCGGGTGATCCCTTGTCCCTGAGCTGGATGATGTCGACGCCGCCCGCCAGCGCGGCGTCGACGAATTCGGCCAGGTCGGCACGCTCGCGGCGGGCGTCGGTGCACAGGTACAGGGAGGCCGACTGCAGCCTGGCCCGCGTGGCGGAGTCACTCACACCACGAAACGCTAACCCCGTGCCGACGTAGGCTGGTAGCCGACCACACGGGAGTCCCGGGCAACGGGGACTGAGAGTGAGCGCGCCGCTCTTACCGTCACACCTGATCCGGGTCATGCCGGCGAAGGGAGCAGCGATGCCAGCGTTAGCCGTCATCGGCGGTGGCGTCATCGGGCTTTCGGTGGCGCGTCGCGCCGCTGCGGACGGCTGGGCCGTCCGGGTGCACCGCGCCGAACCCGGCGCGTCGTGGGTCGCCGGCGGGATGCTGGCGCCCCACAGCGAGGGATGGCCCGGCGAGGAGCGCCTGCTGCGGCTCGGGCTGGCGTCACTCGAGCTGTGGAAGCAGGGTTTCCTCGACGGACTGCCACCCGAGGTGGTGACCGCGCGCGAGTCGCTCGTCGTCGCCGTGGACCGGGCCGACGCCGCAGATCTGAAGACCGTCGGGGAGTGGCTGTCGGCTCAGGGGCATCCTGTGACGCTGACCAACGCCGCTCGCGACGTGGAACCCCTTCTTGCCCAGGGGATTCGGCATGGTTTCGTCGCCGAGACCGAGCTGGCGGTGGACAACCGGGCTGTGGTCGAGGCGCTCGCCGCGCACTGTGAGCGGCTCGGAGTGCAGTGGGCGCCCGCGGTCGGCGACCTGACCGAGACCCACTCCGCTGACGTCACCGTGATCGCCAACGGTATCGATGCGCCCTCCCTGTGGCCGGGCCTGCCGATCCGTCCGGTGAAGGGTGAGGTGCTTCGACTGCGCTGGCGCCGCGGGTGTATGCCGTTGCCGCAGCGGGTGATCCGGGCACGGGTGCACGGACGGCAGGTGTACATGGTCCCCAGGGAGGATGGTGTCGTGGTCGGCGCGACGCAGTACGAGCACGGCAGGGACACCGCACCGGCGGTGACGGGGGTGCGCGAACTGCTCGACGACGCGTGCGCGGTGCTGCCCGGCCTGGGCGAGTACGAGTTCGCCGAGTGTTCGGCCGGCCTGCGGCCGATGACCACCGACAACCTGCCCCTCGTGGGCAGGCTCGACGCGCGGACCCTGGTGGCAGCGGGCCACGGACGGTCGGGTTTCCTGCTGGCCCCGTGGACCGCCGAGGCGATCGCCGCCGAGCTCCGCGGCGAGCCGCTGCCCGAGACCGCATACATGGCAGGGGCATCGGCCCGATGAAGCTGACGGTGAACGACGAAGCGGTGGAGGTCGACGAACACATGACGGTGGCGGGGCTACTGGACCGGCTCGGAATTCCGGAGAAGGGCATCGCCGTTGCCGTCAATTGGTCGGTGATCCCGCGGTCACAGTGGCATACCGTGCTCGCTGACGGTGCAAAGGTGGAAGTGGTGACGGCGGTGCAGGGTGGCTGAAGTGTCAACCGGAAAGCTGAGTATCGCGGGTCGGGAGTTCGGATCACGGTTGATCCTGGGCACCGGCGGCGCGGCCAACCTCGCGGTGCTGGAGGCGGCGTTGATCGCCTCGGAGACCGAGCTGACCACCGTGGCGATGCGCCGGGTCGACGCAGAGGGCGGCACCGGCGTGCTCGAGTTGCTGGCCCGGATCGGCATCACCCCGCTGCCGAACACCGCCGGTTGCCGTGGGGCGGCGGAAGCGGTGATGACCGCCCAGCTGGCCCGCGAAGCGCTGCAGACCAACTGGGTCAAGCTCGAGGTCATCGCCGACGAACGGACGCTGCTCCCGGACGGCGTCGAATTGGTCAGGGCGGCAGAGCAACTGGTCGACGACGGATTCACCGTGCTGCCCTACACCAATGACGATCCGATCCTCGCCCGCCGCCTGGAAGCCGCCGGCTGCGCCGCGGTCATGCCGCTCGGGTCGCCGATCGGCACCGGACTGGGCATCGCCAATCCGCACAACATCGAGATGATCGTCGAGCAGGCGTCGGTGCCGGTGATCCTCGACGCCGGTATCGGCACCGCCAGTGATGCCGCTCTGGCGATGGAGCTGGGTTGCGACGCGGTGCTGCTGGCCACCGCGGTGACCCGGGCCGCCGATCCGGCCGTGATGGCCGCGGCGATGGCGGCCGCCGTCAAGGGCGGTTACCTGGCCAGGCAGGCGGGCCGGATCCCGAAGCGGTTCTGGGCGCAGGCGAGCAGTCCAGACCTGTGATGAGCGCTTGCGCGAAGAACCGATGACTCCGAGTACGAAGCGCTATGTCGCCCTGGGAAGTTCGATGGCGGCCGGACCGGGGATCCAGCCGCGGGTGCCCGGATCGCCGCGACCCGCGGGCCGGTCGGGCGCCAACTATCCGCACCTCGTCGCGGCGTCACTCGGCCTGGACCTCGTCGACGTCACCTACTCGGGGGCGACCACCGCGCACGTGCTGCACGAATCGCAGCGCAGCGCCCCACCCCAGGTGGATGCACTCGACGGCAGCGAGACGCTGGTGACGGTGACGATCGGCGGAAACGACATCGGATATGTGCCGATGCTGTTCGCGGCCGGACTGCCCCGGCCGGCGCGGTCGATACCGTTCCTCGGAGCGAAGCTGCGTGAGCTCCTCGATCCGGCGGCGCGCGACCGTGCCCTGGTCGAGGTCGGCGAGTCGCTGGTCGAGGTCGGGCGCACGCTGCGCCGCCGCGCCCCCGACGCTGCCGTGCTGTTCGTCGACTACCTCACGTTGCTGCCGCCGGCCGGTACTCCGGCGCCTCCGCTGCGTGACGCCGAGGTAGCACTGGGTCGGCGGATGGCGGCCACCCTGCAACGCCTGACCGCCGAGGCCGCCGAGGCGACCGGTTGTGCGGTGGTGCGCGCTGCGGACGCCAGTCGCGACCACCACGCGTGGTCGGCCCAGCCCTGGACCACCCGGTTCGGTCTGCCGGTGCCGCGCCGACCCGCTCCGCTGCACCCGAACGCGGAAGGAATGCGTGCGGTCGCCGAACTGGTCGTCGCCGCAGCCGGCAGATGATCGAATTATCCGAGCTGACAAAAACTTACGGGTCGAACACGGCAGTCGACGGGCTGACGTGCTCGATCGAGCCGGGAATGGTGACCGGGTTCCTCGGCCCCAACGGCGCCGGCAAGACCACCACCATGCGGATGATCCTCGGCCTGGACCACCCGACCTCGGGTGCCGCGACGATCAACGGCAAGACCTACCGGCAGCTGACCGATCCGCTGCGTGAGGTGGGCGCGCTGCTCGACGCCCGGCAGGTCCACCCGAACCGGTCGATCCGCGGGCACCTGCGCTGGATCGCGGCCACCAACCGCATCCCGGCGGGTCGCGTCGACGAGGTCCTCGAGATGGTGGGCCTGAGCACCGTCGCGTCGGTCCGGGCGGGCACGTTGTCGCTGGGCATGAGCCAGCGATTGGGCATCGCGGCGGCGCTGATCGGCGATCCTCCGGTGCTGCTGTTCGACGAACCGGTCAACGGCCTGGACCCGGAGGGCATCCACTGGGTGCGCACGCTGATGCGGACGCTGGCAGGCGAAGGCCGCACCGTACTGGTGTCGAGCCACCTGCTCTCGGAGATGGCGAACACCGCCGACCGACTGGTGGTCATCGGCAGGGGAAAGCTGATCGCCTCCACCACGGTCAGCGAGTTCGTCGGCCGCTCCGGCGGCGCCACCGTGAGGGTGCGCAGCCCGCAGTTGCCCGCACTGCGCGAGGCACTCACCGCGGCCGGCCTCACGGTGGACGACGGGCCCGACGCGCTGACGGTGCGTGAGGCCACCACCGACACGGTCGGCGAACTTGCAGCGCAGCACGCGATCGTGCTGCACGAACTCAGCGCCGTGCAGGTCTCCCTCGAGCAGGCATACCTGTCGTCGACCGACGACGCCACCGAGTTCCGGGGCGGACACCGATGACGTCGCTGACCACCGTGGCCGCCGTGGTGAACGCCGAGCGGATCAAGCTGACGACGGTGCGGTCCCCGCTGTGGTCGGCGGCGGCCGCGGCGCTGCTGAGCTTCGGTATCGCCGCACTGCAGGCCGCCACGGCATACGACTACCAATCGCTGACCGCACCGGACGCGGCGCTCGGCGTCGCGGTGTTCGGGGTGCCGGTGCTGATGGTCGTCGCGGCGATGACGGTGACGGGGGAGTACCGCACCGGGATGATCCGCACCTCGTTCATGGCCAGCCCGAACAGGACCCTGTTGCTCATCGCCAAAGCTGTTGTCGCGGCGGTGTTCTCCGCCGTCACCGCAACGGTCATGGTCCTCGGATCGCTTGTGGTGGCGCGCGTCGGCCTGGACCCGGACGCCGTCGGCACCACCGCCGCGATCGGACTCTACGCAGCGCTGGCGGCTGTACTCGGCGTCGGCGTCGCGGCGCTGCTGCGCCACACCGCCGGGGCGGTCAGCGTGCTGCTGCTGTGGCCGCTGCTGGTCGAACCGCTGCTGGCGAACCTTCCGGGCCGAGGTCCGCAGATCGGCCCGTACCTGCCGTTCGCCAACGCCTTCCGGTTCCTCGACGTGCAGTGGTTGTTCCCGACCTACGTGCCGCCGTGGGGCGTGCCGGGGTCGCTCGGCTATTTTGCTGCTGTGGTGGCTGCGGTGTTCGTCGCGGCTGTTGTCGTGGTGAACCGCCGGGATGCCTGACGAAGGGTTGTGACCGCAGTGACCGAACCGCAGACGCTTGTGCTCAAACTGCCGCACCTGGACGTCACGGCGCTGGCGTGGGGTCCCCCGGACGGCCGGCTCGTGCTGTGCCTGCACGGATTTCCCGACAGTGCGTGGGGCTGGGCGAAGCTGGCCCCGATGCTGGCCGCGCGGGGCATGCGGGTGGTCGCTCCGTTCTCGCGCGGATATGCGCCCACAGGTCCGGCCGCGGACGGCGACTACCACATCGGCGCGCTGATGTACGACGCGCTGGCGGTGTACCGAGAACTCGGTTCGCCGCCGGACGCGGTGCTGATCGGCCACGACTGGGGAGCGTTCACCGCCAACGGCATCGCCGCCTATCCGGAGTCACCGTTCGCCGTGCACATCTCGATGGCGGTGCCTCCGGTCGGCGCGCTGCGACGGACCCGTGGCCCCATCGGTCGTCAGTTGCCGATGATGCCGCGGCAGCTACGCAACAGCTGGTACATCATGTTCTTCCAGCTCCCCGGCATGCCCGAGCGACTGCTGCCCCGGATCATCCCGAGGCTGTGGCGCGACTGGGGACCGGCCGGCTACTCGACCGAGGCCGCGTTGAACGAGGCGCTGGCCGCGCTGCCGAGCCCTGCCCATCGCCGGGCGGCTGTCGGCTACTACCGTGCGCTGGCCCGCCCCGGGCGTCCCGCGCCGCGCTACGCCGAGCTGCACAAGTGGCGTTTCGAACTGCCCCGGGCTCCCATCCTGCACCTGCAGGGCGCACAGGACGGCGCGATGATGGCGGCCTACGCCGAGCAGGTAGACACCCAGCTGCCACCGGGCAGCCGGGTGTTGGTCCTCCCGTCGGCGGGGCATTTTCTGCAGATCGAACAGCCGCAGGTCGCCGCCGACGCGATCCTGGACCATCTGGACTCGCGCTAACGTGGTGGCGTGACGCGCACTCAACGGAGATTCACGGCGGTGCTGGCCGTCGCCGTCCTCGCGATCGGCGGCTGCAGCCGGGACGCCACGCCGACGGCGCAACCGGAGGCGAACCGCGAAGCGGACCCGGCGGCTGCGGCCGAATTCGCAGACGGGCTGCGCCAGAGCGTCACCGTCGACGCGACGATGGCACACCTTTCCCGTTTCCAGGAGATCGCCGACGCCAACGGCGGAAACCGCGCGCTCGGGACCCCGGGGTATGACGCCAGCGTCGACTACGTTGCCAATGCGCTGCGAGACAAGGGTTTCGACGTCCAGACCCCCGAGTTCGACGTTCGGTTGCCGTGGGCGGACGAGCCGGCGTTGACGGTGGCGGGCGATCCGGTGACCGCCCGACCACTGGAGTACACCATCGGGACAGAGGGTGACGGCGTTTCCGGACCCCTGGTGCCGGCGCGTGCCGAGGACACTCCGGGCTGCACGGCCGACGACTACGACGGTCTGGCGGTCGAGGGCGCTGTGGTGCTGGTGGATCGTGGCTCGTGTCCGTTCGGCACAAAACAGGCCGTGGCCGCCGAGCGCGGGGCGGTCGCCGTGATCGTGGCGAACAACGAGGACGGTGACGAGATGGGCGGCACCCTCGGTGACTCCACAGACGTGCAGGTGCCGGTCATCAGCGTCACCAAGGTGGCCGGGGAACAGTTGCGCGGGCAGCCGGGCGCTCCGGTGGCGATCCGGCTGAACGCCGGTGTCCGCGTGGAGAAGACCCGCAACGTCATCGCGCAGACCACCACGGGCTCCACCGCGGACGTCGTCATGGTCGGCGCACACCTCGACAGCGTGACCGAGGGTCCCGGCATCAACGACAATGCCTCCGGTGTCGCGGGAGTGCTGGAAACCGCGCTGCAACTGGGGAGTTCGCCCGAGATCAACAACGCCGTCAGGTTCGGATTCTGGGGCGCCGAGGAGAACGGTCTGCTCGGCTCCAACGATTACGTCGGGTCGCTGGACGTCGAGGCGCTCAAGGACATCGCGCTCTACCTCAACTTCGACATGATCGGGTCCCCGAACCCCGGGTACTTCGCCTACGACGGGAACCAGTCCACGCTGCCCGACCCGCGCGTGGGGCCTCCGCGGGTTCCGGAGGGTGCGGCAGGCATCGAGCGGACCCTGATGGCCTACCTCGACGGGGCCGGCAAACCCGCCGAAGACACCTCGTTCGACGGCAGGTCCGACTACGACGCCTTCACCAAGTCGGGAGTGCCTGCGGGAGGGCTGTTCTCGGGCGCGGGGGAGGAGATGTCCGCCGAACAGGCCGAGAAGTGGGGCGGGCAGGCCGGTGAGCCATTCGACCCGAACTACCACCAACCGACCGACACCCTGGACCGGATCGACCGCACGTCGATGGAGATCCACGGCGGCGGTGTGGCCTACTCGGTCGGGTTGTACGCCCAGGACCAGAGTGGCCGCAACGGGTTACCGGTCCGCGATGACCGCACCCGTCATCAACTGACCGAGCAGTGAGGGTGAGGTGGGCAGCGGCCGTCGCGGTTTCCGCGGTGGCGGCCGCGGTGTCCTGCTCGCCGACTCCGGCTGCTCCGGACCTCGGGCCGGAACTGGCAGACAGGGTGACCGTCGACGGCGTCTACGGCCACCTCGTGGAGTTGCAGAAGATCGCCGATGCGCACGACGACAACCGGGCAGACGGCTCCCCCGGATACCAAGCCAGCGTGGACTATGTGGCGCAACGTCTGCGCGACAAGGGTTTTGATGTTCAGACGCCGGAGTTCGAACGGCTCTCGGGGTCCCGGGGAGGCGAGCCGGTGCTCACGGTCGCGGGCCGTGATCACCGGGTGGAGCAGGCGTCCCTGCTGATCACCACGCCGCCGAGGGGTCTACGGGCGGTGACGCTGCGGCCGCGTGCCCCTGCCGGGTGTGCGGCGGCCGACTACGGCAACGTCTCGGTCGAAGGGGCCATCGCCGTCGTCGACGACAGCGACTGCTCGATCGTCGACAAACAGAACACCGCACTCGCCGAGGGTGCGGTGGGGATGCTCGTGGTGAGCAGGGCCAATCCGACCAAGCCGGTCGGGGCACCGCCCACCCTGTTCTCCCCGGGTTACTACAACAACCTCACGGTTCCGGTCGGTGTCATCGACCCGACCGCCGATGCCGCACTGCGCCGTACCAACGCCCCGGTGACACTCGTGCTCGACAACGAACCCGTGATGACCACCTCGCGGAATATCATCGCGCAGACGAAGTCCGGCGACGCCCGCAACGTCGTCACCGTCGGCGCGCATCTCGACAGTGTCCGGTCGGGCCCGGGGATCAACGACAACGGCTCCGGGGTGGCGGCGGTCCTCGAGACCGCACTGCAACTGGGCGCCGAACCCTCGGCCGGCAACGCGGTGCGGTTCGCGTTCTGGGGCTCCGAGGAGATCTCGACAGACGGGTCCACCGACTATGTACGGTCGCTGACCCCGGACCAGCTCGACGACATCGCGCTGTACCTGAACTTCGACATGGTCGCCTCGCCCAACGCGGGGTACTTCACCGACGACGGTGATCAGTCCGCGCAGGCCGGTGCCGAGGTCGCCCCGGTGCCCGACGGGATGGCCGGGATCGAGCGCATGCTCGCCGGTCGTCTGAACCTGGCCGGCGTGCGACCGGCCGATGTGCCGCTGGGCCGAAACACCGACTACGCACCGTTCCTCGCCGCCGGTATCCCGGTGGGTGGGCTCACGACGGGGTCATCGCAGCGTAAAACCGAAGTGCAGGAAAGGCTCTGGGGCGGTCAGGTCGGTGAACCCTTCGACCCGAACTACCACACTGCGCGCGACACGATCGACAACGTCGACCGCGATGCGCTGGAGATCATGGCCGCAACCGTCGCGTTTGCGGTGGGCAGCTACGCCCAGACGATCGACGGTGTCAACGGCGTGCCGCCGCGGGATCAGCGGAACCGGCGTACGCCCTAGCGACCCGGGTGACGAACTGGTAGACGCCGTCCTCGTCCGGGGCGAGCGGACCGGGTCGGGCGTGCGGCGAGGTGAGTCCACGCTGGACCGACTCGCACGCCGCCCAATCCTGACGATTGGTGAGGTCCCAGAAGTCGACGGCGTAGGCCGGGTCGAAATCATTCTTGGCGGCAACGTCTTTCGGGAAAGCCCAGGCGCACTCGACGTGAGTTCGATCCACCGCCAGGGGCGTCATCAGGTGCGTCATCACGTAGTCCGGGTGCATGCTGACGAGCAGATTGGGATAGCCGACCAGGTACATCACGGTGCGCAGTTCGTGCTCGGACAATCCCTGGATCGCCACCCCGCCACTCTTGCCGCTCAGCGACATGGTCTCGGCGTCGTCGACGATGGACATCCATCCGCCCATCCACGAACCCGCAAGTTCGATGTTCTCGCCACTGGTCGGCGGGCTGATCCTGGACAGCTCCGGGTGGATGGTGGCGCAGTGGTAACACTCCTGGTAGTTCTCGGCGATCACCTTCCAGTTGGTGGCGAGTTCGTAGGAGTGGCGCGCCACGATGGTGAGGTCCTCCGGACGGTACGGCCCGACCACGTCCTCCAAACCCGCGACGTGCTGCGAGAACTCGACATCCTCACCGCTGGGGTCGACGAACAGCCAGCCGTGCCAGTTCACCAGTCGTAACTCCGTGAGTCCGAACTCGTCGGCGTCGAACCCGTCGACGTCGCTGAATCCCGGCGCGTTGCGCAGTGTGCCGTCGAGCCGATAGGACCATGAGTGGTACGGGCAGACGATGCTGCGGGTCTTCGCGGTCGCATTGCAGGCCAGCAGTTCGTGTCCGCGGTGTCTGCAGGTATTGGCGAATGCGCGAACGGCGCCGTCGTCGCCGCGCACCAGCAGGATGGCGTGCGGACCGCTGCCGATCGCCTTCTGGGCGCCGACTGCGGCGAGGTCGCCCGCGTGCCCGACGCAGGTCCACCCGGAGAAGATGGTGTGCTGTTCCCATTCGAACACCGCCGGATCCACGTAGGCCTCCCGCGGCAGCATCCGCGACTGACCGAACGGGGCGAGCGCGGCGGCGAGGCCGGCAGCGGGAACCGGGGCCGGCCCATACTGTTTGAACATACAGTCAGCTTAGTCCTGCGGGGTGCTCCGGTCTACCGCGGCGACGGCTCACATCTCTCCCGCGAAGCCACCGATGCCGCGGCCGGCGGTGGTGGCGTCGTTGCGGGTCATCCTGCGGTACACCAGATAACCGATCGTCACGGCGGCCAGAGCGGTCAGCAGCAGCAGGGTGGCCAGCGCATTGAGCGCAGGGGTGGGTGCGCCGCGGGCGGTGTTGTAGATCTTCACCGAGACCGGTTCCGACGATGCGCCACCGGACAGGTACCGCACCATCACGAAGTCGTCGATGACGTCGGCGAACACCAGCACGGTGCTGGCGAAGATCGCCGGGATCAACATCGGCATGATGACCCGGCGCAGCGCACCCACCGGCGATGCGCCGAGATCCATTGCCGCTTCCTCGTATTGGGGACCGATGGTCGCGAGCCGGGCGCGCACCAGGACGGCGGGGTAGGACACCTGGAACGTCACGAGTCCGATGACCTGCGCGGTGGTGCCGAGTTGAACCGGCAGCGCGACCGTGGTGATCACGAACAACAGCGAGACGGCCAGAAGCACCTCGGGCAGCACGAAGGCCAGCAGCATCAGGAAGTTGGCGCCCGACGGCAGTCGGCCGCGCCACCTGTCGATGCCGAGCGCGAACAGCACCCCGAGGGGAACCGTGATGAGGGTGGCGACGACGCCGAGCTTGAGGGTCTGCAGCAGCGCGTTGTGCAGTGTCGCGTCATGCCATACCGACAGAGTCTCGTCGCCCCAGTACCACCGGAACGAGAAACCCTGCCAGACAGTGCGGGACCGCCCGTCGTTGAACGAGAACATCACCGCGACCAGCACCGGCAACAACGACCAGAGCAGATATCCCACGGTGACCGCGACGAGGATCCGTGGCGGTCGCCACGGGTCGTTCCACCACGCCACCGGACCCCTCACGAGGCGACCTCGGACCGTCTCCCGGTGACCCGGATGTAGTACAGCATGGGCAGCAACGCGGCCAGGAACACCAGCATCACGAAGGCGCCCGCCTGCCCCGTCTGACCGGGGGTGAGCACGCTGTCGTTGATCAGGTTGCCGACCATGGCCGTCTTCGGTGACGCCGAGAGCATGTCGCTGGTGAAGTAGTCGCCCAGCATGGGAAGGCATGTCAGCAGCAGGGCCGCGACGACGGTGGGCCGGCTCAGCGGCAGGGTCACCCGCCAGAACGACGACACACGGTCGGCGCCCAGATCCCGGGAGGCCTCCATCATGGGTTGTGACAGTCGGTCCAGGCCCGCGTAGAGCGGCAGGATCATGTACGGCACATAGCCGTACACCAACCCGAGGATCACCACGACGGGTTGGCCGGTCAACCAGTTGACGTCAGGGGTGAACAGCCCGCCCAGGCTCAGGACCCTGTTCACCAGCCCGTCGTCCTGAAGCAGGTTGACCCAGGCGAACATCCGCATCATGTAGCTGATCCAGAACGGGGCGATGAGCAGCGTCAGCAGCAGGCCCTTGCGCTTGCCCGACAGCCGGGCCACGTAGTACGCGACCGGGAACGCGATCAGCAGGCACAGTGCGCTCGCGGTGAGCACGAACACCGCCGTGCGCAGCAGAGCGGGTCCGAAGACACCGTCGGGACCGACGATCCGGTTGATCACATACATGAACTGGGAGGGATCCCACTGCAACGGATTCCACACCGGCACCGCCGTGCGAAAGATCGGGTCGAGCCTGCCGAACACGATGCACAGCACGACATACATCGGCGCGACGAAGAACAGCAGCAGCCAGATCAGGCCGGGCGCGGCGAGTGCGGGCCATATCCCGCGGGAGGATCTCAGGACCCGCCGGCCTTGAAGGTGCGCCATACGTTCTGCCACGCCGCGTCGTTGGTGGGGTCGAGTTCGAGGACCCGGTAGCCGGCATCGAACCACTCGGGGTCGACGATCGCTGCGGACAGGTTCTCCGGGATGAAGCCGTCGGCCACCAGGGCGTCCGGGTTGATGGAGGTCTGGGGCGGTTGGTAGCCGATGGCGGAGAAATTCTGCATCGCGACCTCGGGGTCGAGCATGTGGTCGAGGAACAGGTGGGCCAGCACCGGGTTCTTCCCGCCCTTGAGCGTCACGAGCATGTCGTTGTCGACCATTCCGCGACCGTCGAACGGGAACCAGTACCGCAGCACCTCGGGTCCGGTGCCCTCGGGCAGATATGCCTGGGCGTTGATGATGTCCCCGGACCACATCTGCGCAAGCCCCAACTGACCGGCGGGCAGATCGTTGTAGGCCGTGATGGTCACTTTCGGGGAGGTGGCCTCGACCAGCGTCTCGAGTTGCTCGCCGACCATCGCGAGATCGGCCTCCGAGGAGGTGTTGACATCGGTGATGCCGTTGCGCAGCAACACCATCGCCATCGTGGTGTGCCAGTCGTCGAGCACGGCGGTCTTGCCCCGGTAGCGCGGATCCCAGAACGAGTCGTACGGGTTCTGCAGCGCCCCGATGTCTTCGGGCACCTGGTCGGCCCGCCAGCCGATGCCGGTGGTGTAGATCGTGTAGGGCACGCTGTAGCGCCACTCCTGGTCGTACCAGGGGTTGGTGAAGCTGGGCCAGACGTTGGTGATGTTCCCGATGTAGGAGTGGTTGAGCGGACGCAACAGTCCGCCGGTGACCAGTCGGCTGATCTCGGTGTAGTTGGCGTTGTAGATGTCGAAGTCGACGCCGCTGCGCAGCTTCGTCAGAGCCTCGCCGCCATCGTTGAACGTCGAGATCTCCACCGTCACGCCGTATTTGTCCTCGAACGACTTGACGGCGTCCGGGCTGACGTAGTCGGCGTAGCTGTAGAGCTTGAGCGTGCCGGTCTCCGGCGCCAGGCCGTCGGCGATGGGCGGGTTGTCGTCGGCGATGGGCCACGTGACGGGATTTTCAGGGGAGGCAAGCGACAGCGACGGGGTCGACTCCGGGGTATCCGATCCGCCGCAGGCGGCGAGGACGGTCCCGAGCGTCGGCACGCCGGCAGCGAGAATCGCTGCGCGCGTCAGGAACTGCCGTCGGGTGGTGTGCTCTGGCATCGGGCCTCCCGAGTTCTCGCGTCTTGTCGCTGGTAGGACTCTCGCATAGACTGAATGCTCAGTCAACCGATAGCGCGGAGGTTTCCTGGTGGCTTCGTCGGTGAAGGAAAGCCCGTTGACCGGCGGGGACTGCGACGATCCGGACGGCATCGATGCGCGGATCGCCGAACAGGAACAGATCTTCCTGCGGCGCCAACCGCGCAGCACCGAGCTCATCGCGGTCGCCGGTGAACATCTCGCCGGCGGTGCGACGTCGAACTGGCAGATCGCCGAGCCGCAGGCCGTGTGGATGAGTCACGGCAGCGGATCCAAGGTCTACGACGTCGACGGCAACGAGTACGTCGACATGCACGGCGGCTACGGCGCTTCCATCGCCGGACATGCCCATCCGGCCATCGTCGCGGCCGTCAGCGACCAGGTGCGCCGGGGCACACACTTCGCGCAGCCGACCGAGGACGCGATCTGGATCGCCGGGGAACTCGCCCGACGTTTCGACCTGCCGCTGTGGCGGTTCGCCAACTCCGGCACCGAGGCCACCATGGACGCCGTGCACCTGGCCCGCGCGCTGACCGGTCGCGACCTGATCATCAAGGTCGAGGGCTGCTACCACGGACACCATGACTCGGTGCAGGTGTCGGTGCTACCCGAGGCCGACGAGGTCGGGCCCCGCGACTCACCGACGTCGGTGCCGGGAAACTCCGGAATTCCCAGCGCCATAAGGGATCTGGTGGTCGTGGTGCCCTTCAACGACCCCGGTGCCGTCGCCCGCGCGCTGGCGCGGCATCGTGGCCGGATCGCCGCGATGATCCTGGAACCGGTGATGATGAATGCCGGCATCATCCCACCCGATGACGGCTACCTGGTGACCATCCGGGATCTGCTGCACGCCGAGGACGCGTTCCTGATCTACGACGAGGTGAAGACCGGTTTCACCACCGGCCCGGGTGGAATCACCGCGCGCAGTGGCGTGGTGCCCGACATGGTGTGTCTGGCGAAAGCGCTCGGTGGTGGCATCGCGGTCGCCGCGATCGGCGGCACCCGCGACGTGATGTCTGCGATCGGCGACGGCCGCTACGAGCAGGTCGGCACGTTCAACGGCAATCCGCTGGCCATGGCCGCAACCCGCGCCACGCTCTCCGAGGTCCTCACCGCTGACAGCTACGCACACCTCGCCGAACTGTCGTCGCGGCTGCGCGACTCACTGAACGCGGTGATCGCCGAGCACGGCTTCCAATGGCGCGTGGTGACCGAAGGCGCCAAGGGCTGCGTGACGTTCCGCAAGGATCCGGTGCGGGAGTTCCGGGACTTCCTCGAGATCGACGCCCGACTCGGCCACCTGCACTGGCTGATGCAGCACAACGGTGGCGTCTTCCTCCCACCATGGGGGAAGGTGGAGCAATGGCTGTTGTCGGTCCAGCACTCCCGCGACGATGTCGACAGGTTCGCGGCGAACTTCGCCCGGTTCGCCGCCGCGGTGTCTTCGTGATCGGCGTGATGTGACCGGCGGCGCGATCCGGCTGCATCAGCTGGCCAAGTCGTTCGACGGATATCCGGCAGTGACCGGCATCGATCTGGATATCCCTGCGGGACAGTTCTATTCGCTGCTCGGTCCGTCTGGCTGTGGAAAGACGACCACCCTGCGGATGATCGCGGGCTTCGAGAAACCAGACTCCGGCCGCATCGAACTCGACGGCCGCGACGTGGTCGCAGACCCTCCGCACCGGCGTCCGGTCAACACCGTCTTCCAGACCTACGCGCTGTTCCCGTTCATGTCGGTGTGGGACAACGTCGCCTTCGGTCTGAAATACCAGAAGGCGTCACGCGAGGAGACCACGCGCCGCGTCGGAGAGGCTCTGGAGTTGGTGCGCATGGACACCTATGCCAAGCGCAAACCGGCGCAACTCTCGGGCGGACAGCAGCAGCGCGTCGCGCTGGCCCGCGCGCTGGTGTTGCGGCCCCGCGTGCTGCTGCTCGACGAGCCACTCGGTGCACTGGATGCCGCGCTGCGAAAGCAACTCCAGCTGGAACTGCGAGGCATGCAACGCGAGATCGGCATCACGTTCGTCTACGTCACCCACGATCAGGAGGAAGCGCTCACGATGAGCGACCAGATCGCGGTGCTGGCGGAGGGGCGCGTCGAACAGGTCGGGCCGCCGCAGGAGATCTACGCCGCCCCGGCGACGACGTTCGTGGCCGGTTTCCTCGGAGCTGCCAACATCTTCGACGCCGACATCCTCGAGACCGACGCGGGGTCGGCGACCTGCTCAGCTCTGGGCACTCGGCTGGTCGCCGCCGTTGGCGACGGGCCGTCCACCCCGGCACCCGGGGCGGCCGCGATCGTCGTCCGGCCCGAACGCATCAGCCTGCACACCCCGGACGAACCCGTGCCGCCCGGCTGCAACGTGATCGGCGGTACCGTCAAACATGTTGTCTACCTCGGTAACTGCACGCAGGTGCACGTCGAGGTCGGCGCGCCGACGGATCTGATCGTCGAGGTGCCCAACCGTTCGGGCCCGCAATCGGTCACCCACGCGACCGGGGACGACGTCAGCTGCGTGTGTACCCACGACGCCGTGCGCGTGCTGCATCGCAGCGCGGCCACACCGGTGACCGATCCGGTCCTCAGCGACGCTTGACGGCTGATCCGAGGTTGAGCTCGCGCTCGGCGAAGCGCATCGCGATGTCGTAGGCGACGTCCGAGTCGACCTCGGGATCCTCGAGTGCGACCTGGATGGACAGCCCGTCGAGGAGAGCGGCGAACTCGAGCGCGAACATCCGCGCGTCCACCGCGGTGTCGAGTTCGTCGGAGCGCACCGCATCAACGATCATCGTGCGCCACCGCGCGTCGAGTTCGACTCTGCCGGCTTTGATCTCGTCGTGCCGGAAGGCCTGCGCCCACAGGTCGAACCACAGTCCCCAGGCTCCTGCGATGTCGCCGTCCCGCTCGGGCACACACGTCCACCGGATCAGCAGCGAGAGTCGTTCACGCAGCGAGGTCACCTCGGCCAGCATCTTCTCGGCGGCTTCGTAGAACGATTCCTCGGAGTAGCGCAGTGCGTCGACCAGCAGTCGGTCGCGGGTGCCGAAGTAGTAGATCACCAACGCCGAACTCACCCCGGCGCGCTTGGCGACATCGGCGATCCGGGTGTCGCCGAAACCGCGTTCGCAGATCAGCTCCGCTGCGGCGCGCAACATCCCGATGCGTCTGCCCTCGTTCTGCTCCGTCGCAGGTGCGGGTTCGGCCATGAGGCGCTCAGACCCCCTTCTCGTGCAGCGCTGACACTTGTCTGAAGCCTAGCACTTGGTTAGATTGAACAGTCAGTCAAGGCGGGTGAAAGCAGGTCGGTGATGTCGAACAACTACGACGCCCTGGTGATCGGCGGCGGACACAACGGATTGGTGTCGGCGGCCTACCTGGCCCGATCCGGCGCCCGCACGCTGGTGCTGGAATCCCGCGGCGCCCTCGGCGGGGCGGCCACCACGGAGGCACCGTGGCCGGACGCTCCCGAGCTGCGGGTCACCCGGCTGTCCTACGTGATGAGCCTGATGCCACCCACGATCGTCCGGGAGCTGAGCCTGGAGCGGCACGGCTACAAGGTGCATCCGATGGGCCCCTACTACCAGGCCTTCCCCGAGGGGGGTTCGCTGACGATCTACGAGGACGACCCGGCGCGGACCCACGAGCAGCTGGCCAGGTTCTCCAGGAAGGACGCCGACGCGTGGCCGAAGTGGAACGCCTGGCTGGAGGGCATCGCTGAGGTGATGGGCCCGCTGCTGACCCAGGTGCCGCCGAACATCGGCTCGCACAAGCCGTCCGACCTGTTCGATCTCGCGAAGCTGGGCTGGAGCCAGCGCGGCATGACCACCCGCATGATGGGCGACGTCACCCGCCTGCTCACCATGAGCATCGCCGACCTGCTCGACGACTGGTTCGAGTCCCCCCAGATCAAGGGAGCACTCGCGGTCAACGGCGTCATCGGCACGTGGGCCGGACCGTACGAGCCGGGCACCGCCTACGTGATGGCCCACCACTCGATCGGTGACGTCGGCGACGGACAACTCGGCAGCTGGGGCTACCCCGAGGGCGGCATGGGCGCGGTCTCGGAGGCGATCGCGAAATCGGCACGCAGCTTCGGCGCCGAGATCAGGACCAACGCGAAGGTCGCTTCGCTGCTGGTGCGCGGCGGTGAGGTCCGCGGCGCGGTACTGGCCAGCGGCGAGGAGATCACCGCACCGCTGGTGGTCACCACGTTGCATCCGAAGATCGCCTTCCTGGAGCACATTCCGCGCCACGAGCTACCCGGCGACTTCGTCTCGGACATCGAGCACTTCAAGACCAGAAGCGGCGTCGTCAAGATCAACCTGGCACTCGATGAACTGCCAAACTTCACCGCGGACCCCAGCAGTGGTCTCGCCGAGCACCACACCGGGTCGGTCGAGATGGCGCCGACGATCGAGTACATCGAGACGGCGTTCCAGGACGCCCGGGTCGGCCGGCCGGCGCTGCTGCCGTTCAGCGACGGTGTCATCCCCACGACGCTGGACAAGACGCTGAATCCCGATGGCACCCACATCATGTCGCTGTTCACCCAGTGGGTGCCCGCGAACTGGGCCGACGCCCCGCACACCGAGGAGTTGGATGCCTACGCCGACCGTCTGATCGACCTCTACGACCAGGTGGCACCGGGCTTCAAATCCTCGATCCTGCACCGCGACATCGTCGGCCCCCACGAGATGGAGCAGGAGTACGGTCTGATCGGCGGCAACATCTTCCACGGCGAGTTGTCGCTCGAACAGCTCTTCCACATGCGGCCCGCGCCGGGATACGCCGACTACCGCACCCCGGTCAAGGGTCTGTACAACGGGAGCTCGGGGACTCACGCCGGCGGCGGGGTGTGCGGCATCCCGGGGTGGCAGGCGGCCCGTGCGGCGTTGGCGGACACCAAGAAGAAGCGCTTCTCGCGCAGATGACGGATGCACGACGGGTGGCCGTCGCCGCCATGCTCGGCGCCCGGTCCGTGGCCGTGGTGGGTGCCAGCGCCAGGCCCGACAGCTTCGGCGCCCGCATGGTCACCGAGGCGCTGCGCAGCTCCGCACGGGTGCACCTGGTGAATCCGCGCTACCGCCGTATCGGTGAATTGCCCTGCGTGCCATCACTGTCGGACCTGAGCGAGTCCGTGGACCTGGTGCTGCTGGGCGTTCCCGATGCCGCGCTGATCGATCAGCTCCGCGCTGCGGCGGACATCGGTGCCCGGTCGGCCGTGGTCTTCGGCGCCGCTCACGGGCTCGGCGCCGACGTCGCGTCGATTGCCACCGGCGCCGACATGGCGCTGTGCGGTCCGGGGTGCATGGGCTTCGTGAACGCTGCATCCGGCGTGCGGGCGCTGGGCTACCTCGAACCCGATCCGTTGCCGAGAGGGTTGATCAGCCTTGTCACCCATTCCGGTTCGGCCTTCTCCACGCTGCTGCGTGCCAACCGCGGGTTCGGCTTCCGGCACGCCGTGTCCTCGGGGCAGGAGCTTGTCACCGACACCGCCGACTACGTCGACCATGCGCTCGATGACCCGGATACGTCGCTCATCGCGCTGCTGATGGAGACGCCGCGGTCGGTCACCCGGCTGCGCCGTTCGCTGCTGCGTGCAGCGGAGCGGGGCGTACCGGTCGTCATCCTGACCGTGGGCGGTTCTCCGCGAGGACGATTGATGGTGGCCGCGCACTCAGGTGCCCTCGCTGGGGAAAGTGCTGTGTGGCAAGCGTTCTGCGCGGCCGTCGGCGCGGTGCACGTCAGCGATATGGCGGAGTTCACCGATACGCTCGAGATGTTCGCTGCAGGTCGGCGCTCCCGCGGGGGGTTGATCGCGACGGTGCACGACTCGGGCGCCGAACGGGCCCTGACCGCAGATCTGGCCCACGACCTGGGCGTCGAGTTCGCGGCGCTGTCCGCGGAGACGACCGCGACGATCGGTGCCAGGCTCGACGACGGGCTGACGCCGACCAATCCGCTCGACGTCTGGGGGACTGGCACCGACACCCGCTCGCTGTTCGGGGCCTGCCTGCAGGCGATGACCGACGACCCGTCCGTCGCGGTGACCGCGTTGGCTGTGGACCTGGTCGCCGAATTCGACGGCGACACCGCCTATGCCGACGCCGTGCTCGACGTCGCCGGCCGTACCGGCGCGCCGCTGGCGGTGCTGGCATCGGTGCCGTCGGCGATCGACCGAAAGACAGCGCAGCAGTTGCGGGACCGCGGTATTGCCGTGCTGGAGAGCACCCGCAGCGGGCTCGTCGCGATGGCGCACCTGGCGCGGTGGCCGCTACCGGTCGACGCTCCGGAACACCTCGAGCAGCGCCCCCGACAGTCGTCGGGGAACGGTTTCGACCTGCTGGCCGACTACGGCGTACCGGTGGTGCCGACAGGCACCGCCGACAGCCTCGACGGTGCCCTGACCGCCGCGGCCGCCATCGGATATCCCGTGGTGATGAAAACCGTTGGAGTAGAGCATAAGAGCGACGTCGGCGGCGTGCTTCTCGACATCGCCGACGACGATGCGCTGCAGCGGTCCTACCTGGCGATCGCGGAGAATCTCGGGCCGTCGGTGACTGTCTCGGCGATGGCGCCGCCAGGGGTCGAGATCTCGGTCGGGTTCGTCCGTGACGACGCTTTCGGTCCGCTGGTGGTCGTCGCTGCAGGCGGAACCCTGGTCGAACTGCTGGCCGACAGGGCGATCGCGTGTCCGCCGGTGTCCCGTCGCCGGGCCGCCGAGATGCTCGATTCGCTGCGGATCCGGCCGCTTCTTGCTGGGTGGCGCGGTGGGCCGCCTGCGGACATCGCGGCGCTGACCGACGTTGTCGTCGCTTTCGGGGTGATGGCAGCAGAACTGGGCGAGGAGTGGGCGGCCGTCGAGGCCAACCCGGTGATCGTGTCGCCCGACGGAGCGGTCGCAGTCGACGTCCTGGTGATCCCCGCGGAATAGCATTCCTGGTCGCGAATGGTCTGGAATCCGCAGCCAGGAATGCTATTCCGCGGCAAACCGCGGCAAACCGCGGCACCCCGTGGCTCAGAACACCACGTAGACCTTGCGCAACGTCTCGTGGATCACCCAGGTGCCGGCCCATCCCTGCGGGAACACGGCGATGTCACCTGCCCCGACGTCGACGGCGTCCCCGCCGTCGAGGGTGACCGTCATGCGCCCCGACAGCACGTAGATGACCTCGTTCTCCTCCTGGCGCCAGTACGACGGGCCTGCGGAGCACTGCCAGATGCCCGCCGACTTCGTGCCGTCGACCCACAACTCGAGGCCGTGCACCGCCATCGGATCTCCGGTCGCCTCGGGAAGTGGCCCCCAGTCCTCGAGTTCGGCCTCGGCGGCACCGGGCAGAAGCGAGGTCAATACAGGCGTGGTCATGACGAGATCTTCTCCAGAGTTTCGGGGAACGGTAGCGAGATGGGTTCGGGCGCCAGGCGACTGTTGCCGTCGGCGTCGAAACGGTCGAGTCCGAGGTCGGTGAGGTCGAGCCAATCGCACTCGCCGAACTTCGTCAGTTCCGCGGCGACCTGCGCCACTGCCGGGCCCCACATCATGCCGTGGCCTGCCGCGCTGGCGACCACGGTGCCCTGCACCGGTCCGTCGTCGGTGAGCAGCGGACCGAGGATGGGCAGGTGGTCGGGTGTGTAGTCGATGGTGGCCGCCCACGAACGGCGCAGCCCGAGTCCGACCACGGAGGGCAGCAGGGCTTCGATCCGCTTCTGGGCGGTGAGGAAGTAAGCGGTGTCGAAATCGATGGCCGGTCCGGGCGATTCGTCGGGGTTGCTCATTCCCCACAGCAGCCCGCCGGCTTCACCGGGCCGCCAGTAGATCCCGGAGGTGACATCGAAGACCATCGGAAGTTCGTGGACATCGAGCGGAAGCGGTGCGGTGACGACGACCTGGTGCCGCGCGCCGCCCGCGGGGATGCGGCCTCCGGCGCGTGCGCCCACCTCGGCGAGTTGGGGGCCGCCGGTGAGCACCACCCGCCCGGTGTCGATCGGGCCCTCGGAGGTGTTGACGCCGACGACCCGGCCTCCGGAGGTCCGCAGGCCGGTGAAGGCGCACCGTTCCCGGACGTCGACGCCGGTCGCGGTCAGCGCGGCGGTGTAGGCCAGCACGTTGCGGGGTGCGTCGAGGTAACCGTCGCCGGGGGCATAGGACGCGCCGAGGGTTGACCCTGGAGCCAAACCGGTTGCACGGCTGTCGATGTCGTCACCAGAGAGCCATTCGACATCCAGCCCGAGAGACTGCTGCAGCGCGATGCGGTCGTGTGCCTGGGCTACTTCGCCGGGGGTGAAGCACGGCATCAGGTACCCCTGGCGGACGAACCCGCAGTCCAGGGGGAAACGTTCGCCGCTCTCGGAGTAGAACTCCTGGCTGCGCAGGCCGAGGCGGATCGCGGTCTCGGTACCGCCCTGGGCGCGGACCATTCCGGCGGCGCGGCTGCTGGCGCCGTCACCCAGCGTTCTCGCTTCGAGCAGAACCACCTCGAGCGTGCTGTTCTCGGCGAGCAGTGCAGCGGTCCACGCCCCGACCGTGCCGCCGCCGACCACCACCACATCGGCGTTGCGGAAGCTGGTCATACTACGGAACGCTGACATAGACTGAACGCTCAGTCAAGTGGAATGACCAGGATCGAGGTACCCGGATGTACGGGCTGACAGCCGAGGATCTCCGCATCCGCGACACCGCGCGTGACTTCGTCGAGTCCCTGATGCCCTTCGAGGTCGAGGCGGAACTCGCCGGTGGGGTCCTGCCCAAGGACGTCGTCGCCGAGCATCGGTCGCGCGCGATCGAACTGGGGCTGTATGCGACCAACATGCCCACCTCGGTCGGTGGCCCGGGATGCACTGCGCTGCAGCAGGTCCTGGTTCAGGAGCAGTGCGGCCGGGTGTCCAACGGCCTCGGGTGGGTGATGGCGACACCGCCGCAGTGGTGGCCGGAGGTGGCCACCCGGTATCAGGTCGACACCTGGCTGCTGCCGTCGGTGCGGGGCGAGAAGCACGAGGCCTATGCGATTACCGAGGAGTTCGCCGGATCGGACGTCTCGGCGCTGCAGACCACCGCGCGCCGTGACGGCGACGAGTACGTCCTCGACGGGGTGAAGTGGCACGTCACCTCGTTCAACCTGGCCGACTATGTCTTCGTCGAAGCCGTGCTGTCCAACGGGCCGGCGGCTGGGGATCATGTGCTGCTGATCGTCGACCTTCCCTGGCCGGGTGTGGAAGTCGTTCGCTCACCGCAGTATTCGCACAACATTGCCGATGAACACCCGATCGTGGAGTTCAACGAGGTGCGGGTGCCTGCGGCGAACCTCGTGGGACAGGAGGGCGGAGCGATGACCTTCACCCAGGACTGGTTCCGCTTCGAGCGGATGATGGTGGCTGCCCGCTGCGTGGGTGCGGCGCAGCGACTGCTCGACGAGGTGACGGTGTTCGCGCGGGAACGGGTCGTCGACGGTCGCCCGCTGGGCGAGCACCAGTTGGTGGCGGGCATGCTCGCCGACAGCGCGACGGAGTTGTTCGCCGCCCGCACCATGCTCTACGAGGTCGCCCGGTCGATCGACGCGGGCCACGACCGCAAGACGCTGCACGGACAGGCGTCGATGGCCAAGCTCTACTGCTCGGAGATGGCCGGACGGGCGGCCGACCGCGCGGTGCAGATCTTCGGCGGCCGCGGCTACATGCGGGAGAACGTCGCGGAGCGGCTGTTCCGCGAGCTACGGGTGGAGCGGATCTGGGAGGGCGCCAGTGAGATTCAGCGCATCATCATCGGGCGTCAGCTGATGAATCGTGGTCCGTCGGCTCTGCTCGACCCTGCCTGAAGCCCAGCAGCAGCATGCCGTGGTAGATCAGCAGCGCGGCGATGGACCCCAGTGCGATGCCGGTGAACGTCAGAGTGCCGATCTGCCAGGTGAAGTCGGCGATGCCGATGATCAACGGGATCGCCGCCGTCATCTGATTGACCGGCTTGGAGAAGTCCACGTGATTGGTCAGCCAGATCCGCACGCCGAGGATGCCGACCAGCCCGTAGAGCACGATGGTGGCGCCGCCGAGCACGCCCGCCGGGACCGCCGAGATCACCGCACCGACCTTGGGGCACAGCGACAGTACGATCGCCACCGCCGCGGCGACCCAGTACGCAGCGGTCGAGTAGACGCGGGTCGCGGCCATCACCCCGATGTTCTCGGCGTAGGTCGTGGTCGCCGACCCGCCGCCGAACCCGGCCAGCGTCGTGGCCACGCCGTCGGCGGCCAGCGCGCGCCCCATCAGCGGGTCCATGTCGGTGCGGGTCATCTGGCCGACCGACTTGACGTGGCCGATGTTCTCGGCGATCAGCGCGATCACCGCGGGCAGGAACATCGGCAGCACCGCCAGCGAGAATGCCGGCGTCTGGAACTCCGGGAGGCCGATCCACGGTGCAGCGCCGATGCCGGAGGTGTCCACGTCCCCGAGGAGCAGCGCGAGAAGATAGCCCGCAACCACCGCCAGGAAGATCGCGAGCCTGCCGATCATGCCGCGGAAGAAGGCGAGCGCGCCGACCAGAAGGACCAGCGTGACGATCCCCAGCAGCGGTCCCTGTTCGAAGTTGGTCTTGGCTGCCGGTGCCAGGTTGAAGCCGATGAGCGCGACGACCGCGCCCGTGACCACCGGCGGCAGCGTCAGGTCGAGCCAGCGGGTGCCGGCCAGATGGACGACCGCGCCGACGATGATCAGCAACAGACCTACCGCTACGATTCCGCCGAGCGCACTGCCGGTGCCTTGCGCCGCGACGGCCGCGGTGACCGGTGCGATCACCGAGAAGCTCGACCCGAGGTAGCTCGGCAGGCGGTTGCCGGTGATCAGCAGGAACAACACGGTGCCGACGCCGGAGAACAGCAGGGTGGTGGCCGGCGGGAAGCCGGTGAGCACCGGCACCAGGAACGTGGCGCCGAACATCGCCACCACGTGCTGGGCTCCCAGGCCGAGGGTTCGCGGCCAGCTCAGCCGTTCGTCGGGGGCGACCACGAAGTCGGGATCCGACCGGGAGTCGACAGGCTTCCACGTCATCCAGGTGAGGGCCACGATATGCGACTACACACCATGACGGCGGATGCCGCTAGCCGAGTAGGCGACCATGCCGATCAGCACCACCGCAGTCCCGGCCAGGACCGCGGTCAGCGGAAGCGTCACCGCCAGCGTCAGGCAGCCGGCCAGTCCGACGGCGGGCAGCAGCCGGCCCGCACCCAGCGTCAGCGCCGACGCGTTGGCGATCGCGTAGTACAACAGCACCCCGAACGACGAGAAGCCGATGGCGCTGCGGACGTCGACGACGGCGGCGACCAGTGCGACCGCGACCCCCACGGCCAACTCCGCGCGGTGTGGCGTCCCGTGGCGGGGGTGCACCGCAGCCAGCGCGTGGGGCAGGTGGTGATCGCGGGCCATGGCCAGGGTGGTCCTGGACACGCCGAGCAGGAGTGCCAGCAGCGCCCCCAGCGCCCCGACCGCTGCGCCGACACCGACCACCGGAACCAGCGCCGGGAAGCCCGCGGCACGCACCGCCTCGGACAGCGGCGCCTCGGCCGTCGCGAGGCCGGCGCTGCCCAGTTGTGCGAGCACCGCGACGGCGACCACGGCGTAGACGACCAGAACGATGCCCAGAGCCAGCGGCACGGCGCGCGGAATCGTCCTCGCGGGATCGCGGACCTCCTCCCCGAGGGTGGTGATCCGCGCGTACCCCGCGAAGGCGAAGAAGAGCAGACCCGCCGCCTGGAGCACGCCGTAGCCGGTGGCGTCGTCCACTGCCAGCCGCGCGGGGTCGGGGTCGCCGAAGCCCAGTACGACGATCACCACCATCGCCAGCACCGCGAGCACCAGCGCGACGATGACCCGGGTGAGCAGAGCCGACTTCTGGATCCCCGCGTAACCGAAGGCGGTCAGCGCGACCACCGACGCGACCGCCACCGCGTTCGCATACGCCGGCCACACGTAGTACCCGACCGTGAGCGCCATCGCCGCGCAGGACGCCGTCTTGCCGACGACGAAACTCCACCCCGCGGTGTGGCCCCAGAACGGACCGAGCCGCTCGCGGCCGTACACATAGGTGCCGCCGGACTGCGGATAGCGCGCCGCCAGTCGGGCCGAGGACATCGCGTTGCAGCACGCCACGACGGCGGCGACGGCCAGACCGATCAACAGGCCGGAGCCTGCCGCCGCCGCGGCCGGGGCGAGCGCGACGAAGATCCCCGCCCCCACCATCGCGCCGAGCCCGATGGTGACGGTGTCGAAAGTCCCGAGCCGTCGCTGCAACTGCGGGCTGTCGGACGAAGTCACGGTGACCAGTCTCCGTTATCGTGAGCGCCATGGCGCGCACCGCCGCTGACGACCGCGATGCCGGTGGCATCCGGCGTCGGCCCAGGGACCGCAAGGCGCAGATCGCACGCGCGGCGGCCGAGGCGTTCAGCGAGCTGGGTTACCACGGGGTCAGCATGGAGACCATCGCCTCGCGGGTCGGAATCTCGGCAGCGGCGCTGTACCGCCACTACTCGAGCAAGTACGAACTCTTCCGCGGTGCGGTCCTCAACCTCGGTCAGCAGCTGGTGGACGGCACCGCGGAGATCGATGGGGACGACCCGCAGCAGGTACTGGACCGGCTGGTGTCGGCGCTCATCGGCATCGCGATGGCCAACAGGGCTTCCGGAGGCCTGTACCGCTGGGAGGCCCGGTATCTGCACGACGAGGACCAGGCACTGCTGATCGACCAGTTGCGGACGGTGCATCACCGGATCCACCGGCCGCTGATGGTGCTTCGGCCGGAGCTCACCGTCCGGCAGCGTTCGACGGTGTCCACCGCGGTGTTGTCGGTGATCGGCAGCATCGTCGATCATCGGGCCAAACTGCCCGCTGCCCAGGTACATGAGCTGCTGGGTCAGCTCGTGCGCAAGGTGCTCACCGCGGAGCTGCCCGAGACGCCCACCCCACTGGCGGCGGCCGACGGCTCCCGGCGAGTGGACTCGTCCAAATACGAAGCGCTGCTGACGGAGTCGCTACGGCTGTTCAACCTCGAGGGTTATCGCGACACCACGATGGATGACATCGCCTCGGCGGTGGGCATTCCGACGTCCGCTATCTACAAGTACTTCTCGGGAAAGTCCGACATCCTCGCCGCGGCGTTCCGGCGAGCCTCCGACAGGTTGTCCGCCGAACTGTCGGCGGTGATGGCGACCGTCAGCGTTCCCGAGGAATCGCTGTCAGCGGTGATCGACTTCTACGTGACCCGCTCCTTCGACCAACCCGAACTCGAGAACGTCTACTACAGCGAACGTCTCAACCTGACAGCGGCGGATCAGCGCATCCTGCGCGACCTGCAACGGTCCACCGTGGAGTCGTGGGTCGAGCTGGTGGTGTCGGTCCGGCCGGAATGGACTGCCGCGCAGGCGCGCTTCGCGGTGCACGCCGCGATGTCGCTGGTGATCGACATCGGCCGGCTGGTGCACTATTCGAACTCGCACGAGGCGAGGGCAACCGTGGAACGGTTGGTGGAGCTGACGCTGCTGGGACGCTACCGGTTGCGAACCACGTTGCCGGTCAAGTAGAGCAGGTATCCGATCAGGCCCGCGATGGCCAGCTTGCGGGTGCGCTGAGCCGCGAGTCCGAGTCCCACGACGGTCTCGATACCGCCGTCGATGTACACGTGCTGCCGGGTGTTGGTGGGAAACGCAGGCTTGGTGAGCCCCTCGAAAAGCTGCGGGACGGCGAAGTGCGCCAACCCGGCCCCGGCGAGCGCCACTCCGGCGACGGTCGCGGCACGTGAATTCTCTTTCGGCACTCGTGACTCCTAGTTGATCTGGTAGTCGCTCAGCGGGAAGTCGCTGGCTTCTTCGATGGCTTTACGGGTGGATGTGGGCCGCAGCAGGGTCGGCTCACCACTGGGGTTGAAGTAGTACGAGCGTGCCGATGCGCAGTTGCCGTTGACGAACAACGAATCGCCGAGCAGTTCGGTCATCCGATCCAGGAACCGGGTGTTGGCTTCGTCGGTGACCTCGAACGTCGTGGCGTCACGGCGTTTCATCTCGTCGAAGAGACGCTGCATGTGTCGCATCTGATACTCCATCGTGTTGAAGAAGTTCAACCCGAGGAAGGCGTAGGGACTGGCGAGTGACAGATAGTTGGGGAACAGCGGCATCGAGACACCCTGATATGCCTGGAACCTGTTCTCGCGCCACCACTTACCCAGATTGCGGCCGTCGCGTCCGATGACCTCGATGGCGGGGAAGTTGGCCTCCCACAGATCGAAGCCGGTGGCGAGCACCAGGGTGTCGATGGCCGTCTTCCGGCCGTCGTTGCCGACGATGCCGTCCGATTCGATCCGCGCGATGCCGTTGTCCTGCAGGTGCACATGAGGCTTGGTGAAGCTGCGGTAGTAGCTGTTGGAGAAGGTGGGTCGTTTGCATCCGAAGTCGTAGTCGGGGGTGAGCCTGTCCCGCAGCTCCTTGTCCCGGATGGTCGCGAACCGGTGCATCTTCGCCAGATCGCTCGCCCCGATGTTGAACCGTCCGCGGGTCTGTCGATTGTGCAGCACCGCCACCGAGATCATCAGCTCATAGATCGTGTCGGTGACCCACCGGATCATTCTCTGCGTCAACGGCATCCGAGCGAACAGTCGCTTGGCGCGCTCGGAGAACCGGAAGTCGACCTTGGGCACCACCCAGATCGGGGTCCGCTGGTACACCGTCAGATCAGCGGCCTTCTTCGCCAGTTCCGGGATCAGCTGAACCGCGGTGGCGCCGGTGCCGATGATGCCGACCCGCTCACCGGTCGGGTCGTAGGAGTCGTCCCACGCCGTGGTGTGGATGATGCGCCCGTCGAACTCCGTGATCCCCGGGATGTCGGGGATGTGCGGTTGGGACAGGAAGCCGGTCGCGGTGATCAGGTAGCGGGTCGTCAGCGTCGCGCCGTCGGCCAGGGCGACATGCCACCGCTGGGTGTCGTCGTCCCAGCGGGCGCCCTGGACGGTGATGCTGAACCGGATGTGGCGGCGCACGTCGTATTTGTCCGCGACGTCGTCGGCGTACTGCTTGATCTCGTCACCGGTGGAGAACAGCCGGGACCAGTTCGGGTTCGGCTCGAAGTAGTACGAGTAAGTGGTCGTGGGGACGTCGACCGCCAGGCCCGGGTAGTGGTTGACGTACCACGTCCCGCCGAGGTCGTCCTCGCGGTCCAGGATGACGAAGTTCTCGTAGCCCATCCGCTTCAACTGGATGGCAGCGCCGATGCCTGCAAAGCCGGCTCCCACGATGACCGCGTCGAAGTGCTCCGAAGTCATGGGTAGACGGTACCCGAGGTATCAGCCTCTGAGGGAACCGGTCCGGGGCGGGTCGAGGGTCGCAATGCAGGTCACAGCACGGTCACCGGCGGCCCAGGTCTCCGCGGTCGGATACAGGACGTAGAGCTGAACCGAATCGTCGGTCATCGCCGCGGGCGAGTAAGTCGCGAGCTCAGGGCCGCATTTGTCGTGGTAGGCCTCGATTGCCTCCATACCCGGGAAGTCACCGTCGGGCATCAGGAGAACAGCGAACACCTCTCCGGCGTGTGGTTCATCGCAGCCGACCGTCTGGACCCGGAGTACCTCGTCACCGTCGGGGATCTCGGCCAGGCAGTCACCGACGGCGACGTCGGTTGCCGTCACGTTGCCGGGACCGATGACCGCCTTGAACACGATCACCGCGCCGATGCACAAGACCACCAGCACCGTGAGCACGATGCCGCCGATCAACCACCAGTTCGTCTTCCTCGGCGGCGGCGGAGGCTGGTAGCCACCCGGGTACGGAAGTGGGGGAGGAGGCGGTGGGTATCCACCGGGGCCGTAAGGAGGTGGAGGCGGGGGTGGCCCCTGAGGCGGCACGGACACACCGCGACGATAGCTCAGTCGAGTAGGTGCAGCGCCGCGTCGACCGCAAGGGCCGGAACGTCGAGTTTCCTGGAAGCGAGATCGTGACGCGCGCCGGTGATCTCGACGATCCGGGTGGGGGCGGCGATCAGGGCGGCGGCCGGGGCGATCTCGTCGATGCTGCCGAACGGGTCCGCGGTTCCGTGGGTGAACACGGTCGGGACGGCGATGCGCGGTAGGTGCTCGGTGCGGGCACGTTCGGGCTTGCCCGGCGGGTGCAGAGGGTAGGAGAACAGCGTGAGCACGTCGAGTTCGAGGCCGTCATCGGCGACTGCCATCGAGGTGAGGCGTCCGCCGTAGGAGTGGCCTCCGGCGACCACGGGAAGTTCCGGGTCTCCGAGCAGTGCACGCATCGCTTCCACCGCCTCGACGATGCCCGCCCGGTCGGCCGCTTGGGCACCCGAGGGAGGTCCTTTGGGGCGGCGCCGTCGGTACGGCAGGTTGTAGCGAACCGCGAGCCAACCGCGCCGTGCCCATTCCTCACACGTGGCGATGAGCATCGGAGAATCCCGGTTGCCGCCGGCGCCGTGTGTGAGGGCCACACCGCCCGCCGGTGTGCCTGCGGGCTCGTGCACGATGCCGGCGATGTCGTCCATCAGCCCAGCCGGAACAGAGCGGACACCGGGCCGTGACCCTGCCCCAGCGGGTACGCGGCGCGCAGGCATTCGGTGACCCAGCGTTTACCGAACGCGACGGCGTCGGGCACCGGGTACCCGTGCGCGAGGGCGCTGGCGATCGCGGCCGCGAGCGTGTCACCGGCGCCGTGGTCGTGGCCGGTGTTGATGCGTGGGGAATCGAACTCGTGGAATTCGGTGCCGTCGAACAACAGATCCGGACTGTGTGTCGAGGACCGCAGATGTCCGCCCTTGACCAGCGCCCACTGCGGACCGAGCGCGTGCAGTTCACGGGCCGCGGCCCGCTGCGTGTCGGCATCGACCACCTCGATGTCGACCAGCAACCGAACCTCGTCGAGGTTGGGCGTCACCAGCGTGGCCAGCGGAAAAAGCTTCTGCCGCAACGAGTTCAGTGCGCTCGGGTGCAGAAGCGGGTCTCCGTGCATGGAGGCACAGACCGGGTCCACGACCAGCGGCACGCTGCCCGCGAGGCCCTGTCCGACCCAGGCCTCGGCGATGGTGTTGATGATGTCGGATGACGCGAGCATGCCGGTCTTGGCGGCCTGCACCCCGATGTCGGAGGCCACCTCCTCGATCTGGCCGGCGATGACGTCCAGTGGGATCTCATGAAAGCCCTTGACGCCCAGTGAGTTCTGCACCGTCACCGCGGTGACTGCGACCAGGCCGTGGATGCCCAGCATCGCGAAGGTCCGCATGTCGGCCTGGATCCCGGCGCCACCGCCGGAGTCCGAACCCGCGATCGTCATCACCCGCAGCGGCGTCTGCCCCGACGGGGCGAGCGGGAGGTAGGTGGAGCCGGTGGTGGCAGTTGGATCGACGGACATTCCGGTGCTTCTCCCTACGCCGGCATTACCCGGTCAGGTTCGTACGGTCGACGGGCCTACCCGTCCTCTCAGCGCGCTGGGCACGCTCCCGCGTTGTTGACGCTGCCACGCTAGCGCAGCCGCCGTGCAGACGGAACCTCGAGCGCCGGTGTGCGTCAACCGGCAGATCTAGTGAATCAACAAATGTTTGCTAAAACTGCTTTGCCGCGTCGATTTTGTGGAGTACGCTCAGCCTCCTGTAGGGGAACTCGTGGGGGGTTTCCTGCCCTACCAGGGGGGTTGCACGATGAAAATATCCAAACGCGCTGTCGTTGCTATGTTGGCCAGTAGCTCATTTCTTCTGTCGCCGACAGCAATCGCCGCACCGCCGGGAGGGGGAGCCTGCGGAACGGTGGGATGTACCAATGGCGCAACCGCACTGCTGGTCGGCGGGGAGGGGAGCTATGCGCAACTCACCGAAGAACAGATGACGACAGCGTTCGGCGGGTACTTCGCGAACTATGACGCGCGCATCAGCGTGCCGTTCCCGGGTGATGCCGAGTTTGCGAAGTCGATCCCGGAGGGTTCGGACAACCTGTACAACGCCATTTACGCGCATCAGGCGGCACTGGGAACACCTCTCACTATCGGCGGGGTGTCCAAGGGGGCGCCGTCCGTTGTCGACGTGATCTATCGCCTACTGGAGGATCTGGAAGACACCGAGGACGGGGTGACTCCGCCGTTGCCGGAGGAGATGACGATCGGCATCTACGGCGCACCCAGTCGCATCTTCTTTGTGGGCGTCAAGTATCAGCCGGTGCCGGATACGCCGTGGGATGTACTCCTCGTGTCGGCGGAATACGACGGCACCGCGGACTTCCCGGATAACCCGTTCAACATTCTCGCCGTGCTCAACGCGGTCAACGGCGCGAAGTTGAGGCATGTCGATGCGGCCTTCTATGACATCCAGACGTTGCCGACGCGCTACAAGGTCGAGCAGAACGCGCTGGGCGGGACGCGGACGACCATCATCATTCCGGCCGAACGGCTTCCGCTACTTCACGACATGTACGAAAGCGACTTCTGGGACCCGAATTTCGTCGCCTTCCTGGACAGGATGCTCAAGCCCATCATCGACAGCGCCTACAACCGGAACTGGTCCTCGACGCAGAAGGGATGGATCGACGGCGTGGCTCCGCTGCCGGCGCCTCCCACCGGGCCTGCGGTGGCTCCCCCGGTAGACCTTGATGGTCCCGAACTCGCTGTTTCCAACGTCACCGGGGCCGACGTCACGGGTTCCGATGTCACGGGTTTGAACGTCACCGGTTCCGATCCCGAAGGTCCCCTGAAGAGTCCCGCGGGCGAACTCGGCGGCGGTTCCACGCCGCCCGTCGTGGCACCGACTGCCGGAGAAACCGAGCCGCCGGCCAAGAAGAGGAAGCTCGACGAGGACGACCTCACCGATGGACTCGACGGCGAAGAACCCTCTGAGGACCTCCAAGAGCAGGAGGAACCGCAGCAAGAACAGCAGGAGGACGACGGTGAGCCGCCCGCGGACAACGGCCCGGGCGACAACGACGAGGGCGACGAGGACACCGGTGACAACGACACGGGCGGCAACGACACCGGTGACAACGACACCGGCGGCAACGACACCGGCGGCAACGAGTCATAGGGGTTGCTGAGACGCGTTGTGTCGCAGAGGTGGAACTCACCGATGCTCGGTGAGTTCCACCAGAACCGGGGCATGATCGCTGGGCTGCTTGCCTTTTCGTTCCTCCCGCACGATCTCCGCGTGGGCGACTCGCGCGGCCAGAGCCGGTGAGCCCAGGATGAAGTCGATGCGCATGCCGCGGTTCTTCGGGAACCGCAGCTGGGTGTAGTCCCAGTACGTGTACACGGCGGGCCCGGGCGTGAAAGGTCGCACCACATCGGTGAACCCGGCGTCGACGATCGAGCCGAACGCCGCGCGCTCCGCCTCGGTGACGTGGGTGCTGCCCTCGAAGAACTCGATGTCCCAGACGTCGTCGTCGGTCGGGGCGATGTTCCAGTCACCCACGAGTGCGATCGGAGCCGACGGGACCTCGGTCAACCAGGTCGCAGCCGTCTCCCGAAGGGCGGCAAGCCATTGCAGCTTGTAGACGTAGTGCGCCGAATCGACGGTGCGGCCGTTGGGAATGTACAGACTCCACACCCGGACGCCACCGCACGTCGCTGCCAGCGCCCGCGCCTCGGCTGCGGCCGGGACGTCGGGCTTGTCGCCCCACGCCGGCTGTCCGGCGAAACCCGCCTGCACGTCGTCAAGGCCGATCCGCGACGCGATGGCCACGCCGTTCCACTGATTGAACCCGCTGTGCACGACCTCATAGCCGAGGGCTGCGAACGGCATGGTCGGGAACTGTTCGTCGGAGCATTTGGTCTCCTGCATCGCGAGCACGTCGACGTCGGCGCGTTGCAGCCAGTCGGTGACGCGGTCCACTCGGGTGCGGATCGAGTTGACGTTCCAGGTGGCCAGGCGCATGGACTCACCCTACGGCGGGACCGCGCGCCAGCAGATCCTCGGCGCGGACGTACCGCAGGCGGTGGTGCACCACGAATCCCATCGACTCGTAAAGCGCTCGAGCGGCGCCGTTGTCGGCGACCACCTGCACATACGCGCGGGTCGCGCCGCGTTCGCGAGCCCAATCCAGCAGACCTGAGCACAGGGTGCGCGCCAGACCCCGGCGCCGGGCGTCGTCTGAGACGTGCACCGCGGACAGTCCGACCCACCGGGTGCCGTCGGGTGCGTCCGTCACCGCTGCGCGCCCCACCGCTGCGCCGGCCAGTTCGCCGAAGATCACCGCGCCGTCTACGACGGCGGTGAACACCTCGTCGGGTACGTCGCGCGAGTTCACGGCTCGCCAGCGCTCGTCGGGGCAGGCGCGCAGAGCCAACTCGGGCACCGCGGCGGCCCGGCTGAGATCGCCTGCCATCACCAGGGTTTCGGCCTCGACCGGCACATCGTCGGGAACCCTGAACAACCGGTCCGCCGCCGAGATCAGGGCCGGCAGCCCGCGCGAGGCGTACCAGTCCGCGGCGGCGACCAGCTCGGCGTGCGAGGTGAACCGCAGCGGCACTGCGGAGTTGGCTCGCCGGGTGCTGCCCAGCCCGTAGCGCAGCAGCCAGCCGTCGAGCCAATGCTGTTCGGTGCCGGGCCAGCCCAGCGCGGCGGCGTGTTCGAGGTTGCGGATCTCACCGGTTCGCACCGGCATCTCGGGCACCACCCGGACCGCCAGCACATCCTCGGGTACCACGTCGACGACATCGCCGTGCCTGGTCCGCACCCGCACCACCGGGGAGACTCCCACCAGATGGCCGACCACATCGGTGTGTGGGGGCGTCGATCCCGTCGGCAGCCGATACCGCAGGCTGACACGCGTGCCGGGAGCCGGCAGGTCCGTCATCGCTCAGTGGCCGAACGGATCGGGATCCTCGCCCGGCGTCCAGGACAGCCCGGGAACGCCCCAGCCGTGGGACTTCACCGCGCGTTTGGCGCTGCGGGCATTACGCCCGACCAGTCGGTCGAGGTACAGGAAACCGTCCAGGTGACCCGTCTCGTGCTGCAGCATCCGGGCGAACAGATCCGTGCCCTCCAGCGTGATCGGCGTCCCGTCCGCGTCCAGTCCCGTCACGCGGGCCCACGACGCACGCCCCGTCGGGAACGATTCCCCGGGCACCGACAGACAGCCCTCGTCGTCGTCCTCGGGGTCGGGCATCGTCTCGGGCACCTCGGTGGTTTCCAGCACCGGGTTGACGATCACGCCGCGCCGGCGGGTCGTCTTGCCGCGTGCGTCGGCGCAGTCGTAGACGAAGACCCGCTTGGCCACTCCGATCTGGTTGGCGGCCAGCCCGACTCCGTTCGCGGCGTCCATGGTGTCGTACAGATCCTCGATCAGATCCGCCAGGTCGGCGGGCAGGGAACCGTCGTCGCCGACAGGCACCGGTTCGGTCGCGGTGTGCAGGACGGGATCTCCCACGATGCGGATGGGTACTACAGCCATGCACGAGAGCTTAAAGGGGCGAGCTTGGTGAGCCGACTCGCGGCGATTGGTGACCCCCTCGGTGACCAAGCCGTGATTGAATACGTGCCGAACCACAGCGATGTCATTTTCGAGTGTCGGAAGGGTCCCAAAGCGATATGGACGGCGCCATCGCGCGGACTGAGCATTCCGGGGACGATTCTGTCCCCGCCGACGGATTGACCCGCCGCGAGCACGACATCCTGGCCTTCGAACGGCAGTGGTGGAAGTACGCAGGGTCCAAGGAAGACGCCATCAAGGAGCTGTTCTCGATGTCGGCGACCCGGTACTACCAGGTGCTGAACGCGCTGGTGGACCGTCCCGAGGCGTTGGCGGCAGACCCGATGCTGGTGAAAAGGCTGCGACGGTTGCGCGCGAGTCGGCAGAAGGCCAGAGCCGCCCGCCGCCTCGGTTTTGATGTCACCTGAGGTGAGCCGAGCTTTTCCTCCTCCGCTCGACCTGCCGATACAGTAGGCGCCAATGAATCAGCGAGAGTCCTCGGGCTTGCCCCTCCGCGCCATGGTGATGGTGCTGTTGTTCCTCGGCGTGGTGTTCCTGCTCGTCGCGCTCCAGGCGATGGGCGGCGGCTCCGACGACGCTGATTCCTCCATCGCCACGACGACCACCACCACGACCACCACCACGGAACCGCCCGCCGAACCGGCGCGGGCCGACGTGCGGGTGTTCAACATCTCCGAGACCCCGGGCGCCGCGGAGGCCACCGCCGAGCGACTCAGAGAAGACGGCTGGAATGTCACCGAGACCGGAAATCTGACGCTGCCCGAGACGACAGTCACCACGGTGTACTTCAGCGACGAACCCGGCGAGCAGCAGGCCGCCGAGGACGTCGGTCGATTGCTCGAGGCTCCGGTGGCTCCCCGTGTCCCAGAACTCATTGAGCAACCGCCGGGCGTGGTCGTGGCGGTCACCGGTTAGGCTCTTGGGCATGCTCAGGACCGTTGCCGTCGCCACCTTCCTCGCAGTGCCCGCGCTCGCGTTGACCGCCTGCAGTCCCAACGAACCCGTCGCCACATCGCCGGGCACCACGCCGCCGGTCTGGACCGGTTCACCGGCGCCGTCGGCCTCACCGGGTGAAGAGGGTTCCGGGGCGAGCGAAGAGTCCGGCGGGCAGATCCTGACCGCGGACCTCAATCTCGCCGACGGCACCACGGTCGCCAACGCCGAGATCGCGTTCGCAGACGGCTACGCCACCGTCACGGTGCAGACGACGGTCGCCGGCGAACTCACCCCCGGCTTCCACGGTCTGCACATCCACTCGGTCGGCCGGTGCGAGGCCGACTCCGTCGCACCGACCGGTGGCGCACCGGCGGACTTCAACTCCGCCGGTGGGCACTTCCAGGCGACGGGCAACACCGGACATCCCGCCAGTGGCGACCTGACCTCGCTGCAGGTGCGCGAGGACGGTTCAGCCATGTTGGTGACCACCACCGATGCGTTCACCTACGAGGAGCTCCTCGACGGAGCAGGCACCTCGATCATGATCCACGAGAACGCCGACAACTTCGCCAACATCCCGCCGGAGCGTTACCAGCAGGTCAACGGCGATCCGCCGCCGGATCAGACCACCCTGGCGACCGGCGACGCCGGAGCGCGGGTGGCCTGTGGTGTCATCACCTCGGGCTGACAGCCGGATCGATTTTGTCGGGTCGCCGCGGCCGACCCTCGGGGTCGAATGGGAGTTCGCGCTCGTCGACGCCCAGACCCGTGAGCTGAGCAACGAGGCGGCATCGGTGATCGCCGAACTCGGCGAGAACCCGCACGTGCACAAGGAGTTGCTGCGCAACACCGTCGAGATCGTCACCGGCATCTGCGACAACGCCGGGCAGGCGATGGACGACCTGCAGTCGACCCTGCGACCCGTTCGGCAGATCGTGCGCGATCGTGGCATGGAGTTGTTCTGTGCGGGCACTCACCCGTTCGCGGAATGGTCGACGCAGAAGTTCACCGACGCCCCGCGCTACGCCGAGTTGATCAAGCGCACCCAGTGGTGGGGCAGGCAGATGCTGATCTGGGGAGTGCATGTGCACGTGGGGGTTTCCTCTGCGCGCAAGGTGATGCCGATCATCACCTCGCTGCTCAACCAGTATCCGCATCTGTTGGCACTGTCGGCGTCCTCCCCATTCTGGGACGGCGAGGACACCGGCTACGCCAGCAACCGCGCCATGATGTTCCAGCAGTTGCCGACCGCGGGCCTGCCGTTCCATTTCCAGGAGTGGCGCGAGTTCGAAGGTTTCGTCGCGGACCAGAAGAAGACCGGCATCATCGACCATATGAACGAGATACGTTGGGACATAAGACCTTCACCGCATCTGGGTACGGTGGAGGTCAGGATCTTCGACGGGGTGTCCAACCTGCGGGAGCTTTCGGCTCTGGTCGCTCTGACGCACTGTCTCATCGTCGACCTGGACCGCCGGCTGGACGCCGGGGAGACGCTGCCGGTGATGCCGCCGTGGCATGTCCAGGAGAACAAGTGGCGGGCAGCCCGATACGGGTTGGACGCCATCATCATCCTCGACGCGGACAGCAACGAACGGCTGGTCACCGAGGATCTCGACGATCTTCTGGAACGCCTTACGCCGGTGGCTAAGTCGCTCTCGTGTGTCGACGAACTCGCCAGCGTCGCCGACATCTCCCGCGCCGGTGCGTCGTATCAGCGGCAGCGCAGAGTCGCCGAGGAGCATGACGGGGACCTGCGAACGGTCGTCGACGCGTTGATCGCCGAGTTGGTGATCTAGCCGTGCCGACACTGCCGATCTTCCCGCTCGAGGTGGCGATGCTGCCCGGCGAAGGGCTGCCGCTGCGGATCTTCGAGCCGAGGTATTCGGCGCTGGTGCAGACCTGTCTGGCCGCCGACGACCCGACCTTCGGGGTGGTGCTCATCGCGGCGGGCCGGGAGGTCGGCGGCGGGGACAGCCGAAGCGATGTCGGCGTGTTGGCTCACATCACCGAATGTGTGGACATGGGCGCCGGCCGCTACCGGCTCACCTGCGACATCGGGGAGCGGTTCCGGGTGCTGGAATGGCAGCCGGACAATCCCTATCCGCAGGCGGCGGTCGAGTTGTGGCCGGACGAACCAGGGGCGGCGGTCACCGCTGATGCGATCCGCGAGATCGAAGACCGGATGGTGACGCTGTTCGAGCGCATCGCCGAAGCGCGGGGCGCGCAGGTCAACGCCCGCGACATCGTGCTGGGCGCCGACGAATCCGGTGACGCCGCACTGTGGTTGTACGCGTTGGCTTCTCGGCTGCCGATCGGACAGGCCGACCGGTACGCGATGCTGGCGGCGCCGACCGTCGCGGATCGGGTGGCGGCTCTGTCCGAAGCCGTCGACACCGTCATCGCCATGGTGGAGTTCCAGCTGTCGGAGTGAGCGCGCCGGCGTTGCCCACCGCTCAGAGCAGCCGGCCTTCGATGCATCCGCCGAACGACGCGAGCGCGTCGTCGTCGGTCGGCGAACCGCGGTGGTAACGATGCATGAGGCTGTGCGCGCTGAAGGAGCTGATCTCCCAGCCCCGGGTGCACAGCAGGCAGTTGATGACCTCGACCGCCGCGCCGGACGCATCCATGGAAATCCTGCTACCACGCGCGCTGTAGAGGGTGATCTGGTCGAACAGCCGGTCGCGGGCATCGTCCGACAGCGACGCGAGCACCCCTTCGGCAGACCACGCCGTGGGCTCGTCGTGATCGAATCCCGCCGTGCGCAGCGGTACCGACCAGTCGGCGCCGGGGTCGACCGGCACGGGAACATATTTGACCGCGGTCACGGCTCCGGCCGCCCGCAGCGTCGCGTTCTTGTATGCCAACACATCGGGTCGGTCGATCTCGTAGACGACGGTGTCGGTCAGCCAGGGCAGCCGCCACGGCCGGGACTCCAGCCCGGCCGCCAGGATGACGACCTGGCTGATACCGGACGCTCCCGCGGCGACGAAGAACTCGTCGTACCACTTGGTCCGGGTGCTCAGTTGAGCCGACAGGGCGGGACCGGGAAGTCCGTCGAGTGTCGCGGTGCCCAGTCCGTCCAGCAGCGCCTGCACGTACCGATCGGTGAACAGGGGCTGACCCGAAGCGGATTCCTTCGCGCGCACCTGGGCTCCGACTACGTCGCTGCGGCAGGCAGACGCGTCACTGGCGAGGGGGTTCATCGCCGCCGGATTCCCCGTCGGCGACGAATTCATGCATTTCATCCCTGGTCAAAAGGTCATCGCGGACGTTCTGCTCGCGGTAGGCCAACTGGCCAACGCGATTGGCGATCACCGGGGCGGTGATCAGCGTGAACATGCCGGTCAGAATCAACATCCCGACGTCGGGATTTCCCCGCAGCCGGATCGCCGCGCCCGCCAGCACCAGCAGCAGGCCGAGAACCTGGGGCTTGGTGGCGGCGTGCATCCGCGACAGGGTGTCGGGGAACCGCACGACGCCGATCGCCGCGGTCAGCGCCAGGGCCGACCCGCCGAGGATCAGGACGCTCGTGACGATGTCGAGCGGGCTCATCGCTGCCCTCTGCTCTTCGCGCAAGCGCTCATCGGCCGGGCCCCTTGTCCGCCGGGTCGGCCACGTCGGGCACACGGAACCTTGCCACGCTGACCGATCCGACGAAGGTGATCAACGCCAGCGCGGTCAGGCTGTAGGTGACGGTGGTGTCCAGGCTGAAAGCCGCCCAGGTGCCGATCGCGCACATCGTCACCGCGACAAGGGTATCGAGGGCCACCAACCGGTCCAGCGTGGTGGGGCCGAGCAGCATCCGGAACATCGTGGCGACGGCCGCGGCCGCAAGCATCGCGCCGGCGATCACCCACACGGTGCTCATGTGGTCGCCTCCTTCTCCGTCGCCGGTTTCCATTCGGCATCGGGTTCGAACGCGGCCACCAGAAGCTTCTGGAGCTGGTCGACCTGTCGGTGGAAGCTCTCGACCGCGCGATCCGATGCGACGTCGAGCACGTGCACGTAGATCATCCGGCGGGTCTGGTCGATCTCGAGGACGATGTTGCCGGGCGTGAGGTTGAGGATGTTGACCGCCAGCGCGAGCACCAGATCCGACTTGATGGCCAGATGCGCCCGGAGAACCGCCGACAACGGCGGCTTCGGCCTCAGCGCCATCGCGGCGACCTGCACCGAGGAGACCAGCAGCCAGTAGGCGACAGTGAAAACCAACCGCACCAGCGGAATCGGATGGAGCCGACCCTCCACCGGAACCGAAGGCAACGGCAGCCACAGCGTGATGATCAACGCGATAACCAGTCCCGACAGGACATTCGCCGCAGAGATGTTGCCCCACAGCAGGACCCACACCAGGATCAACCAGCACAGCAACCATGCGCGCAACAGATTGGCTCTCATCGGTGCTCTGCTCTTCGTGCGAGCACTCATCGCTGCTGCACCTCCCCCAGGACTGCGGTGATGTACTGGCCCCGATCGACGACCTCGTAGGCGGCCCGCTCGCTGTAGGCGAAGATCGGACCGGCCAGCACGGTCAGCGCCAGACCCACCGTGATGAGCGCGCCCGTGGGCAACAGCATGCCCACCGGCATCCGGCCCACGTCGTCCCGGTCGGCCAGCTTGATGTCCATGGATTCTTCGGTGTTGTCGAGAAGCGCACTGGGCGCCGATCCCGACAGGTGGCCCTCCGGCGCGTCGTCGCGAGACCGCCAGAACGCCTTGGTCCACACCCGGGTCACCACGTAGAGCGTCAGCAGGCTGGTGATGACGCTGCCGGCGACCAGAATCCAGGCCAGCACGGATCCGACCTGAGCGCCTGCTTCGAGGAGCGCCACCTTGCCGATGAAGCCCGAGAACGGTGGGATGCCGCCGAGGTTGAGTGCCGGCACGACGAAGACGAAGGCGAGCAGGGGACTCGCGGCCGCGAGCCCGCCGAGCCTTTCCAGCGCTGACGCACCGGCCTGTCGTTCGATCAGCCCGACCACCAGGAAGAGCGTCGTCTGCACCAGGATGTGGTGCGCGACGTAGTAGATCGCCCCCGACATCCCGAGTTCGGTCGACAGCGCGATGCCGAAGATCATGTAGCCGATGTGGCTGACCAGGGTGAAGGACAGCAGACGCTTGATGTCGCTCTGCGCGATCGCGCCGAGGATGCCGATCAGCATCGTCAGCAGCCCGGCGACCAGCAGCACGCCGTCCATCTCACCGCCCGGGAACAGCAGCGTGTGCGCCCGGATGATCGCGTAGATGCCGACCTTGGTGAGCAGGCCGGCGAAGACGGCGGTGACGGGCGCGGGGGCGGTCGGGTAGGAGTCCGGCAGCCACGCCGACAGCGGGAACACCGCCGCCTTGATCCCGAACGCGACCAGCAGCACCGCGAACAGCGCGGTGCGGGTGCCGTCGGACACGTCGTCGAGGCGCACCGCGAGCTCGGCGAGGTTGAGCGTGCCGGTGGCGGCGTAAACGAGCGCGATGCCGAACAGGAAGATCAGCGACGACACCATCGACACCATCACGTAGGTGATGCCCGCGCGCACCCGCTCCCTGCTGCCGCCGATCGTCAGCAACACGAAGCTCGCTGTCAGCAGCACCTCGAACCCGACGAACAGGTTGAACAGGTCGCCGGCCAGGAAGGCCATGCACACACCCGCTGACAGCACCAGATAGGTGGGCAGGAAGATCGACACCGGTTGGCGGTCGTCGCCGTCGCGGATGCCCTGCCCGATGGCGTAGACGACGACGGCGAGCAGCACGATCGACGAGACGATCAGCATCAGGGCCGACAGCCTGTCGACCACCAGCGTGATCCCGAGCGGTCCCATTCCGGGTTCGGAGACGCCCCAACCGCCGACCTGCAGGGCGAGGGTGCCGTCCCGGTCGGCGAGGTAGACCAATGCGGCGGCGACGACCAGCACCACCGACAGCGCGACCACGGTGATGACCCGCTGCAGTCGCGGCTTGCGTCCGGCGACCAGCGTCATGGCCGCCGCCAGCAACGGCACGATCACCGGCAGCGGAATCAGCACTTGGGCCAGGTCGCCATCCGACATCAGCGAGGTCATCGCGACCCCTCGAATCCGGGGAGCGCGTCGAGTTCGTCGGGCAGGTCGGTGTCCCTGCTGTGATCGGGGTCGAGGTGGTCCTCGTCCTCCTCGATGGACTCCGTGCCGGACAGCTTGGACACCCGGGTGTCCTCGGGGTCGTTGCTGACTTCCTCGATGGTGTTGAGGCGGTAGGAGCGGTACGTCAACGCCAAGACGAACGCCGCGACGCCCATGGTGATCACGATGGCGGTCAGGATCAGGCCCTGCGCCAACGGATCTGCGGTCGTCGTCTGTCCCACGCTGCTGCGGCCGCGTACCGGGGGATTGCCTGACGGACCGCCGGCGGAGAGGAGCAGCAGGTTGACGGCGTTGCTGATCAGCAACAGCCCCAACAGCATTCGGGTCAGACTGCGCTCGAGCAGCAGGTACACCCCGGCGGTGGTGAGGCCACCGATGAGGATGAGAGGTATCAGGTAGGAGGTCACCTCGACGGCACCGCCGCTCGTTGCTCGCTGATCTCCTCGTCGATCCGGGCCCCGAGGCTGCGTAACACGTCGAGCACGAGGCCCACCACGATCAGGTAGACCCCCAGGTCGAAGAAGAGGGCGGTGACGAACTTGACCGTTCCCAGCACGGGTACGTCCACCTCGATCAGTGCCGACGACAGCGCGGGCGCCCCGACGAACAGCGAACCCACGGCGGTGCCGGCGGCCAGGGTGAGCCCGGCCCCGAGGATCTTTCCGGCGTCCAGCGGGAGCGTCTCTCCGAGTTCGTAGCGGCCGCCCGCGAGATACCGCAGCACCAGAGCCAACCCGGCCATCAGGCCACCGGCGAAGCCGCCGCCCGGCGTGTTGTGCCCGGCGAAGAAGAAGTACGCCGACAGCACCATCATCACCGGGAAGATGAGCCGGGTGGCGACCTCGAGCACCAGCGACCGATGCCGCGGGTCACGCAGTTCGCTGCCCCGGAGCCAGGTGATCTCGCCGGCGGCGGGGCTGTTGTTCGCGAACACCGCGAGCTGGCCGATGTCAGGCTGACCGGCGTCGGCGACCCGTGGTGCAGCGCCGAACCGCCGACTGCGGAACACCAGCGACGCCACGCCCGTCGCGGCCACCAGCAGCACGGCCACCTCGCCCATGGTGTCCCAGGCGCGGATGTCGACAAGCAGCACGTTCACGGCGTTGGAGCCGTGGCCGCGCAGGTAGGCGGCCTCGGGAATCAGCTCGGCGAGCGGTCGGGTGGTCCGGGCTGCCATCGCGAACGCGGCGAGGGTGGTGACCGTCGCCCCCACCGCCAGCGCGAGCACGGCACGGGGAACACGGAACCGCTTGATGTCGGCTTCGCCCGTCTCGGGGGGAAGCACTCGCAGCACGAGGACGAAGACGACCAGGGTCAGTGTCTCCACCAGGAACTGCGTCAGCGCCAGATCAGGGGCACCGTGGAACGCGAAGATCGCGCCGCAGCCGTACCCGGTGACACCGACGAGGAGCACCGCGGCCAGGCGATTGCGCATCACCGTCGCGCCGATTGCGGCGGCCAGCATGAGCATTCCGACGACCACCTGGGGCGGCGAGCCCAACAGCTCGAACTCCGGCCGGTCGCGGGTGCCCAGTGCCAGGACCGTCAGCGGCACCACCACCAGGGTGGCCAGGATGACCGACTGCGTCGCAGGGATGGAGCCCCGCTGGGTGACGGCGGTCAGCCGCACGGACGCTATGTCGGCGCCTCGCAGGACCGCGTCGTAGATGCGGTCGGCGTTGGACAGCGGGAGGAACCCGACCCGGGTGCGTCGGAGCCGGCCCCGACCCAGGTAGACCGCGACGCCCGCCCCGAGTACCACCGCCGAGAGCAGCAGCGGCAGATTGAAGCCGTGCCACAGCGCGAGGTGGTAGTCGGCGTCGTAGCCCGCCGGGTCGGGCACCGTGGTGGTGTAGTCGGCGAGGATGTTGTCCAGCGCCTTCGGCCAGAGACCGAACAGCAGACCGGCGAACGCCAGGATCGCCGGCGGGATCATGAACGCGGTTTCCGGACGGTGCATCTCGGCCACCCGGACACTGGGCTGCGGCAAGCCCTTACGGCCGAAGGCGCCGAACAGGAATCTCAGGCTGTACACCGTGGTGAGCACGGAACCGACCACGATTCCGGCGAGGACGAACGGCGCGGCGGCACCCAGCGTCGGGCTGTGCAGCACGGTGTCGAGGTCGGCTTCCTTGGCGATGAAACCGAAGAACGGCGGCAGCGCGGCCATGCTGGCGGTGGCCCCCGCCGCGATGATCAGCAGCGGCTTGCTGCGGTCGCCCAGCCACGCGAGTCTGCGGATGTCGCGCGTTCCGGTGGCGTGGTCGATGACCCCCACGACCATGAACAGCGCCGCCTTGAACATCGCGTGCGCGAACAGCATCGCCAGCCCGGCCAGCATCATCTCGCTGCCACCGGAACCGACCATGACCGTGATCAGGCCGAGTTGGCTGACGGTGCCGAACGCCAGGATCAGTTTCAGGTCGTACTCACGGATGGCCCGCCAGCCCGCCAGCAGCATCGTCAGCAGACCCAGTGTGACCACGGTCGGCCGCCACTCGGGGGAGTCGGCGAATCCCGGCGTCATCCTCGCGATCAGATAGACGCCCGCCTTGACCATCGCCGCAGCGTGCAGGTAGGCGCTCACCGGCGTCGGGGCCGCCATCGCGCCCGGGAGCCAGAAGTGCATCGGCACGATCGCCGACTTCGACAGCGCGCCGACCAGGATCAGCACCACCGCGACCGAGGCGGCCAGGCCTGTCGGTGGGTCGGCGATGAGCTCGGACAGCAGGTACGTCCCGGTGATGTTGCCGAGCATGACGATGCCGACGAGCATCGCCAGCCCGCCGAACGTGGTCACCAGCAGCGCCTGCGTCGCCGCGCGGCGACTGGTCGCACGTTCGGCGTAGTGCCCCACCAGCAGGAAGGACAGGACGGTCGTGATCTCCCAGAACACGTACAGCACCAGCATGTTGTCGCTGGTGACCAGGCCGAACATCGCGCCGGAGAACGCGACCATCTCAGCGGCGAAACTGGGCAGCCGCTTTTCGGGCTTGCCGTCGTGGTGCCTGAAGTAGCCGGCGCAGTAGAACAGCACCAGCGCGCCGACGCCGAGCACCAGCAGGCTCATGATCGCCGCGAGCGCATCGAAGCGCAGCGTGATGTCCATCGAGAGCTCGGGAACCCACGGCACGGTGACGCTCTGTGCCGAGCCGCGACCGGGCCAGTTCAGCCCCACCCAGACCAGTGAGCCGAGCGGCACCAGAGCCAACGGATAGAACGCCGCCCGTCCCCAGCGGTACACCAGCAGCGGTGCCAACAACGTGGCGACTGCGTGGGCAGAGAGGATGGCGAGCATGGCTCCGTCTCGTCATGGTTCGGCGATGAGCCGTCGGGCAGGTGAACAACAGAGGCGACGGGCGTCACCGGCCGGACTGACTCTGGAGTCGCCCCAGTCTACGGGGAGCCGATGCCTGCGCTCGCAGCCGACTCAGAGCCGTGGCGGCGAGACTCCCTGCACCATGGCCGTGATCCGGTCCTGCACCGCTGATCCGGAGATGAAGAGCATCTCGTCGCCGGCCCGTAGGACGTCGTCGGGTCCGGGGATGATCAGCCTGTTGCCCCTCTGCAGCGTGACGAGCGCGCTGTCGTCGGGCATCGCGAGGTCGCCGACCCGTTGGCCCACCAGGCGGCTGTCGGCGGGCAGGGTCAGCTTGGCGACAGCCGCCTGACCGTGGCCCACGCCGGCCCGCGATCCCCGGCCGAGGTCCATCAGGCGTACCAGATGACCGACGTCGATCGCGCCCTCCACCGCGGCGACCAACGCCATCGGGGTGGACACCGCCACATCGATGCCCCAGGCCTCGGTGAAGAGCCACTCGTTGCGGGAGTCGTTGATCCGCGCGACCACCCTGTCTATTCCGAATTCGGTCTTGGCGAGGAAGGCCATGGCGAGGTTTGCCTTGTCGTCGCCGGTGGCCGCGATCGCGACATCGCAGTTGTGCATCTCGGCCTCCTCGAGGGAGGACACCTCGCAGGCGTCGGCGAGGAACCATTCGGCGTCCGGCACCCTCGAGGGCGTGTAGCGGGTGAACTCCTTCTCGATGAGAAGGACTTTGTGGCCGTAGTCCACCAATTCCTGCGCGACGGACCGGCCCACCGCGCCGGCGCCGGCGATCGCGATCCGCATGACCCTCTCCTTCGCCGCGACGACCATCGTCGGGCCCGTGCTGTTTTACTGGCACCGACACAACTCCCGCTCGGCAGATGAGGTTCGGTGAGCCTGCACCAGCTCTACGTGGCCATGTTCGTCGGCGGCCTCGTGCTGCTGGTGAGCATCGCCGCGACGAGACTGGCCACCGGAGCCGGTCTGCCCACCCTATTGCTGTTCCTGGGCGTCGGCGTGCTGGTTGGCGAGGCCGGGTTCGGCGTGGACTTCGACAACGCCCAGTTGGCCCAGGACCTGGGGACGGCCGCGCTGGGCATCATCCTCGTCGAGGGCGGACTCACCACGAGGTTCACCGACATTCGCAAGGTGCTGGCTCCGGCTGCCGTCCTGGCCACGGTCGGCGTCGCGGTGAGCATGCTGGTCACGGCGTCGGCGGTGCACTGGCTGCTCGGGATGAACTGGCAGTTGGCGCTGCTGCTCGGGGCCATCGTCTCCAGTACCGATGCCGCGGCGGTGTTCTCGGTCCTGCGGGTGGTGCCGCTACCGCGACGGGTGGGCGGGCTGCTGGAGGCGGAGTCCGGTTTCAACGACGCCCCGGCCGTCATCCTGGTGTTGCTGTTCAGCGTGACGCCACTGGATCTGGATCCCGTCGTGATGGCAGCAACGCTGGTGTATCAGTTGGCGATCGGCGCCGCGATCGGGCTGGGTTGTGGGTTCCTCGGTGCGATGGCCCTGCGGCGGATCGCGCTGCCGGCGGCCGGACTCTATCCACTCGCGACCTTCGGACTCGGCATGCTCGCGTTCGCGGCGGCCGGCTCGGCGCAGGCCAGCGCATTCCTGGCCGCCTATCTGGCTGCGGTGGTGCTCGCCAATTCCGGCCTGCCGCACCGTTCGGCGACGCGGTCATTCGCCGAAGGGTCGGGCTGGCTGGCGCAGATCGGGTTGTTCGTGATCCTGGGGTTGCTGGTGTCGCCGGACGAACTGCTCGACGAGGTGGTGCCCGCCATCGTCGCCGGGCTGGTATTGCTGCTGCTCGCCCGGCCGATCTCGGTTGTGGTGTCGCTCATCGGCTTTCGGGTTCCGTGGCGGGAGCAGGCGTTCGTGTCGTGGGCCGGACTGCGCGGGGCGGTGCCGATCGTCCTGGCGACCTACCCGATCGTCGAAGGGGTCCCCGACAGCGGTCGGCTGCTCAACATCGTGTTCCTGCTCGTGGTGGTGTTCACGCTGATCCAGGGGCCGAGCCTGCGGCTGGTCGCGGAGAAGCTCGACCTCATTCCGCGCGACACCACCCGGGAGATCCAGGTCGACGCCGCACCGCTGGACGTGCTCGGCGCCGAGCTGATGACCATGACGGTGCTGCCGGGCTCGCGGCTGCACAACGTCACGGTGCTGGAGTTGCGGCTTCCCGATCCCAGCGTCATCACGCTCATCATCCGGGCGGGGCACTCGTTCGTGCCGCAGCCCGTCACCCGCCTGGAGGTCGGCGATGAGCTCATGATCGTGACCACCACGGCGACGAGGGAGTCAGCCGAACGGCGTCTGCGTGCGGTCAGTCGGCGAGGCAAACTGGCGTACTGGTTCGACGAGTACGGCGAACCGGGCTAGTGGCGCTGCCGAAACTGTGTTCCACGCGGCCCGATGTCGGAATTCGGCACGCAGGATGCAATCTCGGCGATGGGGCCCGATGGGGCCCGATGGGGCTCAGCGGGACTCGGCGAACTTCCGCAACGACTCGACCTGAGCGGGATCCAGCGAGGGACGCACCGATTCGCGCGCCGCGGCGACATCGGCCGCGCTGACGTCGGCAGCGTCGATCGAGCGGCGCATCGCGGTCAGCGCCGCTTCGCGCAGCAGCGCCACGCAGTCCGCGGCGCTGTAGCCGTCGAGATCCTCGGCCAGACTGTCGAGGTCGACGGCTTCGGGACCCTCGGACGTCAGCGGCACCGATTTGCCCGCCGTCCGCAGGATCTGGGCGCGGGCTTCGGCGTCGGGAGGCTCGACGAACACCAGCCTCTCGAGCCGACCGGGGCGCAGCAGGGCCGGGTCGATCAGATCCGGGCGGTTCGTCGCGCCGACCACGACCACGTCGTTGAGCGGTTCGATGCCGTCGAGCTCGGTCAGAATCGCCGCCACCACCCGGTCGGTCACACCCGAATCGAAGCTCTGCCCGCGCCGGGGCGCCAACGCGTCGATCTCGTCGAGGAAGATCAGTGACGGCGCGGAATCGCGTGCCCGCCGGAACAGTTCGCGCACCGCCTTCTCCGATGAGCCGACCCACTTGTCCATCAGTTCGGCGCCCTTGACGGCGTGCACGCTGAGCCGGCCGGAGCTGGCGAGCGCACGGACCACAAACGTCTTGCCGCAGCCGGGCGGCCCGTAGAGCAGGACGCCGCGGGGAGGTTGTACGCCGAGGCGCTGGAACGTCTCGGGGTGCTGCAGCGGCCACAGCACGGCTTCGGTGAGCGCCTGCTTCGTGTCGGCCATGTCCCCGACGTCCTCGAGCGTCACCGACCCGACGGACACCTCCTCGGTGGCCGAGCGCGACAACGGCCGGATGACCCCCAGCGCACCGGTCAGGTCCTCCTGGGTCAGTGCGGGGTCCTCGCCGGTCTCGCTGGCCCGCGCCGCCGCGCGCAAGGCGGCCTCGCGGATCAGCGCCGCGAGGTCGGCGACCACGAAACCCGGTGTGCGCTCGGCTATCTCGTCGATATCAAGCTCGCCGGCGGGAACGTCGCGGAGCAGCACTTCGAGCAACTGGCCGCGTACCGCGCCGTCGGGCAGGGACAGGCCGATCTCGCGGTCGCACAGATCCGGCGCGCGGAGGCGGGGATCGAGGTTGTCGGGCACGGCGGAGGTGGCGACGAACGCGACCCCGGTCGTGGAGATCGCCGAGCGCAGTTCGGTGAGGATGAGGGTGGCCACCGGGTCCGCAGGTACGGGTAACAGGGCGTCGATGTCGGTGACCAGCAGCACGCCGCCGCCCTCGCGCACGGTCGCCACGGCCGACGACACGTTTTTCAGACGATCCTCGGCGTGCAGTGACCCGACCTCCGGACCGTCGAGTTCGACCAGGCGCCTGCCCTTGCACACCGTCCGCACCAGCGTGGCCTTGCCGACCCCGGCCGGACCGGACACCAGCACGCCGAGATTGGCAGTGGCTCCGAGCTTCTCGAGCAGTTCGGGTTCGTCGAGTGCGAGCTTGAGCCACTCGGTCAACCGGGTGGCGGCGGCGTGGGCGCCCTTGAGGTCGTCGAAGCTGATGGCCGGTGCGCTGGAGTTCTGGGTGACGACGTGCTGGCCGGTGCTCTCCGGAGCCGCCGGGGTGACGCCACCTGCGACGTCGAGCGAGCCCCAGCTGACCAGCGAATTGGGTTGCACGCTCGCGGGTCCGGAGGGATCCACCCCGGTCACGGTCAGCAGTTCGGAGGTCCAGGTGATACCGACAGCCGATGCCAGCTTGGCGCTGGCCTCCGAGGTCGACGTGCCCGGCCCGAGATCGCGGGGCAGCAGCGACACGGTGTCCCCGACGGTCATCACCTTGCCGAGCAGCGCCTGCCGCAGGGTGGCCGCGGCGATCGACTGGGTGGCAAGCCTGGAACCGCTCAACGTGACCGATCGGGCGCCGCACACACTGACCGGGGCGACGAGCACCGAGGTGTCCTCCCGCAGGCCGGCGTTCGACAGCGTCACGTCGTCGAGCAGTGCGGTGCCGGTCGGGGTGCCTGCGGGAGCGACGCCGACCACCGCGGCAGTCGTGCGCGCGCCGGTCAACGACACCGCATCCCACTCTCGGATACCCAGTGCAGCAATGACTTCCGGATGCAGTCGGACCACGCCGCGGCGGTTGTCCAGGGCGGAGGTGTTCAGCCGGGCGGTGAGTGTGAGGTGCGCTCCCGGCGAGGTGCTGCCGGTCATCTCGAGTTCGGACATGTCAGCCTCTCGGCGGCTTGCGCAGGCCGAGTCGCATCATCGACCGGCGATGTGGCTGCGCGCGCCGGATGGCCCGCCGCGCGGCACGCTGCTGTCGTGGTTTGTCGTCCCACACCTCCGGGTGCGCGGCGAGGAACCGCCGGGTGCGGATCGCGAACGGGATGTGGATGACGTAGGCCAGGATGAGCACCAGGATCACGACGTAGCCGTAGAGAATCGAGGCGGCCACACCGATCGCCAGCAGTGCCAGCAACGGCGCCACCATGTTGGGCGGCACCGAGAACGTGTGGATCTTGCGCATCGGCAGGGTGCTCACCACCAGCAGCGAGACGGCGATCATCCAGATCACCACGGCGGCCTCGGACGTCCACCAGCCATCGCCGAACTGCAGCTTGGCGGCCAACGGACCGATCGCCCCGATCGCACCTGCCGGGGCGGGCATGCCGACGAAGTACTTCTTCTCGTAGTCGGGTTGGTCGAGGCTGAGCATCGCGTTGAAGCGGGCCAGTCGCAGCACGATGCACACGGCGTAGAGCAGCACGACGATCCAGCCGATGCGGGAGGTGGACAGCAGCGTGGCATAGACGATGAAAGCCGGTGCCACACCGAAGTTCACGGCGTCGGCGAGCGAGTCGAGTTCTTCGCCCATCCGGGACGTCGCCTTCAGCGCGCGGGCGAGGCGCCCGTCGAGAGCGTCGAGGATGGCGGCCACGGCCAGGAACGCCATCGCCTCGGTCGGTCGGCCGTCGAGGGCGAACTTGACCGCGCTCAGGCCCAGGCAGATCGCGGCCACCGTCAATGCGCTGGGCAGGATGCGGGCGCTCATGACCGGCCCTTTGATGCGGCGCTTGCGGGGCTTGATCATGGCAGCTCGGCGAGCACGGTCTCACCGGCGAGGGAGCGCTGCCCGACATCGACAAGAATGGTGGAACCGGCGGGCAGGTACGTGTCCAGCCGCGAGCCGTACCGGATCAGGCCGTAGGTGTCGCCGATGGCGATCTTGTCGCCGGGCGCGACGTCGCAGACGATCCGGCGGGCGAGCAGGCCCGCGATCTGCACCGCGACGACCTCGGCACCTTCCGGGGACCGGATGAGGATGCTGTTGCGCTCGTTGTCCGCGCTGGCGGCCGCCAGATCGGCGGAGACGAACAACCCGGGGCGATGGGCGACCGCGACGACCTCACCACCGATCGGGGCCCGCTGCACGTGGGCGTCCAGCAGCGACAGGAAGATGCTGATCCGCGGCAACGGGACTGCAGGAAGGCCGAGTTCGCTCGGCGGGATCTCGTCGTCGACCACGCAGATGAGCCCGTCGGCCGGGGCGACGACAAGACCCGGGCGGGTCGGCGGCGTGCGGGGTGGGTGCCGGAAGAACGCGGCGTTGGCCGCCGCGGAGGTCAGCCCGGCGCGGCGCAGCCAGCGATTCCGGCGGCCCGCCAGGGCGACCGCGAGGCTCGCGCCGACGAACGGCAGGCCCCCGGGGTGCATCGGCGGAACGGCGGTACGAACAAGGGCCGCCAGCCGCGCGGGGCCTGTCTTGAGGTCGGGGCGTCTGGCCATCGTTGAGCGAGTCTACGGGTCAGTGCAGCTAGCGCAGGTCCCATACCTGCACACGTTGCCCGGCGGCCACCTCCGCGGTGTCTTCGTCGAGTTCGAGCAGGCAGTTCGCCGACGCGAGCCACCGCAGATGATGCGACGCCGGGGGCCCGTAACTGGTCACCGTGTCCTCGGTCAGCACACCGCGGCGGAACTGCCGCTTGCCGCGCGGCGAGGTGAGGTCCTCGGCCAGTACGGCGGTGCGCCGCGGCCGGTCGGGGTTCGGCAGGCCCATCGCGGCCCGCAACGCGGGGCGGATGAACACCTCGAACGACACCAGCGCGCTGACCGGGTTGCCCGGCAGCGTGATGATCGCGGTATTGGCGTCGTCGTCCAACACCCCAGCGCCCTGCGGCATCCCCGGCTGCATCGCGACCTTCACGAACTCGACGGTCCCCGACAAGGCGTCTTTGACCACCTCGTAGGCGCCGGCGCTGACGCCACCGGTGGTGACGACCAGGTCCACGCTTCCGTCAGGACCCGAGTGCATACCCAGCGTCTCGCGGAACGCGTCGACGTCGTCGCCGGTCACCGGTGAGGCCACCACCTCGCCGCCCGCGTCACGGACGGCGGCCGCCAGCATCACCGCGTTGGACTCGTAGATCTGGCCCGGCTGCAACGGGGTGCCTGGTGCCACCAACTCGGTTCCGGTGGACAACACCAGCACCCGCTGGCGCGGGATCACGGTCAGTTCGGGCAGCCCGAGCGCGGCCGCCAGACCCAGTACCGCGGGCGTCACCACCTGGCCGGCCCTCAGCACGGTGCTGCCCGCGGTGACGTCCTCGCCCGCGCGACGGATGTGCTGGCCCGGCCGGACACTCGCCCGAATCGTGACGGTGTCGATCCCGCCGTCGGTGGCCTCCACGGGCACCACCCCCGTCGCGCCCGACGGCAGCGGCGCGCCGGTCATGATCCGTTGCGCGGTGCCGGCGGTGATGGTCAGCATGTCGGTGCGACCGGCGGGGATGTCCTCGGTGACCGGCAGCCGCACCGGAGTCTGCTCGGTCGCCGTCGCGATGTCGTCGACGAGAACCGCGTAGCCGTCCATCGCCGAGTTGTCGAAGCCGGGCAGCGACAACGGCGCGACGACGTCGTCGGCGAGCACCAGGCCGAGGGTGTCGGCGACCGGCAAGGTCACCGGCGGGCGGGCGGTGATCAGGTCGGCGACGACCTGCCGATGCTCTTCGACGGAGCGCATCACACCCCGAACTTCACGCCGGTCAGCTCCTCGGAGACCGTCCACAGCCGCTGCTGCACCTCGACGTCGTGCGACATGCGGTTGGACTGGACCACGACCGGATGGCCGACCAACTCCCGGAAGCCTGACGGGCCGTAGTACTGGCCCCCCTGCGCGCCGGGATCGGTCGCTGCCCGCAACGTCCCGAGCGCGCCCACCGCCGGGCTGTTGGTGACCAGGCCGGCCAACTGGCTGAACCCGGGCAGTCCGGACCCGGGGACGTGGCGCATCAGTTCGGTGTTGGAGATACCGGGGTGGGCGGCCACCGCGATCGTCGGCGCGCCCCTTGTGGCGAGCCTGCGCTGCAGTTCGTAGGTGAACATCAGGTTCGCGAGCTTGGACTGACCGTAGGCCGAGACCCGGTTGTAGCTTCGTTCCCACTGCAGGTCGTCGAAATGAATGCCGGCCCGGATGTTGTGGGCGATGCTGGCGACGGTCACCACCCGGGAACCGTCGACCGGGAGCAGATGGTCGAGCAGCAGGCCGGTGAGCGCAAAGTGGCCCAGATGGTTGGTGCCGAACTGCAATTCGAAGCCGTCGCTGGTGGTTTGTTTCGGCGGGTACATCACCCCGGCGTTGTTGACCAGCAGATCGATCCGGGGATACGCGGTACGCAATGCATCGGCGGCCGCCCGCACACTGGCCAGCGACGACAGGTCCAGCTCCTGCAGCGCCAGGTCGGCTCCCGGCTGGCTGCGGGTGATCGCGTCGACAGCCTCCTTGCCCTTGACGAGGTTGCGCACCGCCACGACGACGTGGGCGCCCTTTCCGGCGAGCACGGCTGCGGCCTCGTAGCCGATGCCGGTGTTGGCTCCGGTGACGATCACCACCCTGCCGGACTGGTCGGGCACGTCGGTCGCAGTCCACTTGGCACTCATCGGTTCAACATACTTCGGTGCCGATGAGCCATGCTCGACACATGCACTTGAATGAGCCGGCCCACCGGCCGAGCCGCAAGGCGCCAGTGGTCTGGGCGATCGGGGCGGCGATCCCGTGGCTGATCCTGGTGGTGGCGCAGGCGGTGTGGTTCGGCGTGGACGGCCGGTACGGGTGGCTTCATGTGCTGCTCGCGGCCGGCACCGTGCTGGGTATCGGGGTTTTTGTGGTGGTGGTTCCGTTGTGGCGCTACCGCGTTCACCGTTGGGACATCGACCCCACCGCGGTGTACACCCGATCAGGCTGGCTGGTGCAGGAGCGCAGGATCGCCCCGATCTCGCGGGTGCAGACCGTCGACACCTACCGGGGTCCGCTGGACCGGGTGTTCGGGTTGGCCAACGTCACGGTGACGACGGCGTCGTCGGCCGGTGCGGTGCGGATCGTCGCGCTGGACGCCGATGTCGCGGACCGGGTGGTCGCGCAGCTCACCGACATCGCCGCGCTCGGCGCCGAGGATGCCACGTGACGGCAGGTGTCGGTGAGCAGTGGCGCCGCCTGAGCCCGCGCATGCTGCTGGTACACCCGGTGCACGAGGTGCTGCGGCAGCTCCCGGTGCTGATCGGCGCGCTGGTGCTCGGGTCGACGACAGGCAACCCGCTGTGGACGCTGCTCGGCGTGGGTCTGGTCATCGCCTACGGTCTGGCCCGGTGGTTCACCACGACGTACCGCATCGGTGTCGACGAGGTGCAGCTGCGCACCGGGGTGTTGCAGCGCAAGGTGCTTTCGGTGCCCCGCAACCGGATTCGCTCGGTGTCCACCGATGCGCGGCTGTTGCACCGGCTGCTCGGTCTGACGGTGCTGCAGGTGAGCACCGGGCAGGAGGCCGCCGGGGACACCTCTTTTGCACTCGACGCGGTGCCCGCGCGTGAGGTCCCGGCGCTGCGGGCCACGCTGCTGGCGGAGTCGCTGGCACCCGGGCCGCTGGACCAGGGCAGGGTGTTGGCCCGCTGGCAGCCGTCGTGGCTTCGCTACAGCCCGCTGACGCTGGCCGGGCTGTTGATGATCGCCGCTGCGTTCGGTGTCGTCTATCAGACCGGAGTGGTTGCCGCACTGGAGGATTCGGGCCTCTTTCGGGTGGGCGCCGATGTCGCCGAGAATGTCGGGGTTCTCGGTGTCGTGGTTGTCGTCGTGCTGGTGATCGTAGTGGCCTCGGTGGCCCTGTCGGTCACGCAGTCGCTGCTGACCTACGCCAACCTGTCTCTGCGACGCGATGCCGACCTCCTGCATCTGTCGCACGGGCTGCTGCGGGCACGCGAGCACACCTTCGACATGCGCCGGCTGCGGGGAGGCTCGTTGCGGGAACCGCTGATCGTGCGGCTGTTCGGTGGTGCGCGACTGGATGCGGTGATGACCGGCGTCGCGGGGGCCGGGGAGGCGTCGCAGCTTCTGCCGCCGTGTCCGAGGCTCACCGCGGAATCGGTTCTGGCCGACCTGATCGCGCAGCCCGACGCGGTCACCGGCCCGCTGACCCCGCACGGACCTGCAGCGACCCGCAGGCGCTGGTTCCGTGCGATGATGCTGCCCGCCGTGGTGGCGCTTGTGGTGGCCGTCCTGGCGATCACCACCGGGGTCGCGGTGTGGGTGTGGCCCGCGCTGCTCGCGCTGCTGCTGTTCAGCGTGTTCCTGGCCGTCGACAGGTCCCGCTCGCTGGGGCACCGGGTGGGTGGCGGCTGGCTGGTGGCCCGGGCCGGGAGTGTGCAGCGGCGCCGCGACTGCGTGGCCGCCGACGGCATCATCGGGTGGACCGTGCGCCAGAGCCTGATGCAGCGCAGGGCCGGGGTGGCCACGCTGATCGCCGCGACCGCGGCCGGGGTGAAACGCTACGAGGTCGTCGACGTGCCCGCCGACCTGGCATGGACCATGGCGGCGACCACCTCACCCTGGCTGCGGGCCACCCGCTGGGCTCGAGGCCAAGGGTCCGAGTTGCGCTCCCCCTGACGGCGTTTACTGTCGCACCATGGCAATCGGTGGAGTGCTCTTCGACATCGATGGCGTGCTGGTGACCTCATGGAAGCCGATCCCGGGCGCGGCGGAAACCCTGCGCAGGATGGCCGAGCGCCAGGTCGCGTGCGCGTATCTGACCAATACGACCACCCGAACCCGCACTCAGATCGCCGAACTGCTGACCGAGGCGGGCATGAGCGTGCGCGCCGACGAGGTGATCACCGCGGCCGTGCTGACCGCCGACTACGTCCGCAGTCGCTATCCGGATGCCCGCTGCTTCCTGGTCAACAGCGGCCAGATCGCCGAGGACATGCCCGGCATCGACATCGTGTACTCCAGCGAGTTCACCGGGCAGAAGGCGCCGGAGGCACCCGATGTGGTGCTGCTCGGCGGGGCCGGACCCGAATACACCCATCTGACGTTGTCGTGGGTGTACGACTGGATGGCGCAGGGTGTTCCGGTGGTGGCCATGCACCGCAGCACCGCGTGGACCACCGCCGACGGCTTGCGGGTCGACACCGGCATGTACCTGATTGGGATGGAGGAGACCTCCGGGCGCAAGGTCACCGCCGTCGGCAAGCCGGCGCCGGAGGGTTTCCTGTCGGCGGCGGGCCGGCTCGGGGTGGACCCCGACGAGATGTACATGGTCGGCGACGACCTCAACAACGATGTGCTCGCCGCGCAGGTGGTCGGCATGACCGGTGTGCTGGTGCGCACCGGCAAGTTCCGCCAGGACACGTTGGATCGTTGGGCTGCAGACGAATTCGCCATGCAGCCGAATCACGTGATCGACTCGGTGGCCGACCTGCCGGAGCTGCTCGGTTTGTAGCGATGAGTTTGTGGACGCGACCGAGTCGGTAGTGGCATGACCGAAACCATGATCGTGACGACCACCATCGACGCACCGGCCGAGAACGTTTTTGATGTGCTGGCCGATCCTTCGACCCATCAGGCCATCGACGGCACGGGATGGGTGCGGGAATCACTGGATGGGAGATCACTGTCCGAGACCGGGCAGATCTTCCGGATCGCGATGCACCACGACAACCATCCCGACGGGCACTACGAGATGGCCAACCGGGTCGAGGTGTACGACCGACCCCGTGCGATCGCGTGGCAGCCCGGCCAGGCCGGCGAGGACGGCACGCTCGAATTCGGTGGTTGGATCTGGCGTTACGACCTCGAGCAGATCGGGCCGCAGCAGACCCGGGTGACGCTCACCTACGACTGGTCGGCGGTGCCCGCGATGTTGCACGAACACATCGAGTTCCCGCCGTTTCCCGTCGAGCACCTGGAGAACTCGCTGGCGAATCTGGACAAGCTGCTCGTCGTCAGGCGGTGAGTTCGCGCTGCAGGACCCGGACCGCCTCGATCCGGGCCTTGATCTGATCGGTGGTGGCCGCGGCCAGCGGCGGGCCACCGCAGCGGCGGCGCAGCTCGTTGTGGATCCAGCCGTGCGGGCGCCCGGTGCGGTGATGCGCCAGTGACACCAGCGTGTTGAGCTCCTGGCGGAGTTCCCGCAGCTGGCCGTGCGTCGACGGCCGCGCCACCACACCCTCGACGGTCCGCTTCGTCAGCTGTTCTTCTTGCCTGCGCCGCAACAGGTCTCGCATCTGATTGCTGTCGAGCAGACCCGGGATGCCGAGATAGTCGGCCTCCTCCTCGCTGCCCGCGGGGGTTGCGGAGCCGAACGAGGAACCGTCGAAGATCACCTGGTCGAGTTCGGCGTCGGCACCCAGGTACTCGATCCCCTTCTCCTGGAGATCTGGTTCGTCACGCTTCTGCTCGGCGAGTTCGGCGTCGAGCGGATCGTCGAGCGTCTCCCGGTGCGGCTTGCCCAGGATGTGGTTGCGCTGGGCCTCCATCTCGCTGGCCAGCAGGAGAAGGTTCGGTACCGAGGGCAGGAAGATGCTGGCCGACTCGCCGGGCTGGCGCGAGCGCACGAACCGGCCGATCGCCTGCGCGAAGAACAGCGGAGTGGAGGCGCTGGTGGCGTACACGCCGACGGCCAGGCGCGGCACGTCGACACCCTCGGAGACCATGCGAACGGCCACCATCCACTTCGAACTGCCCGCCGAGAACTCCGTGATGCGGTCCGAGGAGCCCTTGTCGTCGGAGAGCACCACGGTGGGCGCCTCGCCGGTGATCGTGTGCAGCAGGTCGGCGTAGGCGCGGGCCGCGGTCTGGTCGGAGGCGATGATCATGCCGCCGGCGTCGGGGACGTGCTGACGCAGACCCCGCAACCGGGTGTCGGCGGCGGCGATCACCGCGGGCATCCACTGGCCTGCCGGGTTGAGCGCGGTTTTCCAGGCCCTCGCGGTCTGCTCGGCCGTCAGCGGTTCACCGAGGCGGGCCGCGTGTTCCTCGCCCGCGCTGTCGCGCCAGCGGGCCTCGCCCGAGTAGGCCATGAACATCACCGGCCGGACGACTCCGTCGGCGAGCGCGTCGGAGTAGCCGTAGGTGTGGTCGGCCTGAGAGCGCATCAGACCTTCGTGGTCGGGGGAGTAGCTGACGAAGGGGATCGCGCTGTCGTCGCTGCGGAACGGGGTGCCGGTCAGCGCGAGCCGCCGGGTCGCGTCGTCGAACGCCTCGCGAATGGCCTCGCCCCAGCTCTTGGCGTCACCGCCGTGATGGATCTCGTCGAAGACGACCAGGGTCTTGCGATTCTCGGTGCGCACCCGGTGCCGGGTGGGGTGGCTGGCGACCTGGGCGTAGGTGACCACGACGCCGTGGTACTCCGAGGACGTCTGGGAGTTGGAGTTCGAGAACTTCGGGTCCAGCGCGATCCCGAGTCGGGCGGCCGCCTGGGCCCACTGGATCTTGAGGTGTTCGGTGGGGACGACGACGGTGACGGCCTCGATGGTGCCCTCGGCGAACAACTCGGCGACAATCCGCAGCGCGAAGGTGGTCTTGCCGGAGCCCGGGGTCGCGACAGCCAGGAAGTCACGCGGCTTGGCGGCCAGGTATTTCACCAGCGCCCGTCGCTGCCAGCCCCGCAAAGCCTGGGTGCTGGGCGCTGCGTCAGCCCGCACCCTGTGACTCCTCTCTGAACGGAATGCAGTCTAGGGCAGGCGGTTACGCGACCGCATTTCCGCGGCGTGTCCGGGTCGCGTGTCGGCTCCGGTGGCTAGACCGGGAACGTCACCTTCGTCAGCTCCTCGGAGACGGTCCACAGTCGACGCTGCAGGTCGATGTCGTAGGACTGCGCGCTGGAGGCGACGACCACGGGGTTGCCCCGCTGCTGGGCGATGCCGTCGGGACCGTAGTACTGGCCGCCGAGTGCGCCCGGGTCGGTGGCGGCGCGCAGGGTCGGCAGGGCACCGGCGGCGGCGCTCTGGGTGATCAGCGGAAAGACCACCTGGGCCGCGCGCAGCACCGGCTTGGGAAGGTTGCGTGCCAGCTCGGTGTCCGACGTCCCCGGGTGAGCGGCGACGGCGACGGTCTTGCCACGGGGGGCCAGCCGACGCTGGAGCTCGTAGGTGAACAGCAGGTTGGCCAGCTTCGATTGCGAGTAGGCGCCCATCCGGCTGTAGGAGCGGTCCCACTGCAGGTCGTCGAAGTGGATGGAGCCGCCCATCTTGTGGCCGTTGCTGCTGACCGTCACCACCCGGGCGCCGGGGACATCGAGCAGCTTCTCCAGCAGCTGACCGGTCAGCGCGAAGTGGCCCAGATGGTTGGTGCCGAACTGCAGCTCGAAGCCGTCCTTGGTGTTGCCCTTCGGGGTGGTCATCACCCCGGCGTTGTTGATCAGCAGGTCGATCGTGTCGAAGCGGGACTTCAGCGCATCGGCAGCAGCGCCGATGGAATCCAACGACGTCAGATCGAGTTCCTGCACTTGGACGTCCCCGGTCATCTGGGAGGCCGCCTTCGCGCCTTTGTCGGTATCGCGGACGGCGATCACGACGGTCGCGCCCTTGGCGGCCAGGGCTTTGGCGGTCTCGAATCCGAGTCCGGTGTTCGCGCCGGTGATGACGGCGGTGCGGCCGGTCTGGTCGGGGATGTGGGCGGTGGTCCAGTCGGTCATGTCTGTCTCCTCAGAAGGGTGCATCGGGGCGTGCCTGTGGTGTCGTGGAAAGGTCGCGCTTTCGGTCCGGCCTATACCCGGTAGCTGACGCCCGTCAACTCTTCGGACACCGACCAGAGCCTGCGTTGGAGCGCTTCGTCGTGCGACTGTCGACTCGACGAGACCACCTTCGGGTAGCCGCGGAGCTCGAAGGGTCCCGACGGGCCGAAGTACTGGCCGCCTTCGGCCGCCGGATCGGTGGCGGCACGCAGGGTCGGCAGGGCTCCCATCGCAGCGGTCTGCGACACCAACCGGAATACGGGATCCAGAAGCGGTAGGTGCCGACCGAGTTCGGTGTTCGACCCGCCCGGGTGTGCCGCGAGCGCTGCCGTCGACGATCCGGCGGTACCCAATCGCCGCTGCAGCTCATAGGTGAACAGCAAATTGGCGAGCTTGGACTGCCCGTAGGCGACGACGCGATTGTAGTTGTGCTGCAGCTGGAGGTCGTCGAAGTGGATGCCTGCCCGAATGCGGTGGCCGACGCTGCTGACGGTCACGACGCGCCCGGCCGGCGCAGCCGTGACCCGGTCGAGGAGCAGGCCGGTCAGCGCGAAGTGACCCAGATGGTTCGTGCCGAACTGGAGCTCGAAGCCCTCGGCTGTCTCCTGGCGCGGCGTGTACATCACCCCGGCGTTGTTGATGAGCAGATCGATGGTGGCGTGGTCGTTCTTGAGCTGATCGGCGGCCGCACGCACCGAGGACAGCGAGCTGAGGTCGAGCTCCTGCAGTTCCACGGTCGCCTCGGGGGTCGTCTGCTGAATGCGACGGACCGCGTCCTTGCCCTTGTCCAGGTTGCGCACCGCGATGACGACGCGGGCAGCCTTGGCTGCCAGCGCTGCAGCGGTCTCGTAGCCCAGGCCGGTGTTGGCGCCGGTGATCACCGCGGTGCGTCCGGTCTGGTCGGGAATGTCGGCCGTGGTCCAGTTCGTCATGAGGGTCTCCTAGAATGGGTCGAAACGGGGCGTTCGCTCCGGTAATGGATCACTATACGGAACGCTCGCCCCGCTTTTTTGTTCCCCGGAGGTTCTTGTTGACCCGGCCGCTGCGCGCAGACGCGGCCCGCAACCGTGCCCGCGTGCTCGAGGTCGCCTACGACACCTTCGCCAGCGACGGACTGTCGGTGCCGATCGACGAGATCGCCCGGCGCGCGGGCGTTGGTGCCGGCACGGTGTACCGACACTTCCCGACCAAGGAAGATCTCTTCCGTGCCGTGGTCGACAACCGCATCCGCAGCATCGTCGCCGCCGGCCGGGCGCTACTGGACGACGGCGACCCCGCTCAGGCGTTGTTCACGTTTCTGCGGACCATGGTGCTGCAGTGGGGGGCGACCGATCGGGGGCTCAGCGAGGCGCTCGCCGGGGTGGGTGTCGACGTCAACGCCGCGATCCCCGAGGCGGAGGGCGACTTCCTCGAGATGCTCGGCATGCTGCTGCGAGCCGGGCAGGACGCCGGGGCCGTGCGCGGCGATGTCGATGTCGCCGACGTGAAGGCATTGCTGGTCGGATTGCAGGCGATGCAGGGGTACAACGGCGACGCCGCGGGCCGACTGATCGACGTGGTGCTCGGGGGCCTGGGGGCGAAGGCGTAGATCCCGCCGACGGACCCCCCCGGACCTTGCACTCGACCAGGTCGAGTGCTAAGAATGCAGTTGGCACTCACGACCGGTGAGTGCTAGGTCGGGACGGTGAGACGGGGGCGCCGCACACGCGGAGCACATCCCCTGTCGTCCGTCGCGGGCACTGCGCCCGGCCAGCAAGACGTGCATCCCCAATCCGGAGGAAACACTTCGCAATGTCCAAGATAATTGCGTATGACGAAGAGGCCCGCCGCGGCCTCGAGCGGGGCCTCAACGCCCTCGCCGACGCGGTCAAGGTGACGTTGGGCCCCAAGGGTCGCAACGTCGTCCTGGAGAAGAAGTGGGGCGCTCCCACGATCACCAACGATGGGGTTTCCATCGCCAAGGAGATCGAGCTGGAGGACCCGTACGAGAAGATCGGCGCAGAGCTGGTCAAGGAAGTCGCCAAGAAGACCGACGACGTCGCAGGTGACGGCACCACCACCGCCACCGTGCTGGCCCAGGCACTCGTTCGCGAGGGTCTGCGCAACGTCGCCGCCGGCGCCAACCCGCTCGGCCTCAAGCGCGGCATCGAGAAGGCCGTCGCGAAGGTCACCGAGACGCTGCTGAAGTCGGCCAAGGAGGTCGAGACCAAGGAGCAGATCGCTGCCACCGCTGCGATCTCCGCCGGCGACGTCCAGATCGGCGAGCTCATCGCCGAGGCCATGGACAAGGTCGGCAACGAGGGTGTCATCACCGTCGAGGAGTCCAACACCTTCGGTCTGCAGCTCGAGCTGACCGAGGGTATGCGCTTCGACAAGGGATACATCTCGGGTTACTTCGTGACCGACGCCGAGCGCCAGGAAGCCGTCCTGGAGGATCCCTACATCCTGCTGGTCAGCTCCAAGGTGTCGACCGTCAAGGACCTGCTCCCGCTGCTGGAGAAGGTCATCCAGGCCGGCAAGCCGCTGCTGATCATCGCCGAGGACGTCGAGGGCGAAGCCCTGTCGACCCTGGTGGTCAACAAGATCCGCGGCACCTTCAAGTCCGTCGCCGTCAAGGCTCCGGGCTTCGGTGACCGCCGCAAGGCCATGCTGCAGGACATCGCGATCCTGACCGGTGGCCAGGTTGTCAGCGAAGAGGTCGGTCTGTCCCTGGAGACCGCCGACGTCGCGCTGCTCGGTACCGCCCGCAAGGTCGTCGTGACCAAGGACGAGACCACCATCGTCGAGGGCGCCGGTGACTCCGACGCCATCGCCGGCCGGGTGTCTCAGATCCGCGCCGAGATCGAGAACAGCGATTCCGACTACGACCGCGAGAAGCTGCAGGAACGTCTGGCCAAGCTGGCCGGCGGCGTTGCGGTGATCAAGGCCGGAGCTGCCACCGAGGTGGAGCTCAAGGAGCGCAAGCACCGCATCGAGGACGCCGTTCGCAACGCGAAGGCTGCCGTCGAAGAGGGCATCGTCGCCGGTGGCGGCGTGGCGCTGCTGCAGTCGGCTCCGTCGCTGGACGAGCTGGACCTGACCGGCGACGAGGCCACTGGTGCCAACATCGTCCGGGTCTCGCTGTCGGCCCCGCTCAAGCAGATCGCCTTCAACGGTGGCCTGGAGCCGGGTGTCGTCGCGGAGAAGGTCTCGAACCTTCCCGCGGGTCACGGCCTGAACGCCGCGACCGGTGAGTACGAGGACCTGCTCAAGGCCGGCGTCGCCGACCCGGTGAAGGTCACCCGCTCGGCGCTGCAGAACGCAGCGTCCATCGCGGCGCTGTTCCTCACCACCGAGGCCGTCGTCGCCGACAAGCCGGAGAAGGCGTCCGCACCTGCGGGCGACCCGACCGGTGGCATGGGCGGCATGGACTTCTAGTCCCTGTACGAGAAAAGCCCGGCTCGCTGAAACATCCAAGCGAGCCGGGCTTTTTCGTCGGCTCAGGTCGGGGCCGGGCGATGCAGGACTGCGCCGACGGGCGTCACGGTCACCGCGTCCCCGTCGACGCGGCCCCGGCCGTCGACGATCAGGCTGTGGCCGCCCGGATCGTGTGGCGGCCACACCAGGGTCACGTCCGGATGTGCAGAAGTGTTGCGCCGGGTGCCGTTGCCGACGGGCCCCACGTCGAAGGTGCCGCCGGACAGCACCGGCGAAACCGCCACGGTGTGGGCGCGGAAGTCGTCACCGACCGTCACGAGGTAGGCGAACGTGAAGTCGGCGAGCGTGCCGGACAACCGGTCGAGATCCACCTTGACGCTCATGTGGCGAGACTACGGGTCGGGGCCCGCCGCGCGCCGGAAGTAGGCCGCCACGAAGGGCGCGATCGCCAGCACGATGAGCATTCGCGAGATCTGGGCTGCGGCGACGAACGTGACGTCCGAACCGGTGGAGGCGGCGGTACCCATGACCGCATAGATCCCGCCGGGTGTGGTCGCGAGATAGGCATCCAGCGGGGTGGCATCGGTGGTGAGCGTCAGGACCCAACCCAGGCCCGCACACGCCACGAGCGTCACCACGATGGTCAGCATGGCCGTCGGCACCATTCGGCCGATCGACTTCAGGCTTCCCACAGTGAATTTCAGACCGACCTGGACACCGATCGCCAGATACCCGAGACCCGCGATGATCACCGGGACCTGCGCCTCGGCGAAATACGGCACCAGGGTCAGCGGCGCGGACACCAGCAGCGGCCCGAGCAGCGCAGGCGACGGCATGCGCAGCAGCTTGCCCACGGCCAGACCGCCGGCGATGGCCAGCGCGACGAACGGCAGATCGACCCGCCAGTCACCGGCTGCGATGGACAGCCCGCCACCTTCGTCGTAGGCGCCGAACAGCAGCGTCACCACCACCGGCATCGTCAGCAGCACGATCAGCAGCCGCAAATACTGCAGCACGGCGATGACACGCGAGTCCGCCCCGAGGTCATCGGCCATCGCCGTCAGACCGATTGCGCCACCGGCGATCGAGGAGAACGCGGCGGTCGCCGGGCTGGCACCCTTGCGGGTCAGCAGGCTGCCGACGAGCACGCTGACCACCAGCGCGAAACAGGAGATCCCGATGACGATCAGCCATCGGGTACCCAGGCCGGCCAGGGTCTCCCACTCGATGGCCGAACCGACGATCGCGCCGACCACCGCCTGGCCGCCCTGAAACCACGACCCGGGCAGTCGCAGCGGCGCCGACGGCCGCGCCAGCGCATAGATCAGTGCGCCGACGAGGCCGCCGAACAGCAACGGCGTCGGCAGTGCGATCAGGATGAAACCCAGCGAGACCGCGGAGACGACTACAAGCAGCAGCAGCCAGCGACCTATGGCGGACGCCACCGCCGCAGTTACCTGGCCACCGCGAAGAGATCTGTCGCAGAGGTCATTTCATCCAGTCGCCAGGCGACGTTCCAGAGGCTGCCGGGATTGTCGAGGTGCCCGGCGAGCCGGACCACTTTGTCCTGCAGTTCCTCGTCGGTCATCGGTGCCGAGGTGCTACCGGTCGCGTGCTCGACCGTGAGATCGACTGTCCTGCCGCCGACCAACGTCGCGGTCATCCGGCAGGAGTCGGCGGCCAGCGAAGGATCCAACGTCACCGTGACCAGCTTGCGCACCTGCTGGATCTGCGGATCCGTGGCGGTTTCGTCGCTGAACTCCGGTGGCCCGCCGGCCCCGCGCACCAGGCCGACGGCAAAGCAGTGGTACACCGAGAACTTGCTCTGCAGGCCGGTTTTGGGATCGGCGACACCCATCACGTCGAGAACCCGCGGATGCACCTCGAGCGTCACCGACTCCAGTTGAGTGGGATCGACACCGTCGGCGCGGAGCTGCCTGCCGGCGTCGATGACCGGGTGGCTGACTATTCCGCAGCTGTACGGTTTGAGGGCGTTGCTCTCGACCAGCCACCGTGACCCCAGATCCGACATCGGGGACCAGTCGACGTCGGCGGCCATCAGCGCTGCCATCCCGCGTCGGCCGGCCAACGGTTCCACCGGCCCGGTGAATCCCTGCTCGGCCAGCAGTGCGGCCTCGACTCCGATGGATGCGGCACGCCCCACCTGGAAGGACTTCGTCATCGACCCGAGTTGCTCGGTGTGTCCGGCAGCCTGGGTCGCGGCGATGGCGATTGCGTCCGCGGTGCGCTGCGCGTCGAGCCCGAGAATCCGGGCTGCCGCACACGCCGCCCCGATCGGACCGGTGGTCGCGGTGACATGCCAGCCGCGGTCGAAGTGGCTGGGCCACAGGCAGTCACCGAGCCTGCTGGCCACCTCGACGCCGGCCACCACCCCGGTCATCAACGTTGCGCCGTCGGCGCCCGCGAGCTGGGCGACGGCCAGCGCCGCGGGCACGATCGGCGCCCCGGGATGCAGGATGCAGGACAGGTAGGTGTCGTCGAAATCCTCGACGTGGGCGGTCAGTCCGTTCACCAGAGCGGCCCACGGCGCGGTGAGTTGCTCAGTGCGGCCGAGCACCTGTGCCGGGCCTGTCTGGCCGAGGTCCGCCGCAGCCGCCAGCACCGCCTCGGCGGCCGGATCGTGGGCGGCGCCCACCGACAGCCCGATCACATTGGCGGCGGTGCGGCGCGCGGCGACCCGGGCAGATTCGGGAACGTCGTCCCAGTTCAGCTGAGCGACAAATGAACTGATGCGTGGCGTGATGTCATTGCTCATGCGGAAGTGCCAATCTTGTGGGCGTCGGTGTCGGCCAGTGCGGAGAACCAGCCCTGAGCGGAGGGTGCGGTCGCGACGGTGCGGGCGGCGTCGACGATCTCCTTCTCCCGCCCTGGCAGTGTCCGTTCCACCAGGGCGAGGACCTTGCGGTCGAGCTGATCGTCGGTCAGGGGCATCTCGAGGCTTCCCCGGGCGTGCTGCACGGTTCGGCTCTCAGAGCTGCCGTCGGTCAGGAAAGCGGTGAGATGGGCAGTTGCCCTGGGGATCTCAGCGTCCGGCAGCAGTCGTACCTTGGCGCGCATATCGATGACCGGAGCGGAGCGCACATGGGCGTCCTCATAGGACTTGAGGTCCACGGGACCGTTGAGGACACCGCACGCGACACCGTGGATCGTGGAGAACCGCGCCGCCAACCCGTCGTGTGGATCGGGATTCCCGGTCAGTTCCACCACCAGGGGATGGCAGCGCACCTCGACACGCTCGACCTCACGACCGGCCACCGCCTGATGCAGCGCCTCGGCCGCCTCGATGGCGGGATGGCTGACGATGCCACACGGATAGGGCTTGTAGGTGTTGTCGAGCAACTCCCACCGCTCGCCCCAGCCGTCGACCAGCTTGGTCTCGTCGAGTTCCGGTGCCATCACCCGGAAGTACCCTCGGGGACCGTCCAGCGCCGACGGCGAAGCGGTGAGGCCACGTGCGGCGACGACCGCAGCGACCAGACCGTTCGCGGCGGCCTTGCCCGGGTGCAGCGGCTTGTTCATCGTGCCGAAGCCCTCGCGATGCCCGATCGTCATGCTGGAGGCGATACCGAGTGCGCGACCGGTGGTTTCGGCGTCCAGGCCCATCAGCATCGCTGCCGCGGTGGCCGCCCCGAACGGTCCGACAGTGCCGGTGATGTGCCAGCCCTCGTCGTAGTGCGACGGTGACATCGCCACCGCCACCCGAAGCTGTAGTTCGATGCCGATTGCAAAGGCGCGCAGCAGTTCGTCGCCCGTCCGGTCCTGCAACCAGCTCGCCCCGAGCGCGGCGCCGAGGGTGGCGGCGCCAGGGTGCACGACGGTGGCGAGGTGGGTGTCGTCGAAATCGTCGAGGTGCGCGGCGAACCCGGTGAGCACCGCCGCGGAGGGAGGATCGAAGGTGTCCGCGCGACCCGGTACCGGCACCGTCCCGGGCGCACCGGCCCGCCGCATCCCGGCGGCGACGATGTCGGTCTCGGTGGTGGTCGCCGCCCCGATGGTGGTGCCCACCACGTTGAGCAGACTGCGCACCGCCTCGGTGCGTACCGGGCCTTCGACCCGGTCCGCGACGGCGAGGGCCTGCCCGGCCAGTTCGGTCAGATCGATCATGACGCATCCTTCTGAGTTGAGCCGCCCTCGAAGAGGGCCGCGATGTCCTGCCAGTCGGCGCCGAGCACGGTGTCGGCGCGGTCGCCCACACAATCGCGCACCTTCTGCGCCAGCTGGTCCCGGGTGACGGGCCGGCCCGGAGCGCCGGGGGGAATGTCGATCTCACCCGAGTGGGTCCGGCCGTCGGCAGTCGTCAAGCCCACCCGCACAACGTCTTCGAGCAGCCCGCTGCCGCCGGGTGACAGATGGACGGCGACGCTACGGGTCAGGCGGGCGACCTCGGGTCGGTGCACCGAGTCATCCGAGAAGCTGTCGAATCCGGGGAATCCGTCCAGGACGCCGACGGCCAGGGCGTGCTCGAGACAGAACTTGGCTTCCAGACCCGAGGTCGGCTGGTGGTGCACCAACGGCTGCACCGCCGATTCGGTCAGCCACACGTCGATCCGGTCGACGTCGCCGGGAGCGACGTCGCGAGCCAGTTCGGCCGCACACGCGATGGGTCGTTGCAGTGCGTAACAACAGGGGTAGACCTTGACAGCCAGTCCGCCGGGCACCATCTCGGCCGAATCCAGTGCGAGGTCGAACGGCGGCTCCGACACCAGAGCCAGCCACGCGTCGACCACCCGGAGATCAGCTGTGGCACCGCTTGCGGCCAACCGGGCCGCCCGGATTCCGGCGTCGACCGCCAGCCCGACCTGGATTGCCTTGCCGTCGCTGCCGAATGCGCGTTGCACGCCTCCGGCACTGGACACCGCCAGGGCTATCGCGGTGGCGGTGCGCTCGACGTCGAGACCGAGGGCGCTGGCAGCGACGGCGGCGGCACCCATGGGCGCCGTCGTCGAGGTGGCGTGCCAGCCGCGCGAGTAGTGGTTCCAACCCAGGGCGGCCCCCAACCGCGCCATCACCCCCGCACCGGCCAGATAGGCGGCTGCGTCACCGCCGACGGCTGCGGCCGCAGGTACACACACGGTGCTGATGTGGGTGGTGGACGGCAGGTGCAGATCGTCGTAGTCCAGGACGTGGGCCTGGGCCGCCCAGCGCGCAGCGGGCGGCAGTTCGGAGACCAGGGCGGTCAGCGGATGGCCGGCCCCAGCCATGGCGACGGCGACGGTGTCGATCAGAGCCGTCTGCGCAAGCTCGAGATCGGCGGGTCCCGGTACCGCGTCGTGTGCCCACTGGGCCAACGACTCGGCGGTGCTGCGCACCTCGGTCGGCATCGGGGCCGTCATCGTTTGGCTGCCGAGAGCACTTCGGCGGTGAGTGTGTTGGTGATGGTGGTGATGTCGGGGCAGGTGTCGAGGGTCCAGAGTTGGTGGATGAGGTCGGTGGTCTGTGTGGTGCCAAGGATGGGTTCGATGAGGTCGACCGCTTTGGCGGTGATCTCGTCGTCGGTCATGGGGTCGTCGACGGTGCCGCGGACCGCGCCGATGTAGCGGTGGCGGGTGGTGCCGTCGGTGAGGGTGACGGTGACCTCGGCGGTGCGGACGCCGGCTTTGTCGGGGTCGGGGATCAGGTCGGTTTTCTGGCGGAGCGCGCTGATCAGTGGGTCGGTCATGCGGTCGTCGTCGTGGGCCATGGCGAAGCTGAAGGCTCTGTCGACCAGCGTGCCGGCGACGAGGTATTGGCAGCAGATGTCGGGCATGCTCCGGTTGTCGACGACGCGGCACAGGTCGTGCGGTAGCACGATGCGGATGTTGGTGACCTGTGCGGGGTCGATGGGGTGTTCTTCGACGAGTTCGAGGATGGCTTGGACGGCGGCTTGGGCTGGGGAGCCGACGGCGAATTTCTTGATGTTGGTGGCCATGATTTCGTAGCGCTGCCCGAGTTTGTCGGCGAGTTCGTCGCGGCGTACGTCGGCGGACAGGGCGTCGAGGAAGTTGGGGGTGCCGGCGAAGACGTCGGCGACGCCGTCGCAGCCGGAGGCGACCATGGCCGCGGAGCGGACTCCGTTGGAGGCGGGCATGCCGGCGAAGACGAAGGCTTTCTCGATGTGGTTGGGGTCGCGGACCCAGCTGGTGACTCCGGCGGCGCTCTGGGCGGCGTAGGACAGGGTGTGGCGGTTCTGTTCTTCGGTGAATCGGTAGAGGGCCGCGGCGGTTGCGGCGGCGCCGAACAGGCCGCAGTAGGCGTGGGTGCTGCGGCCGTGAGATTCGGTGTTCAGTACCGGTTTTCCGAGGCTGAGTACGACCCGGGTGCCGGTGTCGTAGCCCGCGGCCACCGCGCGCAGGAGTTCTTCGCCGCTGCTGTGGCGCAGGTCGCCGATGGCCAGGGCGGCGGGTACGACGGCGCATCCGGGGTGGCTGATGGAGCGGGCGTGGGAGTCGTCGGTTTCGTCGGCGTGAGCGGACATGCCGTTGGCCAGGGCCGCCTCGACCACTCCGGCGCGGCCGCCGCCGATCAGTGCGCTGGGGCCCTCGGCGGTGTCGCCGACGTAGGCCAACCCGCGGATTCCGGCGGGTAGTTGCGCACCGGAGACCATCGCCGCGACGGTGTCGATGACGTGGTGTTTGGTTTTGTGGATCACCTCCGCGGGCAAGGACGTGTCCGGCACACCTGCCAGATACTCCGCCAACCGCCGTGTCTGCTCACTGACCTCAACAACCATCAAAAGACCTTTCTCGAAGTACCGGTGTTCATTCGGGCCTGCGCCCGGCGGGTCGACCTCACATGTAGGCACCACCGTTCACCGAAATCACCTGTCCTGTGACGTATCCGGCGTCCTCACCGCAGAGGTAGGACACCGTGCCCGCGACGTCGTCCACCGTTCCGATGCGGCCCACGGGATTGCTCTGCTCACCCAGATGTTGATAGTGCTTTTCGGCAACACCGGAATCCCCGAGGCCGGGTCGGCGCTCGGTGTCGATCAGTCCGGGGGAGATGGCATTGACCGTGACGCCCGAACCACCGGCCTCGTGCGCGCAGGCTTTGGTCAGGCCGATCAGCCCGGCTTTGGCGGCGATCACCGGTGCCCGGCCTGCCGCGCCCGACTGGCCCGACATTCCGGCGATGTTGACGATCCGCCCCCAGCGACGTTCCCGCATGCCGGGCAGCACCGCCTTCGATGTCAGGAACGCGCCGGTGAGAACCGTGGCCAGCACCGCATCCCAGTGCTCGAGCTGAATCGACTCGATCGGTCCGTGTGCCCGGATGCCGGCGTTGTTGACCACTGCATCGATTGCCCCCCAGGCGTTTTCCACCTCGCGGACAAGGCGGTCCACGTCCGCTTCGACGCTGATGTCACCGGCGAACCAGCGAACCGCGTCACCCGCGCCGTCGTCGGCCAACGCAGCGGCCGCGGCGACGACGCCGGCCTGGTCGCGGCCGGTGAGGCAGACGTTCCAGCCGTCGGCGAGCAGCCGACGGGCGATCGCCAGCCCGATGTTCCGGCTTGCGCCGGTGACGATTGCGGCCCGCACGGGGCCTCCCTTCTAGTTGTGCTGATCGACCGTCTCGGCCGCGGCGGCGCGCTCGTTGCGACGCTTCCGCACGCTGGAGAACGCCATCGCAGCCAGAGCGGCGACCAGGATCGCCCACAGGATGTTGACGACGATCGAACCGAAGAAGTACGACGGGCCGTCGGCCAACTGCAGACTGCGCAGCAGGTACTCCTCCGCGAGAGGCCCGAGGATGATGCCGAGGATGAGCGGGATCACCGGATATCCGTTGAGTCGCAACAGAAGCCCGACCACACCGAAGAACAGAGCCAATCCCACGTCGAAGATCGAGTTGCGGATCGCGTACACACCGACCATCGACATGAACAGCACCGTCGGAACCAGCAGGGACAGCGGCACCTTCGTGACCGAGGCCAGCGGACCGGCCAGCAGCACGCCGAGCGGCAGGATCAGGACACTGGCCACGATCAGCGCGAGCGCCACCGCGAACACCTCGGCGCTGTTGGTCTGCAGCACCCGCGGCCCGGGCTGGATGCCCTGCAGGTAGAACGCGGCCAACACGACGGCCATGGTGGCGCTGCCCGGAATGCCGAGGGTGAACGTGGGAATCAGGCTCGAACTCGCGACCGCGTTGTCGCAGGCTTCCGAGGCGATGATGCCCTTGTGGCTGCCCTTGCCGAACTCCTCCGGGGTCTTGGAGCGTCGCTTCTCGAACGAGTAGCTGATGAAGTTGGCGACCGCGGCGCCGAGGCCCGGGATGATGCCGAGGATGATGCCGACACCGCTTGCCCGTCCCACGGCCCCGGGTTGTTTCAGGGTCGCCTTGACACCGTCGATGGCGTCCCGGGTCTCCTTGCGTAGTCCGCCGGGCTTGATGCCCTGTTCCTTCTGGTTCTTCTGCATCTGATCGGAACCGACCAGCATCAGCATCTCGCTGATCGCGAACACACCGATCAGCGCCGCGAGGAACGGAACTCCGTCGTAGAGCTGGAGTTCGCCGAAGGTGAACCGGGTTTCGGCGGTCCCGGGGCTGACCCCCACCACGGCGAGCAGCAGCCCGAGCAGGCCCACCATCACGCCCTTGCGCGCCGAGCCGCCCATGAGTGAGGACGCGACGACAAGACCGAGCACGATGATGGCGAACATCTCGCGGGCACCGAATTTCAGCGACAGCGCACCGAGCGGTTCGAGCAGGAACAGCACGAACAGCCCACTGATCACACCGCCGAGCACCGAGGCCATGCGGGCGATACCGATGGCCAGTCCCGCCTGACCCTTCTTCGCCAGCGGATAACCGTCCAGCGCCGTGACCGCAGATCCGGCTTCACCGGGCACGTTGAACAGGATGGCCGGCACGGCACCGCCGAATTGTGCTCCGGCATAGATGCTCACGATCAAGACCAGCGAGTTCTCCAGCGGCAGCGTGATGGCAAACGGCAGTAGCAGCGCGGCGGTGTTGGAGGTGCTCAGTCCCGGCAGTACGCCGACGACAAAGCCGACCGACACGCCGACGACCAACCACATCATCGGTGCCGGCTGCAACAACAGATCGAGACCGGAGGTTATGTTGTCGAGCATCAGAATCCTCTGGCAAGTGGTAGGGGCAGCCCGAGCAGAATGCTGAACAACACATAGCCCAGGCCCACGAGAACGAGGGGAAAGCCGATGAGCACCAACGGCTTTCGTATACCCAGGATCCACAGGCCCCCGAGGATCATCACGCCGGCGGCCGGGTAGAAGCCGATCGGGGTGACCAGCCACACGCTGAGGGCCACCAACACGATGAACGCGACGACCCGCCAGGCGACCAATCTGCCGTACTCGGCGTCCGGTTCGTCATGGTCGGCGCGTTCCCGCAGATCTGTGATGACGTTCCAGATGCCGATCAGCGCAAGCAGGGTGGCGAGTACCCGCGGATAACCCTTGTCCGCCGGGTTGAGGTCCATCGACATCATCCAGGCGAGAACCCCGGTCAGGATCGCCATGCCGCCCGGGGTGGCGACGAGGAGGATCCTCGCCGCCACACTGCCCGTGTGCTGGTCGGTTGTTGTCACAGGCTCAGCCGGCGAATGCATTCGGATTCGCCTCGAGGAGCTGCTCGATGTTGTCCTGGGACTCTTGGGCAAGAGCTTCCAGTTCGTCGGGTGTCAGGTACGACACCTTCGACTGCTCGCCGAGCTGCTCCAGGTTCGCCAGGTATTCCTCGTTCTCCAACGACGTCTGCAGCGCGTCGACGAGTGCCTGGTAGCGCTCGGGGTTGTTGTCACGGCACTCGGCGGACGCGAACAGCACGTAGTTCGAAGCGTTGGCAGGAAGGTCGACACCGAGCGCCTCGTTGATCGGGGGTGCGTTGTCGGTCACGTCGGGCCATTTGTTCTCCGGCTGGCTCACGGCGATCACCCGGGTGTCGTCGGCGATCGCCAGGCTGTTGAACACACCCGCGTGGGTGGCGTCGACCTCGCCGCTGACCAGTGCGGTACGCGAGGGCCCGCCCCCGTCGTAGCCGATGATGTTCAGATCGATTCCGAGGTCACGCTCCATCTGCAGCAACGCGATGTAGTTGTTGCTCTGCAGGTCCGAGACGCTGATCTTGATCTGGCCGGGCCGGGCCTTGGCATCGTCGACGAACGCCTGGATGTCCGGCCACTGTGAGTCGTTGCGTACCCGGATGACACCGGGTTCGATGCTGATGCCACCGACCGGAGCGAAGCTGGCGAGGTCGTAGTCGACGTCCTGGGTCATGTACGAGAAGTTCAGGTGGGGGATCCCGTGGGTGACGATGCTGGTGCAATCGGCTCCGTTGGTCAGCATCGTCTGGGCGCCGATGGCGTAGCCGCCACCTTCGTGGTTCTCGACGGTCGCGGTGGTGCCGAGCGCCTCGGTGAAGGCGGGCTCCAATTGGCGGGTGGTGGTGTCGAACCCGCCGCCGGGCGCGCTGGACACGACCCAGCGCAGCGGGGTGTTGGCGAAGTCGGTGCCCTCGGAGTCGGAGGCGCATCCCGACAGCGCCAGCGCGACCGTTGCGGTGCCGGCGAGGATCGTGCGGGTGGTGTGACGTTTCATGCTCAATCCGATCTTCTGTGATCTGGGTCAACCTCCACCATATGGCCGTACATTTGAGAGTCAACCCTCACGGCGAAATTGATGGAAGTGGTATCAGTGCTGTTCAAAGGTCAATTGACCGCAACGAGCACCGCGGCGACTGCGTAAAATCATGCGGCCATATCGCAGTCGCACCGCTGCCCCGCGTCGGTGGGATTCAACCTCGAGCGGATGCTTCCCGTCTAGCGGAAAGGTAATCCGTACAGCGGGAACGTTAGGCCGGGTCGACCCGATGTGTCAACCGTCACGACGGATCGGCTTCACGCTGTGGCTCACACCGGGGTGGAGTACCCCAGCTCCGACGAGATATCGGCAGCGGCTTGCAGAATCGCGGGCAGATTGCGATACATCCAGTCCTCGGTCACCCGCATGGCGGGTCCCGTCACGCTCATCGCGGCGATGACCGAACCGGTGTAGTCCCACAGCGGCACCGCTATCGACCGGATTCCGGCCACCCGTTCCTCGAAGGAGAAGGTGTAGCCGTTGCGCCGTACCAGGTCGATCTGATGCAGCAGTTCCTCGCGGTCCACCACCGTGCTGGAGGTGACGCTCTCGAGTGGCCCGGACAGCACGGCGGCAATGGTCGGCTCGTCGGCATAGGCGAGCAGCACCCGGCCGGGGGCACCCTGATACAGCGGGATCGCCTGGCCCCACTCGGTGTACGTGCGCCGGAGCGGTTGAGTGCTTTCGACCTGGTCGATGACGAACCGGCCACTGCCTTTGATCACATGCAATCCCACCGTCTCGCCGGTGGCATCACGCAGTCGTGTCATCACCGGTCGGGCCACCGCGGTGAGGTTCCCGGTGTCCCGGGCGGCGGCGGCCAGTTGCAGAATCCGCGGTCCCAGTGCGTAATTCGGCCCCACCTTCGTCACCAGGCCGTGAGTGCACAACGAGGCCAATACCCGGTGCGCGGTGCTGGTGCTCAATCCCGTCGCCCGGGCGATGTCGCTGACACCGAGTCGCAGCGTGCCACGGGTGAATACGTCCAACACGGCCACGGCGCGGTCCACGGCGGCGATCCCACTCTGAGGCGCGAACGCCGGGTCTCCCGAATCATCGGCGGCTGGCGGCATCGAAATCCCCTTGCTCAACTGCGTGCGCGTCGCAGGCTGGACCGGTAGCTGTACAGCGAGGTGACGAACCTGGAAACCGCCAGTTCTACCGCGTCACCCGCCATCGTTCGATACATCCGGTCGATCCTGAGCATCGGCTCCCCGGGCTCACATTCGGTGGCCGCCGCGACCCGGGCATCTGCCAGCGCGACGGTGATCGTCTGGTCCGCCCCGCCGATCGGGTCCGGCAGGACCGGGTCGAGCAACCCGATGATCGTCCGCGAACTGCGGGCACCCCGTTGCACCTCAGGGGCCTCGGCGATCAACGCGCCGATCTCCGGCGGCAGGTACACGTCGGTGACACAGAACGGAACTCCGAGGTGGAGGCGGCGGAAGGACACCGTGCTGATGGCGTCTCCGGACAACCCGAGACGGCCGGCGGCCTCGATCTCGACCCGCCGGGTGAGCGGCGTCAGCACCTCCATCTCGGTGTCGATCGACAGGCTCAGCAGATCTTCCACCGTCCCGAACCGCCGCAGATACTGCGAGCCGCCACGTGCGGCGAAGGTGCCGCGACCCGGCGTGCGGGTCACCAGGCCGTCGGACACCAGTTCCTGGTACGCCCGCCGGACCGTCTGGCGACTCACCCCGTGTTGTTCGGCAAGTTCCGCTTCGGTGGGCAGCCGAAGTTCGGCGTCGGGGGAGCGCAGCACCGTCAGTCGTAATGCCTCGGCGATTCGCCGATAGGCCGGTCCCGCGGTCGATTCGGCGGTCATCCGACCAGAGCACCTCCCCCTGCGGCAGCGCGTTTCGTCCAGAGCTGATGGCGATATGTACGCATTCTCAGGGCCAAATGTCAACGTTCGCCGAGGCGCGAAGCGAGACCCGCGTGCGTTGCAGTCCCGTTCATACGCGCCGGAGCAGGGGTTAGGCCGGGGACGCCGGGTTCACTCTGGCAGGAATCAGTCACACGCTTTGTACATACATTGACGCGATTCCGCAGGCCGGTGCGCGGCGTGTGCCACCGCCCTCAGAAGAATATTGTCTATATTTGAGCAGTGAAACCGCAGGCTTCCGCTGACCGCAAGCGGGGTCCCCTGCGGCTCAGCGATCTCGCCGCCGCGCACGTCCGCGAGCTGATCGTCTCGGGTCAGTTGCCTGCCGGCGAGTACATCCGCCCGGAAACCGTCGCCGACGATCTGGGTATCAGCGCCACACCGGCCAGAGAAGGACTCCTCCTGCTGCAGACGGAGGGTTTCCTGACGATCGAGCCGCGGCGGGGTTTCTCGGTGACGGCCTTGTCCAGTGAAGACATTCGGGACATCTACGACGCCCAGGCGATGCTGGGTGGTGAGTTGACCGCGCGTGCAGCGCGGGTGATCAGCCCCGAGTTGGTCGACCAGCTCGAAGGGATACAAGCTGAGCTCGAGCAGGCGGCGTCCGACAAGGACTACGAATCCGTCGAGCGGCTCAATCACCGATTCCACGAGACCATCTACCGATTGGCCGGCGCCCGCAAGATCCGCTGGCTGATCAAGACCACGTTGGCGTACGCGCCCCGCAAGTTCTTCGCCGCCGTCGAGGGCTGGCCGGAAGCCTCCGCGCAGGATCACCGCGCGATCATCGAGCATCTGCGCTCCGGCGACGAGGAGGCCGCCAGGGCGGCGATGGCCCACCACGTCCGCAAAGCCGGTGCCCTGCTCGCCGAGCACCTCGGCGCCAGCGGGACACTCGGGTGATCCGACGCTGTCAGCCTCGAGCGGCGGCAGCGAGGATCTGACGGGCACGTGCGACCACCGGTACATCGACCATCTCACCGTCGACCGCCACCGCGGAGTCACCGGCGGCGACGGCCGCCACGATCCTGTTCGCCCACTCCACGTCCGCACCCGACGGCAGCGCCGCTGCGTGCACTGCGGCAACCTGCCTCGGGTGGATGCACAACTTCGCCCCCAGCCCCAGCCTGAGCGCGTATACAAAATCTGATGTCACGACACCGGTTTCGGTGAACGATGTCGTCACACCGTCGATCGGAGACGCCAGCCCGGCGGCCGCTGAAGCGAGTACCAGCATCGTCCGGTAGCTCAGCAGCGCCTCGCGATCGTCGGGGCCCACACCGAGTTGATTCGCCAGATCGATGCTGCCGAAGGCCACCCGGGCCACCCCCGGGGCCGCACACAGCTCTCTGACCGCCAGGACGCCGATCGCCGTCTCGACCAGCGGGAGCACCGCTGCCTCCGGCGCCAGCGCAACGATCCGGCCGATCTGATCGCGATGCTCGGCCTTCGCCAGCATCACCGCCGGGCGGTGTTCGGCAACCATCGCGAGATCGTCGTCATGCCAGGGCGTGTCGGCGGCATTGATGCGGACCACCGCCCGATTGCCCGCACGAAGCCAGTCCGAGGTATGCGCTCGTGCGGTCGCCTTGTCGTCGGCGGCAACAGCATCCTCGAGATCGATGAGGACGATATCAGGCTGTGCTGCAACTGCTTTGGCGAACCGGTCCGGCCGGTCCCCAGGGACGAACAGGAATGACCGGGCTGACCGGACGGTGTCGAGATCGGGTCCCGCCGTCACAGGTAGACGGCCCGCGCGCTGGCATGGACGTTGGCTGCGCCGGAAACCAGCGAGAGTTCCGCGGAGGCGCCGTCAGCAGAAGGGCTGCCCTGGGCCCGGATCCGGTCACCGACAAAAACCGGCCTCATCAAGCGGAATTCGAAGGTGTGCAGCGGCCGTTCGCTGTTCGTGCGCGCCAACTCGGACATGTACATCGCCAGCAGCGGACCGTGGACCACCAGCCCGGGAAAGCCTTCGACCTGAGTGGTGTACTGCTCGTCGTAGTGGATTCGGTGGCCGTTGGAGGTCAGGGCGCTGAAACGGAACAGCAGAACCGGGTGGGTGATCGGTTCGATCGCCCACGGACTGCTCGGGGGCGGCAGCGGTTCGGCCACCTTCTCGAAGGACGTGCTCGAACCGGCGTCGCTGCGGTAGACCAGATCCTGCTCCTCGGTCATCCGGGCCTGCCCGTCCTGACTGAACTCGTAACGCACGGTGACGAAGAGCAGTTCGCCACTCTTGCCACGCTTGACGTTCGCCGAGACCACCGCAGCGTCCCGGGTGGCCGGTTGCCCGAGTGTCAACGGCGTATGGATGGTCAGTCGGCCGCCGGCGAACATCCTGCGGCGGTTGGGGATGGGGGGCAGGAAATGTCCGTCGCGTGGGTGACCGTCAGCACCCAGATCGGCGGTGGCGGGCCACTCGGTGAAGTAGACCCAGTGCCACATCGCGGGCAACGAATCGCCGGCACTGGGGGACATGTCGAGATCCAGGGTGGCCGCCAGCTCGGCAGCCCGCGTTGTGGTGAGAGTCTCGGTGATGGTGGAGGGTTCGGGCGTCCAGTCGCTCACGTACTGTTCCAATCCTGCACTGGACTGGTGCACTGTCATGTCAGCTCCTCGCTTCGTTGCTCTGATTCACCGGCGAATGCCAGTGGATCATGACCGAGTTCGGTCAGGATGTCGGCGGTGTGCTCGCCGAGTGCCGGCACCGGGCCCATCTGTGCTTCGACTCCGAGATCGATCGGTGGGAGCAGCGCGCGCACCGGGCCGTGCTCGGTCTCGACTGTGCGCCAGCGGTCCCGCGCCTGCAGAATCGGATGCTCGAGGAACTCGCCGATCGTGTTGACACCGGCGAAGGCGATCCGTGCGGCGGTCAGACGCGCCTGCAGTTCGGGTGTGGGCAGGGTGGCGAAAACCTTTGTGATGGTGTCGTTCACCTCGTTTCGATGCGCGACCCGCTGGGTGCTCGAGGCGAATCGCGGATCCTCGGCGATGTCGGGTCGCTGGAGCACCTCGCTGCAGAACCGGGACCATTCGGGTTCGTTCTGGATGGCGATCAACACGGTGTGACCGTCGCCGGCAGCGAAGGGGCCGTACGGCGCGATCGTTGCGTGCTGCGCCCCGAACCTTCCGGGTTGCCGACCCGCGCCCGCGGTGAAATGTGCCGGCTGGCCCACCCATTCGGCCAGGGACTCGAACAGCGAAACCTCGATCGTTGCGCCCTCACCGGTGACCTGCCGGCGGTACAGCGCGGCCAGAGTTCCGCTGAACGCATACATCCCCGCGGCGATGTCGGCGATGGACACCCCCACCTTGGCGACATCGTCGGGGGTTCCGGTCAGTGACACCAGTCCGGTCTCGCACTGGACCAGTAGGTCGTAGGCCTTGCGGTCGGCCCACGGACCGGTGCTGCCCCATCCGGTCACCGACACGACGATCTTTTTGGGGTCGCGCGCACGCACCTCCTCGGCCGACAGACCCAGACGGGCGGCCGCGCCCGGACCGAGGTTCTGCAGGATGACGTCGGCCTGATCGGCCAACTCGTGCAGAACCTTTCGTCCGTCCTCGCTCTTGACGTCGAGCGCGATCGACTCTTTCGAGCGGTTGAGCCAGACGAAATAGCTCGACTCGCCGTTGACCGAATCGTCGTACTGCCGGGCGAAGTCCCCGCTGCCCGGCCGTTCCACCTTGATCACCCGGGCGCCGAGGTCGGCGAGTTGGCGGGTCGCGAACGGTGCCGCCACTGCATGCTCGAGTGAGAGCACCGTGATGCCGTGCAACGGAAGTGCAGCTCCCGCAGCGGTTCCGGGGAGTGTCACTGGTCCAGACCGCCTCGTTTGACGAGTTGCTTGGCGATCACCCCGCGCTGGATCTCGTTGGTGCCTTCACCGACGATCATCAAAGGGGCGTCCCGGAAGTAGCGTTCCACGTCGTATTCGGTGGAGTAGCCGTAGCCGCCGTGCACCCGCACGGCGTCCAGCGCGATCTCCATGCCGATCTCGGAGGCGAAGAGTTTCGCCATGCCGGCCTCCATGTCGCAGCGCGCGCCGGAGTCGAATTTCTCTGCGGCACTGAGCAGCAGCGCCCGCGCCGCCGACAGCTTGGTGCCCATGTCGGCGAGCATGTTTCCCACGGATTGATGCTGCCAGATCGGTTTGCCGAAGCTCTCCCGCTCCTGGGCGTATCGCAGGGCGTCCTCGAACGCCGCTTTGGCGACACCGGTGGCACGGGCCGCGACCTGCAGTCGGCCGACCTCCAGGCCCTTCATCATCTGAGCGAACCCGGCGCCCTCACTGCTGCCGAGCAGCGCGTCGGCGGGAACCCGGCAGTCGGAGAAGTTCAGCTCGCAGCTCTCGACACCTTTGTAACCGAGCTTGGGTAGATCCTTGGACACCGTGAAGCCCGGCACCTTCTCGACCAGCAGGATGGACACGCCGCGGTGGGCCGGTTCGGCGGAGGGATCGGTCTTGCACATCAGTGCGATCAATCCGGCGCGACGCGCGTTGGTGATCCAGGTCTTGCTGCCGTTGATGACGTACTCGTCGCCGTCGCGGCGCGCCGAGGTCCGCATCGCCTGCAGGTCGGAACCGCCGCCGGGTTCGGTCAGCGCCATCGTGGTGCGCAGTTCGCCCGTGGCCATCCGCGGCAGGTAACGCTGCTTCTGCTCCTCGGTGCCGAACATCATGATCAGTTTGGCCACCACCGTGTGCCCGCCCATGGCCCCTGCCAGGCTCATCCAGCCGCGGGACAGTTCTTCGGTCACCTGGACGTAGCAGGGCATCGACACCTGGCCGAAGCCGTACGGTTCGGGGATCGCGAGGCCGAAGATCCCGATCTCCTTCATCGTCTCGATGAGTTCCTCGGGATAGGTGTTGGCATGCTCGAGTTCCCGGACGACCGGCTTCACCTGCTTTTCGACGAAGTCGTGCACCGAGTCGAGGAGCGACCTCTCTTCACTTGACAGCGCCATGCCGTCACCTCCCTATCTCTATAGAAAATATTCTATGGAAAGTGGCGGTGTGTCGCAAACAGCGGTGGTGCAGACAGCGGCACCGCGCATCAGCCACTCACAGGGGGCCATGGATACCGTGTCCTATGCCGTTGCCCTCACCGTCGCCCGCCAGCACCGCCGTCATCACCGGAGCGTCCTCGGGCATCGGCGCCGACCTTGCCCGCGAACTCGTCGGCCGAGGGCACGGCGTCACGCTGGTCGCCCGCCGGGAGGAACGGCTGCGCGACCTCGCGGCCGAACTCGGTGACGCGGTCCGCGTCGAGGTGATCGCCTGCGACGTCGCCGATCCCGCCGCCCGCGCCGACCTGCTCGCCGAGGTCGAGCGCCGCGGCCTGACCGCCGACGTGCTGATCAACAACGCCGGCCACGGAACCATCGGGCCGGTGGTGGATTCGTCGCCGGCAGCCGAGATCGCGCAGGTGCGCGTCAACGTCGAGGCCGTGATCGATCTGGCCACCCGGGCGGTGCAACAGATGGTGCCGCGCGGACGCGGCGCGATCCTCAACGTCGGATCGACCGCCGGCTTCCAGCCCTTCCCCGGTCAGTCCGGATACGCTGCGACCAAGGCGTTCGTCCGGTCCTACACCGACGGGTTGCGTGCCGAGCTTGCCGGCACCGGCGTCACCGTCGCCGCGCTGCATCCCGGGCCGGTGCGCACCGAGTTCCTGCAGGTCGCCGGCATGGACGAGCGCACCTTCGCCGCAGCCTTCCCGAAGTTCATGTGGGTGGAGTCGCGCGAAGTGGCGCGGCAGGGGATCGAGGCGCTCGAGCATGATCGCGGCGGCGTGATCCCCGGGATCCCGAACAAGATCAGCACCAAGATGTTCGAACTGATGCCCCGCCGGATGTTGTTGCCGCTACTGACCAGTCAGCACCCCGCCCTGCGCAAGCGTGGGCACTGATTCCGTCCTGCCCGAGTGGGTCACCGCCACGAAGCGGGCGGCACCGGACCATCCGAACCGGCCGGGTATTCGACGAGTGAGCTGCTGTCGGCATCCCATGCCGCCAGCACTCCCTCGACGATGCGCCAACTCTCCTCGGCCTCGACATCGCTGATGGACAACGTCGATTCGCCCGCCAGCATCGACTCCAGAACCGTGGCGTAGGCCGGTACCGGAGGCGGGGCCGGGTCGGTTTCGAACCGGCGCCGTTCGAGGTCGAACGGGTCGTCCTCGCCGTTGAGGTCGAGTTCGAGCACCATGCCGTCGGTGTCGAGCTTGATCCGCAGCACGTTCGGCTCTGGGGCGGCACCGGAGAACGGCGAGTGCGGAACCGGTCGGAAATGCACGCAGATCTCCTTCCGCTTGGTGGCAAGCGCTTTGCCGGTGCGCAGCCGGAACGGCACGCCGGCCCAGCGCCAGCTGTCGACGTGCACGACGAACTCGGCGTAGGTTTCGGTCGAGCGGTCCGGGTCGACGCCGGCCTCGTCGAGGTAGCTGCGCAGCTCGCGCCCGTCGAGGTGCCCGCGGCCGTAGCGGCCGCGCACGGCGTCCACGGGGTCGACCACACGAACCGCGCGCAGCGCGTCCGCCTTGCGGGACGGCAGCGTCGTCGAGTCCAGCGCCTGCGGCGGATCCATCACCACCAGTGCCAGCAACTGCAGCAGATGGTTCTGCAGCATGTCGCGCAGGGCACCGGCCTTGTCGTAGTACCCGGCTCGACCTTCCAGACCGAGGATCTCGTCGTAGACGATCTCGACCTTCTCGACATGCTGGTTGTTCCACAGCGGCTCGAACAGTCGGTTGGCGAACCGCAGCCCCAGGATGTTGAGGACGGTGCGCTTGGCGATGAAATGGTCGATCCGGAAGGCGGCGGGTTCGGGGATCAGCCGGTGCAGCTGGCGGTTGAGGCGGCGAGCGTCTGCGCCGTCCACGCCGAATGGCTTCTCGACGGCGATCATCGTGCCGTCCGGAACACCTGCCTGCTCCAGGGCGGTCAGCACGTCGCCGAGAATGCCGTTGGGCAACGCCAGGTAGATCACCGGTGCGCCGGCGTCGAATCCGACGGCACGGTCCAGGGCCGTGCGCAGCGCCCCGGGGTCGGTGGCGTCGCCGCGCTGATAGCCCAGCCTCTCGGCGACAGCCTCTCGACAGGCCCGATCTGCTTCTGGCGCATGGGCTTCGAGCCGCTCAACCGCCCAGGTGCGGTAGCCGTCCTCGTCGAGGTCGTCGGTCGCGACGGCGATCACCGGCGGTGCGGTGGCTCCGGCGGCCACCAGGTGGGCCAGCGAGGGCAGCAGCAGCCGGCCGGTCAGGTCGCCGGTACCGCCGAGGAGGATCAGTGGCCGCGGGCTCATCGCCGGGCCTCGATCGCACGGGAGAGCCGGAAGCCGCTGGCGATCACGCCGATATGGCTGAAGGCCTGCGGGAAGTTCCCCAGGAACGATCCGTCGCGCGGATCGATCTCCTCGCTGAGCAGACCCACATGGTTGGCGCGGGCGCACAGCGAGTCGTAGAGCTCGAGCGCCTCGTCGAGTCGGCCCTGTTCGGTGAGGTTGTCGACGAGCCAGAACGAACACAGCAGAAACGCCCCCTCGCCACCGTGCAGGCCGTCGGAGGACACATCGTGGCGGTAGCGGTAGAGCAACCCATCACCGGCGTCGAGCTCGCGCCGGACCGCTTCCACCGTGGAAACCATGCGCGGGTCGGTGAACTCGACGACGCGGCGCAACGGAAGGGCGAGCAGCGATCCGTCCAGGCCGCCGCGTGAGGACCCGTCGAAGGAGAGCTGTTCGGTGAACGTCTGCCTGTCCGGATCCCACGCCCCGTCGAGCAGTGTCGCGCGAATCTCGTCGCGCGCGGTGCGCCACGCTTCGGTCGGGCAGGTGCGGCCGGTCATTTCGGCGATGCGTAGCGCCCTGTCGAGGGCGACCTCGCACAGTGCCACCGAGTAGGTGAAAGGTCTTCCGGCAGCGCGGATCTCCCAGATGCCGTGATCGGGGGTCCGCCAGTTCTCGGCGGCCGCGTCGGCCAGCGTCGACAGCGCCGACCACAGATGGTCGTTGACCGCGCCACCGGCGCGCACCCACTGGTAGGCGACGTCGAGAAGCTCGCCGTAGACGTCGTGCTGGGTCTGCCCGGCAGCGGCATTGCCCCACCGCACAGGTGCCGAGTCGCGCCATCCGCGGAGATTCGGGTCGGTCCATTCCTCGGGCGGCTGGCCACCGTCGAGGGCGTACATGATCGACGGGCCCCCGTCGCGTTCGGCGCAGTTCAGAGTCCATGACAGGAAGGCATTGGCGTCACTGGTCAGGCCGATCCGGCGAAGCGCGTAGGTGGAGAACGCCGCGTCCCGGACCCAGGTGTATCGGTAATCCCAATTACGCTCGCCACCAACATTTTCCGGTAGCGAAGAAGTCGCGGCCGCCATGATCGCGCCGGTCGAGGAGTGGTCGAGCAGTTTCAGGGTGAGTGCGGACCGGCGGACCAGGGCGCGCTGGGGGCCCTCGTAGGTGATCCGGTCGGTCCAGCGCCGCCAGGCCTCGGTGGTCCGGGCGCACAGCGTGACCGCGGAGGTGCCGACGCTGATCTGCCGTTCCGGGGACCACCCCAGCGACGACTCGTAGGTCTGGCCCGCCCGCAGCGTGATCGTCGCGGTGAGCGCGCCGTGGGTGTCCGGTTGTAGCGGGTGTGAGGAGCGTAGATGCAATGGCAGGTCGGGATGGTCAGGCGAGTCGATCACCCAGGCGCCCCCGAGTTGGTCGAAGGTGCACTGCGCACGCGGGGCGAACCGGATCGTCAGTGTGACGGTGCCGGCGACGACGCGCGCCAACCGGACGAACTGACTGCGCCCTGATGCGGCGATCTCGGTCAGGTCGGCGCCGGAACGCAGCGCGAGGAAGTCGGTCACCTCGACCACGCCGCCGTCGCCCGCCAACGTTGTTGTCAGAACTGCGGTGTCGTCGGCATAGCGCTGTTCGCCGCCGCGCAGGCCCGCGGGGGTGATGGACCACTCACCGCCGCGTTCGGCGTCGAGCAGCGACACGAAGAACGGGGCGGAGTCGAACTGCGGCAGGCACAGCCACGGGACCGCGCCGTCGCGGCGAACCAGCGCGCACGTGGCGCCGTCCCCGATCAGGGCGTGGTCTTCGATGGGCAGTTGACCGGCGCTGGGTGCGAAGGGCCGGGTTGCCGGCACCCCCGGGACGGGGTGGTGGTGGCACCCCTCGGTGCGGCTCATTGAGGATTCTCTCTCGGCGTCGTGGATGGACACGGGGGGTACCCGGCCCCCCGGGGATCTCAATCAGATCGGCGTTGTGAGGTCTGCCGTCAGATGGCGGGTGCCGGCTGGCGGCCGCGCACCAGCCTGCCCGGCCGGGAGTCCGTCGGGACCCCGTTCTCGGCGATCACCTCGCCGGAGACGATGGTGGTGATGTAGCCCTCGGCGGCCTGGTCGAGTCGGCGTCCGCCTGCCGGCAGATCGCTGACGACGACGGGCTTGCGCAGCCGCAGCCCCATGGCATCGATGACGTTGAGATCGGCCTTGTATCCCAGGGAGATTCGGCCTCGGTCGGCCAACCCCGCAACCCGTGCCGGGGTCGACGTCAGCTCCCGCACCGCCTCGGCGACGGGCAGTCGGCCGGATGCGCGATCGCGCACCCAGTGCGTCAGCATGTAGGTGGGAAACGATGCGTCGCAGATCATCCCGTAGTGGGCACCGCCGTCGCCGAGTCCGAGTACGACATCGTCGCGGCGGATCAGCTCGGCCACGGTGTCCAGGCTGCCGTCGCGGAAGTTCGCCAGCGTGACCAGCAGCATCGCCTGTCCGTCGTCCTGCAGGAGATGGTCATAGGCCACCTCGAGCGGGTTCATCCCACGTGTGCGCGCCTGGGCGCCAATGGAATCCGACGGTGAGGGCTCGTAGTTCGGCGGGTCGTCGAGGGGGAACATGTAGTCCCAGGCCTGGGCGGCGAACATCAGCGGGTGTCCGTCCGATGCCGGCTTGTCGTTCAGAATCCGTTGCCGTACTTCGGGTTTACGCATCTCGGCAACCCGTTCCGGCAGCGGCAAACCGGCGATCTCGCGGTAGGACGGATACAGCACGAAGGGATTGCCGGACAGCTCGAGGCCCAGCACCAGGCCGATGGGTCGCGGGAAGATCTGGGCACTGACCTCTCCGCCGGCGGCGTTGGCCTTCTCGACCAGGTTCAGGCCGTCGATGAAGAACGGATCGCCCGCGTTGCCGATCGCGAGGGTGAATGTCACCGGCAGACCCACGTCATCGGCGACGTCGAAGACCGTCTGCAGCGCAGGACCGTAGTCCCCGGCGATGAGGTCGGGCACGAACTGGATCAGCCCGCCGCCGGCATCTTTGACGCCGCGGGCGATCGCCTCGATCTCGGCGTGGCCGGCATCAAAACTCGGTATCGGCTGGCCACTTTCGGACTTGTGCAGCGTGAGCCGCGACGACGCGAAACCCAGGGCACCCACCTGGACCGCTTCGGCGGCGAGCTTGCGCATCAGGGCCAGGTCTTCCTCGGTGGCGGGTTCGCGGTCCACTCCCCGCCGGCCCATCACGTACACCCGCAGTGGGGAATGCGGCAGGAAGGCGGCCACGTCGATGTCCCGGCTTCGCGACTCGATGGCGTCGAGGAACTCCGGGAACGTCTCCCACGTCCACGGCAGGCCGTCGACCATGACGACGCCGGGGATGTCCTCGACGCCCGCCATCAGATCGACGAGCGTGTTGTGGTCTTCTGGGCGGCACGGGGCGAAACCGACACCGCAGTTGCCCATCACCACCGTCGTCACGCCGTGCGCCGACGACGGGGTCAGCCGGTCCGACCAGATCGCCTGGCCGTCGTAGTGGGTGTGCAGGTCGACGAAGCCTGGAGTCACGAGCAGGCCGGTGGCGTCGATCTCGCGGGCCCCGGATTCGTCGACGACGCCGATCGCGGTGATGACGCCATCGCGGACCCCGACGTCGCCGACGAACGGGTCGCCGCCGAGACCGTCGACGATGGTGCCGCCTCGGATGATCAGGTCGTATGTCATACCCCGAATGTACGGTGGGCCCATGATCGACCACTTCGGAATCAACTGCGCGGATTGGGAGAAGTCGAAGGCCTTCTACGACAAGGTCCTCGGCGTGCTGGGGTTCACCCGGCAGATGGACTACCAGGTCGCCATCGGGTACGGCGTCGACGGTAAGCCCGATTTCTGGATCGCCGACATGAGCACCGGCGATGCAGTAGGTCCGAACCGCGAGGTGCACTTTGCGTTCCAGGCGGCGGACGCGGACGCTGTGCAGGCGTTCTATGACGCCGCCCTCGAAGCGGGAGCCGAGTCGCTGCACGCACCGCGGCTGTGGCCGGAATATCACCCGGGTTACTTCGGTGCATTCGTTCGCGACCCCGACGGCAACAACGTCGAGGCCGTTTTCCACGGTGCCGCTCATGGCTGACACCGACGCGGCCCGTGAACTGCTCCGCGACGCCTTCACTCGGCTGATCGAGCACGTCGACGAGTTGACCGACGGGCTGACCGACGCCGTCGCGTACCACCGTCCGACGCCGGAGGCCAACACGATCGTGTGGTTGATCTGGCACAGCGCTCGCATCCAGGATGCGCAACTGTGCGATATCGCGGGCATCGAGCAGGTGTGGCTGCGCGACGGCTGGGTCGACCGGTTCGCGCTGGATCTGCCTCGGGACGCACACGGGTACGGCCACACCCCCGAGGAGGTGGCCAAGGTGCGCGCGTCCCCGCAGTTGCTCGCCGGCTATTACCACGCAGTGCACAAGGTGTCGCTGGAGTACGTCGCGTCGGTGTCGGCCGACGACCTCGCCCGGATCGTCGACGAGCAGTGGACCCCGCCGGTGACCGCCAGCGCGAGACTGGTCAGCATCATCGACGACGCCGCACAGCATCTCGGCCAGGCCGCCTACATCAGGGGGATCGCCGGCTGAGGCTGACGTGGGTGATCCGAGGCTGGCCGCCCATCGGGTTGACGGGACTGATCCTGCTGGGGCTAGCCGTGGGTAAGGGGTCGACTCCGCTGGACGACTGGTTCTTCGCCGTCGGTGAGAGGTACCCGTGGCTGGGGCGGCTGTTGGTGTTCACCGACGGCCGCGTGATCCTGGCGCTCTGGGCAGTCGTGCTGGCGACCGTGCTGATCCGGCGCCGCTGGCGGCCCGCGGCGGTCGTCGCGGTGGCACCGGTCGTCGCGGTCTTCTCGGCCCGGTTCGCCAAGAGCGTGTTCGGCAGGTTCAAGGGCGACTCGCTGGCCTACCCGAGCGGGCACACCACCCTCGCGGTGGTGGTGCTGGGCCTGTGCGTCGTGATTGCCGGGGCGGCGATGTGGTCCGTGGTCGCGGCGCTGCTGGCCGCGCTGCTCGGCGTGCTGGGGCAGGCTGTCACCTACCACTACTTCACCGATGCGATCGGCGCGATATTCCTCGGTACCGCGCTGGTGTGTGCCGCCGCGTGGGCCGGTGGACTTGACAGGTGTCAACCCCGCTGCGACCTGGATCACAGCAGTAGCTAGCATGAGGTCATGACTGCGACGCCCGATGTGGACCTGCCCAATCCGTTCACCGGCACCGGCACCATCAACAACCCGGCGACCGGCGTGGTCGCAGGCGAGGTGCGCTGGACCGATCCTGACGACGTGCCACGCATCGCGGCAGGTCTGCGAGCCGCCCAGAAGGAGTGGGAGGCCCGCGGGCCGAAGGGGCGGGCGAAGGTGCTGGCCCGGTACGCGGTGTGGCTCGGTGAGCATCGCGGCGAGATCGAGAAGCTGCTGATCGCCGAGACCGGCAAGTCCGCCGTGGACGCCGCCCAAGAGGTGCCGCTGATCATCATGATCGCGTCGTACTACATCAAGACGATGGAGAAGGCGCTGGCGCCCGAGTCCCGTCCGGCGTCGCTGCCCTTCCTGGCGATCAAGAAGGTCACCGTGCATTACCGGCCGCGCCCGGTCGTCGGCGTCATCGCGCCGTGGAATTACCCCGTCGCCAACCTCCTGATGGATTCGATCGCCGCGCTCGCCGCAGGCTGTGCAGTGCTTCTGAAGCCGTCCGAGCGCACCCCGCTGACCGCCGAACTGTTGCTGCGCGGCTGGCTGGATTCGGGTGCCCCCGAGGTGTTGGCGATCGTCCAGGGCGCTCGGGGGGCCGTCGAGGCCGTCGTCGACGCGAGCGACTACATCCAGTTCACCGGATCGAGTGCGACCGGCGCCAAGGTGATGGAACGCGCCGCGCGCACGCTCACCCCGGTGAGTCTGGAACTCGGCGGCAAGGACCCGATGATCGTGCTGGAGGACGCCGATATCGAACTGGCCGCGCACGCCGCGGTGTGGGGTGCGATGTTCAACGCCGGGCAGACGTGTGTGTCGGTGGAACGGGTCTACGTGCTCGAGTCGGTGTACGACCAGTTCGTCGCGGCAGTGGTGCGTGACGTCCAGAAGCTCAAAACCGGCGCCGGCGAGGGATACGACTTCGGCGCGATGATCGACGAGAGCCAGGTCGCGGTGACCGAGCGCCACGTCCGCGACGCGTTGGCCGCCGGTGCCAGGGCGTTGACCGGCGGGGAGCGCACCGCCGGCGCGGGAAGTTTCTATCCCCCCACCGTGCTGGTCGACGTGGACCATTCGATGGCGTGCATGACCGAGGAGACCTTCGGCCCGACGCTGCCGATCATGAAGGTCACCAGCGTCGACGAGGCCATCCGGTTGGCCAACGACAGCCCGTACGGCCTGTCTGCGGCGGTGTTCTCCGGTGACGTGGAACGCGCGAAAGCCGTTGCCCTGCAGTTGGATTGTGGTGCCGTGAACATCAACGACGTGATCTCCAACCTGATGTGCACGACGGCTCCGATGGGTGGCTGGAAGACCTCCGGCATGGGCGTGCGGTTCGGCGGGGCGGAGGGGCTGCGCAAGTTCTGCCGTCAGGAGGCCGTGGTCGCGCCCCGCACCAACGTCGGCGCCGGCGGCAACTACTACAACAACTCGCCCAAGGCGCTCAAGCGGATGAACACGCTGATGACCAAGCTCGCCCTGATGGGTCCTCGGCGCTCGGCGAAATAGTCGGCCCTGAGCCCGCGACTGTACGGTTTCTGACGGATCTGACCGGGATTTCATCAGAACCCGTACATTCGGCGCGCGGGGCCAGACGGCCGTGAAATCGTCCACCTGCCGTTCACGTGCACGTCACCGGGGCGTACGCGAGGGTCGATAACTTCGGCCGGTGACCATGCTCAAAGGTGCCGAGTTCTACACCGTCCGCGATGACGACGACGACGATCCAGTGCTGGTGCACCACCCGAGCGGCGCGGAGATCGACACCTGGCGCGAGGGCTACCCGTACGACGAGCGGATGGGGCGCCCGGAGTACGAGGAGCAGAAGCGACTTCTGCAGATCGAACTGCTGAAGCTCCAGAACTGGAGCAAGGCCAACGGCCTGCGCCACGTCATCGTGTTCGAGGGCCGCGACGCAGCCGGCAAGGGCGGCACCATCAAACGGTTCATGGAGCACCTCAACCCCCGCGGCGCCCGCGTCGTCGCCCTGGAGAAACCCACCGAACGCGAACGCACCCAGTGGTACTTCCAGCGCTACGTCACGCACCTGCCTGCGGCCGGGGAGATCGTGATGTTCGACCGGTCCTGGTACAACCGGGCCGGGGTCGAGCGGGTGATGGGGTTCTGCACGCCCGACCAGCACGAGGAGTTCATCCGGCAGGCGCCGCTGTTCGAGCAGATGCTGGTCAACGACGGCATCACCCTGACCAAGCTGTGGTTCTCGGTGACGCAGTCCGAGCAGCGCACCCGCTTCACCATCCGCCAGGTCGATCCGGTCCGGCAGTGGAAACTCTCGCCGACGGACCTGGCGTCGCTGGACAAGTGGGACGCCTACACCGCGGCCAAAGAGGACATGTTCGCGCTCACCGACACCGACATCGCGCCGTGGACGGTGGTCAAGAGCAACGACAAGAAGCGCGCCCGGATCAACGCGATGCGCTACGTGCTCGGTAAGTTCGACTACGACAACAAGGACCGCGAGGTGGTCGCCGAAGCCGACCCCCTCATCGTGGGACGCGCCCTGGCCGACTGACCGCCCGGCGTCCCGGACAAGGAGGATGCCGTGCGGTTCCTGGCTGCCCTTCTGCTGTGGCTGCTGACGACCGCGGCGCTGCTGGTCGCGGTGCCTGCGGTCTGGGCGCAGGTCAACCTCGTCGGGGAGAGCGGTTACGCCGAGCTTGCGGCATCGGCGGCCGAGGATCCCCGGCTGCAGGACGCGATGGCCGCCGAGCTCACCACCCAGGTCGTCTCGCTGGGTGCCGACAACGGCTACACCCTCAATCCGGAACTGGTCCGCCAGGTCGCGATCACCTATACCCGCAACAGCGGCTTCCCCGGCCAGTTCGCGCAGGCGAACCGGATCGCACACCGGTGGATGTTCACCGGTGCGGTCCCCAGCGGCAACTCCACCGAACAATGGCTCATCGACGTCGCACCGATGATCTCGGACCCGTCCTTTCAGGCGACGCTGGGAACCCTCGACCTCCAGGTTCCGCAGTCACTGACCGTGCCCATCACCGTGGACTCACCAGAACTGCAGCCAGGCAAGCTGCGGTGGCTGGCGACGTGGGGTCCGTGGGCCAGCATCGGCGCCGCGGTGTTGGCTGCCGCGTTCGCGCTGCTGACACTTGCCGCGGCCCGCTCGAAGGGTAAAGCGCTGACCGCTCTTGGTGTTTCGGCCCTGCTCGTCGGCGCAGCCGGGTGGGCCGGCATCGAGGTGGGCCGCCGGTCTCTTGATGCGGCCCTGAACCGCACGACCGGCGACATCCGGACCGTCGCCGAGGTGATGGTGGCCCATGCCGAGAACAGCCTGCATGTGTGGCTCAACATCACGTTGGCCGCGGGCGGCGGGTTGGTGGTCCTCGGCGCGATCGCCGCCGCGCTCGGCGGAGTACTGCGGCGGACTACAACCGATCCATCTCCCGGCACATCGCCGCACTCTCGATGAAGACGTAGTGGTGCGGGTGGTTGTGCAGATCCCAATCCGACTTGATTCGCTTCGGATGGTGAGTCCTCCAATGCACCACCGCACTGACTCTCTGGGGCAGGGAAGTCGTCATGATGTTCTCCGGTATGTCTTGGTGTCCTCGGAAGATCGTCGCCCCCGTCGGCGTGCACGACGTCAGTAGCGCAGTACTGATGTTTTGTGGGTGCGCTACGTATGACTCGCGCTGACGCCGAGATGGTCGAGCAGAGCCGCGAGTTCCGCTCGGCTGTCGGTTCCGGTTTTGGCCATTGCGTTGTAGATGTGGCTCTCCACCGTACGCACCGACAGATTCAACCGAAGTGCGATGTCCCTGTTGGACACCGACGTGCTGAGGAGCATCACGATCTCGCGCTCACGATCGGTCAGCGGCAACTTCTGGGCGGACTGCCGAAGCGCCGGTGTGCTCGCGCCGCCGCAGATTCCCGCCAGCGCTTGCGCGCGGGTCGAGCAGCGCAGCGCCGACCCGCGGAGGTTCTTCCTGCGGAAGCAGATCGAGGCGTGCGCGGCCGCATCGACAGCACCGATGAGGTCACCGATCGACTCGAATTGCTCAGAGACGGCCACGAGTTCGTCCCCATCACCTGATCGCAGTGATTCAGCGAACCGTGCCGCGGTTGCCGCGCGTGGACCCTCGACGAGGTCCAGTAGATCGTGCAGACGGCAGGCCGTGGATGTGTCGCCGAACTGGGTCGCCGTCTGAAGACACATCACCTCGGCCGCGTATTGCCCTCGCTGCCTGGCTATCTCGGCCGCCGCCTGCACCATCGCGATCGCTTCGCTGATGGCGCCTTGGGAGCCGGCAACCCAGCCGTCGGCGATGGCACGGGCATAGTCCAAGTAGCGCCAACTCGGATGCCAGTCGGCTCCCATCTGCTTCTGTGCCGCGGCAGCCTCGTCGATCAGGCCGCGCATGGCCAGCGCGGTGGTGAGCAGAATGCGATAGCGGTAGCGGAATCCGGTCGCGGTGTTCCAGGCGGTGACGCGGTCCAGGGCGGTTGTGAGATGACCACACGCCTGTTCGACACAACCCGCGCCGAGTTCGGTCTGCCCGGTGACGGCCAGCGCGATCTGTCCGAAGGGCGCTCCCTGTGATGCCGTGGCACGGCGTCGCATCATCGTCGCGGCATCTTGCGCCTCCGCCGTCCGACCTGCCAGCAACAGGGCGTTGATATGTGCGTCGGCGATGACGATGAACGCGCGGGCGGGTATCGAGTAACCCGACTCCGCTGTGGTGGCGGCTTCGGCCGCATCCCCGGCTTCGCCGCACGCCACCGTCACCGCCCAGGTTGTCAGACGACGCTGGAGGTGGTCGGGCAACTGATCTCGATCGAAGCCCTGCGCCACCTTCCTGGCGGCTTCGGGGTTGCCCATCGCGGCCCAGTAGACGCACCGGAACGCGTCGATGCAACGGCGTTCCGGCGCCGTGGCGGCGGTTGCGTGGTCGATCAGGTTCTTCGCGCCCTCGGGGTCGGCGAGGCTGAAGAACAGGTTCACCGCACGCAAGAAGGTCAGCCGCGCGTGGTCGACGGCTGCGAGCGGACCTGTGTCGACCTCGGCGAGTACCGATTCCGCCTCTCTGCCGTGGCCGAGCCAGGACAGCACGAATGCCCGGATGAGACTGGCCTCGATCTTCTCGCCGGCCTCGATTGCGGCCTCGGCGAGCCGGTCCGCCATCGCCAGATCGAGCATCCAGGCCGCCCCGCGGGCCGCGTTCAGGAGCAACTCGATGTCCGGTTCGAGATCCGATTCCAGACACAGGGCGGCGCGGCGCACGACGACGTGAACGTCGTCGTGGCGGTCGGAGGCGGCGAGTTCGGTGGCGACGAGGCCGCGCAGGCGTCGCAGAGTGGTCTGTGCGGCGCGACGCCGGCGCACCTCTCCGTAGAGCGGGTGTGCCAGGCGGACGTCCACGGCGCCGCCGGTGTGCTCCAAGCTGATCAGGCCGCGCCGGTCGGCCTCCTCCACAGCGGCCGGCCCGGCGATGCGGCCCAGCGACCGAATCTCGACGGGTTCACCGACTGCGACGACGTCGACCACATTGCTGACGGCTGCGGACAGGCCGCCGATACGGGACTCGATCAACTCGACGAGATCAGGGGGGATCACCGGATTGCCGCTCCACACCCAGACACCATCGCGGCACGCGAGCCGTCCGTCGGCGACCTCGTGCTCGACGATGAGGCGCAGATACAGCGGGTTTCCCTCGGTCAGGTTCCACAGACGTTGCAAGGCTTCATGATCGACACGACCGCCCAGAGCATTCGACACCAGCGTCGCGGTGGCGTCCTGGCTGAGCGGCAGGACGTCCAAACGGTCGAAATCACCGTTCTTCCAGAGTTCCCGCGTCGCGGTCGGCACAGGTTCGCCGTCGCGAAGCGTCAGCACGATCTTTGCGAGCCGGCGCTGAACGATCTGCTGCACAACAATGATCGACAGCTCGTCGAGCAGCGGGACGTCGTCAACGCCCAGCGCGACTGGCTCGCCGTCGGGCGCCGATGTCAGCGCGGCGATGACATCCTGTATGAGTTCGATGTTGTCGTCGCTGGTGAATCGCGCCCATGGGGTCAGTGCGCCCAGCGGAAGATTGCGGGCGGCCGAGGTGCCCACCACCCAGCGGATCTCCCACCGTCGGTCTGAGAACCGGGTCAGTGATTCCCGCGCGATCCGGCTCTTACCGACCCCGGCGGCACCGCTGACGACGATGCCTGCGGAGTCAGGATCGACCAACGCGGCTTCGATGAGCCGTGTTTCCCTCGACCGGCCGGTCAGCGGCCATGTCAACCGCACCCTCCAACAGTAGGAGCGCAACGGTGGCAATTCGAGGAATTGGCTGATCTTGCCCGATCTCCGAACATCGGTAGCGCACTGCAGAGATGGGCGAGTGCAGGCACAGCAACCATGGCCACATGCTTGTCGATTCGCCTACCGCGCAGCGTTGTCCGAGCATATTCGTCGCTGGGGCACCTGGAACTGGCATACCTGCATGTGGCGGGTCCGAGGAGGCTCCCCGGCTGATCGGATTCGCGCGCAGCAGTGGCCCTGTCGTCGTGGGAACCCATGGCCCGCAGGTGCTCAGCTACGTCAGGCGGTGTTCTTGTTGATGAAGCGGCGGAACAGCGGCCAGCCCATCACGATGTTGCAGACGACACCTCCGAGGAGATATGGCCACCAGATGCCGTGGTCGGAGGCCACCCAGAAGGCCTTGGCGGCCCAGTAGGGGGGAAGCACGCCGAACGCGAGGTTCCATGCGGAGTCGATGAACCAGGGCAGGCAGGGCAACCCGGCGATGATGATGCCCAGCAGACGCAGCATCGCGATGCCCTGGATCTTGTTGCCGGCCACCGCGACGATGAGCAGCAGCGTCACCACCGACGACAGGCCCGCCACGATGCCGATCGGGATGAGCGCCGGTGTCAGCCCGGGTCGTACGAGTCCGCTGAACGTCATCGTGATCACCACGTACCCGGTGGTGACGGCCACGACGGTGGCGGCGCGGTAGGCGAAGAAGGTCGACAGCGACACCGGGGTGACGCGAATCGCAGCCAACGTCCCGGCGTCGATCTCGTCGAGGACGAGAAAGGCGCCGAGTCCACCCACGATGATGATGCTGGTCAACAGCAGGAGACCGGTGACGACCACAGGGTAGTAGGGGACAAGGTCGAAAGCGTAGCGCCGGAGCAGTGTTTCGGTCAGCGGTGGGATCAGCACGACCGCCGCCACGGTCCAGATCACCGGTGCGAGCACCAACATGACCAGCAGCGGATCGCGGTAGGTACCACGAACATCGTTGCGGCCGAAAGCGACCCAGACGCCCGAAATCCCAGCCGTCGAGGCGCTCATCACAGCACCCCAGAACGTTCGATCACAAAGCGGCTGAACAGTTGTCGCGCCAGGATATAGAGCAGGCCTGCGCACAGAAGGGGATACCCCAGCGCGTAGACGACCTGCCACGGCGCGAGGTCCACCTGGTCGAACGCCGCCCCGAACAGCAGGAGCGGGCCCTGCGTCGGCACGAGGTACAGCACCGGGTGCGGCCACACGCCTGACAGGTGCAGCGCCGGCAGCGACAGGATCATCAGCGGCACCGTCGTCGCCAGGAACCAGTCGCTGACCGAGGAGAACGGCAGTGACGACACGAACCCGGCGATCAACATCACCAGTGTTCCCAACACGATTCCGGCTACCACCGGCAGAAGATGGACGCCGACACCGTGGGTCACACCGACCACAACCAGTGCCACGAACACCGAAATCGCCATCAGCAAGGTGACTTTCACCGACAGGTACTCCCAGAACCGCAGCGGGCTGCAGATCACCGCGCCCAGGGTCCGTTCCTGCTTCTCGAAGAAAACCGAACCGCCGATGAAGAAGAACCCGATGATGGTGATGTCGCCGAACAGCACGTACGGTTCGAGGATCGGGCGGATCTGAACGGGCGTCGGCAGGAGCACGGCGAGCCACAGCAGGCCTGAGATCACCGCGGCGTGGACGAACTTCTGCCGCCACTGGGTGGTCGCTTCCAGGCGCAACGCACTGCGCCACCTCATGACAGTGTCCTCACAATAGCGGCCTTCCGGTGACGTCGACGAACACGTCGTCGAGGCTGGCCTCGGTGCTGTGGATCGTCTCCACGTGGTGATCGCGCAGCACGCCGTGGAATTCCTGGTTGTCGGCGAGGCCCTGCATCGGGAAGTCGGCGGTCTGCAGGATGTCCTGCGGGCCGCGGTATTCCACCCGGACCAGGCGTCGACTGCGGGCGATCTTGAGCTCGGCGGGTTTGTCGAGGGCGACGATGCGTCCGTCGACGACGAATGCGACCCGGTCGCACAGTTCGTCGGCGGTGGCCATGTGGTGGGTGGTGAGAAAGATGGTGCGTCCGCGGGCCTTGAGATCGAGGATCATGTCCTTGACGGTGCGGGCGTTGACCGGGTCCAGACCCGACGTCGGCTCGTCGAGGAACAACAGTTCGGGGTCGTTGAGCAACGACCGTGCAAATGTCAACCGCATCTGCATTCCCTTGGAGTACCTGCCCACCCGGGTGTCGGCGGCATCGGACAGGCCCACCGCGTCAAGCAGCCGGCGGGGGTCGAGGGTGTTGCCCTGGTACAGGGATGCGAAGAACCGCAGGTTCTCGGCGCCGGTCAGTTTCAGGTAGTGATTGGGCAGTTCGAAGGAGACTCCGATGCGCTGGTAGTAATCCGGCCCCCAGGCGCGGGGATCCTTTCCCCACACCAGTGCCTGGCCGCCGTGGCCGCGCAACAGACCGATGAGCAGCTTCTGGGTCGTGGATTTACCGGCCCCGCTGGGGCCCAGGAAACCGAAGATCTCGCCCCGTCCGATGGTGAAATCCATTCCGCGGACTGCAGGGTCAGTGGTCTTGGGATAGGTGTAGGTCAGCTGCTTGACGTCGATGACGTCCGTTGAGGTGGGCATCGGATTCCAGATCGCCTTTCGCGGGTAGGAAGAATCCACGTTCCGACCAGACTTCCCGGAGCACCGAAGAGGACTGTACTAGACTTTCAGAAATTATTGAAGACCGTTCTCGGGGAGGAGGTTCCGCCGTTGGCTGCCCTGTCTGAGTCGCAGCACGCCGCCGAGCGGTTGGCGCTCGTCCTGACCGGCCACGGGCTGCAGCGGATGACCGCGAGGGTGCTCGCGACCCTGCTGTTCACCGAGCAGCCCAGCATGACGATGGCCGATCTGGCCGAGGTGCTGCAGGCCAGCGCCGGATCGATCTCCGGTGCACTGAAGATGCTCACGTCTGTCGGACTCGCCGAACGGGTGCCCGTCCCGGGAAATCGCCGCGAGCACTTCCGGCTTCCGGACAATGCCTGGTCGGTGCTGTTCACCAGCAAGAACGAGACGATGCGCGAGATGCTGGAGGCTGCTGACGCGGGTATCGGAGCGACCGACGAGCACGGCCCGGCCCGCCGGCGCCTGGCCGAGATGCGGGACTTCTACGGCTTTCTGATGGCCGAGATCCCGGCGTTGGTGGATCGGTGGCATGAGCAACGAGGCGACGTCGGCCGCTGAGCAACCGGTACGTTGGATGTCGAGCTCACGCCGATCGAGGACTTGACCCGCGGTCGTGGGCTGTTGTGACTCCCATCGCAGGTTCACCGGAAAGGCTGCTTGTTGTCTACACCTGAGACCGCCGAGATCGACGGCCTTGCCGGTTGGACCGTTGACCTGATGGAACGCCTGGGAGGTCCCGGCGCCGGGCTGGCGATCTTCCTCGAGAACGTGTTTCCGCCTCTGCCCAGCGAAGTGATCCTGCCCATGGCGGGTTTCGCCGCGCGGCTCGGTCGGCTCTCGGCGGTGGAAGCCGTGATGTGGACCACTCTGGGCTCGGTGCTCGGCGCATGGGTCCTCTATCTGCTCGGCGCATGGCTGGGCCACGACCGGATGCGCAGGCTCGTGACGAAGGTCCCCCTGGTCGACACCGAGGACATCGACAAGTCCGTGACATGGTTCGAACGCCACGGCACCAAAGGTGTGTTCTTCGGCAGGATGCTGCCGTTCTTCCGCAGCTTCATCTCCGTCCCGGCGGGCATCGAGCGGATGAACTTCCTGGTCTTCACCGTGCTCACGTTGCTGGGCAGCCTGATCTGGAACAGCGTGTTCGTCTACGCGGGATACAGCCTCGGGGCCAACTGGCACCTCGTCGAGCCCTACACGGCCACCCTGCAGTACGTCGTTCTGGTGGCGATCGCGGTCTTCGGCGGCTGGTTCGTCGTCTCGCGGATGCGCCGCACCAGGGTGCGCGCCGAACAGCGATGAGCGTCGGGCAGCGGCTGTGTCATCCGGGTAGCAACCCGATCTGCCGGTACACCGCCCGCAGGTAGTGGCGCATCTCGTTGACGTCAGGCGGGTTCGGCTGCAGAACGCGGTAGGTGATCGCGCCCACCATCATGTCGATGGCGACGTCGACGTCGACATCCGCGGGGACTGTGCCCAGCTGCTTGGCCCGGTCGATCAACGCCGCCGCAAGGACGCGGCGCGGCAGGATGTAGCGCTCCCAGTAGGTGGCCATCAGCTGCGGGTGACTGACCGCCGAGCCGAACACCCTGGCGACCAGAGCGCGGTACTGGACTGTTGTTGCGGTGCGGGCCGCCCGTGCGATGGCTGCCTCGACGAGCTCGTACGGGGATTCGGCGGCGATCGCCTCCGGCGACGCCCACCCCGCGTCCTGGGCGATCAACGTCTCCATCGCGGCGGCGATCAGATCTTCCTTGCCGGCCCAACGCCGATAGATCGCGGGCTTGCCGACACCGGCCTTCTTGGCGATCTGCTCCATGCTGGTGCCCTCGACGCCACGCTCGATGAACAGGTCGAGACCGGCCTGCAGGATCGCCAGGTCGACGGCGGCGTCTCGCGGCCGGCCGCGACCGGCCGGGGTGGTCATCGGGTCGACCCACTCCGCAGCGCGCCGGTGAGCCAATCGCTCAGGCCCGCGTCGTCGCCGGTGGCCCCCCGCCATGCCAGGTGCCCGTCGGGACGGACCAGCATCACCTCGTCACCATCGTGGGTCAGTACGCCGACCAGCTCGCCGAGGCGACCGCGGGCCGCGTCGACGCTGCGGGTTGCCGGCGCCCCGGCGGGAAGCATCAGCGCCCACCGCCCGCCCAGTTCGTGATGCAACGTCGACTCCGTGCCGTCCGCCCGGTGACAACCCATGTCAGGCACCCGGTCTCCCGGCCGTGGCTTGCGTCCCCGCCCACCGAGGGGTCCCTTGTGGTAGCTCACCCACAGCTGCGACGCGGTATAGGTGATCCAGCGCTGCACGGGGGCCGGACTGAAGATTCGCGGCGCGACATGGTCGCGGAAAAATCGCAGCACCGGATTGTGGGCGACGTTGATCCGGGTGACCGCGCTGGTGCCGCGCAGCACCTCGGTGGCCAACGGCCGACGCTCCGCCTCATAGGTGTCGATCAGGGGATCTGCGGCCTTCTCCTTCAGCACCAGGGCGAGTTTGAAGGCCAGGTTCTCGGCGTCGCCGATTCCGGTCAGCATGCCCTGTCCGCCGAAGGGCGCATGCGCGTGGGCCGCATCGCCGGCGAGCAGCACCCGCCCGCGCCGGTAGGTGTCGGCGAGCCTGCGATGGACGGTGAACACCGACAGCCAGTCGGCGTCACCGATGCGCGGGTGGTGTCCCGTGCGCTCGGGGATGATCTGCCGGACCCTCTCCAGAATGGCACTCCCGCTGGGCTTTTCGCTCTGTCCGGGATCGTAGGCGAACAGTCGCCACAGATCGTCGCGGCCCGTGTCGTCCGGCATCGGCATCACCCCGACGAGGCCGGTGGGGTGAATCCATCCCGTGGTTCCGCTGCGGTCGAGGTCCCAGTCGAGGTGCACATCGGCCAGCAGCCATCGTTCGGTGAGCTTCACCCCCGGAAAGTCGATGTCGACCAGTCGGCGGGTGGTGCTGGAGGTGCCGTCGCAGCCCACGACCCACTGGGACCGGATCCGCGTCCCATCGTCGAATTCGGTGACGACGCCGGTGTTGTCCTGCTGCAGGGCGACCAGTCCTGCGCCCCATTCCGGGGCGGCGCCGAGTTCGGCGAGGCGTGCGCGCAGCGTCGCCTCGACCTTGGCCTGCGATACGACCATCGGTGGTGCCGCAGTGTGCATCCGGGGGTCGCCGAACTCCAGGGTCATCAACGGACGGTCACCCAGGTAGCTGGTGATGCGCATGGCGCGCAGCGACTCGTCGGGCAGGGTCCCCAGTGCTCCGATGCGGCCGAGCACTTCGGAGCCGCGGGCGTGCACGAAGTTCGCCCGAGATGTCGTCGCCGGGCCGCCGGCCCGGTCGACGACGCGTACGGACACTCCGTGCAACCGCAGGCTGCAGGCCAGTGTCAGGCCCGTCGGCCCCGCCCCCACCACCACAACGTCGGTCTCGTCCATTCGAATACAGTAACGGAACGGCACCGTAACGTAAATATAGCTCGCCGGAATTGCGTTCCAGCAGCGGTTGACCCGGTGCTGACCTGCCGGAATGCAATTCCGGCGAAACGGGTCCGGGCTCGACGGCCTAACGCCAGTTGCGGAACGAGTCGAGCAACCGGGCGCGGAAGGTCGGCTCGATCTGCTCGTCGCCGATGGTTCCGAGGGTGGCCATCGTCGCGCGGAACTGCTGCAGATAGTTCTCGCAGCCGTCGCATTCGAGGAGGTGTTCGTCGAAACGTGCCCGGTCGGTCGGCGTCAACGATCCGTCCAGATACGCGGTGACCAATTCGACGAATTCGTCGCAGTCCATGTCGTTTTCGCTCACATCGCGTCCTTCAGGTAGTCCTCGAGCCCCTGCCGGATGGCGGCCCGGCCCCGGTGCAACAGCACCCGCTGGTTGGCGACGCTGATGTCGAGCAGCTCGCAGACCTCCGCGGAGTCCATGTCCAGCACGTCGCGCAGCGTCACGACCACCCGTTGGCGTTCCGGCAGCTTGTCGAGCTCACGCCGGGTCACAGCCATCAGCTCTCCGCCGAGCACCGACCCCTCGGGCGAGTCGGGGAACGGCGACGGCGCCTCGTCGTCCTTCCAGTGGCCCGGCCACCGGTCGTCGGAGTCGCGGAACCGGGCCGGGTCGACCGTGCCGCCGGTGTACGCGGCGATCTGCACGTCCACGTCCTTGCGCTCCCGCATGCCACGCTTCTTGGCGATGTTGATCAGCACGGTGAACAGCCAGGTGCGTAGCGAGGACCGGCCCTCGAACGCATCGATGCCCTTCAAGAGCGCGATCCACGCCTCCTGGACAACCTCTTCGGCGATCTCGCGGGATGCGACGTATCCACGCGCCACCCGCAGCATCGCCGGCGCGTGCCTGTCGACCAACTCCGCGAAAACCGCCTCATCGCGCGCCCGCAACGCTGCGATGAGATCTGCCTCGTCAGCGGACGTGGTGGTCATCTCGGAACGATGGTAGCGGCTGGTCAAGTGCGCGCACTGCGGGCCGAGTCGGTCAACGTCCACACCGCGACACCCAGCAGGGCGACGTCCTTGATCAGGAACTGGCCCGACGACGACAGGACCGGGAACCCGCCGGCAGAGGCCTCGAAGACTCCCGGGGCGGTGAACAGGAAGCTCAGGGTTGCGGTGAACAGCCCGATGGCGATGACGCTTCCCGCCATCGACACCGTTGGCCACCACGGTTTGACCGCGATGAGTAACGCGGCGCCGATCTCCAGGACACCCAGCAGTGCGGAGAAGGTTCCGACGGAGAACACGTCGTACACCCAGCTCATGAACGGGCTGGACGACACCAGCGGCGCGATGCCCTGGGCCTCGAAGTCGGTGAACTTCAGCACGCCGATCCAGGCGATGACAACAACGAGACCGTAGCGGGCCAGGAATGCGCCGAGGTGCTGCGACCGGGACTCACGGAGCCGGTCGAGGGCGTTGCCGACCTCTTTCGTGTCACTGGTCATGGTGATCCTCTCGGACGGGCCCCGCCGCTGACAGCGTGGCCTCCGAGGGCGTAGTGCCGGAAGGAACCCCGGGCGTTACACGGGGCCGTGCGGCGGATCGGGCTCCCGGTGCGGGGCGTAGGCCGACCGGATCCGTCCACCGATCTTGATGTAAGGGGTGCGGAAGTACGCCGACCCGATCATCAGGATCGCGGTGGCCATCACGAATGCGATCGAACTCTGCACGTCCGGGAGGCCGCCGAGGAACAGCAGCACCGCGCCGACGGCCGACCCTGTCCAGTAGATGCGTCGCTTCACGGCCCGTTTGGGCAGGCGCGCGGTGTCCCGCCCGGGGACCGCGACGGCGAGGATCAGCGCCAGTGCGCCCGCGGCCAGCAGCAGCACCGAGACCGTCGTCACGAGGTGGGCAGCAGCAACTGGAACCCGTCGACGATCTCCTGCGCATCGCGAAGATAGGTCGGGTTGCCACCCTCGGCGGTCTGCAGCGTCAACGTCGCCAGGTAGGTGGTGTTGCCGGCGTCGGCGACGACCGCATGCATGATGATCGGGCGCTCGGGCGCCGGACCCATCGGGGGTGCGATGTAACTTGTTGTCTCCGAGGGGAATCCGCAGGTCGAATTGCTCTCGGTCTCGAGGTCGGATGCGCCCATCATCGTGACGAGGTTGTTCCGGTTCTCGCCGAACACGATGTCGGGGTCCGGGGTGCCGCGCACCGACTCTAGGGTCACGACGGCGTTGGGCGCGAACCCGTCGGAGATCAGGTCCTGGGCGACGATGGCATAGCGGATGATCCGGCTGTCCATCATCGAATTGCGTTCCCAGCCCTGCGGAACGGGGATGCGCATCTGTGGCTCGTCGTCGTCGACGGTGGGGATGTCGGACAGGGGCGCAGCGACCGTCGCGCATTCACCGTCCGCGCTCGTCGAGGCCTCTGGTCCGGTACCGGCTGCCATCACGGCGGTGCCCGGGACGTCGCGCGAGCAACCGGTCAGCAGCAGCGTCGACACCAGCACCACGAGAAGCGATCTGAGGATCACGGGCATGTCAGGCTCCTTGGAGTGTTCGCAGCAGGAACTCGTAGACCAGCGCGGCGCGGAACGCCGTCTGCGCATTGTCGGCCGCACCGGCGTGGCCGCCCTCGATGTTCTCGTAGTAGCGGACCGGTTTGCCCGCCGCTTCCAGTGCCGCGGTCATCTTGCGTGCGTGGCCGGGGTGCACCCGGTCGTCCCGGGTGGAGGTGGTGATCAGCACCGGCGGGTAGCTGCGCTCTGTCGAGATGTTCTGGTAGGGAGAGTATTTCGAGATGAACTCCCAGTCGCCGGGAACGTCGGGATCTCCGTATTCGGCGACCCACGAGGCGCCCGCCAACAGCAGGTGGAAGCGCCGCATGTCCAGCAACGGAACGCTGCACACCAGGCCGCCGAACAGTTCCGGGTACTGGGTCAGCATGATGCCCATCAGCAGGCCGCCGTTGCTGCCGCCTTGGGCGCCCAACTGCTCGACCGTCGTGATCCCGCGCGCCACCAGATCCCTTGCCACCGCCGCAAAATCCTCGGCCACCAGATGTCGGCCCTCACGCATGGCCTGGGTGTGCCAGGTGGGGCCGTACTCGCCCCCGCCGCGGATGTTGGCCAGCACGTAGGTGCCTCCGCGGGACAGCCACAACCGGCCCAGCACCCCGTCGTAGCCCGGGGTGCGGGCCACCTCGAAGCCGCCGTAGCCGCCGAGCAGTGTCGGACCCGGGCCCCGGGTGTGCCGGTGGCCGACCACGAAGTAGGGGATTGCGGTGCCGTCGTCGGAGGTGGCGAAGTGCTGTGTCACCTCGATGTCGGCGGCGTCGAAGAACGACGGCGCACGCTTGATCTCGCTCAGCTCACCACCTGCGGTCCCGTACAGCAGACGCGATGGCGTGTCGAAACCTGCTGCGTCGATGAAGATCTCGTCGCCGAGGCTGTCGGCGGCCACGATCGTGGCGTTGGTGTTCTGCGGCAGGCCGGCCACCGGCTCGGATGTCCAGGCGCCGGGGGTGACGACTGCGACGTGGCTTGCCACGTCGGCGAGCGTGACGACGACCAGGCGGTCGCGGGTCCATGCGTAGTGGTGCAGGCAGGTGTGCTCGTCGGGAGCGAAGACCACCCGCAACTCAGCGGTGCCCGCCAGGAATTCGTCGTAGTCCGCGGCCAGCAGCGAGCCGGCCGGGTAGTTGCCGTCGCCGCGGTACCAATCGGTGCGCAGTTCGATCAGCAGCCAGTCGCGGTGCAGCGAGATGCTCGAGTCGGTGGGGGTGTCGATCCGGATCATCTCGCTGCCGCGCAACTCGTAGACCTCTTCGTTGAAGAAATCCAGCGCTCGGCTCACCAGGGTGCGTTCGAAACCGGCGGTGCGATCGACCGACGCCGCGACGACGACGTCGGTCGAGGCTCCGCTGAACACCGTTTCGGCGTCGGCGAGTGGTTGACCGCGCCGCCAGCGCTTGACCACGCGGGGGTATCCCGAGTCGGTCAGCGAGCCCTCCCCGAAGTCGGTGCCGACCAGCACGGTGTCCTCGTCCTCCCAGCTGACCTGTGATTTGGCCTCGGGGAGCTGGAAACCGCCGTCGACGAACTCACGGGTGGCCATGTCGAACTCGCGTACCACCGCGGCGTCCGAGCCGCCGGGAGACAGGCTGATCAGCGCCCGCGCATGGTCCGGTTCGATGACGTCGGCGCCGGCCCACACCCACTTGGCGTCGTCCTCGGCGGCCAGCCGGTCCACATCGACGACGACGTCCCAGTCGGGCTTCTCCGATCGATAGCTCGTCAGAGTGGTGCGCCGCCACAGACCGCGCGGATTGTCCGCATCGCGCCAGAAGTTGTAGAGGTACTCGCCGCGCCGTCGCACGTAGGGAATCCGGGCGTCGGTGTCGAGCACCTCCAGCGCTTCGGCGCGCATCTGCTCGAAGCGCTCGCCGCCGAGCTCGGTCACGGTGGGTTCGTTGTGCTCGCGCACCCAGGTCAACGCGTCGTCGCCGCTGACCTCCTCGAGCCACAGGTACGGGTCGGTGTCGGTCTGGGCGAGGGCGTCGGTCACCCCACCATTCTGCGCAACGGGCCGCCGGTCAGCTCAGGTGGTGCACCTCGGCCAGCCCGTAGACCGGTGTCGCCATGCCTTCGTGGCGCGCTTTGAGCTGCAGCGCGAGGTAGAGCGAGTAGTGCCGCGACTGGTGCAGGTTGCCGCCGTGGAACCACAGGTTGGGCTGCTGGGTGGGCTTCCACATGTTGCGCTGTTCGCCCTCCCACGGCCCGGGATCCTTGGGGGTGTCGCTGCCCAGGCCCCACACCTTGCCCACCCTGTCGGCGACGTCCTGACCGATCAGATCGGCGGCCCAGCCGTTCATCGAGCCGTACCCGGTGGCGTAGACCACGACATCGGCAGGAAGTTCGGTGCCGTCGGTCAGCAGCACCGAGTCCTCGGTGAGACGCTCGACCTGTCCGTGGGCCAGCTTGATCCGGCCGTCGGCGACCATGTCGCAGGCGCCGACGTCGATGTAGTAGCCGGACCCGCGCCGCAGGTACTTCATGAACAGCCCGGAACCGTCGGCGCCCCAATCCAATTCGAACCCGGCGGCCTCGAGCCGGTCGTAGAAGTCGCGGTCGCGTTCCCGCATCTGGTCATACAGCGGGATCTGGAACTCGTGCATGATCCGGTACGGCAGCGATGCGAACGTCAGGTCGGCCTTCTCGGTGGTCATGCCGGACTCGACCGCCTGCTCCGAATAGAGCGCTCCGAGGCCGATGTCCATCAGGGAGTCCGATTTGACGATGTGGGTCGAGGACCGCTGCACCATCGTCACGTCGACGCCGTTCTCGTAGAGCGCCTTGCAGATGTCGTGGGCGGAGTTGTTCGAGCCGATCACCACGGCCTTCCTACCGACGTAGCCGTCGGGCCCGGGGTGCGCGCTGGAGTGGTGCTGGTCGCCGCGGAACACGTCCTGACCCGGCAGCGTGGGCACGTTCGGCTTGCCGGACATGCCGGTCGCGAGCACCAACTGGGTGGGATGCAGGGTGAGTCGTTCCCCGTCGCGATCGACCTCGACCGTCCACTGCTGAGCCTGTTCGTCGAACTCGGCGGACAGACACGTGGTCTTCGACCAGTACGGCACCTCCATCACGCGGGTGTAGAACTCCAGCCAGTCACCGATCTTGTCCTTCGGCGCGAACACCGGCCAGTTCGCCGGGAACGGCATGTACGGCAGGTGGTCGTACCAGACCGGGTCGTGCAGGCACAGTGACTTGTAGCGCTTGCGCCACTGGTCGCCGGGGCGTTCGTGTTTGTCGACGACGATCGCCGGCACGTTGAGCTGACGCAACCGGGCGCCGAGCGCGATGCCGCCCTGACCGCCGCCGATCACCAGGACGTAGGGCTGGGTGGTCCGGCCCAGCTCGGCGTCCTCGGCGGCGCGCTTCTCCGCCCACGACCGCGGATCCGGGTCGTCGCCGTGGACTGCGCCCAGCACCCGGCTCGGGCCCTTGCGCTCCTCGTGCCCCTTGATCTCCTGCAACGCGGTCAGCAGCGTCCAGGCCTGATCTCCCTTGAGCCGCAGGTGGCCGACGCCGCGGCCGGCTCCGGTCTCGAACTCGATGAACGCCGACGTGACTGCGTCGTCGCCGGAGCCGTCCTGGACCGGTTCCTCCCGCGTGCGGAAGCCCGACGGATCGGTGCCGATGAGCCGTTCGCCGAGCATGTCGGCGATCTGGTCGCGGCCCTCGAGGGTCTTGAGGTTCCAGGTGAACGACACCAGATCACGCCAGAAGCTGTCGACGGCGAACATCCCGACGGCACGTTCGATATCCCGGACGGCCAGCGCCGCCTCGAAGTCGGCGAGCCAGGCGTCGACGCGCTGCTGGGGCGTCACCTCTGTGGTGGTTTGAGGGTCAAGGGTGGAAGTCATGTGAGCCAGAACACACCGTGGTGCGACGTCGAAGCAAGAGTTGCAAGGCGTTGCAACCGGGCGTGCAACCCCCTGCAACTCTTTCGGTGTGTGGTCGCCGTCACATAGACATGCGGACATGAGAGCAGCTGTGTACTACGGACCGAACAAGCTCGAGATCGACGACGTCGCCGAACCGCAGGTCAAGCCCGGCACCGTGAAGCTCGAGGTGGGCTTCAACGGGATCTGCGGCACCGACCTGCACGAGTACTACGCCGGGCCGATCTTCGTCCCCACCCAGCCGCACCCGCTGACCGGTCAGCAGCTTCCGTTGACGATGGGCCACGAGTTCTCGGGAACCATCACCGCAGTCGGCGACGGGGTGAGCGGGTGGAGCGAGGGCGATCGGGTCGCCGTCGAGCCGATCTACAAGTGTGACCACTGCGGCCCGTGCCGTGCCGGCAACTACAACGTCTGTCAGCAGATCGGTTTCCACGGTCTGATGTCCGACGGCGGGATGGCCGAGTACACCGTCGTTCCGACGAGCATGCTGCACAAGCTGCCCGACAACGTCTCGCTGGAACTCGGTGCGCTGGTGGAGCCGATGTCGGTGGCCTATCACGCGGCGACGCTGGGTGATGTGTCCGCCGGTGACACCGCGATGGTGTTCGGCGCCGGCCCGATCGGCATCGGACTGTGGTTCGCGTTGCGCGGCAAGGGGCTCGAGGACGTGTTGGTCGTGGAGCCCTCGCCCACCCGGCGGGCCGCCATCGAAGCGCTCGGTGCCCGCACCCTGGATCCCACCGGCGTCGACGTGCCGGCGTTCATCACCGACCACACCGAGGGCAACGGAGCCGACGCGGTGTTCGACGCGGCGGGCGTGACGCCCGCAGTGGTGACGGCACTGGCCTGCGTCGGCTCACGGAAACCGATGATCAGCGTGGCGATCTACGAAAAGCCTTTGGAGACACCACTTCTCAACCTCGTGATGAACGAGTCCCGGATCCAGGGCTCGCTGTGCTACACCGGCGCGGACTTCGAGGCGGTGATCGGTCTGATGGCCGAGGGCAAGTACGACACCACCGGCTGGGTCACGCGGATCCCGCTCGACGACGTGATCGACGAGGGGTTCGAGGCACTGCACGCCGGCAAGAAGATGAAGGTGCTGGTCGACCCGACCGATTCAGCCCGAGTCGACCCGAACGGAGAGTAGGCATGACAGCAGACGGGGCTCTGACGGGAAAGGTCGCGTTGGTGACCGGTGGTGCCCGCGGGATCGGCCGCGGGATCGCGCTGCGACTCGCGCGCGACGGCGCCGACATCGCGCTCGTCGACGTCCGGTCCGAGGGGATCAACGCCGTCGCCGACGAGATCAGCGAGATCGGTTGCAAGGCAACCACCTTTGTCGCTGATGTCAGTGATCGCGAGCAGGTGTTCGCCGCAGTCGACCATGCCGCCGGTGCGCTGGGCGGGCTGGACATCATGGTCAACAACGCCGGGATCGCCCTGGTCGGGCCGATCGCGGAGGTCACGGCCGAGGAGGTGAACCGGGTCTGGTCGATCAACGTCAACGGCGTGCTGTGGGGCACCCAGGCCGCCGTCGCGAAGTTCAAGGAACTGGGGAACAAAGAGGCCGGAAAGCTCAGCCGGGTCATTAACGCGTCGTCGATCGCCGGGCACGACGGCTTCGCCATGCTGGGGGTGTACAGCGCATCGAAGTTCGCGGTGCGAGCGCTCACCCAGGCCGCCGCCAAGGAACACGCGGCCGACGGCATCACCGTCAACGCGTACTGCCCGGGTGTCGTCGGTACCGACATGTGGGTCGAGATCGACAAGCGCTTCGCCGAACTGACCGGCGCCGCCGAGGGCGAGACCTACGACAAGTTCGTCGGCGGCATCGCGCTGGGCCGCGCCGAGACGCCCGACGATGTGGCGGGCTTCGTGTCCTACCTGGCCGGCCCGGACGCCGACTACATGACCGGGCAGGCCGGCCTGATCGACGGCGGCCTGGTTTACCGCTGAGATGCGGAGCACACTGGGCGGTGATGCCCAGCAATATCGGCAGTTCGCCCGTGCCTGAACCCGCAGTGGCCGTCGGTGAGGATCCGCGCAGCTACGCGCGGTTGATGTCGGCTGTGTACGACGCGACGATGGCCGGCCACCGGGCGCCCGCCCGGCCGCGCGAGGTGATCGGTGATTCCTGGCAGCGGCTGATCGCCCGCGGAATCGACCCCGACGTCGGCACCGAACCGGTGGTGGAGACGGCCGGGCTGGAGATGCTGCGGCGTGCGTCCGGGCTGATGGAGGTGCTCGACGAGATCTCCCACGGCCTCGAGTCGTTGGTCGCCGAGGGTGCGAACATCCTCGTCGTCGCCGACGCGAAGGGCCGGGTGCTGTGGCGCTCAGGCTCTCCCGCGGTGCTGATGAACGCCGACCGCCTGGGGTTCGTCGAAGGTGCCAACTGGGGTGAGGGTTCGGTGGGCACCAACGCGATCGGCACCGCGCTGGTGTCCCAGCGGGCGGTGCAGGTGTTCTCCGCCGAGCACTTCCTGCGCAGCCATCATTCGTGGACCTGTGCGGGGGCGCCGATCCGGGATCCGAGAACCGGGCAGGTGATCGGCGTCGTCGACGTGTCCGGTCCGGCGCCGACCGTGCACCCGACAACGATCGCGCTGGTGGACGCGGTCGCCCGGCTCGCCGAGTCGCAACTGCGTCAGGAGCACGACCGCACGCTGAACAGACTGCGGGCGTTCGCGGCGCCGATTCTCGCGCGGATGGGCAGCCCGGCGTTGGCCGTCGACACCGACGGCTGGGTCGCCGCCGTCGACGCGATGCCGCTGCACAACCGGATTCTGCTGCCCGAACAGCTGACGCCCGGCCGGGTTCGGTTGGCCACGCTCGGGCTGTGTGCGGTCGAACCCCTGCCCGGCGGGTGGCTGGTGCGGCCTGCGATCGGGGACGACGGGGCGGACTCCGACCACGTGTCGCAGGTGATGTTGGATTTCAGCAATCCCGACACGGCGTCGCTGCGGGTGACCGGCGAGTCCGGCAGCTGGCGACATGACCTGTCGCTGCGGCACGCCGAAATACTTCTCGCCCTGGCGATTTCGCCGCAGGGGCGGTCGGCACCGCAACTGGCCGAAGATCTCTACGGAGACCGGTCGCGGGTGGTGACGGTGCGTGCGGAGATGTCGCGGCTGCGCAAGCAGTTCGCCGGGTTGCTCGCCGCGCAGCCGTACCGCTTCGGCGGATCGGTGCACCTCGACATCCGCTATCCCGACGACCGCCGCATGCTGCTGCCGCCGTCGACGGCGCCGGCGGTCAGGACTGTCCGAATGGGGGGCGTGCCGCAGAACCGCGTGGAGGACAATGGCTGACGTGGACATCCCCAATCGCGCACTGGTCACCGAAGCCGCCGTCGACCTGCTGCGGAGTCTGCAGGAGCGCCACGGCGCGCTGATGTTCCACCAGTCGGGTGGCTGCTGCGACGGATCGTCGCCGATGTGTTACCCCGACGGCGACTTCATCGTCGGTGACCGCGACATCCTGCTGGCGGTGCTCGACGTCGGCGACGGCGTGCCGGTGTGGATCTCCGGTCCCCAGTTCGACGCCTGGAAGCACACCCAGTTGGTGATCGACGTGGTGCCCGGCCGCGGTGGCGGGTTCAGCCTGGAGGCACCCGAGGGCAAACGCTTCCTGTCCCGCGGCCGGGCGTTCACCGCGGACGAGAACGACGCGCTGGAAGCGGCCGCGCCGGTCACCGGGGCGGATTACGAACGGGGCGTGCGGCCCCCCTCGGCGGGCACCCACATCGTGGCCGAAGGAGTCGACGCCTGCGCGATCCCGCTGAAGTAGACCCGCGGAATGCTGAAGTAGACCCGCGGAATAGCGTTCCTGGCTGCGGAATTGGCCTCGGGCACGACCAGGAACGCTATTCCGCGATTGGGCTAGGGCGCGCCGCCCGGGTTTTCGGGCCGTGCGGCGTTATCGTCAGAAACGTGATTCCGCTGCCGCGTGCATCGGTGTTGGCCGGAGTGATGATCGTCGGTGTCGCTCTCGGCATGATGGCCGCGCTCGCCGCCGCCATCGAGGTCACCGCGACCGTCCGGCCGGACGTCGTGATCGCACTTGTCGTCGGGGTCCCCAGCGTGATCGGCATGCTGACGATCCTGATGTCGGGCCGACGCTGGGTCACCGCGGTCGGCGCGATGGTCCTGGCCATCGGGCCCGGCTGGTTCGGCGCTCTCGCCGCAGTCCAGGTGGCATCCGGTGCCTGACACCGGCCGAAACGCACTCCCGGGTGAGCACACCGAGCCGTTCCGGCCCGAGTTCACCGGATCCTTCACCGCGCAGGGACTGATGGACGAGCCGGCACCGGCCGAACCCGTGGAGATCTCGCCGCACCCGGCCCAGCCCGTCGCCGTTCCCGGTGTCGCCCAGTACCTCAGCCGGTGGACGTTCGTGTTCGTCGTCGCAGGTGTCTGGCTCGTCGCGGCGGCCGCCGGCCTCGGCCTGTACTACTGGTGGTTCCACTCCCCGGACAAGACCATGCCGGTGTTCGTCGTGCTGGTCTACGTCGTGGCGTGCATCGTCGGAAGCCTGCTCACCGCCATGATTCAGGGCAAGCCGGTGTCCTCGGCGGTGGCCATCGCGCTGATGTCGTCGCCGCTGGCGTCCACCGCCGTTGCGGCGGTCCTCTACGGCGGCTACGTGTTCGGGTGGATCACCCGGTAGTCGGATCGCCGGCACGGGGTCGGATCGCCCACCCCACCGTTCATATGTTCAGATAGACACATGAATCCCTCCGGTGGTCGCCCGCTGCGTGCTGCGCGCTGTCTTGTCGTCGCGGTGACCGCTGCGGTGCTCGCGGGGTGCGCCGCCCCCTCGGAGGATCAGGACACCGCGCAGATCGTGCTCGCCGAGGGCTACGAACTCGGGGGCTACAACCCGGTCAACGGTTATTCCGAATCCGGGGTGTCCCCGCTCTACGACGGCCTCTACCGGCCGAGTTCGTCCGACGACACCGCAGTCCCCGAACTGGTTCCGGCGCTGGCACAGGACGAGCCGCAGCCGGCAGGCCCGAACCGGTGGCGGGTGCCGCTGCGCAGCGCAGTGATGTTCTCCGACGGCAGCACGCTCGATTCCGCCGACGTCGTTGCGACGTACACCGCGGTGCGCGATCCCGCGGTGGCATCGGAGATCTCGACGTCGGTGGCCCCGATCGTGACCATCACCGCCGACGGCCCCGACGCCGTCACCGTCGAGATGAACACCGCCGCTGACCCGCGCCCCTATCTGCTGCTCGGCATCCTTCCGTCGGAGAAGGTCGAGCCCGCTCCCGCCGCGGATTGGGCCGTCAACACCGAGCCCGTCGGCACGGGCCCCTACCGGCTCGAGAGCCTGCGTCCCGACCAGGCGGTGCTGGTGGCGCGCGACGACTACTGGGGCGAACCGGCACAGGTCGAGCGCATCGTCTACACCTACATGCCCGACGACAACGCGCGTGCGCAGAGCATGGTCTCCGGTGCCGCCGACGGCACGAACCTGCCTCCGCGGCTGATCGATTCGATCGACGGCGGCGACATCAGCACGGTGTCCGCCGAATCGGCCGACTGGCGCGGTATCTCACTTCCCGCGGGCAACCCGTTCACCGCCGATGTCCGCGCCCGGCTCGCGATGAACCTGGGCGTCGACCGCGAGGCGATGGTGCGCGACGTACTGGTCGGGTACGGCCGGGCCGCGAGCACCCCGGTGGCCGCGGTGTACGGCACGGCCTACAACCCGGACGCGGAGTACCCGTTCGACATCGACCGGGCGGCGACGCTCCTCAACGAGGCCGGCTGGCGGACGAGGCCCGACGGCATCCGCGAAAAAGACGGTGCCCGAGCGTCATTCGAGCTTCTCTACAACGCCCAGGACACGTTGCGCCGTGACCTGGCGGTGGCATACGCGGCGGCGATGAAACCGCTGGGCATCGACGTCCGACCGCGCGGCACGAGTTGGGACGAGATCGACACCAGCTTCGCGGAATCCGCGGTGGTGCTCGGTGGCGGTTCGACGCCCTACAGCATCGACTCGCAGGTCTACGACACGCTGCACACTCGGGTGCCCGATTCGTCGCCGTACTCCAACCCCGGAAACTTCACCGCGCCCGGTCTCGACGAGTTGCTCGAACGGGCCGCCCAGTCGGCGCCGGGGCCGGCCAAAGACGAGCTCTACCGCCAGATCCAGTCCACCTACGCGGCGGCACCGTCACACGTGTTCCTGGCGTTCCTCGACCACACCTACGGCTATCGCGACCTCGGCTGGCAGCAGTCGGCACCGATCATGGAACCGCACTCGCACGGTGTGTCGTGGGGACCATGGTGGAATGTCGCGGCGTGGACACGCTGACACCTACGGGTCGACTGCTGGTCATCCGGTCGGCGATCGCCGTCCCGCTGATCGCCGCGATTTCGGCGGCGATGTTCGCCGTGGCGTCGCTGTCGCCGTTCGACCCGCTGGCCGCCTATCTCGGCGCCAACTACCAGCGGGCGACACCCTCACAACGCGAGGCCATGCGCGCCGCCTACGACACCGACCTGCCCTGGTGGCAGGCCTGGTGGCACTGGGTGCAGGGCCTGGCCTCGGGGGACCTGGGCTTCTCGACGACCCAGTCGCAGCCGGTCACCACCGTGTTGGCCGAGCGGATGCCGTTCACGCTGGTGCTCTCGGGTGCGGCGCTGCTGACCGCGGCGACGGTGGCGATCCTGCTCGGCTGTGTCGCGGGCATGCGTCGCGGCGGGCTGATCGACCGGCTGTGCAGCGGCTTCTCGGTGACGTTCGCCGCGGTGCCGCCTTTTGTGGTGTCGCTCGCGCTGGTGATGGTGGTCGCCGTCAGCCTGCGGTGGCTCCCGGCGTCCGGCGCTGCGGCGCCCGGCGCGGCGTACTCGGTGGAAGGGGTGCTGCGGTACGCGATCCTGCCGTGGATCGCGCTCACCGTGTCGATGGTGCCGTGGCTGCTGCTGACCACCAGGACCGCGGTCGCGGAGAGTTGTGACTCCGACGCGGTGCGGGGGGCGCGGGCCCGTGGCGTGCACGGGTGGGCGTTGCTGCGCGGGCACATCGCTCCGGTGTCGGTGCTGCCCACCCTTGCGCTCCTGGGTACCCGGCTGCCCGAGCTGATCGCCGGAGCTGCAATCGTCGAGACCGTCTTCGGCTGGCCCGGGATGGCTGCCGTGCTCGTGGAATCTGCTGCTGCCCTGGACTTTCCATTGCTGGCCGCGCTGACCGTCGGTTCGGCTGCGGCGGTGCTGGCAGGTTCTGCGCTGTCTGACGCCGCCGCGGTCGCGATCGATCCGCGCGTGAGGATGACGGCGTGAAGCGGGAGTGGCCGCTGGCCGTGCTCGGCGTGATCGTGGCGGCAGCTGTCGGGATCCCGCTGCTGGCAGGTGAACAGGTCGCCGACTTCGCTGCGGCGTTGCGGCCGCCGGGTCGCGAACATCTGGCGGGTACCGACCATTCGGGTTACGACCTGCTGGCCCGCACCGCCGAGGGATTGCGGATGTCGCTGCTGATCGCCGCGATCTGCGCGGTCGCCGCGACGGCGCTGGGCATGGTGATCGGGGTGGCGGCGGCGCTGGTCGGCGGTTGGGTCGACGCGGTGGTGATGCGGTTGGTCGACGGCTTCAACGCGCTGCCGCACCTGGTGGTCGGAATCGTCATCGCCGCCATGTGGCGTGGCGCGCCATTGGCGATCGTCGTCTCGATCGCGCTGACGCACTGGCCGGCGGTGGCCCGGGTGGTCCGTGCAGAACTGCTCGCGGTGGCCGGTGCCGGCTGGGTGCAGACGTCGCAGTTGGCCGGTGCGTCGCGATGGTTCGTCGCGCGCAGACACCTGGTGCCCGCGGTCACCGGGCAGGCACTGGTCGCGATGGTGATGCTGCTGCCGCACGCCGTCTGGCACGAATCGACGCTGTCGTTCCTCGGCGTCGGGCTCTCGCCGGACCGGGCCAGTCTGGGCACACTGCTCAGCGAGGCTCGCGGCAACGTCCTCGCCGGTGCGTGGTGGACGCTGGCGGTTCCCGCCACGGCGCTCATCGCGACGGCGCTGGCGTTCGCGGCCGCAGGCACCCTGGCCCGTCGTCGTCACCGGCCACCCGTGGGGCAGGTGTGGTGACTGCGACCGCCGCCCGACTGCGCGGCCTCACCGTCGACATCGCGACCCGCAGTGGTCGCGACTCCGCGGCGGTCCGAGTGCTCGACGGCGTCGACCTCGACGTCGGGCGCGGCACCGTCACCGCGTTGGTCGGCGAATCCGGTTGCGGCAAATCGCTTGTCGCGGCGGCTCTGGCCGGGTTGATGCCCCCGGGGTCGCGGGTGCGGGGCGCGGTGCTGGTGGGGGAGACCGAGATGCGCCCCGACGACGAGCGGGGATGGCGTGAGCTGCGCGGCCGCCACGTCGGGCTGGTGCCGCAGTCGGCGGCGACGTCGTTCACCCCGGTGCGCACCGTCGGGTCCCAGCTCGCCGAGATCTGCGCCCGGCTCGGAGCCGACCGGACACCCGAACAGCTGTGCGCGGCCGTCGCGCTGCCCTCCGACGTGGTGGCCCGCTATCCGCACGAGCTGTCCGGCGGCATGGCGCAGCGGGTGGCGATCGCGGCCGCGCTGGCCGGGCGGCCCGGTCTGCTGCTCGCCGACGAGCCGACGTCCGCGCTGGATCCGGACAACGCCGCCGTGGTCTGGAGATTGCTCGGCGACGCCGCCGCCGACGGTGCGGGCGTGCTGGTGATCACCCACGACCTGCCGTCACTGCTGCGCGCCGGTGTCTGCAACGACGTGGCCCTGATGGCACGCGGCACGGTGCTCCGACAGATGCCGATGACCGAGGCCACCGCCAGCACCGACCCGTACACCCGGGCGCTGATCGGCACGGTGCCGGTGTGACCGGGTTGCAGGCGACCGGTGTCACGGTTGCCTACGGCGCGACGACCGTGCTCGACGGCGTTGACGTCAGTGCTCCGGCGGGGACCATCACCGGCATCACCGGAGCCTCCGGCAGCGGCAAGACCACGCTGCTGCGGGTGCTGGCAGGACTGCAGACCCCCGATGCCGGCGTGGTCCGCCACCACGGCGCTCCGACGGCCCCGAAGGGGTCTGTGGCGCTGCTGGCGCAGCATCCGCGGCAGGTGTGCAATCCGCGGTGGACGCTGCGCCAGACCATCAGCGAGCCGGCCCTGATCCGCGGTGAGCGGGTAGCCGTCGCCGACGTGGCGGCCCGCGCCGGTCTGGACACGACGCTCCTCGACCGCTATCCGGGGCAGGTCAGCGACGGGCAACTGCAGCGTGCGTGCCTGGGCCGGGTGCTCGCGCAGCGGGCGGCGACGGTGCTCTGTGACGAACCGACCGCGATGCTGGACCCGATCGCCACCGGGTCTGTGATGACACTGCTGCGGGAGATCGCCGACGACGGTGCCGTCGTCGTCCTGGTCAGTCACGACCCGGCGCTCATCTCGGCGCTGACCGACCACGCGCTCGCCTTGCCGCGACCATTAGGGTAGGTAAGCGTGACCCACTATGACGTCGTCGTTCTCGGAGCCGGCCCCGGCGGATACGTCGCGGCCATTCGCGCCGCCCAACTGGGGCTGAGCACCGCCATCATCGAGCCCAAATACTGGGGCGGGGTGTGCCTCAACGTCGGGTGCATCCCGTCGAAGGCGTTGCTGCGCAACGCCGAGCTCGCACACATCTTCACCAAGGAAGCCAAATCGTTCGGCATCAGTGGCGAAGCGAACTTCGACTTCGGCGCCGCGTTCGACCGCAGCCGCAAGGTGGCCGACGGCCGAGTCGCCGGTGTGCACTTCCTGATGAAGAAGAACAAGATCACCGAGATCCACGGCTACGGCAAGTTCACCGGCGCCAACAGCATCGAGGTGGACCTCAACGAGGGCGGCACCGAAAAAGTCGAGTTCGACAACGCGATCATCGCGACCGGCTCGAGCACCCGGCTGGTGCCCGGCACGTCGCTGTCGGAGAACGTCGTCACCTACGAGAAGCAGATCATGACCCGCGAGCTGCCGGGGTCGATCATCATCGCCGGCGCCGGTGCGATCGGCATGGAGTTCGCGTACGTGCTGAAGAACTACGGCGTCGACGTCACCATCGTCGAGTTCCTGCCCCGCGCACTGCCCAACGAGGACGCCGAGGTCTCCAAGGAGATCGAGAAGCAGTACAAGAAGCTGGGCGTGAAGATCCTCACCGGCACCAAGGTCGAATCGATCGACGATGACGGCAAGCAGGTCACCGTCACCGTGAGCAAGGACGGCAAGTCCGAGGAGCTCAAGGCCGACAAGGTGATGCAGGCCATCGGCTTCGCCCCCAACGTCGAGGGTTTCGGGTTGGACAAGGCCGGCGTCGAGCTGACCGATCGCAAGGCCATCGGCATCGACGACTACATGCGCACCAACGTGAGCCACATCTACGCGATCGGCGACGTGACCGCCAAGCTGCAGCTGGCGCACGTGGCCGAGGCGATGGCCGTGGTCGCAGCCGAAACCATCGCCGGCGCCGAGACTTTGGCGTTCGGCGACTACCGGATGATGCCGCGCGCCACGTTCTGCCAGCCCCAGGTCGCCAGCTTCGGCCTCACCGAGGAGCAGGCCCGCGAGGAAGGTTACGACGTCAAGGTCGCGAAGTTCCCGTTCACGGCCAACGGCAAGGCGCACGGCCTCGGGGACCCCAGCGGCTTCGTCAAGCTGATCGCCGACGCCAAGTACGGCGAACTGCTCGGTGGGCACCTGATCGGCCACGACGTCTCCGAACTGCTGCCCGAGCTGACGCTGGCGCAGAAGTGGGATCTGACGGTCAACGAGCTGTCCCGCAACGTGCACACCCACCCGACCATGTCCGAGGCGCTGCAGGAGTGCTTCCACGGATTGGCCGGCCACATGATCAACTTCTAGTTGAGAGCGATCTGGATCGCCGGTATCGGCGGGCTGGTGGTCGGTCACATCCTGTGGCTGGTCGGCATCTCGGCGGCGATGGCGTCGACGGAGGTCTCCACCTGGGTGCTGGTTGTGTCCGCGGTGTCGATCGCCGTCGGGATCGCCGCCGGATATCTGGGCTGGCGAAAGTGGAAACTCAAGACCCGCAAGGCCGAAGCGTGGGCGGTGTTCCTGTGGGCGCTGCCGGTGTCCCCGGTGTTGCTGTCCCTGGCCGTGCTCGGCGTGACGTATCTGTGAACCGGCAGCTCAGTCGGGAAAGTCCAGCGGCACCCCGAGCGTGCTGATGGTGGCCGCAAGCCCGTCGTATTGTGCTGCCAGCAAACAGAATTCGATCAGCTGCGGCTTGGTGTAGAAGCCGGCCAGGGCCTGCCAGGTCTGCGGCGACACCCCGCGGGTGACGACGAACTCGTCGGTGGCGGTGATCAACACCCGCTCGCGGTCGGTGAGCCCCTCGGCATCGGGGCCCTCGAAGATCTTGGCCTGCAGGTCCGCGGTCAGCCCCCGGCTGCGGGCCAGCCTGCGGTGCTGCTGCAGTTCGTACTCGCATTCGCGCAGATGGCCGACACGCAGGATCACCGTCTCGGCGTCGCGGCGCGAGAGCTTGCCCGCGTAGAGCAGATACGCCGACAGCGGCAACCACACCGGCAACAGCAGCCGGTGCTGGCCCAGTACGTTCATCAGGCTGAACCTCGGCCTGCGGATTCCACGGGCGCCGATCTTCGCGATGGCCCAGTTGATCGGTCCCAGCTCCTTGAACCCGCCGGGCGGGACACGGGCAGGTGCACTCACATTTGCCTCACCAGATAGGGGGACACCGTCGAGCGGTGTTCGTTGATGTCCAGCGCACGCCCCAGCGCAGGGAAAGCGCGCTGCGGACAGTTGTCGCGTTCGCACACCCGGCAGCCGGCGCCGATCGGGGTCGCCCGAACGCTGGGGTCACCGGACAAATCCACGCCCTCCGAGTAGACCAGCCGCTGCGCATGGCGCAGTTCGCAGCCCAGGCCGATCGCGAACGTCTTACCTGCCTGACCATAGCGCGACGCCCGGCGCTCCACGGTCCGCGCCACCCACATGTAGCTTCGTCCGTCCGGCATCTCCGCGAGCTGCACCAGGATCTTGCCGGGGTTGGCGAACGTCTCGTAGACGTTCCACAGCGGGCACGTGCCGCCGCTGGAGGAGAAGTGGAAACCGGTGGCGGACTGGCGTTTCGACATGTTGCCGGCGCGGTCGACGCGGACGAAGGAGAACGGTACGCCCCGCATCGAGGGTCGCTGAAGCGTCGAGAGCCGATGACAGACGGTCTCGTAGCTCACCGAGTAGTACGCGGAGAGACGCTCGACGTCGTAGCGGAACTTCTCGGCCACCTCGTGGAAGTGGCCGTACGGCAGCACGGTCGCGGCGGCGAAGTAGTTCGCCAGCCCCAGTCGCGCCAGCCGCTGGGACTCCTCGCTGGTGAAGTGTCCGTCGCCGACCAGCCTGTCGATCAGGTCGCCGCACTCGAGGTAGGCCAGTTCGGCGCCCATCCTGAACACCGTCTGCCCGGAGGACAGGTGGGCACTGATCTCGAGGGTCTTCGACGGCGGGTCGTAACGGTGCAGGACGCCCTCGCCCAGGTCGATACGGCGAATGATCCTGACGCCGTGCACGATTCGAAGACGGTCCGCGAGGTCGCCGACGAGATCGCCCCGCTGGATCCGCATGCCGGCGGTCAGGTCCTCGGCTGCGGTGTCGAGTTCGTGCAGGTAGTTCTGGCGTTGGTAGAAGTAGTCGCGCACCTCTTCGTGAGGCATGGTGATGGTTCCGGACCCTGAGCTGAAGCCGCCGCGCCCCTCGCCGAACCGGTCCTCGGTCGCGGCCGCCAACTGAGTGGTGGTGAGCTGGTAGCGGCGGTGCAGGTTGACCATGGCGCGGGCCAGCGACGGGTGCGCGCCGACCATGTCGGCGATCTCGGTCGGGTCGACGTCGACGTCGAGATCGCGGTCCATGAGGACCTCCCGCAGTTCGGCGATCAGTCGGGTGTCGTCCTGGGAGGCGAAGAACGTCGCGTCGACGCCGAAAACCTCGGTGATGCGCAGCAGGACGGCCACGGTCAGCGGGCGCACGTCGTGCTCGATCTGATTGAGGTAACTGGGGGAGATCTCCAGCATCTGCGCCAGCGCGGCCTGGCTGAATCCGCGTTCGCTTCGCAGTTGCCGCAGGCGGGCACCGACGAACGTTTTGGCCACGATCACCAGCGTAACCGCGACTAGCACCGTTGCGAAGGTTCGATTTGCATCATTGGCAATCCGGTGCGTGTGGCAGTATCGGCATCCGTGAGTACCACCGGTCAGGTCAGCGGGCTGGGAAAGGCGCTGATGCCCGTTCCGGACCCGCACCCGGACGTGTTCGACGTGGAATGGCCGCTGCGGGTGGCCGACGTCGACCGCACGGGCAGGCTCAAGTTCGATGCGGCGACCCGGCACATTCAGGACATCGGCTCGGACCAGCTGCGCGAGATGGGCTTCGAGGAGACCCACCCGCTGTGGATCGTGCGCCGGACGATGGTCGACCTGATCGAGCCCATCGTGTTCAAGGACATGCTCCGGTTGCGCCGCTGGTGCTCGGGCACCTCCAACCGTTGGTGCGACATGCGGGTGCGCATAGAAGGCCGGCGTGGCGGGCTGATGGAATCCGAGGCGTTCTGGATCAACATCAACCGCGAGACCCAGGGGCCCGCGCGCATCTCCGACGACTTCATCGAGGGACTGCAGCGCACCACCGACGTCGACCGGTTGCGGTGGAAGGCCTACCTGAAGCCCGGTAGTCGCGACGATGCCGTTGATGTGCGTGCCTATCCCGTGCGGGTCAGCGACATCGACATCTTCGACCACATGAACAACTCCGTGTACTGGAGCGTCATCGAGGACTACCTCACCGTGCAGCCGGAGCTGATGGCCGGACCGCTGCGGGTGACCATCGAGCACGACCTGCCGGTCGCCCTGGGTGACAAGCTCGAGATCATCCGGCACGTGTATCCGGCGGGTTCGACCGACAGATTCGGCTCGGAGCTCGCCGATCGCACTGTTACAACGCTCACATATGCGGTCGGCGAAGAGACCAAAGCGGTCGCTTCGCTGTTCTCCCTCTGAACCCCTTCCGTTAAACAGTACGAGCGTACTGACCTGCGCGAATTCGGTTACTGGCTAGTAACTACTGAACCGGTTCAGTGCCGAGTGGCCTTCGCAAACTTTGCAAATCGTCGAGGCGTGTTGGCGAAAATTGGCAATCTAAAGCGGTGGACCTGCGGTTATAGGTTGGTGCATGCTCGTGTAAGCACACCAGCACAAGAAGCTGGAGCGTTAACAAACCGCAGAGGCCCGCAGGGTCTCCAGCGACTTGCAACACCGAAGGAGCAGTCAATGTCGACCGTTGGCACACCGAAGAGCCCCGAGCAGATCCAGCACGACTGGGACAACAACCCCCGCTGGAAGGGCATCAGCCGTACCTACACCCCGCAGGACGTCGTCGCGCTCCAGGGCCACGTCGTCGAGGAGAGCACGCTGGCGCGCCGCGGCGCCGAGGTGCTCTGGGAGCAACTGCACGACATGGAGTACGTCAACTCGCTGGGCGCGCTGACCGGCAACCAGGCCGTCCAGCAGGTCCGTGCCGGACTCAAGGCCATCTACCTGTCCGGGTGGCAGGTCGCCGGTGACGCGAACCTGTCCGGCCACACCTACCCAGACCAGAGCCTGTACCCGGCCAACTCGGTGCCGCAGGTGATCCGTCGCATCAACAACGCGCTGCTGCGCGCCGACCAGATCGCCAAGGTGGAGGGCGACCGGTCCGTGGAGAACTGGCTGGCCCCGATCGTCGCCGACGGCGAAGCCGGCTTCGGTGGCGCACTCAACGTCTACGAGCTGCAGAAGGCCATGATCGCCGCCGGTGTCGCCGGATCGCACTGGGAGGACCAGCTGGCCTCGGAGAAGAAGTGCGGCCACCTCGGTGGCAAGGTGCTGATCCCGACCCAGCAGCACATCCGCACGCTCACCTCGGCCCGCCTGGCGGCCGACGTCGCCGACGTCCCCACGGTCGTCATCGCTCGCACCGACGCCGAGGCAGCCACGCTGATCACCTCCGACGTCGACGAGCGCGACCAGCCGTTCATCACCGGTGAGCGGACCAAGGAAGGTTTCTACCGCGTCAAGAACGGCCTCGAGCCCTGCATCGCCCGCGCCAAGTCCTACGCGCCGTACTCCGACCTGATCTGGATGGAGACCGGCACCCCGGATCTGGAGCTGGCCAAGAAGTTCGCCGAGGGCGTCAAGAGCGAGTTCCCGGACCAGATGCTGGCCTACAACTGCTCGCCGTCGTTCAACTGGAAGCAGCACCTGGACGACGCGACGATCGCGAAGTTCCAGAACGAGCTCGGCGCGATGGGCTTCAAGTTCCAGTTCATCACCCTTGCTGGCTTCCACGCCCTGAACTACTCGATGTTCGATCTGGCCCACGGATACGCCCGCAACCAGATGAGCGCCTACGTCGAGCTGCAGGAGCGCGAGTTCGCCGCCGAGGAGCGGGGCTACACCGCGACGAAGCACCAGCGTGAGGTCGGCGCCGGCTACTTCGATCGGATCGCCACCACCGTGGATCCCACCTCGTCGACCACCGCGCTCGCGGGCTCGACCGAAGAGGGCCAGTTCCACTAAGCCGTCCGTCGCACCGCGAGCGCGCGTGTTTGTACAGCGGCACGCCGTGAAAGCCGTACACAACGCGCGCGTTCGCCGCGCTTGACAGCGCAGACCCCGCTCAGAAACCTTGAGCGGGGTCTGACGCTATGTAGAGGAGCTTTTGAGTGAGCATTGAACGGGTAGGCATCGAACGAGTAGGCATCGTGGGCGCCGGACAGATGGGCGGCGGAATCGCCGAGGTGTGCGCGAAGGCCGGCGCAGAAGTCGTCGTCTACGAACCCAGCGAGGAGCTGGCGGACGCTGGTCGCACGCGGATCACGGCCTCGCTCGAGCGGGCCAAGGCGAAGGGCAAGCTTGCGGCCGACGACTTCGAGATCGCGCTCGCGCGGCTGACGTTCACCACGAACCTCGCCGACCTCGCCGACCGCCAGCTGGTGATCGAGGCGATCGTCGAGGACGAGGCCGTCAAGGCCAAAGTGTTCGCTCAGCTCGACGAGGTCGTCACCGATCCCGACGCTGTGCTCGCATCGAACACCTCGAGCATTCCGATCATGAAAATCGCTGCGGCGACCAAGAATCCGAGCAGGGTGCTGGGGCTGCACTTCTTCAACCCGGTGCCGGTACTGCCGCTGGTGGAGCTGGTCAACACGCTGGTCACCTCCGATGACGCGATCGCGCGGGTGGAGCAGTTCGCGAGCGAGGTGCTGGGCAAGAAGGTGGTGCGCTGCGGCGACCGCTCCGGCTTCGTCGTTAACGCGCTGCTGGTTCCCTACCTGCTGTCGGCCATCCGGATGGCCGAGGCCGGGGTGGCTACAGTCGAGGACATCGACACGGCCGTCGTCGCCGGGCTGTCGCATCCGATGGGCCCGCTGCGGCTGTCCGACCTCATCGGGCTGGACACCATGAAGCTGATCGCCGACTCGATGTACGACGAGTACAAGGACGCACACTATGCGCCGCCACCGCTGCTGCAGCGGATGGTCGAGGCCGGCCAGCTCGGCAAGAAGTCGGGCAGGGGCTTCTACACGTACTGAGTTCCCGCCGAGCGCACGGTTTCTGACGAATCTTCGCGGATTCCCATCAGAATCCGTGCATTCGGGAACCGTTCGGCGCTCGAGTGCGCCTAACACGATGTGCAGGAACTCGTCGTAGCGTCGGAATCCCTCGCGGCCGGAGAGTTGACCCGACAAGACCTCCGGCGGCAATTCGTCAAAGTGCATCACAACGTCTACGCCCCACAGGGCGTGGTGTTGGCGGCGCGGGATCGTGCGGTGGCCGCGTGGCTGTGGTCGCAGCGCAAGGCCACTTTGGCCGGAGTTTCGGCAGCGGCGATGCACGGTGCCCGCTGGCTGCCGAAAGACGGTCCGGCCGAGCTGATTCGCGTCCGATCAGGGACGGTGCCGGGCATCCTGATTCATCGCGAAAACCTGTTTGACGACGAGGTGTGTCTGGTCCAACGCATCGATTGCACGACGGCCGCTCGAACGGCCTACGACCTGGGTCGGCGAGATCCGGCTGACGAAGCGATCATTCGCATCGACGCGCTGCTGAACGCTACCCGATGTCCGGTGTCTGACGTGCTGGCGATCAGTAGGCGTCACCCCGGGGCGAGAGGTGTCCGCGGCCTGCGAAAGGTTCTGGACCTCGTCGACGGAGGTGCTGAGTCACCGCAGGAGACCCGAGTGCGACTGCTACTGATACGTAAGGGACTGCCGAGGCCCGTGACTCAGATCCCGATCAGGAACGCGGACGGCCGAGTCGTGCGCCGCATCGACATGGGGTGGCCCGAATACTGTGTCGGTGTCGAGTACGACGGTGAGCACCACTGGACCGACCCGGAGGCCCATGCCGAGGACATCACTCGACTGGAGTTCCTCGCAGCCCGAGGGTGGATCATCGTCCGGGTCAGCGCACGCCATCTGCGTTACGGGCCAGACGACATAGCGCAGCGCGCTGAAACCGGGCTACGCCAGCGCGGTTGGGCTGGCGCCGCCTGAACCGGGACCCGAACGTACGGTTTCTGATGAAAATCGGCCGAGAATCGTCACAAACCGTGCGCTCGGCGAACGGCGCGGCGATCAGGCTGACGCCAAACGGTTCTTCTCGGCTTCGACGTCGAAATCCGGTGGCGGCCAGGACATGTTGAGGCGCTTCATGGCGTCGATGAGCAACTCGGTGACCGCCAGTCGGCTGTACCACTTCCGGTTGCACGGCACGATGTGCCACGGCGCGTAATCCGTCGACGTCCGGTCCAGCATCGCCTGGTAAGCCTGTTCGTAGAGAGGCCATTTGAGCCGTTCGTCGATATCGGCGGGGTTGTACTTCCAGTACTTGTCCGGGCGGTCGAGTCGCGCGGCGAGGCGCTTCTTCTGTTCGGTGAGGGAGACGAACATCGCGACCTTCACCAATGTGGTGCCGCTGTCGACGAGTTCGCGTTCGAACGCATTGATCTCGTCGTAACGAGGCTCCCATACGTCCTGCGGCACCAGGTTGTGCACGCGCACGATCAGCACGTCCTCGTAGTGCGAACGGTCGAACACGCCGATGTGTCCCGCGGTCGGCAAGGCGTTGCGGATGCGCCACAGATAGTGGTGTGACAGTTCCTCGGCCGTCGGCTTGCCGAAGCTCGTGTATTTGATGCCCTGCGGATTGGCGCCGCCCACAACATGTTTGACGATTCCACCCTTGCCCGCGGTGTCCATTCCCTGAAGCACCAGCAACACCGACCGGGTGTCGCCGGAGCGGCTGTTGGCGTAGAGCATCTCCTGCAGTTCGGCGAAGCGCACATTGCGCTCTTCCTGAAGCGTGGGCGCATCGGCCTTGTTGCCGCGGAAGCCGGGGGTGGCTTCGGCGTCGATGTCGCTCACCTTGTCGCCGCGGCGGAACATCAGCTCCTCGCGCGGATCGTGGGACCACAGCGACGGCAGATCGGAGAGCTCGCTCATGCTCCTAGTCAAGCAGTCGCGGCGGCAGAACAGGCGAAGGATGAGGCTTCTGCCGGAATTTCTCCAGGGACCCGCCCACCTCGACGATTCCGCACAGCGCGCTCCACGACAGCATCGTCAGGTAGTCGATCAGCTCCTCGGAGGTCATCCGCGGATTCGACATCCACGAGTGCGTCGCCAGTTGCACGCCTCCGACGATCTGGAAGGCCCACGGCCCGATCCCGCCGGTGTCCATCCCGGCCTCGACCATGCGCCGCCGGAACATCACGGCCAGCATCCGGGCGATGATCTGCTCGGAATCGGCGACGGCCTTGCTCTTGCTGGCCGAGTTGTTGGCCATCACGAACCGGTACGGCTCCGGTTCGTTGGCGACGGTCTCGACGTACACCCGGATGATTTCGCGGGTGAGGTCGTAGCCGTCCAGGTTCGACGACAGGGCTGCGGCCATGTTCGGGATCAGGGTGGTCTGCGCGAAGCGCATCATCACCGCGGTGGTGAGGTCGTTCTTGTCGACGAAGTAGCGGTAGAGGACTGTTTTGGACACGCCGATCTCCGCGGCGATCTCGTCCATGCTGACGTTGCTGCCGAGGCGGCGGATCGCCTCCAGGGTGCCGTCGACCAACTCGTTGCGTCGCTCGACCTTGTGCTTATGCCAGCGTCGCTTTCGTCCATCGGTCTTGACCGCCACCGGCGGGGATTGTTGTGCCACGTTCGCGGTAGTCCATTCCGTAGTCCGTGTCGATGATACGGCGCCGGCCCCTGGGCGCAGGATCACGGGACGACGACGGCGGGAACGTCACGACGGGCAGTTGCTGGCGTAGCGGATGATGTAGGCGTGGCACACAGACCTGACGTCAAAGAGCGTCCCAGCTTCGCTGAAACGCTCGCCGGGGCCGACTCGGCCGCCGACGCCGAACGCCTTCGCGGCCTGCGGCGAATGAAAGTCGTGGCGCTGAGCTTCCTTCTCGGCGCCGCGATCGTCTTCCTCGTCTGCTCGTGGGCGCAGTCCCACGGTGCTGCGCCCTGGGTCGGATACGTGCGAGCCGCCGCCGAGGCCGGCATGATCGGCGGACTCGCGGACTGGTTCGCGGTCACTGCGCTGTTCAAGCATCCGCTGGGCATCCCGATCCCGCACACGGCGATCATCCGCCGGAAGAAAGACCAGTTGGGCGAAGGTCTGGGCGACTTCGTCCGGGAGAACTTCATGTCTCCGGACGTGGTGTCGACGAAGCTGCGCGACGCCGAGGTCGCGAGTCGGCTCGGCAGGTGGCTGGCGCACCCGACCAATGCCGAACGGGTCGCGCCCGAGGCGTCGACGGCGCTGCGGGTGCTGGTGGAGATGCTGCGCGACGAGGACATCCAGCAGGTGCTGGACCGGATGATCGTCAAGCGGGTCGCCGAACCGCAGTGGGGTCCGCCGATCGGTCGGGTGCTGGCCTCGCTGCTGGAGGAGGGGCGGCAGGAAGCGCTGATCCAACTGCTCGCCGACCGGGCGTTCGAATGGTCGCTGAACTCCGGTGAGGTCATCGAGCGCGTCATCGAACGCGATTCACCGTCGTGGTCGCCCCGGTGGGTCGATGGCCTGATCGGCGATCGGATTCATCGCGAGTTGATGGACTTCACCGACAAGGTCCGTCGCAATCCCGATCACGAGCTTCGCCGCTCGGCCACCAAGTTCCTGTTCGAGTTCGCCGCCGACCTGCAGAACGACGAGGCGACGATCCAGCGCGCCGAGAACGTCAAGGAGCAGATCATGGCCCGCGACGAGGTGACCAAGGCGGCCGAGACCGCCTGGACCGCCGCCAAGCGCATCCTGCTGGAATCCGTCGACGACCCGAGTTCGACGCTGCGGGCCCGCATCGCCGACTCGGTGGTCAACATCGGCGAATCGCTGCGCGACGACGCCGAACTGCGGGCCAAGGTCGACAACTGGATCGTTCGGGCCGCGCAGCACCTCGTCGGTCAGTATGGGACGGAGATCACAGCGATCATCACCGAGACCATCGAGCGCTGGGACGCCGAGGAGGCGAGCCGCCGAATCGAACTCCATGTGGGCCGCGACCTGCAGTTCATCCGCATCAACGGCACCGTCGTCGGCGCCCTGGCGGGCTTGGTCATCTACTCGCTGGCGCAGATACTCTTCTGACCTGCGCTAACTAGTGCTTGCAAAAGTTAGCACCCCGTCGTACGGTGGAAATCGCTACCAACCTGATACCCATCGCATCGAAGGGGGCCACGCCATGACGCAAGACGAAAATCTTGCCGCGGTCGTGACCAACGCTGCGCAGGACATCGGGAGCTTCATCCGATCCCAGCGCGAGGCTGCGCAGGTGTCGGTGCGCCAGCTGGCCGAGAAGGCCGGCGTCAGTAATCCCTACCTCAGTCAGATCGAGCGGGGATTGCGGAAACCCTCGGCGGACGTGCTCAACCAGATCGCGAAAGCGCTCCGGGTGTCCGCAGAGGTTCTCTACATCAGGGCCGGAATCCTCGAGCCTTCGGAGGGCAGCGAGATTCGTGACGCCATCGTGACCGACACCGCGATCAACGAGCGGCAGAAGCAGGTGCTGCTCGACATCTACACCTCGTTCTGTCAGCAGAACGAGGCCGCCCTTCTCGAAGCTGCACTGGCCGCTGGGGCGCCGGCAGACCACGTAAGCGAAGCAGATGAGGAGCCGACGACTGAACCAGACACGAGTCCCGTCCAAAGCCCCCTGCAACTCACCCAATCACCAACAACCGACTCCCAGTGAGACGAAAGGACATCATCATGGCTGAGAAGAATCAGATCGAGATCGACGACCTCAAGGCCCCGCTGCTCGCCGCAGTCGGCGCTGCCGACCTGGCGCTGGAGCGCGTCAACGAGATCGTCGCGACCCTGCGCGAGCGTGCCGACGAGGTTCGCAGCGACGCAGAGACCCGTGTCGCCGAGCGCCGTGCGCGCATCAACAAGCTGCAGGAAGAGCTGCCCTCGCAGGTCGGCGACATCCGTGAGCGGCTGAACTCCGACGAGCTGCGTAAGTTCGCCGAGGGTTACGCCGAGGCCGCGCAGACGACCTACAACAGCCTGATCGAGCGCGGCGAGGCCGCCCTGGAGCGCCTGCGCAGCCAGCCTGCGCTGGAGGAGGCTGCCAGCCGGGTCGAGGGGTACACCGATCAGGCCGTCGAGCTGACCCAGGACGCGTTGGGCACCGTCGCGACGCAGACCCGCGCGGTCGGCGAGCGTGCCGCCAAGCTGGTCGGTGTCGAGCTGCCGAAGAAGACCGAAGAGGCCGCCGCTCCGGTGAAGAAGGCCGCGAAGAAGGCTCCAGCCAAGAAGGCCCCCGCCAAGAAGGCGCCGGCCAAGAAGGCTCCGGCCAAGAAGGTCACCCAGAAGTAGTTCGATGAACCCCTCACGGGGTGAGTCGACCGAGGGACGTAACCCGCATAGTCTGTAGCTCGTGGAGCTTCAAGGCCTTGTGGGTTACGTCCTTTTCGTTTTGCAGGTCGCTGTCCTGGTGGCAGCGGTCTACGCATTCGTGCACGCCGCTATGCAGCGGCCCGACGCCTACACCGCGGCCGACAAGCTGACCAAGCCGGTGTGGTTGGTGATCCTCGGTGTCGCGGTGCTGCTGGCGCTGGTGCTGGGCATCATGGGTGTGGCGATCGCCGCGGTGGCATCCGGTGTCTACCTCGTCGACGTCCGGCCCAAGATCCTTGAGATCCAAGGGAAGTCGCGGTAGTGCGACGAGCCTTCGCGGCCGCCGCGGCGATGTGTGTGTTTCCCCTCGCGGTCGTTCCCGTCGCGTCTGCCGCGCCCGCCGTCGCACCGCCGCCGTACGTCGACCATGCCGAGTGGGCCAAGTGGGGCGACCTGTCCAGCCTGCGGGTCTATCCGACCGCGTCCGGCCGGGACACCTCGGGGCGCCCGGGCACTGCGCCGCAGGCCGACGTGGCCTGGGCCGAGGTGCTGACACTGTCGCCCGACGCGGCGATTCCCGGTATGCGAGAACAGTTCATGTGCCACTGGCAGTTCGCCGAGCTGGTCGAACCCGGCAAGGTCAGCTGGAACCTCGAGCCGTGGCGTCCCGAGGTCAGTGAAGACCAGATGGTCGCTGCCGGATGCAACCCGGGTGGCACCGAAGAGCCCTTCTGATGGGTTCCTACACCCGCGACCACGTCGCGGCGCTCGTTGATCACACTCTGCTGAAACCGGAGGCCACCGACGCGGATGTCGTCGGACTGGTCGCCGAGGCCGCCGAGTTCGAGGTCTTCGCCCTCTGCGTGTCGCCCACGATGGTGTCGGTTGCCGCCGCGCTGGCAACCGATCGTCCCGTGGCGTCGGTCGTGGGTTTCCCGTCAGGTAAACACTTCTCGGCGATCAAGGCAGAGGAGTCCCGGTTGGCCGTGGCCGCCGGTGCGGCCGAGATCGACATGGTGATCGACGTTGGTGCGGCCCTCGCCGGCGATCTCGACGCTGTGCTTGCCGACATTGCGGCGGTGCGTGCGGCGATCCCCGGCGACACCGTCCTGAAGGTCATCGTCGAATCGGCGGCGCTGCTGGAGTTCAGCGGGTCGCCGCTGCTGGTCGACGTATGCCGGATCGCAGAGGATGCGGGGGCCGATTTCGTCAAGACCTCCACCGGCTTTCATCCCGCCGGCGGCGCATCGCCCCGCGCGGTCGAGCTGATGGCGGGCACGGTCGGAGGCCGTCTCGGCATCAAGGCCAGTGGTGGAATCCGCACGGCGGCGGACGCTTCGGCGATGCTCGATGCGGGCGCGACGCGGTTGGGACTTTCCGGGACCCGCGCGGTTCTCGACGGTCTCGGCTGACGCCTACAGGCCTGCGAAGCAGGGGTCGTCGTTCTGCTTCGGGATCGAGGCGTTGCTCGTCGAGAACTGGCTCACCACACCGGTATCGGTGACCTGGATCGAGTCGGCGCGGATGTTCATCGGGTAGTCCTGGACCAGCTCGGACGTGAACGCGTCCAGCGCCGGCTGCACCACTTCACGCGGCAGCGTGAAGCCCAGCCCGGTCACATTGGTGACCTGCAGCGCGATGTTGCCGTCGACGACCTCGGGGCGTGTGGTGATGCTGCCCAGCGCCCCTTCGAGTTCGATCGTCCCGTCGGTCGGGTTGGTGGTCACCCCGGTGACGAAGCTGCCGATCAGCGGGATCGCGCCCTGAATGGTCTGTTTGATGCCGTCGGCGGACCAGTCGATGTTGGCCACCAGGGAGCCGACCGTGCCACCCGATGTGGGGGTGTCTTCGAGACGGACGTCGTTGATGTCGAGATTGAGCTTCATCCCCTGCGCGTCACGAAGCTGGTTGCCCGCGGTTTCGATCCTGATGTTCGTGTAGTGACCCGACACGTGCTGCATCAGGAAGGGGGGCAGCACCCCGAACGATGCGGTGGCGTCGTCCTGCACGACGCATTCGACGACCGAGGCGACCACCGTGTCGGCGCGGTTGCGGGCATAGAGCTCACCGCCGAGCAGGCCGGCGAAGACCAGCGCCAGCACGATCACGACGGCCAGGACGACCGAGAGCGGATCGCTGAAGATCCTCTTGATTTTTGCCGGCAACGAGGAATCCTCCTCCGGGGGGACGCCGGATGTCGGCCCGGGGCCGTAGCCGGGCGGTGGGTTCTGCGAGAACTGCGGCTGCGGTGGGCCGGGTTGCTGCTGTGGCCGAGGGGCCCAGGGATCGGTCACGTCAGCGATTGTGCCCTATTGCGATGAGCGAATCCTGAGCGGTTGGTCATCACCGCGACGGTCTTGCGGGCCTTGCGTGCCGCGTCGAGGTCGACGTCGCAGACCAACAACTGTGGGTCGGTACCTGCGGATGCCAGCACCTCGCCCAGTGCCGAGGCCACCACGCTGCCGCCCACACCGGTAGGTCCGAGCGCGGCGATCTCGTCGCCGGGATAGGCCTGGCCGACCGCGGCGACGATGCTGTTCGTGTCGATGGCGCGGGCGCGGGCGAGCAGCGTCCACTGGTCGAGCTTGCCCGGCCCGGTGCCCCACGACGCGTGGGCGGTGATCACCTCGGCGCCGCGTTCGGCCAACTCGACGTACAGCTCGGGGAAGCGGATGTCGTAACACAGCGTCAGGCCGACCGTCACGCCGTCGACCTCGATCACGACGGGCTCCCGACCGGGTGCGACCGTCGTGGATTCGGCGAACCCGAACGCGTCGTAGAGGTGGATCTTGTCGTAGTGGGCGTCCACCCCCGGACCGGTCGCGAGCAGCGTATTGGTGACGCGGCCGTCGTCGGCCGGGACGAACATGCCCGCGACGACGGCCACACCTGCACGCCGGGCGAGGCCCCGGACCGCGCCGGCCCACGGTCCGTCCAACGGTTCGGCGACCGGGCCGAGCGGAATCCCGAAGCGGCACATGGTCGCCTCGGGGAAGAGCACGAGCGACGCACCCTGCTCCGCGGCCCGCAGGGTGTACTCCTCGACCAGGCCGAGGTTGGCCGTCGGGTCGGTGCTGGCGCGGATCTGAGCCAACGCCACACGCATGTTCTGGCGCATGCCGACCAGGATAGGTCGAGCATCCGATCTCAGAAGGGTGGTGGGTCGTCGCCGTAGTCGGGTTGGTGATCGCGGGGGTGGGCGAAGTACCCGGAGTAGTCCGCAGGCTGCGCGGGGCGTTCTTCCGCCTTCCGTTTGGCCTTACGGGCGGCGGCTCCGGCGGCGGCTTGGACGTCGCGCTCACGTTGAAGGGCATTGAGGCGTCGCTCGGCGGTGATGCGGTAGCGGCGTGCCTGTTCTCGAGGGTACCGGCGGCTGGGCATCATCACCTCCCGTCCCGGAATGCGCGGCGGCAAGGGTTCGTCGTGCCCGGGTGAGGGGGCGGTGGTGGTCTCCCAGCCCGGGAACAGCAGTCTGGAAAAGGGTTTGGTGACGTAGGTGCGACCGGTCGGCGTGGTCACCTGCACGGTGCCGTCGGGCAACTGCATGTCCGACCAGCCGTCCCAGAAAGTTTTGATCAAGTGATGAAATTTGCAGTAGCACTTGAGGTTTGACGGATGTGTCGGACCAGTCGGCCAGGGTCGGGTGTGGTCGATCTCGGCGTGTACAGCTGGACGGTCACAACCGGGAGCGCGGCATGTCAGATCGCGGGCGCGCACGAATTCGGCCAGCGCGACCGAGGGGCGATACCCGTCGCTGCCGGTGATGGTGTCGGGCCCGCCGACGAAGCGGACTTTCGCGCCGTGGGCGATCAACTCGGCCAGCAAGGACGCGGGCAGGATCGCGCCGCGCGTCCCGGCGATGACACCTGGGGTGAGTTTGACAGCAGGCTTGGCCCGGGCTTCGGCGGTGGTCGGCACGGCATGCTCGGGTTCGGGTCCGTTGAAGCCCGGGTCGGGTGGCGCGTCGAGGGATGCCTTGTCGGCCACAGCGTGGATGGTCAGACTCGACGCGCGGCCGTCGTCGATCGTGGCGGCCGCGCAGTCGGGGTTGTCACAGCGGCAGGTCAGCACCAGGGACCCTGCCGCCAGCGCGCCCACCGCGTCGGCGCGGCGCTGTGCGGTGGTGCGCGGATCGTCGTCACACACCCCGCGCACCATCGCGGTCAGTCGCTCTTCCACAAGTGCGGCATCCACAGCAGACAACCGCCCGAAGACGCTGGTTGTCCCCGTGGCGTCGTCGCGTTTGCCGACTGTGAACGAGCGGCCGCGGATCCGATCGCGGACTCGGCGAACCGCGTCGGGATCGTACTTGTCGATCCACATGTCGATGGCGTGTTCGAGTTTGGCCATCGACAGCACGCCCCACCCGTCGATCGCGTCGGTGAATGCGGAATCGAGCTGAGCCAGGGCCTGTCCGTCGACGACCAGGGCGGTGCGCCATACGACCATCGACACCATCCAGACAGGGACCTGCCCGGCCATGAACCGGCGCCCCAGCTTCGGGAACCGATCGCGCAGTGCGACCGCCAGATCCATCTGCCCCGATGCGCGTCCCGGGCTGATGTTCAACGCAGACCCGATCTGGGCGGCCGCGTTGTCCCAGTCATCACAGGCCCATCTCGGGCCGACGGGATCAGCACAGTTGCGGTGCTGCCACTCTCCGATCGCGGCCACTTTGAACGCCTCGGCTTGCGTAGCCACGCGCGCCCACCCTGCGATGGCGTCCACCACGTCGGCATCAGACGCCACCGCGAGATCGGCGGGATCCAAAGGTAGAACTTCGAACACATGTTCGATTCTAGAGGAACCCGCCGACAGGTCAGTGCACCGTTACGGTCCCCAGGCCGGTCGGCTGAGAGCGGCCGACTTCTTGCCGAGCTTGCCGGAACGCACCTGCGCGGCGAGGCTGTCGAGGATCACCCGTGAACTCAGCAGCGCGGTCTGCTCGGCCCAGTCGTAGGGCGGCGAGCATTCGACGACCTCGATACCGGCCAGTCCCGGCTCGGAGACCATCTTGACCAGGTTGAGCGCCTCCCGCGGCAGCAGACCACCCGGTTCCGGCCAGCCCGTTCCCGGCACGAAGCCGGCGTCGATGACGTCGATGTCGAACGACAGGTACACCGCCTTGGCGCCCTTCCAGGCGATCTCGAGGGCCGTCTCCGCAATTTTTTCGATGCCGACCCGCTCCACGTCGCCGACGGTGATCACCGTGGACTTGCGGTCGCGGCCCACCTTGACGCCCTCACGCGGGCTCTGCCACCCGCCGATGCCGATCTGCACCAGGTTCGTCGCGGGAGCGTTCTTGATGTTGGTCGCGTGGAACCACGGCGTGGTGTGCATCCGCTCGTCGAGGTCGGTTTCCTGGGTGTCGACATGGCGGTCGAAATGGATGATGCCGATGTTGCCGTCCATGTAGGGCGCCAGACCGCGGATGGTCGGGAAGCCGATGGAGTGGTCTCCACCGAGCACGATCGGCATCACGCCCTTCTGTGCGACGTGTGCCATCGCCTGGCTGATCTGGTCGAACGACTTCTCCAGGTTGCCCGGGATGGTGAACACGTCACCGATGTCGACCATGTTGAGTTGCTCGCGCAGGTCGACGCCGGACTCGTAGTTGTAGGTGCCGAACAGGTTCGTCGAGCGCCGGATGCCCTGCGGTCCGAACCGTGTTCCGGGGCGGTAGGTGGCACCCGCGTCGAGCGGCACCCCGAAGATGGCGACCTCGGCGTCGTCGACCTCGTTGACGTCCTCGATGAACGGACATTTGAGGAAGGTGCCGCGCTCGCCGGCGAAGTGCGGTTTCTCGCCTCGGACGAACGTCGAGATGGTGCGGTCGTTGATCGTGGGGGCGGCCTGCAGGCCGAAACTCAGACCGCGGTCGATCTCCTCGCGGAGTCGCCGGTCCGACAGATTCGCCTCCGCCTGCTGGGCCCAGGCCCCCTCGGCGTTGGGCAGGGACGGGTCGGGATGTCCAGAATCGGGCACGAGCGCTCCTTCACGCGCCGTCTTGTCGCTGACCGGGTACGACGCACCTCGTCCGGGGGAACCGGTTCACGCGGCCCCCTGCGGTTCATTGTTGGCACAGTCGCGAATTGCTGTCCAGCGCTAACGGAAACGTGGCGTTAACACCTCACGCGACAAGGCGTAACGAAGCGGGTTTTTCCTGATCGGGACTCACATCGGCATGTGGGGCGCGTCTAGGGTTCCGCCGTTCGCGGGTCTGGTCCGAGAGACGCAGGCGACTCCGGCGGCGATGCCGGACCGTTCCACGGCGGGATAAAAGCCCGGGAGGCTCCATTGCCGGGTGTGGGCGCTCTGCGTCCGGCGATTTAGCAGGAGGCTCCTCGATGATTCTCTTCGGAATCGGCGTCAGCATCGCCCTCGTCGCATTTGTCGGCTTCTACGTCGCCCGAAAGGTCGGCGGCGACAGCACCAACTTCCTGGTGGCAGGTCGCATGCTGCCGCTACCGCTCGTTGGCGCGGCGTTGATGGGTCAGGCCGTCGACACCAACGCCACGCTTGGAAATACTGATCTGGCAGCGGAATTCGGGTTCTGGGCCGGGGCGTCGCTACCGCTCGGCCTGGCACTGTGCTTGGTGCTGACCGGCATCTTCTTCGCCAAGCCGATGAACCGGATGGGGCTGACGACCTTTCCCGACTACTTCCGGTTGCGCTTCGGCAGGAAGGTGGAGATCTCGTCGTCGATCCTCCTGATCGCCGCTTTCTGCATCCTGGTGGCGGGCAACCTGGTGGCCGGTGGCTACCTGTTCAATTACTTCGCCGGCATCCCCTACTGGGTGGGTGTCGTCGCCATCGCCCTGATCGTGGTGGCCTACACCGGTGCAGGCGGAATGATCGCCGACGCCTACACCGCAATCATCCAGATGACCCTGATCCTGGTCGGCTCCGTCGCCACCCTGATCTGGGTGACCGTCGCCTACGGTCTGACCATCCCGCAGGGTATGAACCCGTTCGACTTCGGCCAACTCACAGACCCGGCCCAGGGCGCCACCATCAACTGGGCGACGCTGATCGCGCTGGGCATCGGTGACATCGTGGCCATCGACTTCATGCAGCGCATCTTTGCTGCCCGTAGTCCCGAGATCGCCAGGCGCGCATGCTTTGTAGGTGCCGGGGGCGCAGCCGCGATTGGCATTCCGTTCGCACTGATCGCATTGGCCTCGACGGCGATCCTGCCGGCGGAGATCGACGGACCGGTGCTGTTCGTCCTGCTCGATCAATACGCGCCCGTGGCGCTGACCATCGTCGTGCTCTGCGGCATCGTCGGGGCGTCGATGAGCACCGCCAACGGCGCCATCCTGGCCACCGCGTCCGTCGCCGTCCGCAACATCGGGCAGGTGCGCCGGGTGCATGTCGAAGGCAAGGCCGATCCGTTGCTGCGGGCCACCCGACTGATGATGATTCCGATGACATTGGGTTCGGTGGGATTCGCGATCTACGTCAAGCAGACCGGCATCCTGCTCACACTCGCTTTCGACCTCTTGCTGGCCTGCCTGATCGTGCCGTTCGTACTCGGGCTGGTGTGGCGCCGGGGGACCAGTGTGGCGGCGATGGCGGCGATCGTGGTGGGTCTGTCGGTCAGGCTGGTCCTCTTCGTGATGACCCCGACGATGTTCGGCGTCGACAACACCATCCTCTACATCCCCAACGACCTGATCGGACCGTCCTTCGACGGTTGGCCGACGTTCATCGCATTTGGAGCGTCGCTGATCACCTACCTCGTCGTGGCGCTGGTGACACCGCCTGCGCATCTGCGCGGCCTCGACATCCAAGTGGCGCAGGACCTCGACGACGCTCTTGAGGATGTCGACCGCAAGGACGGGGACGACGCACTCGTTCCCGCCAAGGCCGTGGCTGAAGCGACGTAGCGCACGTGCGAGGGCGGCCGGCCCATCCCGCTCAGTCGGGGGCGACGGCCGACCACGGCACCGTGAGGATGCCGTCCCGAAGGCTCCGACGCGGTGACTTCACCGGGAATCCCTCGGCGACAAGAAGTTCCATCATCGCGCGCCACCGCACCCGGGGTCCGAACACGCCGTGGCCGGCGACGCTGGCCCATGCCCGGTCGGCGGCCTGTAGCAGTGTGTGGATCGGCCGGCCGGCGACGTTGTGGTGGATCAGGACCTTGGGCAACCGCTCGGCCAGATCCGACGGCCGCTCGATGGCGAACGGGTCGCACGCCAACGTCAGGCTCACCACCGAGGTCGAGTCGAGCAGCACCCAGCAGCATCGCCGGCCGAGCTCGTCGCACGTGCCGTCGATGATCAGCCCGCCCGGCGCCAAGGCCCGCCGCATCGCCGTCCATGCCTCGGTCACGGCGTCCTCGGGGTACTGCCGCAGCACGTTGAACGCGCGCACCAGCGCCGGTCGGTGGCCGGCCAACTCGAAACCGCCCCGCGCGAATTCGACCCCGGGTACCGACCCGTCCTGCACGGCGGCCTGGCCGACGCGCACCCGGTCCGGTTCGATCTCGAGTCCGAGCACCCGGATGTCGGAGCGGACCCACCGCAGTCGCATCGCGAGCTCCAACGTCGTCACCGGGAGCGCGCCGTAGCCGAGGTCCACGACGAGCGGGTCGGCAGCGGACTGCAGTGCGTTGCGGACCCGCGGTGAGTGCACCAGCCAGCGATCGCTGCGCCGGAGCCGATTGTGGCCCGTGGTGCCCCGGGTGATCGCGCCGATCGGCGCGACCTGCCCACGCTGAGCCATGGGCCCTGATTCTAGTTCCCGATCAGGAGTTTTCCGTGATCCACACCGTGGTGAAGCGTTGCTCTGCGATGAGCAGCTCGACCAGCTGGCCACCGATGAAGTTCTCGATCTTGCCGCCCACGAGCGGAACCCGGACCTCCACGGTGGCGGAGAAATCCATCCGCGAACCGGGCCGGGAGGCCGTCGGCGCCAGCACCGCATCGCCGTTGAGGCTGGCCGGCGCCCCCGGGATGGTGCCGACGACGACCCCGGACGCCCGCCCGTCGACCAACGGCGTCCAGGTCTCCTCCCGCACGAGACTCAGGTCGCCGCGGTGGAATTGACTCACCAGTGCGGGCAGCCTGTCGGCGCGCAGCGTCTGGGTGGTCCGGATGCGGATCCCGCCGTCGGTGCCGACCGCGAGTTCGTCGAGCGTGGCGTGGTCGGTGCCGGAGTCGCTCAGGCGCACCAGCCAGTACTGCTCGTCGCTGAACGCGCGGTGGACCTGCTCGACCGTGCCGTCGTATTCGGCGGCCATGTCGAATGAACGCGGCATGAAAAACCACGCTACCGTTACCGCCCGTGGTCTCTTCGTCGACAGGGGGCGTGGCGGTAGCCGAGAACGTGCCGCTGGCACCGTTGACCACCCTGCGTGTCGGGCCGGTCGCCCGTCGCCTCTTCACCTGCACGACCACCGAGCAGGTCATCGAGGTGCTGCGGGCCGTCGGTCCGGATGCACTGGTGCTGGCCGGCGGTTCGAACGTGCTGCTCGCCGATGACCTCGACGGCCTGACCGTCGTCAAGTTGGCGAACACCGGGATCGTCGTCGACGGCGCGGTACTGCGGGCCGAGGCCGGGGCGGTATGGGATGACGTCGTCGTCGCGTCGCTGGCGCACGGCCTGGGCGGGCTGGAATGCCTGTCGGGGATTCCGGGTTCGACGGGTGCGACTCCGGTGCAGAACGTGGGCGCCTACGGAGCCGAGGTCGCCGACACCATCAGCCGGGTCAGACTGTTGGACCGGCGCACCGGCGACGAACGTTGGGTCTCACCGGATCATCTCCAGTTCGGTTACCGCACAAGCATTCTGAAGAACTCGTCGGCCTCGGTGGTGTTGGAGGTCGAGTTCACCCTGGACCCGGCAGGACTGAGCGCGCCGCTGCGCTACGGCGAACTGGCCGCCGCACTGAACACCACCCCGGGACAGCGCGCGGACCCGGCGCTGGTGCGCGCGGCGGTGCTGTCGCTGCGAGCAGGCAAGGGCATGGTGCTCGACGACCACGACCACGACACCTGGAGCGTGGGGTCGTTCTTCACCAACCCCGTGGTCACGCACGCCGAGTTCGACCGCCTCGCCGCCGCGGTCGAGGGGCCGGTGCCGAACTATCCGGCGCCGGACGGGGTGAAGTTGGCAGCGGGCTGGCTCGTCGAGCGCGCCGGCTTCGGAAAGGGTTATCCCGACCCCGGGGCACCCGCCCGCCTGTCCACCAAGCATGCTCTGGCGCTCACCAACCGCGGCCATGCGACCACCGCCGACGTCCTCGCGCTGGCCAGGGCGGTACGCGACGGGGTGGAAACCGCATTCGGGATCGAACTCACACCCGAGCCTGTGCTGATCGGGTGTTTTCTCTAGGTACCCTGGGTGAACGTGAGCCCTAGACACCCGGTGCCGTCGGTCACCCGACGTCGCGCCCTGACCGCACTGGCGGTCGGCGTTGTCGCACCAGGCGCCCTGGCGGCCTGTATGCGCAACACCAGCACCTCCGCCGGAGAGGCTGCGGAGGCACCCGCTGAGCCATCGCTGGCCTTCGAACCCTCCGACTCGTCGGTCGACGTGATGCCCACCGCGCGGGTCGGCGTCGACGTCTCCGACGGGTGGTTCCAGAAGATCAACCTGACCAACCCGGACGGCAAGGTCGTCGCGGGCACGCTCAACCGTGACCGCACCGCCTTCACCGTCACCGAACCGCTGGGCTACGGGGTCTCCTACACCTGGGGCGGCACCGTCGTCGGGCACGACGGCAAGGCTGTCCCGGTCGCCGGATCGTTCACCACGGTGAACCCGGTGAACCAGGTCAACGGCCGATTCCAGCTCGCCGACGGTCAGACGGTCGGCGTCGCCGCGCCGATCATCATGCAGTTCGATGCCGCGATCGCCGAGGAAGACCGGGCCGCGGTGGAGAAGGCGCTCAACGTCACCACGACACCGGAGGTCGAGGGCGGCTGGGCCTGGCTGCCCGATGAAGTCGGCGGTTCCCGGGTGCACTGGCGCACCCGCGAGTACTACCCGGCGGGCACCACCGTGCATGTCGACGCCAACTTCTACGGTGTCCCCTTCGGCGACGGCGCGTACGGTGCGGCCGACTCGACCCTGGACTTCACCGTCGGGCGCTACCAGCTCGTCAGGGCCGAAGCATCGTCGCACCAGATCGAGGTGCTCACCGACGCCGGCGTCATCATGACCCTGCCGTGCAGCTACGGCGAAGGCGACCTGGACCGCAACGTCACCCGCAGTGGCATCCACGTGGTCACCGAGAAGTACGAGGACTTCTACATGACCAACCCCGCGGCCGGCTACGCCAACGTCCGCGAGCGGTTCGCCGTGCGGATCTCGAACAACGGCGAGTTCATCCACGCCAACCCGGCCAGTTCGGGCGCTCAGGGCAACAGCAACGTCACCAACGGCTGCATCAACCTGTCCACCGAGGATGCGCAGCAGTACTTCAACACCGCGATGTACGGCGACCCGGTCGAGGTCACCGGCACCCGGATCCAGCTGTCCTACAGCGACGGTGACATCTGGGACTGGACCGTGCCGTGGGACGAATGGACCTCGATGTCGGCGTTGTCCGATCAGCAGGTGTCGAACGACATCCCCAGCAATGCGCCGGTGACCCCCTCGGGCGCGCCGCAACCGGCGGGCAGCCCGGGCGGCTAGCGGGTCAGGTGCGCCGGTTCAAGCGCGACCCGATGGCGCCGCTGACCTGATCGCGCGGCCGGACCACGATGAGGTCCAGGTCGACGTGCGACGGGCGCGACGCGACGAACCCGACCACCTCGGCGATGTCCTCGGCCACGAGCGGGGTGAGACCCTCGTAGACCTTCTCGGCGCGCTCTGAGTCGCCGTCGAACCGGCGCAGCGAGAAGTCGGTCTGGACCATGCCGGGCGCGACCTCGGTGAGCCGCACCGGTTTTCCGAGCAACTCGCTACGCAGCGTGCGATGCAGGACACCCTGGGCGTGCTTGGCCGTGGTGTAGCCGGCGCCGTTGTCATAGGTCTCCAGCGCTGCGATGGAGGTGATCGTGATGATCAGACCGTCACCGGACTCGATCAGCTTCGGCAGCAGTGCCCGGGTGACATGCAGGGTGCCCATCACGTTGGACTCCCACATCCAGCGCCAGTGATCGACGTCGGCGTCGGCCACTGACTCCAGCCCACGGGCGCCGCCGGCGTTGTTGACGAGCACGTCCACCCGGTCCAGTCGGCCGGCGAACGCCGCGACCGCCTCGCTGTCGGTGACGTCCGCCACAATCGGCGTCCCGTCGATCTCGGCGGCCAGAGCGATGAGCGGAGCCTCGCGCCGGGCGACGCAGATCACGTGGAATCCTTGTGCAGCAAGGGTTCTCGCGATTGCTTCACCGATTCCGGCGCTGGCTCCGGTGACCACCGCGACCCGGCGGGGGTCTGAAGGAGTCGTCATGTACGCAACCCTAGTCGCCGTGCTAATTTGGCCGCGTGTCCCCGAATGGTCAGGCAGCCCGCGCTGCCGCGCGGCGTGCGTGTTGTTGTTGCGCACCCCGCCGCGCCTGACCGACCCGGACTGATCACGTCCTGCTGAGTCGCCTGGTGTGGCCTCGACCCCACCCGACCGACCTCCCGAGGACATCCCATGAGCACCCTTCTCACGCCGGCCACGACCACCCGCGGCACGCGCCCCCGCACCTCCGGCGGGCGTTACCCGCAGGCCCTTCTGCACCACATCGTCGCGCCGCCGTTGCGCATTCCGGAAGCCGCCGCCGCCGCGGTGTTCAGCGCGGCGAGGCTGCGGGGTCCGATCGCCCGCGACGTCATCGCGCAGGCCACCGGACTCAGCATCGCCACGGTGAACCGTCAGGTCACCGCCCTGCTGGACGCCGGATTGCTGCGCGAGCGCGCCGACCTTGCGGTCTCGGGGGCGATCGGCAGGCCTCGGGTGCCGGTCGAGGTCGATCACGAGCCCTACCTGACCCTGGGTATCCACCTCGGTGCCCGCACCACCAGCATCGTGGCCACCGACCTGCTCGGCCGAACCCTCGACGTCGTCGAGACACCGACGCCGCACGGCAGCCAGACCGCCGCGCTGGCAGCGATCGCAGGCAGCGCCCGCACGTACCTGAGGCGCTGGCACCGGCGCCGCCCGCTGTGGGTCGGCGTCGCGTCGGGTGGCGTCGTCGACAGCACCACGGGTTACCTCGACCATCCGCGACTGGGCTGGTCGGACGCCCCCGTCGGGTCGGTGCTGGCCGAGTCTCTCGGCTTGCCGGTGTCGCTGGCCTCGCACGTCGACGCCATGGCCGGTGCCGAACTGCTGCTCGGGGTGCGCCGGCAACCCACCCGCACAACGACCAGCCTCTACGTCTACGCCCGTGAGACGGTCGGTTACGCGCTGTCCATCGGCGGCCAGGTCCACTCGCCGGCAAGCGGCCCCGGCACGATCGCCGGCCTACCCGCGCACTCCGACCTGCTGGGCGGCACCGGGGCGCTGGAGTCGACGGTCAGTGACGAGGCGGTGCTGACGGCGGCCCGCGCGGCCGGGTTCATCCCCACCGGGGGTCCGGCGGCGACGGTGACGGCCGTACTGAAGGCGGCGCGCCGGGGCGACGAGCGGGCCGTCGCGCTGGTGACCGAACGGGCGCGGGTCCTCGGCGAGGCCGTCGCACTGCTGCGGGACATGCTCAACCCGGACGATCTTGTGGTCGGCGGCCAGGCGTTCACCGAGTACCCGGAGGCCATGGGCACCGTCGAGGCCGCATTCGTCGGACGATCGGTGCTGCCGCGGCGGGACCTGCGCGTCACGGCGTTCGGCAACCGGGTCCAGGAGGCCGGAGCCGGCGTGGTGTCGCTGAGTGGTCTCTACGCCGACCCGATCGGTGCAATGCGCCGCGCGCAGGCCCGTCGGGCCGCGGTGTAGACATGACGGTGTGCGTCTAGCAACCGACCTGGCCGGCCCGTCATCCCGACTGCCCGTGCCACGCCGGGTAGCGGTGCTGTCGGTGCACACGTCCCCGCTGGCGCAACCCGGCACCGGCGACGCGGGCGGCATGAACGTCTACGTCCTGCAGACCGCGCTGGAACTGGCCCGGCGCGGCGTGGAGGTGGAGATCTTCACCAGGGCCACGTCGTCGACCGATCAGCCGATCGTCCCGGTGGCGCCCGGTGTGCTGGTGCGCAACGTGGTGGCCGGCCCTTTCGAGGGGCTGGACAAGAACGATCTGCCCACCCAGCTGTGCGCGTTCACCGCGGGCGTGCTGCGCGCCGAAGCCACCCACGAGCCCGGTTACTACGACGTCGTGCACTCGCACTACTGGCTCTCCGGGCAGGTCGGGTGGCTGGCCGCGGATCGGTGGGCGGTGCCGCTGGTGCACACTGCGCACACGCTCGCCGCGGTGAAGAACGCGGCGCTGGCCGCCGAGGATTCACCGGAACCGCCGATGCGGTCGATCGGCGAACAGCAGGTGGTCGACGAGGCGGATCGGCTGATTGTCAACACCGAACATGAAGCGCAGCAGCTGATTTCGATGCACCAGGCAGATCCGGCCCGCATCGATGTGGTGCACCCGGGGGTAGACCTCGACACCTTCACCCCCGGTGACCGCCAGGCCGCGCGCACAGCGCTGGGGCTGGATCCCGATGCCTCGATCGTGGCTTTTGTCGGCCGCATCCAGCCGCTCAAGGCGCCCGACGTCCTGCTGCGCGCCGCCGCCGAACTTCCGGGGATCCACGTCGTGATCGCGGGCGGTCCGTCGGGCAATGGCATGTCGACCCCCGACGGCCTTGTTCAGCTTGCCGACGAGTTGGGTATCACCGACCGGGTGACGTTCCTACCGCCGCAGTCGCGCGACGACCTGGTCCTGGTCTACCGGGCCGCCGACGTCGTCGCGGTCCCGAGTTACTCGGAGTCCTTCGGTCTGGTGGCCGTGGAAGCCCAGGCGTGCGGCACTCCGGTGGTCGCGGCCGCAGTCGGCGGACTCCCGGTGGCGGTCCGCGACGGCGTCACCGGTGCCCTGGTGAACGGGCACGACACCGACGACTGGGCCAAAGCGCTCGGCGACATCTTCTTGCGGGACCCGGCGGGCATGCGACGCGCCGCCGTCGAGCATGCCGCCGAGTTCTCCTGGGGGCACACCGTCGATGCACTGCTGAGCAGCTACGGGCGCGCGATCGCCGATCACCGTGCCGGTGAACAGGGTCCCCCTGCGCCCCGTCGCGGGCGCAGGTTCTCGATGCGGCGAGGGGTGAGGGCATGAGCGATCAGCCGCAGCAGGTCCAGGATCTGATCGAGAAAACCCTGCAGGAACACGATCTGACGTACCTCCGCCACGCAGGAGCCCGCGGTGGACTGCCAGGGCTGGTGGTGGAACTGCCGGGGGAGCGCAGACTCAAGACCAACACGATCCTGACCATCGGCGAGCACTCCGTGCGCGTCGAGGCATTCGTGTGCCGCCAGCCCGACGAGAACCACCAGGGCGTCTACAAGTTCCTGCTCAAGCGCAACCGCAGGCTCTACGGCGTCGCCTACACGCTGGACAACACCGGCGACATCTACCTCGTCGGCCGGATGGCATTGGCGTCGGTGTGCGCCGACGAGATCGACCGGGTGCTCGGGCAGGTGCTCGAGGCAGTCGACACGGACTTCAATACGTTGTTGGAGTTGGGATTTCGCACTTCCATCCAGAGGGAGTGGGAATGGCGGGTGTCGCGCGGTGAGTCGCTGAGCAATCTGCGGGCGTTTGAACATCTCATCGACGATCAAGACGACGACTGATCGCTGCCATGAGAGGATCGAGCGCATGGCAGATACCGCGACGCTGATCCTTCTCCGCCACGGCGAGAGCGAGTGGAACGCGCTGAATTTGTTCACCGGCTGGGTCGACGTCGACCTCACCGAAAAGGGGATGGCGGAAGCGGTCCGCGCCGGCAAGCTGATCAAAGAGCAGGACCGGCTTCCCGACGTGCTCTACACCTCGCTGCTGAGACGCGCCATCACCACGGCCAACGTCGCGCTCGACAACGCCGATCGGCACTGGATCCCGGTGCACCGCGACTGGCGGCTCAACGAGCGTCACTACGGAGCGTTGCAGGGGCTGGACAAGGCCGAGACGAAAGCCAAGTACGGCGACGAGCAGTTCATGGCCTGGCGGCGTAGCTATGACACCCCGCCGCCGGCGATCGAACCGGGCAGCGAGTTCAGCCAGGACAGCGACCCGCGCTACGCCGACATCGACGGCGGTCCGCCGCTGACCGAATGTCTCAAGGACGTGGTCGACCGGTTCGTGCCCTACTTCACGGAGGTGATCGTCCCCGACCTGGAGGCGGGTAAGACGGTGCTCATCGCTGCCCACGGCAACTCGCTTCGAGCGCTGGTCAAGTACCTGGACGGAATGTCCGACGAGGATGTCGTGGGTCTGAACATCCCGACCGGAATCCCGCTTCGCTACGACCTGGACTCGGACCTCAAGCCGACCCGGCCCGGGGGGCTCTACCTCGACCCCGAGGCGGCAGCGGCCGGCGCCGCCGCGGTCGCCGCCCAGGGCGCCAAGTAGAGGGCCGATCAGCGCACGCGTCGTCACCGGGCGAACAACGGGTGAACAATGGCGGACACGGACCCGAACATCCGTGTCTGACTCTGTGACTTGTCCCGATTTGGCCGCACGCTGCTGGGATGACGTTCACCGAGTGCGTACGCTTTTCGCGTGAGTGTCGTATCGGCGCTGCTGCTCGCAGCGATCGTGGCACTGCTCGCATTGTCGATCGGTGTCGCGTTCGGGTTGGTGGTGGTGCCCCGTCTCCGCGAACGCCGTTACCGGCGATCCGCCGAGCAGTCAGGCATCACCGTCTCCCAGATGCTCCGGCACGTGGTGGCGCAGTCGCCTGTGGGGATCGTGGTCGTCGACACCTACCGTGACGTGGTCTACACCAATGAACGCGCCAAGGAACTCGGCCTGGTCCGTGACCGGTTGCTCGACGATCGGGCCTGGCTGGCTGCCGAGCGCACGCTGATCACCGGTGAGGACGGCGAGGTCGACCTGTCGCCGCGCAAACGCAGCAGACCGGGACGGTCCGGGCTCTCGGTGCGTGGCCATGTGCGACTGCTGACCGAAGACGACAAGCGGTTCGCGGTGGTTTATGTCGACGACCAGTCCGAGCACGCCCGGATGGAGGCCACGCGCAGGGATTTCGTGGCCAACGTCAGCCACGAGCTCAAGACGCCGGTGGGCGCGATGGGGGTGCTGGCCGAGGCGATCCTGGCCTCGGGCGACGAACCCGAGACGATCCGGCACTTCGCAGGCAAGATGCTCACCGAGTCCCACCGGTTGGCCGACATGGTGGGCGAGCTGATCGAACTGTCCCGATTGCAGGGCGCCGAACGGCTACCCGATCTGGAGGGCGTCGACGTGGACAGCGTTGTCGCCGAGGCGCTGTCGCGGCACAAGGTCGCCGCGGACAACGCTGACATCGCGATCACCACCGACCCACCGACGGGCTTCCGGGTGCTCGGAGACCAGACCTTGCTGGTGACTGCCATCGCCAACCTGGTGTCCAATGCAATTGCCTACTCGCCCAACGGATCTTCGGTGTCGATCAGTCGTCGCCGACGCGGTGACAACATCGAGATCGCGGTCACCGACCGCGGTATCGGCATCGCCCGCCCCGATCAGGAGCGGGTGTTCGAACGGTTCTTCCGCGTCGACAAGGCGCGGTCGCGTGCCACCGGAGGCACGGGACTGGGGCTGGCGATCGTCAAGCACGTCGCCGCCAATCACAATGGCTCCATTCGATTGTGGAGCCAACCCGGGACGGGGTCGACGTTCACGTTGTCGATTCCCGCCTACCTAGACGGTGATGTCGGCGACGATGCCGACGACCAAGACGACCGAGAGGACTAGTACATAGATGACCAGCGTGCTGATCGTGGAGGACGAGGAGTCCTTGGCCGATCCCCTGGCCTTTCTCCTCCGCAAGGAGGGCTTCGAGGCCACCGTGGTGACCGACGGGCCCTCGGCCCTGGCTGAATTCGAGCGCGCAGGCGCTGACATCGTGTTGTTGGATCTGATGCTGCCCGGGATGAGCGGCACTGATGTCTGCAAGCAGTTGCGGTCACGCTCGAGCGTCCCGGTCATCATGGTGACCGCCCGCGACAGCGAGATCGACAAGGTGGTGGGCCTCGAACTCGGCGCCGACGACTACGTCACCAAGCCGTACTCCGCTCGTGAGTTGATCGCCCGGATCCGGGCCGTGCTGCGCCGCGGTGTCGAGGCCGACGACATCGGCATCGGTGACGGGGTGCTCGAGGCGGGGCCGGTCCGCATGGATGTGGAGCGGCATGTGGTCAGTGTCAACGGCAGCCCGATCACGCTGCCGCTCAAGGAATTCGATCTACTCGAGTACCTGATGCGCAACAGCGGCCGGGTCCTGACCCGCGGTCAGTTGATCGACCGGGTGTGGGGCGCCGACTATGTCGGCGACACCAAGACCCTCGACGTGCACGTCAAGAGGTTGCGCAGCAAGATCGAGGCCGACCCGGCGAACCCGGTGCATCTGGTGACGGTGCGCGGTCTGGGCTACAAGCTGGAAGGCTGAGCGCCTCCGAGATCACTCGGCGGCCCGGGTTGCGGGGTGGATGGCGATGAGGCCCAAACCGCTGCGGCGCTTGCACATTGCCGCCAGCTCCGCATAGGTCTTCTCGCCGAGAAGTTCGGTGAGTTCCGGTGCGTAGGACTGCCAGACCTGTTTGGCGCCGACGTGGGCGGCCGGGTCGCCGGTGCAGTACCAGTGCAGATCGGCGCCCCCTTCACCCCAGCCGCGTCGGTCGTACTCGGTGATCGTCGTCTTGAGCACCTGGGTGTCGTCGGGCCGGGTGATCCACTCCTGGGTGCGGCGGATCGGCAGTTGCCAGCACACTTCGGGTTTGAGGGTCAGCGGCTCCACGCCGATCTTGAGCGCCTTGCTGTGCAGCGCACACCCGATTCCGCCGGGCCAGCCGGGGCGATTCAGAAAGATGCAGGCGCCCTTGTACTTTCGCGTCCGCAGGTTGGGTTTGTCGTCGTAGGTGTCCATTTCGAGATAGCCCTTCCGGCCCAGGCCCTTCTCGCGGTACTGCCAGTCCTCGTCGGTGAGCAGCTTGACGGCGTCGTCGAGTTGCGCGCGGTCGTCGTCGTCGGACAGAAACGCGCCGTGCGAACAGCATCCGTCGTCAGGTCTGCCCTCGACGGTCCCCTGGCAGGCAGGGGTGCCGAACACACAGGTCCAGCGCGACAGCAGCCACGTCATGTCCGCGGCGATCAGATGTTCGGGATTGTCCGGGTCATAGAACTCCACCCATTCACGGGCGAAATCCGGTTCGACCTCACCATGATGCGATCCGGTCACGGTTTTCCACGGTAGACCCATTAGGTTGGGTGAGTGCGATTAGGCGTGCTCGACGTGGGCAGCAACACTGTCCATCTGCTTGTGGTCGACGCACGCCGCGGCGGCCACCCGACGCCGATGAGTTCGACCAAGGCCTCGCTTCGGCTCGCCGAGGCTATCGACAACTCGGGCAAGCTGACCCGCCGCGGCGCCGACAAGTTGGTGGGTACCATCGACGAACTGGCCAAGATCGCCACCAGCTCTGGGTGTTCGGAGCTGATGGCGTTCGCCACCTCCGCGGTGCGCGACGCGAAGAATTCCGAGGATGTGCTGGCCCGGGTGAAGTCCGAGACCGGCGTTGCGCTTCGCGTCCTCAGCGGCGTCGACGAATCCCGGTTGACATTCCTGGCGGTGCGCCGCTGGTACGGCTGGAGCGCCGGACGCATCATCAACATCGACATCGGCGGCGGATCGCTCGAGCTGTCCAGCGGCGTCGACGAGGAACCCGACGTCGCGCTGTCACTGCCGCTCGGGGCGGGCCGGATGACGCGCGAATGGTTGCCCGAGGATCCGCCCGGCCGCCGGCGGGTTGCGATGCTCCGCGACTGGCTGGCCAACGAACTGTCGGAGGCCGGGGTGGTGATCGCCGAGGCGGGCAGTCCCGACCTGGCCGTGGCGACGTCGAAGACGTTCCGCTCCCTGGCCAGGTTGACCGGCGCGGCGCCGTCGGGGGCCGGACCGCGGGTCAAACGGACGCTGACAGCGCCCGGTCTTCGCCAACTCATAAATTTCATCTCTAGGATGACCGCGTCCGACCGTGCGGAACTGGAAGGGGTGAGCGCCGATCGCGCGCCGCAGATCGTCGCAGGCGCTCTGGTGGCGGAGGCGAGCATGAAGGCACTGGGTATCGAGAGCGTCGATATCTGTCCCTGGGCATTGCGAGAGGGGCTGATCCTGCGGAAACTCGACAGCGAAGCCGACGGAACAGCCCTCGTCGGCGGCGCCGGAGAATCGGTCTCACGAAGGATGTCCGTACGTAATGCTGGACGGTGAAGCAACGACGCTCAAAGGCGACAGGCGATGACTCGATCAGATGACAACCACAGCGACACCCGGCCGATCTCGGTCGCCGAGTTGCTGGCGAAGAACGGCACGATCGGCGCACCCCCGGTCGGCGGCAGGCGCCGTCGCCGGCGCGGCAACGCCGATGCCGTCACCGTCGCCGAACTCACCGGTGAGATCCCGATCATCCGGCCCACGGACACCGATCCGGCCGAGGCTCCCGCTGCTGCAGTGAAGGAGCAGGCCGAGCCCGACGACACCGCGGTCGAGCCCGAGACTGTCGAACCTGAAGCTGTCGAACCTGAAGCTGTAGAGCCCGAGCCCGAGCCCGAGGCAGAGGTCGAGGCAGAGGTCGAGCCTGAGTCCGAGGCAGAGGTCGTCGAGGACGACGTTGCCGAAGACGACGTTGCCGAGGACGACGTTGCCGAGGACGCGGTCGCCGAGGACGAAGTTGCCGGGGACGACATTGCCGAGGACGCGGTCGCCGAGGATGTAGAGCCCGCAGAGGCCACCGACGTCGAATCGGGCGCCGACCCGGACAGCACCGACGACGACTACGCCGACGCGGTCGCCGAGTACGCCGCACATCTCGAGCACCGCGATACGGATCCGGACCCGGTCGGCTTCGTGGCGCCGCCGCCGCGCCGATTCGGCTTCGGACGTCAGTCCGCGACGAAGACCGACGAGTCTGCGGCAGTCGACGCCGAGCTCATGAGCCCGGACCCCCTCGACGACGGCGACAAGACCGATCTGGTCGACTCGTCTCTCGATCTGGAGGTGCCGGACGACATCGAGGATCTGGACGACGAAGCCGCGCTCGACACCGACGACAGCGAGGAGTTACCGTCCTACCTGCGCTCGACCCAGGACCCGCTGTTCGGCGGGCAGACCGTCGCCGACGACCTCGCCAGGCGGGGGACCCGGCCGTCACCGGAAGACATCAACCTGGGTGACGAGGCCGATCTCGACGAGGATCTCGACGACGAGGACGACACCGAGACCGCTGAACCTCGTCAGATGTCGACGTTTGTGCACGGCCTGTGGATCGTGGGCCAGAGCGTCATCGCGGTGGTGCTCGGCGCAGGCCTGTTCGTGGCCTTCGACCAGCTCTGGAAGTGGAACAACATCGTCGCGTTGGTGTTGTCGGTCCTGGTGATCCTCGGGTTGGTGGTCGGCGTTCGGGTGGTCCGCAAGACCGAGGACATCGGCAGCACCCTGATCGCGGTGGCGGTCGGCGCGCTGGTGACACTCGGCCCGCTGGCGTTGCTGCAATCGGGCTGACGGCCCACGGACTGTGCGCCCCGCCATCAAGGTCGGCCTGTCGACGGCTTCGGTTTACCCGCTGAGGACCGAGGCCGCATTCGAGTACGCCGCCCGTCTGGGCTACGACGGCGTCGAGCTGATGGTCTGGGCGGAGGCGGTCAGCCAAGATGTTGACGCCGTTGCCGAGCTGGTCGAGCGCTACCAGGTGCCCGTGCTGTCGGTGCACGCTCCATGCCTGCTGATCTCGCAGCGCGTCTGGGGCGCCAACCCGATCCCGAAGCTGGAACGCAGCGTGCGGGCCGCTGAGCAACTCGGGGCGCAGACGGTGGTGGTCCACCCACCGTTTCGCTGGCAGCGTCGCTACGCCGACGGGTTCGCCGATCAGGTGGCCGAACTCGAAGCCACCAGCGACATCCTGGTCGCGGTGGAGAACATGTTCCCGTTCCGTGCCGACAGATTCTTCGGAGCGGGGCAGACGTCGATCGAGCGGATGCGCAAGCGCGGCGGCAACCCGGGTCCGGGGATCTCGGCGTTCGCGCCCTCCTACGATCCCCTCGACGGCGGCCATGCGCACTACACCCTCGACCTGTCGCACACCGCCACAGCCGGCACCGATGCCATCGACATGGCCCGCCGGATGGGTGAGGGGCTGGTGCATCTGCACCTGTGCGACGGCAGTGGCGCGTCAGCCGACGAACATCTGGTGCCCGGCCGCGGCACCCAGCCGACGGCGGAGATCTGCGAGGCACTGGCCGCGAGCGACTTCGCCGGCCATGTCATCCTCGAGGTGACCACTTCCGGTGCGCGCACCGCTGCCGAACGCGAGGCGCTGCTCTCCGAATCGCTGCAGTACGCCCGCGCGCACCTGCTGCGCTGACAACTCAGGACGCCCATGACCAGTTCCACCCTGTTCACCGACGCCATGTTGCTGACCGCCTCCGGTGACGGCGTGTACGACGGTGTGCTGAACGAACACTGGACGATCGGGCCCAAGGTCCACGGTGGTGCGATGCTGGCGCTGTGCGCCAACGCCGCCCGCACGGAGCTCGACGGAGTCGAACCGATCGCGGTGTCGGGAAGCTTTCTGTGGGCGCCCGATCCGGGCCCCATGCAGGTGGTCACCACGGTGCGGAAGCGGGGACGCCGGGTCAGCCTGGTCGACGTCGAGCTGAAGCAGGGGGAGCGAACCGCGCTGCGCGCCGTCATCACGATGGGAACCCCTGAGCACCATGTACCGCCGTTGCTGTCGGTCAATCCGGTGGTGCCGCTCATGACGCCCGAACCGCCTCCCGGTCTGGAACCGATCGGCCCGGGCCATTCGATGGCCGACGTCGTCCACCTTGCGCACGGCTGTGACATCCGGCCGTCGCTGACGTCGTTCACGCCTCGGGGCGACGGCGGGATGCCCGTCATCGAGTACTGGGTGCGACCCAAGGGAGTCGCCCCCGACGTGTTGTTCGCGCTGCTGTGCGGCGATGTGTCGGCACCGGTGACCTTCGGCGTCAACAGGTTCGGCTGGGCGCCGACGGTGCAGCTGACGGCCTATCTGCGGGCGCGGCCGGCCGACGGCTGGCTGCGGGTGATGTGTACGGCGACCCAGATCGGGCAGGACTGGTTCGACGAGGACCACATCGTGGTCGATTGTGAAGGCCGGATCATCGTGCAGAGCCGACAGTTGGCGATGGTGCCCGCCGAGTAGCCGCCGGAGCAGTGACGCCGCCGAGCGTCCGATCCCGGCGCCGTGGGATGCTTTCCGGCATGCCCAGAATCGCGATCATCGGCGGTGGAAGTATCGGCGAGGCGCTCTTGGCGGGGCTGCTGCGCTCGGGAAAGCAGGTCAAGGACCTCGTCGTCGCCGAGCGGGATGTCAAGCGTGCCAAGTACGTCGCCGACAAGTACGCGGTGAGGGTGACGACGGTCGCGGACGCTGTCGACGCCGCCACCTACGTCATCGTCGCGGTCAAACCCGCCGACGTGCAGCATGTCATCGGTGACATCGCCGACACCGCGGCCAAGGCGGAAAGCAATGCGGCCGAACAGGTTTTTGTGACCGTCGCCGCGGGGGTCACCTCGGCCTACTACGAGGCCAAGCTGCCGGCAGGATCACCGGTCGTGCGGGTCATGCCCAATGCGCCGATGCTGGTCGGCGGTGCAGTGAGCGCGCTCGCGCCGGGTCGGTTCGCCACCGCCGAACACCTCAAGGAGGTCTCTGCGCTGTTCGACGCCGTCGGCGGCGTGCTCACCGTCGCCGAGTCCCAACTCGACGCCGTCACCGCGGTGTCCGGTTCCGGTCCCGCGTACTTCTTCCTGATGGTCGAAGCGCTCGTCGACGCCGCCGTGGACGCGGGCCTGGCGCGGTCGACGGCCACCGAACTGGCGGTGCAGACGATGGCGGGGTCGGCGGCAATGCTGCTCGAGCGGCTCGACGACGCCTCACCGAACGGCGACTCGGGCTTGGGGCTGACAGTGGACACCTCGCCCGCGCAACTGCGGGCCACGGTCACCTCGCCGGGCGGCACCACCGCTGCTGGTCTGCGCGAACTCGAACGGGGTGGGTTGCGGTCGGCGGTCGCCAACGCGGTGGCGGCCGCAAAAATACGCTCTGAGCAGCTCGGAATTACAACGGAGTAGTTAACCAATTTCAAACTGATTAGCCCACACCCGTCGCAGTAACCCCACCTGCCACGCTATTCTCCCAGTGGTAAGCACGGGTTTGGTGCCAGCGGTGGGGAAGCCGCTGGAACTGCCCGTGCCTGATGGATTGGGTTGCGATGACGTCTATGAACGGCCCGTCGGCGCGGGATGCGGCCAGCGGAAAGGCGGCGCGCGACGCCGGACAGTCCGAAGGCCAACAGCCTCGAGCTCAGTTTCTCACCGTGGCGGAGGTGGCAAGCCTCATGCGGGTCAGCAAGATGACCGTGTACCGGCTGGTGCACAACGGTGAGCTGCCCGCAGTGCGGGTGGGCCGCTCGTTCCGGGTGCACGCCAAGGCAGTCCACGACATGCTCGAGAGTTCGTACTTCGACGCAGGCTGAGTGCTCTTCGCGCGAGCGCTCACCCGAACGTACGCAGGCATGCTCTCGCAGTTGGCCTGCCCAAGGTCGATTTCGACGTGCTGCGCCGCCCAGGTAAGGTGATCGGTCGAGGCTGACGCCGACCGCGTTCGGTGTCCGAAAGATCTTCAAGACAACTTTAGGTAGCGGAGTTCATGGGTTCTGTCATCAAGAAGCGGCGCAAGCGCATGTCGAAGAAGAAGCACCGCAAGCTGCTTCGTCGCACCCGGGTGCAGCGCAGAAAACTGGGCAAGTAGTACTGCTGCCCGGTCGCTAGGCTGTCCCGATGGACTCTGCGGGTCATTCCGGGGGCAACTTCGACGGGTCTGATTCCCGTGGCGGCTTGGACTATCCGAAAGTCGTACTGGTCACCGGCGCGTGCCGGTTCCTGGGCGGCTACCTGATTGCACGATTGGCGCAAAACCCGCTGATCAACCGCGTGATCGCGGTGGACGCGATCGCGCCCAGCAAGGATCTGCTGCGCAGGATGGGCCGGGCCGAGTTCGTCCGCGCCGACATCCGCAACCCCTTCATCGCCAAGGTCATCCGAAACGGCGACGTGGACACCGTGGTGCACGCGGCCGCCGCGTCGTACTCGCCTCGTTCCGGTGGGCGGGCCACGCTCAAGGAACTGAACGTGATGGGCGCGATCCAGCTGTTCGCCGCCTGCCAGAAGGCGCCGTCGGTGCGTCGCGTCATCCTCAAGTCCACCTCCGAGGTGTACGGCTCCAGTGCACGTGACCCGGTGCTGTTCGCCGAGAGCAGCAGCCGCCGCAGGCCGCCAGGTGAGGGTTTCGCCCGCGACAGCATCGACATCGAAGGTTATGCGCGCGGCCTCGGACGGCGCCGGCCTGACATCGCGGTGACCATTCTGCGCTTGGCCAACATGATCGGCCCGGCCATGGACACCGCGTTGTCCCGGTACCTCGCCGGCCCGGTGGTGCCGACGGTGATCGGGCACGACTCGCGTCTGCAACTCCTGCACGAGCAGGACGCGCTCGGTGCGCTCGAACGCGCGACGATGGCCGGCAAAGCGGGCACCTTCAACGTCGGGGCGTCGGGGATCATCATGATGAGCCAGGCCATCCGCAGGTCGGGACGGCTGGCGCTGCCGGTGCCGCGCCCCGCGCTGGTGGCCGTGGATTCGCTGTGGCGGGCCGCCCGCAACTCGGAACTCGATCGCGAGCAACTCGACTATCTGAGTTATGGCCGCGTCATGGACACCACGAGGATGCGCAGCGAACTCGGGTTCGCCACAAAATGGACGACCGCGGAGGCTTTCGACGATTATGTGCGCGGCCGCGGCCTGACGCCGATCGTCGACCCACGGTGGGTCCAGGCGGCGGAGGGTCGCGCGGTGGCGGCGGCGCAGCGCTGGGGGCGCTAGACTTCACTACTTAGGGCGGGGTGGGGAGAGGATGTGCCGGTGGCGGGTGAACCAAGAGCGAAAGTGATTCCGCTGCATTCCAATTCGGGACGCAGCGCGGCTCAACGTCGCGCGGCCGCGCAGCGGGTGGACAGTTCGCGTCGTCATCCCTCGCTCCTGGGCGACCCTGGCAACCACGCATCGGCCGAACAGATCGCGGCCGTCGTCCGTGAGATCGACCAACATCGCACTACCGCTGCCGGAGCGCCCGCAGAGGACGAAACTCCTAACGAGCTCGCCCAGCGCATCGCCGCCGTCGCCGATTTTGTGCGTAAACGGATGACGGGCGACTACAACGTCGACGAGTTCGGCTTCGATCCGCACCTCAACGACGCTATCTTCCTGCCTTTGCTGAGAGTCTTCTTCAACTCCTGGTTCCGGGTCGAGGTCAGCGGCATCGAGAACCTGCCGGAGTCCGGCGCCGGACTGGTGGTGGCCAACCACGCCGGGGTCCTGCCGTTCGATGGGCTGATGACGTCGGTCGCGGTCCGCGACAAGCACCCCGCGCACCGGGATCTGCGCCTGCTGGCCGCCGACATGGTGTTCGACATGCCGATGGTCGGACAGGCCGCCCGCAAGGCCGGCCACACGATGGCGTGCACCGACGACGCGCACCGCCTGCTGGCCGCCGGTGAGCTCACCGCCGTCTTCCCCGAGGGCTACAAAGGTCTCGGTAAACACTTCAAAGACCGCTACAAGCTGCAGCGTTTCGGCCGCGGCGGGTTCGTGTCGGCGGCGTTGCGGACGAAGGCGCCGATCGTGCCGTGTTCCATCGTCGGTTCCGAGGAGATCTACCCGATGGTCGCCGACGTCAAGTTGTTGGCGCGCCTGCTGGGTCTGCCCTACTTCCCGATCACTCCGCTTTTCCCGCTGACAGGTCCGCTCGGTCTGGTACCGCTGCCGTCGAAGTGGCACATCCAGTTCGGCGAGCCCATCGACACCGCCGGCTACGACGAGTCCGCTGCCGACGATCCGATGGTCACCTTCGAGTTGACCGACCAGGTGCGCGAGACCATCCAGCAGACGCTCTATCAGCTGCTGGCGAATCGCCGCAACATGTTCCTGGGGTAGCGGCGCTACTTTTGCCCAGCAACAAATTTTGACAGGGCGGCCTCGCGTCCGGCAGCGACCTTGTCGGTGATCTCGTCGGCTTCGACGTCGGACGCGGCTTCACCCATCACGGTGACGATGCTGGTGATCACCGGCTTGCCCTCGGCATCGGTCACTTCACCGCGGATCTCGGTGAGCACCGCGCCGTGGGACTCGGTCACCGAGTCGAGGTAGGAGTCGAAGAACAACTTGTCGCCGGCCAGGATCGGCCGGTGGAAGACCAGCTTCTGATCGCGGTGCAGGATGCGCTCCATGTTGAACGGCAGATCGAACTGGTTGAAGATCTCCGCCTGCACGCGCCGTCCCGCCACGGCGAGGAATGTCACCGACGCGATGAGGGCGTCCTGGCCACACTCGCCGGCCGCCTCCTCGGTGAAGTGAGCCGGATGGTCGTCCTTCACGGCGCGGGCGAACTCGCGGATCTTCTCGCGGTCGACCTCGAAGTGGTCCGGATACCGGTAGTGGGTTCCGATGATGTCGTCAGCGATGCCCATGCGCGATCCTTCGCTCCTCGCTGATGCCCATGGCGATTGTCTTCCGTTCCCTCGGGTAGCGGCGCGAGCCTATCAGCGCGGGATCCGCGGTTCGGGGTCAGCGTTTCTCGCGGCGCGACACAGCGGCGGCCAGGGCACCGCCGGCGGCACCCAGTGCCAGGGCGGACGGGACCCCGATCCGCGCGGCCTTGCGGGCGGTGCGGAAGTCGCGGATCTCCCATCCCCGCTGACGGGCCAGATCGCGCAGGTCGGCATCGGGATTGATGGCCACCGGGGTGCCGACCAGCGACAGCATCGGCACGTCGTTGAAACTGTCCGAATAGGCGGTACAGCGGCGCAGGTTCAGGCCCTCGCGGATGGCCAGCGAGCGCACGGCGTGGGCCTTACCGCTGCCGTGCAGGATGTCGCCGACCAGCCTGCCGGTGAACACGCCGTCGACCGATTCGGCCACCGTTCCCAGCGCACCCGTCAACCCGAGCCGCCGCGCGATCGTCGCCGCCAGTTCGTAGGGCGTCGCGGTGACCAGCCACACCTGCTGGCCCGCATCGAGGTGCATCTGGGCAAGCACCTGGGTGCCGGGCCAGATCTTGTCGGCGATGATCTCGTCGTAGATCTCCTCGCCCAGCGCGACGAGCTCGGCTGTGGAGCGTCCCTCGATGAAAGCCAGTGCCTTGGTGCGGCCCGCTGCGACGTCCTGGCTGTTCTCCCGGCCGGTGAGCTGGAACTTGGCCTGGGCGAGCGCGAATCGTGCCAGGTCCTTGTAGGTGAAGTACTCGCGCGCAGCCAGGCCGCGGGCGAAGTGCACCAGCGAGGAGCCGTGCACCAGGGTGTTGTCGACGTCGAAGAACGCCGCTGCGGTCAGGTCGGGCGGCGGGGCAGGACTCGATGTGGGCTCAGGCTCCAACAGACCGTCGGCGGCGACCTCGGCGCTGGCCTCCCCGGCGAGCTGCTGGGCCGGGCTGTCGGCGCTGCTGCCGACGTCGCCCTCTCCGCTACCGGACACGTTGACAACATTAGGACACCCCACGGCGATACTGGCGGGGTGGACCGACAGGTGAAGTTGCTCACCCGCGAGGGATGCCCGATGTGTCTGGCCGCGGCGACACAATTGGCCGAGTTGGCCGACGAACTCGGCTTCATACTGCAGGTCAGCGACGTCGATGTGGCTGCCGACGCCGGCGAACCCGCCCTGCGAGCGGAGTTCGGCGATCGGCTGCCGGTGGTGCTGCTCGACGGTGTCGAGCACAGTTACTGGGAGGTCGACGAAGTCAGGTTGCGCGCCGACCTCGGCGGATGAGCCGCCGGACTGGGTTCCAGCAGCGAAAGCGCGAGTAGCCGACGGCGGGAATGCGATTCCGGGGCGACGCGGGCAAATTTGGTAGGCCAGCTGGTTAACGACTACCTTGGACGACGTGGTGACGAGGCCATGAGCGTATTGCTTTTCGGGGTTTCGCACCGCAGTGCGCCGGTGTCAGTCCTCGAGCAACTGAGCACCGATGAGTCCGATCAGGCAAAGATCGTCGACGACGTGCTCCGATCTTCGCTGGTCACAGAAGCCATGGTGCTGTCCACCTGCAACCGCGTGGAGATCTACGCCGTTGTCGACGCATTCCACGGCGGGCTCTCCGTGATCGGTCAGGCGCTTTCCGAGCACTGTGGGATGTCGCTGCAGGATCTGACCAAGTACGCCTATGTCCGCTATGCCGAGGCCGCTGTGGAGCACATGTTCGCGGTCGCCAGTGGCCTGGACTCCGCGGTGATCGGTGAGCAGCAGGTACTCGGGCAGCTCCGGCGTGCCTACGCCTCGGCCGAGTCGAACCACACCGTCGGCCGCACCCTGCACGAGCTGTCACAGCGGGCCCTGTCGGTGGGCAAGCGCGTGCACTCCGAGACCGGTATCGACGCCGCGGGCGCCTCGGTGGTCTCTGTGGCGCTCGACCTGGCCGAGACCAAGTTCGACGGCGGCCTGGCCGGACGATCTGCGACGGTGATCGGCGCGGGATCGATGGGCGCGCTGTCGGCCGCGCACCTCGTCCGGGCGGGCATCGGCCGCATCCACGTGGTGAACCGCACGCTGCCGCGCGCCGAGCGGCTGGTGCAGAACCTGCGGGCTCAGGGCGTCGACGCCCACGCGTTCCCGTTCGACCATCTGCCGCCGGTGCTCGCCGACGCAGACGTCGTCGTCTCGTGCACCGGCGCTGTGCGACCCGTGGTGTCGCTCGCCGACGTGCACCGCGGCCTCGCTCACGGCCAGGAACCTCGGCATCTGGTGGTGTGTGATCTCGGGATGCCCCGTGACGTCGACCAGGCCGTCGCCGGCCTGCCCGGCGTCACCCTGGTCGACATGGAGCGGATCCAACGGGAGCCGTCGGCGCGCGCGGCCGCCTCCGACGCCGAAGCGGCCCGCGCGATCGTCGCTGCCGAGGTCGCCAACTATCTGGCCGGACAGCGCATGGCGGAGGTCACGCCGACCGTCACCGCGCTGCGCCAACGGGCCGCGGACGTGGTCGAAGCCGAGTTGCTGAGGCTGGACAATCGACTGCCCGGCCTGGACACCGCTCACCGCGACGAGGTGGCCAAGACCGTGCGCCGCGTCGTCGACAAGCTGCTGCACGCGCCGACGGTGCGGGTGAAGCAGTTGGCCAGCGCGCCCGGCGGAGACAGCTACGCCGAGGCTCTGCGTGAGCTCTTCGAACTCGATCAGCAAGCCGTCGACGCGGTGGCCGCGGGTGAGTTACCTCTCATGACAACCGATCTCGACAAGACCGAGTAACTCGACTCCCCGCACGCGGGAGGTGCCCCAGCTCCATGAAAGACACCAAGTGATCCGTATAGGGACCCGGGGAAGCCTGCTGGCGACAACCCAGGCCGGCGTCATCAGAGATGCCCTGATCGACCGCGGACAGTCCGCCGAACTGGTGATCGTGTCCACGGCCGGGGATCGCTCGGACGCGCCGATCGCCGAGATCGGTGTCGGGGTGTTCACCGCGGCGCTGCGTGAGGCGATCGCCGACAACACCGTCGACATGGCGGTGCACTCCTACAAGGATCTGCCCACTGCCGCGGACCCGCGGTTCGTGATCGCCGCGATCCCGACGCGCGCGGACGCCCGCGACGCGCTGGTCGCCCGCGACGGACTGGTGCTCGGGGAGCTGCCGAACGGGTCGACGATCGGCACATCGGCCCCGCGGCGGGCCGCGCAGCTTAGAGCACTGGGTCTCGGTTTGGAAATCCGCCCCCTACGAGGCAACCTAGACACCAGGTTGAACAGGGTAAGCAGCGGTGATCTCGACGCCGTCGTCGTGGCCCGGGCGGGATTGGCCCGCATCGGTCGCCTCGACGCTGTCACCGAGACGCTGGAACCGGTACAGATGTTGCCGGCGCCGGCTCAGGGGGCATTGGCAGTCGAGTGTCGTGCCGGTGATACGGCGCTCGCGGAACTGTTGGCGGAGTTCGACGACGCCGACACCCGGGCATCGGTCACCGCAGAGCGAGCCCTGCTGGCCGAACTGGAGGCGGGCTGCTCCGCACCGGTGGGCGCGATCGCAGAAGTGGTCGAGTCGATCGATGAGGACGGCCGGATCTTCGAAGAGCTGTCGCTGCGCGGCTGCGTGGCGACGCTAGACGGATCCGACGTGATCCGTGCGTCCGGTATCGGGACACCCGGTCGGGCACGAGAGCTTGGGCTCTCGGTGGCCGCGGAGTTGTTCGAGCTGGGAGCGCGGGATCTGTTGGACGAACGCGGGAGAGATGCATGAGCTTGCGAGGACGCAAGAACAAGCCCGGCCACATCACGTTCGTCGGCTCCGGGCCCGGTGATCCAGGCCTGCTGACGACACGTGCCCGCACCGTGTTGGCGAACGCCGCCCTGGTGTTCACCGACCCGGACGTTCCTCAGGCGGTGCTCGCCCTCGTGGGGTGTGAGCTGCCGCCGCCGTCGGGACCGCTGCCGTTCGTCGCCGCCGACGCGGCTCCGAAGACCGATGCGGCCAAGTCGGCCACCCCCGAGGGCGTCGACCCGGCCGGTGACGCAGCCAAGCCGGCCGACGCTCCCGAACCGGCCCCCGTCATCCCCGGTGGCCCCGATGTGCGTCCCGCACTGGGCGACCCGGCCGAGGTCGCCAAGACGCTGGCCGCCGAAGCCCGCACAGGCGTCGACGTCGTGCGCCTGGTCGCCGGCGATCCGTTGTCGATCGACGCGGTGATCACCGAGGTGAATGCGCTTGCGCGCACCCAACTGACTTTCGAGATCGTGCCCGGACTGCCCGACACCACGGCGGTGCCCACCTACGCCGGACTCCCGCTGGGTTCGGCCCACACGGTCGCCGACGTCCGCGGTGATGTCGACTGGGCGGCGCTGGCCGCCGCGCCGGGGCCGCTGATCCTGCACGCGACGGTGTCGCATCTGCCCGATGCGGCGCGCACCCTCGTCGAGTACGGCCTGGCCGAATCCACGCCCACGGTGGTGACCGCCAACGGCACCACCTGCCAGCAGCGCTCCGTCGAGACGACGCTGGCGGGTCTGCTCGACAAGTCCACCCTTGCCGGAACCGACCCCGCGGGACCGTTGGCAGGCCCGCTGGTCGTGACGATCGGCCGGACCGTGACCAACCGCGCCAAGCTGAACTGGTGGGAGAGTCGCGCGCTGTACGGCTGGACCGTGCTCGTGCCGCGCACCAAGGATCAGGCGGGCGAGATGAGCGATCGGCTCGTCGGCCACGGCGCGTTGCCCATCGAGGTGCCGACAATCGCTGTCGAGCCTCCGCGAAGCCCCGCCCAGATGGAAAGGGCGGTCAAGGGTTTGGTGGACGGCCGCTTCCAGTGGGTGGTGTTCACCTCCACCAACGCGGTGCGCGCGGTGTGGGAGAAGTTCAACGAGTTCGGTCTGGATGCCCGTGCGTTCTCCGGGGTGAAGATCGCGTGCGTCGGGCAGGCCACGGCCGACCGGGTGCGCGCCTTCGGCATCAACCCCGAGTTGGTTCCGACCGGCGAGCAGTCGTCGCTCGGACTGCTCGACGAGTTCCCGCCCTACGACGACGTTTTCGACCCGGTCAACCGGGTTCTGCTGCCTCGGGCCGACATCGCCACCGAGACGCTGGCCGAAGGTCTTCGCGACCGCGGTTGGGAGATCGAGGATGTCACCGCCTACCGCACGGTCCGCGCGGCTCCGCCCCCGGCGCACACCCGCGAGATGATCAAGACCGGTGGCTTCGACGCGGTGTGCTTCACGTCGAGCTCGACGGTGCGCAACCTCGTCGGGATCGCCGGGAAGCCGCACGCCCGCACGATCGTCGCCTGCATCGGGCCCAAGACCGCTGAGACCGCAGCCGAATTCGGCCTTCGTGTCGACGTGCAGCCGGAAGTGGCTGCTGTCGGTCCGCTGGTGGAGGCACTGGCCGAGCACGCCGCCCGGTTGCGGGCCGAGGGTGCGCTGCCGCCGCCGCGGAAGAAGAGTCGACGCCGGTAGTCCGGGAGGAATGGCTTTACATGCCTTATCCGAGCCACCGGCCGCGAAGGCTTCGATCCACCCCGGCCATGCGTCGGTTGGTCGCGCAGACCTCTTTGGAGCCAAGGCATCTGGTGCTGCCGATGTTCGTCGCCGACGGCATCGACGAACCACGACCGATTTCTTCCATGCCCGGTGTCGTTCAGCACACCCGGGACTCGCTGCGCCGCGCTGCCGCGGATGCGGTGCGGGCCGGCGTCGGTGGGCTGATGCTGTTCGGGGTGCCCGGTGACGAGCACAAGGATCCCGTCGGTACAGCCGGCACGGATCCAGACGGCATCCTCAACGTCGCGTTGCGGGATCTGTCCGGCGATCTCGGCGACGACACCGTGCTGATGGCCGACACCTGCCTCGACGAGTTCACCGACCACGGTCACTGTGGGGTGCTGGACGACCGTGGTCGCGTCGACAACGATGCCACCAACCGACGCTATGTCGATCTTGCTGTGGCGCAGGCGAATTCGGGTGCACATGTGGTCGGGCCCAGCGGCATGATGGACGGTCAGGTGGCCGCGATCCGCGACGGCCTCGACACCGCCGGTCATTCCGACATCGCGATCCTGGCTTACGCCGCGAAGTTCGCGTCGGGTTTCTACGGACCCTTCCGGGAGGCAGTGGGCTCCAGTCTCAACGGGGACCGTCGCACCTACCAGCAGGATGCCGGCAACGCGCGCGAGGCGTTGCACGAAGTGCAGCTCGACATCGACGAGGGCGCCGACATCGTGATGGTGAAGCCGGCGATGTCCTACCTCGACGTGGTGCGCGCCGCCGCCGACATCTCGCCCGTTCCGGTTGCCGCATACCAGGTTTCCGGCGAGTACTCGATGATCAGCGCGGCGGCGGCCAACGGCTGGATCGATCTGCGGACCGTGGCGTTGGAGACGCTGATCGGGATCCGGCGTGCCGGCGCCGACATCGTGCTCACCTACTGGGCAGTTGATGCGGCCGGCTGGCTGTCGTGACAGAACCCGACGCGACAGGCCCAGACGGGTCGCCCCCCGCCCGGCCCCCTGACGTCGACACCGGATTCTGGTTGTGGGTGGCGGCACTTCCGTTGATGGCGATCGGTTACGTCATCGACCTGATCACCAGCCCGCTGCGCCCGACCGGCCCGATGCTGGCCATCTCCATCGTGTTCCTGGTGGTCGTCGTGATCGTCGTCGCCACCTTCCTGGTGTTGATGAGGCAGGGGTACCGCTGGGTGCGCACGCTGCTGACCGGTGGCGCGATCGCGGCGCTGGTGTTCTCGGCCTCCGGTCTGTTCACCGCCGAACGTCACGCGGCCGCGGCCGTCGGCTATGCCGTCGCGGTGATCGTCGGCTCCGTTGCCATCGCCGGTGGCGTGTTCCTGCTGCACCGCAAGGACGCCCACGAATTCTTCACCCGCTGATTCGCTAGGCTGACCCGACCATGACCGACCCACAAGCCGCGCCGTCACGGCGGCCGCGTCTGGTCGACATCGCGTTCTGGTGCTTCATCGTCGGCGCGGTCATCATGATCGTCGGCGGGTTGATGGCCGGGGCCACGGACTACGACACCGCCCGCGCCGTTCTGCCCAGCACTTTCTCCGATGACCAGGTGCAGAACTATCTGACCCTGTATCGCGCGAGCGGGATCGGTTCCGCGGTGGCCGGAGTTGCCCTCGCGTTCCTGGCTGGTCGCACTCGCCGGGGGGACGGTCGGTTCCGACTCGCGTTGCTCGGACTGGTGTTCGCGACGTTCGTGGTGGTCGTGATGCTGGCGCTCGGGTTCGGAGTCGCACAGCCGGTGGTGCTGCTGTCGCTGCTTCCCGTTCTCGTCGGGTCGGCCCTGCTCACCATGCCGGCGGCGCGCACCTGGTTCGAGTCGGAGGGGCACCTGTGACCGAGCCTGTCCAGCGCCCGGTGGCGACGCCCGAGGTGATCTTCTCCGAACCGGGCGCCAGCTGGCTGTGGCTGCTGGCCGGCCCCGCAGCGGGGGTGGCGATGGCGATGATCCAGCTCTCGGCCGGGTACGGGATTCAGCTGGTGGTGCCGGGCATCTTCTTCGTGCTCGTCTCCGGTTTCCTGGCGATCCAGGTCAAGGCCGCGAGGATCCACACCTCGGTCGAGTTGACCGTCGACACGTTGCGGCAGGGCGCCGAGACGATCCGGACGGACGACATCATCCGGATCTATCCGGAGGCCGCCGGTAGGGAGACGCCGAAGTGGCAGTACGCGCGGGCGCTCGGCGAGCTCACCGGGGTCCCGCGGGGCCGCACCGGGATCGGCGTGCGGTTGACCAACGACCGCACGGCGCAGGCCTGGGCGCGCAAGCATGAGCGGTTGCGGGCCGCGCTGACGAACCTGGTGGAGGAGCGCATTCCGCCGGAGCCGACGCCGTGACGTCGCGGAGGGCGGTGGTCTTGTTGGTGCTGGCCGGATGCGCCGCGGTGGGCTGTGTGCTGAGTTGGCTGGCCGCCAGTTCCCCGGTGACCGTCGCACCCGTGACCGAGGGGGAGCCGACGACCATCTCGCTGGTCTACTACCCACCCATGATGACGTTGTCACTGCTGCTCGCGACCGCGGCCGGGGTGCTCGTAGTGCTGGGCGTGACCCGTCTGCGCCGCGGCACCGCCGCCGCGGAACAGCATTCCGGGCTGCTGTCGACGGCTGATCCACAGCCCTGAGTTCACTCTCGCGGCACCCGCCGCTGTAACCGTCGCCACACGGCCCTTGGTACAAAGTGCAAAATCTGTAACACTGTTCCCCATGACGGAGTTGGCGGACAAGGACGAACATCTCGGCGGCACGCACCTCGACGCGCTGCCGCTCGGGCCGCAGTCATTGGTCTGGCGGTACTTCGGCGACAACCGGATGTACCTGATCGGTCCGCGGCCCGCAGTGCTGCAGAACATGCTGGCCGAGCTCGGTCAGGGCGTCTACGACCACTCCACGTTCTTCGCCGACACCGCGGAGCGGTTGCGGCGGACCATCCCGCCGATCTTCAACACCGTCTACGGCTCCGAGGCCGACAACGCCGGCCTTGCGGTCCGCGACTTCCACCACCACGTCAAGGGCGACATGCCGGGCACCGAAGGTGGTCGCTACCACGCGCTGGACCCCGACACCTACTTCTGGGCGCACGCCACCTTCGTCGAGCAGGTCTTCTACTTCGCCGACACATTCGTCACCAGGTTGACGCCTGCGGACCGAGAGCGGATCTACCTGGAGTCCAAGACGTGGTACCGGCGCTACGGCGTCAGCGACCGTCCGATGCCGGCGACCTACGCCGACTTCGAGCAGTACTGGGACCGCATGATGGACCGGGTTGTCGTCGCGCACCCCACCGCGAGGTACGGCGTCGGCTACGTCACCAAGGGCTTCCCGCGACCCAAGGCGGTCCATCCCCTGGTGTGGCGGCTCGTCGCGCCCGTCTTCAACCCGCTGGCCGCATTCCTGACCACCGGCGGCCTGCCGCCGCGCGCCCGGGACCTGCTGCAGCTGCCGTGGACCGAGAAGCAGGAGCGGCGCTACCAGCGATTCGCCGCGCTGTGCCGATCGCGCCCGGTGAACTGGATCTGGGACCGGTTGCCGATGCGGGTGCGCTACAGCGGTTACGCGGTCAAGGGTTATGCCCGCGCCTGACCCTGCGACGGCCACCCAACAGATCCTCGACGCCGCCGTCGTCGAGTTCGAGCGACACGGTTTCCGGCGAGTCGCCCTCGACGACGTGGCCCGCCGTGCGGGCGTCAGCCGGACGACGATCTACCGGCGCTTCGCGAACAAGGACGAGCTGGTCGGTGCGGTCATCGAACGGGAGAACGTCGGCCTCTTCGCCGACATCGCCAGCGAGCTCAAACAGTCTGGCCCGCAGTCGAATTACTACGTCGAAGCGTTCACCCTGTCGATCCTGAAATTCCGCAGACACCGGGTGCTGCACCAGATGATCACCGATGAGCCCGGCTTGGTTCTCGAGCTCGCGGGCCGATATCACCGGGCGGCGATCGACCGCATGGCCGACGCGCTGCGGATCATCTTCCCGCCGGGCTTCGCCGAGCGCATCGGCCCAGATGCCGTCGACGAACTCGCAGATTGCATTCTGCGGTACGCCGCCATGGTGTTGCTGCTGCCCAGCGCGCAGCCGCTGGACAGCGCCGACGACATCCGCGAGTTCGCGCGTCGCCACTTCCTGCCGAGCCTGCCCGCGGCGCTGCGGACGGTGCCGGCCTGACGGGTCGGGTGTTTCGCAGGTCACACTTTCGGGCAGCCCGACAGCCATGGACCAGAACGAAGAGACCAGCAGCCAGCAACTCACCGAGAAGCCCGAGATCACCGACGAGCACAAAGCGCAGGCCAAGGAGATGGCGAAGTCCTACAACGAGGAACTCGAGACCACGACCCTGCCCGGTAGCAACGGCACCGTGTCCGGCACCTCGGTCACCGACTGGGTCGACGACAAGGACAAAGGCAAGATCGAGACGTCCGCGGACGAGGGCAACGTCGAATACCGCAACACCGAGGAGTTCCGCAAAAAACTCGAGGGGTGAGACGCTGCTCGCGGGCGGTCGCCGACACCTAGGCTCTGATCTTGTGACCCCACTCGATCAGATCGCCCCGGCCTTCGTGCGCATGGCGCATTCGATCGTGTGGGCGTCGGTGGCCACCGTCGACGCCGACAGCAAACCACGCTCACGCATCCTGCACCCGATCTGGGAGTGGGACGGAACCGACCTGCTCGGGTGGATCGCGACGGTGCCGACACCACTCAAGCGCGCGCACCTCGCGGTGCACCCGGATGTCTCGGTGAGCTACTGGACCACCACGCAGGACACGTGCAGCGCCGATTGCCTGGTCGAGTGGTACACCGACGACGAGACCCGTGCGGCGGTGTGGGAGAAGTTCGCGACCGGGCCCGAACCGGTCGGCTACGACCCCCGCATCATCCCGATGTGGCGGGACGGCCCCACCTCCGAGGAGTTCGCCGTACTCCGGCTGTCGCCCTATCGACTGCGCGTCATGCCCGGGACGATGATGACCGAGGGGCGCGGTGAGGTGCTGGGCTGGCACGCATCATGACAACGAGTACGACAGACGTCACGCTGCTGCCGTTGGCCCCTAGAAATCCCCTGCCCTATCGACGTCTGGTCAAGCTGGTCCGGACGCTGGACACCGGTCAGGAACTGATCCGCGATGCCGGAGGTCCCGTCACCCGGGTGCAACTAGGCCCCAAACGGCTGTTCCCGCCGCTGGTCGCGGTGTTCTCGGCGGAGGCCATCCGCGACGTGCTCGGCCGCAACGACGCCTTCGCTGAACGGTGCATCGTCCACGAGGAAGTCCGGGACATGGCCGGGGACAGCCTGTTCGTGCTGCCCAACGAGCCGTGGCGGCCGCGCAAGCGGGCCCTGCAACCCGTGTTCACCCGCCAGAACGTCCGATTGTTCGGCGGCCACATGTCTCGGGCCGCTCGGTTGTTCGTCGACACCTGGTGTCGCGGCGGCGACGTCGACCTGAACCTGGAGTGCCGGCGGATCACCATGCAGTCGCTGGGGCGTTCGGTGCTCGGCGTCGATCTCAACGAGCAGGCCGACGTGATCGCCGAACACATGCACGTCGCGTCGTCCTACACCGCCGATCGTGCCCTGCGACCGGTCCGCGCCCCGCGATGGCTGCCCACGCCGGCGCGGCGGCGCGCGAGGGCCGCGGTCGCGGCGATGCAGAAGGTCACCGGCGACATCCTGCGCGCCTGTCGGACCGATCCCAGCCGCGACGCACCCCTGGTGCACGCGCTGATCAGGGCCACCGATCCGGAGACGGACCGACCGCTCTCCGACGAGGACATCTGCAACGATCTGCTGATCTTCATGCTGGCCGGCCATGACACGACCGCCACGGCGCTCACCTACGCGCTGTGGGCTCTGGGACACCATCCCGACATCCAGGACCGTGTCGCTGCGGAGGCGCGCCAGATCGGTGACCGGGCGCTGGTCCCGGGGGACGTGTCGCAGCTGGGTTACACGGTCCAGGTGCTCAACGAGGCGTTGCGGCTGTGCCCGCCGGCCGCCGGTGTCGGACGGCTGGCGGTGCGTGACATCGCGGTCGGCGGTTATCGCGTCGAAGCGGGCAGTCTGCTGGCAGTCGGCATCTACGCGCTGCATCGCGATCCGGCGATCTGGGACGACCCGCAGGCATTCGACCCCGACCGGTTCAGCCCGGAGAGGTCCGCCGCTCGCGATCGCTGGCACTTCGTCCCGTTCGCCGGCGGAGCGCGCTCCTGCATCGGCGAACACTTCGCACGGCTGGAGACCACGCTCGCGCTGGCGACGATCGTGCGCAGTCTCGAGATCAGATCGCGCGACGACGACTTCCCCGTCGATGTGCCGTTCACCACGGTTGCGCGGGGGCCGATCAGGGCCCGCGTCACGCCGCGACGCTGACCGGTTTCAGCCCCGTCGGAAGAGCACCGCGGATTCGAACGGCAGGAGCGTGAAGAGGACCCGCATCGGACCCGTCACCGACGCCGCCGCCTCGGCCTTGGGCAGAACCTGTGGATCGATCACCCGGAAAGACCTGCCGTATCGGCGCATGGTGCCCTCACCGGCCGCGGTGACATTCTTCAGCCAGTCGCGGTCGGGTCCGTAGGTCAGCAGCACCGCCACCCCGTCGCGGGTGCCGAACACCGTCAACGGGGTCCGGTACCGGGTGCCTGATCTGCGCCCGACGTGCTCGAGGATCCCCATCGTGGGAGCCCAGCCCGCCCACATGCGTTGGATCGGATTGGTCACGTGGCGGTTGAACCGGGCCAGCCATTGCGGGAGTTGCATGTGAGCCATCACACTCTCACCCCATGGCCTATCTCAAGCCCCCCTGGTTTGTGGCGACGGTGTTCAACAGGTTCGCGATGGCCACCGGCGTCGGCAACAGCGAGACGCTGACGGTGACGAAGCGGGGCAGCGGGCAACCGCAGCACATCCCGGTGGTCATACCGGAGGTCGACGGCGTGAAGTACCTGGTCTCGACCCGTGGCGAGTCGCAGTGGGTGAAAAACGTGCGGGCCGAACCGCGGGTCAGCGTCGGCGCGGTGAGGTACCTCGCCACCGAAGTTCCTGTCGACCAGCGGGCGCCGATCCTGGCTGCCTACAAGCCGAAGGCCGGCAGGGTGGTCGAGGGCTACTGGCGCAAGCTGCCCGACGACGCCGATCATCCGGTGTTCGCGCTGACCCCCCTGGCCTGACCACTACACCCTGTAGTTGACGCGGCGGGTCCGGCTGGGACACTGGTGCCATGAGCAGTACCGACATGTCCGCGAAGCTGTTCGCCGACGCGTGCACCGTGATTCCCGGTGGAGTGAACTCGCCGGTGCGGGCATTCTCCGCGGTCGGGGGCACCCCGCGGTTCATCACCTCCGCCCAGGGTTGCCGACTGACCGACGCCGACGGGAACCGTTACGTCGACCTGGTGTGCTCGTGGGGGCCGATGATCCTCGGTCACGCCCACCCCGCGGTGGTCGAAGCAGTGCAGCGGGCCGCCTCCGACGGGCTGTCGTTCGGCGCTCCGACCCCGTCGGAGTCCGAACTCGCCCGCGAGATCGTCGGCCGGGTCGCCCCGGTCGAACTGCTGAGGCTGGTGAACTCCGGCACCGAGGCCACCATGAGCGCGATCCGGTTGGCGCGCGGCTACACCGGCAGGGCGAAGATCATCAAGTTCTCGGGGTGTTACCACGGGCACAGCGACGCGCTGTTGGCCGACGCCGGGTCGGGCGTCGCGACGCTGGGGTTGCCGTCGTCGCCCGGTGTGACGGGCGCCGCCGCGGCCGACACGATCGTGCTGCCCTACAACAACGTTCCCGCGGTCGAGGAGGTCTTCGCCCGCTTCGGTGACGAGATCGCCTGCGTGATCACCGAAGCCAGCCCGGGCAACATGGGGGTGGTGCCACCGCTTCCCGGGTTCAACGCCGCGCTGCGCCGTATCACCGCCGAGCACGGCGCGCTGCTCATCAGCGACGAGGTGATGACGGGTTTCCGCGTCAGCCGATCAGGTTGGTACGGGCTGGATCCGGTGGACGCCGACCTCTTCGCGTTCGGCAAGGTGATGAGCGGCGGACTACCCGCCGCGGCATTCGGTGGCAACGCCGAGGTGATGGGTCGGTTGGCGCCGCTGGGCCCGGTGTATCAGGCGGGCACGCTGTCGGGAAACCCGGTGGCGATGGCCGCCGGCCTGGCCACGCTGCGCGCTGCAGACGACGCCGCCTATGCATCGCTGGACGCCAACGCCGACCGGTTGACCGGTCTCATCGGTGACGCACTCACCGATGCCGGTGTCGCACATCAGATTTCGCGGGCAGGCAACATGTTCAGCGTGTTCTTCGGCGAGGAGCCGGTCACCGACTTCGCCGCGGCGCGGGCCACCGAGACATGGCGCTACCCGGCGTTCTTCCACAGCCTGCTCGACGCGGGGGTGTACCCGCCGCCGAGTGCCTACGAGTCCTGGTTCGTCTCGACCGCGCTCGACGACGACGCCTTCGGCAGCATCGCCGCTGCGCTGCCCGGTGCGGCGCGCGCGGCGGCTGAGGCCACGGAGCCGGCATGACCGACACTGCGGGCGCCGAGACGACCATCGTGCACGTGATGCGGCACGGTGAGGTGCACAACCCGGACAAGATCCTCTACGGCCGACTGCCCGACTTCCACCTCTCCGAGCGGGGACAGGCGCAGGCCCGGGCGGTGGCCGATTGGCTCGCCCAAAGGGACATCACCTACGTGGTCGCCTCGCCGCTGGAGCGAGCCCAGGAGACCGCCGCGCCGATCGCGGCCCGACACGGCCTCGCCGTCGACACCGATGGCGAGTTGATCGAGTCGACCAATGTGTTTCAGGGAGAACGGGTTTCACCGGGAGACGGGGCGCTGCGTGACCCGCGCAACTGGTGGCACCTGCGCAACCCACGCACCCCGTCCTGGGGTGAGCCCTACGCCGAGATCGCCGGCCGGATGAAGGGTGCGCTGCACCGCGCCAGAGCGCAGGCCACCGGGCACGAAGGTGTGTGCGTCAGCCACCAGTTGCCTGTCGAGACGCTGCGCCGCGCGATGACCGACAAGAAGCTGCACCATTTCCCGACCCATCGGATGTGCAACCTGGCTTCCGTCACCTCGTTCTACTTCCACGATGACGTCTGCGTGGGTTGGGGGTACGCGGAGTTGGCCGGGCAGTGAAACGTTCGGTCCGCCAACGCATCCGACGCAGCGGTCGACTCGTCGCGCTCATCACGTGCGTGGCGATGATCGGACTGACCGGATGCTCCACCGGTGACGATGCGGTCGCCCAGGGCGGCACCTTCGAGTTCGTCGCACCGGGCGGGAAGACCGACATCTTCTACGACCCGCCGGAGAGTCGCGGCCGTCCCGGACCGCTGGCAGGCCCGGACCTGATGGACACCGACAAGACAGTCGCGCTGACGAACTTCGCGGGCGAGGTCGTGGTGATCAACGTCTGGGGTCAGTGGTGTGGTCCCTGCCGCACCGAGATCACCCAGCTGCAGAAGGTGTACGACGCGACCCGCGACCAGGGCGTGGCATTTCTGGGAATCGATGTGCGGGACAACAACATCGATGCCCCGCGCGACTTCATCATCGACCGCGGGATCACATTCCCGTCGATCTATGACCCGTCGATGCGCACCATGATCGCGTTCGGCGGCCGCTATCCGACGACCGTCATCCCGTCGACGGTGGTGCTCGACCGCGAGCACCGGGTCGCTGCGGTGTTCCTGCGTGAACTCCTCGCCGAGGACCTGCAACCGGTGGTCGAGCGGCTGGCCGCCGAGTCATGAACCTCGACCAGGTCGACCAATTGACCGCCAGCGGTCCACTGCTGCTGGCCATGCTGCTCAGCGCGGCGGCCGGGGTGGTGTCCTTCGCCTCCCCGTGTGTGGTGCCGCTGGTGCCCGGCTACCTGTCCTATCTGGCAGCGGTGGTCGGTGTGCAGGATCAGCCCGGAGGGCACGATCAGCCCGGACAGCTGGCGGTTCGTGGTGCGCGTCTGCGAGTCGCGGGGGCAGCCGCACTCTTCGTCGCGGGCTTCACCGTGGTCTTCGTGCTGGGCACCGTCGCAGTGCTGGGAATGACGACCTCGCTGATCACCAATCAGCTCCTGCTGCAACGTATCGGCGGCGTGGTCACCATCCTGATGGGCCTGGTCTTCATCGGTCTGGTCCCGGTGCTGCAGCGCGATACCCGGTTCACTCCGAAGCGGATCTCCACGCTGGCGGGTGCCCCGCTGCTGGGTGCGGTGTTCGCATTGGGGTGGACACCGTGCCTGGGGCCGACGTTGACCGGTGTCATCGCCGTGGCTTCGGCGACCGAGGGCAGCAACGTCGTACGCGGTGTCGTGCTCGTCGTCGCCTACTGCCTCGGGCTGGGAATCCCGTTCGTGCTGCTGGCTTTCGGCTCGGCGCGGGCGGTGGCCGGCCTCGGCTGGCTGCGGCGCCACACCCGGACCATCCAGATCATCGGCGGCGTACTGCTGATCCTGGTGGGTACGGCCCTGGTCACCGGATTGTGGAATGAGTTCGTGTCGTGGATTCGCGACGCGTTCGTCAGCGACGTGAGGCTGCCGATCTGATGCGCGCGCTGGCCCTGGTGCGTAACACCTGGCGCACCCTGACGTCCATGGGAACCGCGCTGGTGCTGCTGTTCCTGCTCGCGCTGGCGGCGATTCCCGGCGCATTGCTGCCGCAGCGGAATCTCAACGAGTCCAAGGTCGCCGAGTACATCGCCGCCTATCCGACCATCGGGCCGTGGCTGGACCGCCTCCAGGCATTCGACGTGTTCTCCAGTTTCTGGTTCACCGCGATCTACGTTCTGCTGTTCATCTCGCTGGTGGGCTGTCTGACCCCGCGACTGTTCGAGCACTTCCGCAGTCTGCGCGCCACGCCGGTGCCGGCGCCCCGCAACCTGGGCCGACTGCCCAAACATCACAGCGCCGAGGTGCGCGCGGACAGTGTCGGCGCAGTGGCCGCGGTGGTCGACGAACGGTTCCGTGGCTGGCGGCGCGCCACCCGCCACGACGGCGACGGTGAGACCACCGAAACTGCCGAGATTTCCGCGGAGAAGGGCTACCTGCGCGAGTTCGGCAACATCGTCTTCCACTTCTCGCTTCTCGGTCTGCTGGTGGCCATCGCCGCCGGAAAGCTGTTCAGCTACGAGGGCAACGTCATCGTCGTCGCCAACGGCGGACCCGGATTCTGTTCGGCGTCCCCGGCGGCGTTCGACTCCTTCCGGGCGGGCAACACCGTCGACGGGACCTCGCTGTACCCGATGTGTGTGCGCGTCAACGACTTCGAAGCCACGTATCTGCCCAACGGGCAGGCGGTGGGATTCCAGGCCGATATCGACTACCAGGCGGGGGAGGATCTCGAGACCGGCACCTGGCAGCCGTACCTGCTCAAGGTCAACGAGCCACTGCGCGTCGGTGGTGACCGGGTCTACCTGCAGGGCCACGGGTACGCCCCGACCTTCACCGTGACGTTCCCGGACGGCCAGACCCGCACCCAGACGTTGCAGTGGCGGCCCGACGACCAGATCACGTTCCTGTCGTCGGGTGTGATGCGGTTCGATCCGCCCGGGGGCACCTACGCCGACGAGGGTGAACGGCGCAAGAACCAGATCGCGATCCAGGGCCTGTTCGCGCCGACCGCCGAGCTCGACGGCACCCTGCTGGCGTCCAGCTTTCCCGAGTTGAACGACCCGGCCGTCGCGGTCGACATCTACCAGGGCGACACCGGCCTGGACACGGGTCGGCCGCAGTCTCTGTTCGCGCTGGACACCCGGATGATCGACCAGGGCCGCCTGACCAAGGAGACGCGGGTCAACCTGCGTGCCGGCGAGGACACCCGCCTCGACGACGGCACCGTGGTGCGGTTCGACGGCGCCGTGCCGTTCGTGAACCTCCAGGTCTCGCACGACCCCGCCCAGATCTGGGTGCTGGTGTTCGCGATGACGATGATGGCCGGCCTGCTGGTGTCGCTGATCGTCCGGCGCCGCCGCGTCTGGGTGAGGTTGACGCCAGGCGCTGCGGGTACGGTGAACGTCGAGCTGGGCGGCTTGGCCCGCACCGACAATTCGGGGTGGGGCGAGGAGTTCGAGCGGCTGACGGCGCGGCTGCTCGCCGAATCGGACACCACTGCTGCCGCATCGGATCGCAGAGAAGACAAGAAAGCGGATCGCGCATGAACACCGACATCGATCTCGGGCTGGCCCGCTACTCGGACCTGGCGTTCACGTCGTCGGTGCTGGTGTTGCTGGGAGCGCTGCTGCTGCTCGCCATCGAGCTCGCCTACAGCCGCAGCCGCAAGGTCGAATCCCGCGAGCTGGTCTCGGCAGCGGCGACACCGGACAGGGTTGCGGTGAACAGCGCGACACCGGGCGTCGTCGTGGACGCGCCGCGGCGCCCGTTCGACGAGCGCATCGGAGCGGCCGGACTCGCGCTGGCCTATGTCGGCATCGTGCTGTTGCTGGCGTGCATCGTGTTGCGCGGGCTGTCCACCTCGCGGGTGCCGTGGGGCAACATGTACGAGTTCATCAACCTCACGTGTTTCTGCGGTCTGGTGGCCGCCGCCGTGGTGTTGCGCCGACCGCAGTACCGGTCGCTGTGGGTGTTCGTCCTGCTCCCGGTGCTGATCCTGCTGACCGTCTCGGGTCGCTGGCTGTACTCGCATGCGGCACCGGTGATGCCCGCGCTGCAGTCGTACTGGCTGCCGATCCACGTGTCGGTGGTCAGCATCGGTTCCGGGGTTTTCCTGGTCGCCGGCGTGGCCAGCATCCTGTTCCTGCTCAAGATGTCACGGTTCGGCGATCCGGACCGCACCGATGCGCTGGGCCGCATCGCGGCGAAGCTTCCGGATGCGCAGCTGCTGGACAGAATCGCCTATCGCACAACGATTTTTGCGTTCCCGGTGTTCGGTTTCGGAGTGATCTTCGGTGCCATCTGGGCCGAGGAGGCGTGGGGTCGGTACTGGGGCTGGGATCCCAAGGAGACGGTGTCGTTCATCGCCTGGGTCATTTATGCCGCCTACCTGCATGCGCGCTCGACAGCGGGGTGGCGCGACAAGAAGGCCGCGTGGATCAACGTCGCCGGTTTTGTGGCGATGGTGTTCAACCTGTTCTTCATCAACTTGGTCACCGTCGGCCTGCACTCCTACGCGGGCGTCGGCTGACCCGATCTGTCGATGGCGCCCATGAGCCGTGGTGAGGAGAGGGGATCAACTGTTGTCTGACCTGCCGGTTGGTTTTCGGGCACAGCAACGGTTCGTCGATCCTGCGGCCCCGGTGCCCGCGGAGTGGACGGCTCCGACACCGCCGTCGGGATCGCTGCCCGTTGTGGCGGCGGGAATGCTCGATCCGGCGGTGCCGCCCGCGCCGACGGCATCCGATCCACCGCCGTACCTCGACCTGTCCACCGTGGCACTGCTCGGCAAGGCCCGGCGCGCTCCGTCGGCGGGCTGGCGCAAGTGGGTGTACTGGGGCACCGGACGACTGATCGATCCGGGTGAGAGCCCGAAGGTGGTACGCCACGACACCCTGGTTGCGCAGGTGCAACGGCCGTTGCGCGGGTGTTATCGGATCGCCGTGCTCTCGCAGAAGGGTGGCGTCGGCAAGACGACCGTCACCGCGACGCTGGGGGCGACGTTGGCCAGCACGCGCGGGGATCGTGTTGTCGCCGTGGACGCCAACCCCGATCGCGGCACGCTGAGTCAGAAGGTGCCCCTGGAGACGCCGGCCACCGTGCGTCACCTACTGCGGGATGCAGAGGGCATCGCGTCCTACAGCGACGTGCGGCACTACACCTCACAGGGGCCGAGCCGCCTGGAGATCCTGGCCTCGGAAAGCGACCCCGCGGTGTCGGAGGCGTTCAGCTCAGACGACTATGCCCGCACGCTCGAGGTGCTCGAGCGGTTCTACAGCCTGGTGCTCACCGACTGCGGCACCGGAATGCTGCACTCGGCCATGTCGGCGGTGATCGACAAGGCGGACGTGTTGGTGGTGATCAGCTCCGGTTCGGTCGACGGCGCGCGCAGCGCATCGGCGACGCTCGACTGGCTGGACGCCCACGGCCACGAGGACATGGTGAGCAATTCGATCGCCGTGATCAACGGCGTGAGGCGCCGGTCCGGAAGAGGGGCCAAGGTCGATCTGAACAAGGTGGTCGATCACTTCGCGCGACGATGCCGCTCGGTGTGCCAGGTGCCCTTCGACCCGCACCTCGAGGAGGGCGCCGAAATCAGTTTGGACCGGCTGAAGCCTGAGACCCGGGAAGCGCTCGTCGAGCTGGCCGCCGTGGTGGCACAGGGCTTTCCGGGTGCGCGACGTGACTCGGTCTCCGTTTAGACCGGGCGGTCAGTTTCGCGGTTGATCGTCTCGCGGATTGATCCGCCGCAGGAACTCCGGGTCGTCGTCCGGCCCGATAGTCCGGGTGCGCGGTCGATTCGCGGCCATCCGGAAAACTCGCCAGCCGACGTATACCAGTGCGGCCAGGACGAGAATCATGAGCAAGTACGTCACTCAAAACCTCCTTCCTGTCAATATACGCGTCATCGGTAGGCTCGGTCCGTGACTGACGGACGGCCCGTATCCCGGCTACTGCTCGACATCCTCGCCTACACCGCGGCCCGCCTCGTGCTCGTCGTCGTCGTGACCGCGGTGATCTTCGGTGCCGCGAGCCTGCTCGGCGTGCAGATCCCGATGATCGTGGCGTTGCTGTTCGCGATCGTGATCGGGTTGCCGCTGGGCATCTGGCTGTTCACCCCGCTGCGGCGGCGGGCCACCGAGAGCATCGCGATCTGGGACGAGCAGCGCCGTCGCGACCGTGAACAACTCCAGGCGCGGCTGCGCGGCGACTCCGGAGCCCAGGGCGGCGACACCCGAGAGGTCTGAGCGTCAGAAATGCGTCATCATTTCGTCGACGACCCCCGTACCCAGGTGCAGCATTGATCCGCACGCGCAGCAACCTCGGCCACGAAGTATGACGTCGCACTGCGATCTGAATGGCTAAGACGGCGGTTGGGTAACCCACGTCACATGACCGAACAGCGGGTGATCGACCGACACCGGCCGATCAGCAACCACAGGAACACCAGTAACCACAGGACCGCGAGCAGCCACAAGATGCTCTACAACCGGTGGATCAACGAACTGTGGGCCGGCCATCGCATCGCCAGGGAACTGGTCTCCGACGACTTCGTCGGCCACTGGCCCACGCACGATGTGCACGGCCCCGACGAGCTGCAGACCGTCATCGACAACACCAGAGGCACATTGCGGGAACTGATGTACGTCGTCGACGTGGGTCCGTTCGTCGAGGGTGACATGCTCGCCGCCCGGTGGATCAGCACCGGCGCGCGTGCCGAGGGTCCAGCCCGATTCACCGGCAACGACATCGTGCGGGTGTCGAACGGCAAGATCGTCGAATACTGGACGGGCACCTCGCCGGGTTAACCCGCCGCGTCGCGCAGCAACTGCCGCAGCGCCTCCAGCGGGTCGTCACCGGCGGGACCGAGCCGACGGCCCTCCGGCGCCTCCGTGGGCTCCGGCGCGGCGATCACCGGTGGCGGCGCACCGGCAGCCGGCGGGGGTGGCGGCGCCGCACCGGGCGGCACGACGGTACCGAGCGCCTCGATCTTCGCCGCGACCCGTGCGGCCGCATCCTGACGTACCGCACGCCGATCCGGATCGGGGTCACCGTTGCCCTCGAAACATTCGGCCGGGGCGTCGGCGATCACCCCGAGGGCGCTGTCGTAGCGCTCGCGCGCAGTGTCCAACCGCGCCTCCCAGGCGTCGATATCGCCCTGCCGCTCCCGAACCAGCTCGAGATCGACCCGCACCGAGCAGGAGTTCGCGGGTTCGGTAGCCGCAAGCGCCGACGAGAACTCCGCATCGGCGAGGTCGAGCCGATCGTCGAGCACCGCGAGTCCGCCCGCAGCGAGCATGCCATTGACCGGCTCGATGACATCGAAGACGCGCAGCACCGACACATCGCTGCGAAGCGCACCGATCTCGCCCGCAGCATAGTGCTGCTGCGCCGAGTTGCCGACCACGACAACGGAAATCAGCTTCACCGCCAGCGCGAGCACCACGACCGCGATCGGCGTCGAGGCCAACAGGACGCGCCGACGCACCCGTAGCCGGGAAGGTTGTGGGGTCCGTGTCACGACAGCACATCCCGGTAGGTGGAGCGACTGCGGCGCAGATCGCGCGCGGACAGATAGATCTCGAGCAGGAGCAGCAGCGACGCGAGCATCGTGAAGACCCAGTAGAACTCGACGCGGACAGGCGCAGACTGTGACGTGACGGCGGGTTGTCCGGTCGTGGCGTCTGCCTGGGGGAGCGCTTGGCCCGCCGTTCGCTGAACGTAGGGAACACCGAGTTGCTCGGCCACGCCGCGCAGCGCCTCCTCGTTCAGCGCCGGGCCGGCGCCATATCCGAACACCGTGCCTCCGTCCACCACGTCTGTGTCGAAGGTTCCCTGCGGAGTGCTGGACTGCGCGGCCCCGGAGCCGAAGTAGTAGACCAGGTTCTCCGATCGCGGATACTGCTGGCCCGCCGCGATCAGCTGGTAGCGCAGCACATTCGACGCGGCGCCGGCGTTGGCCTGGTCACTTCCCGCGGCGGCGCCGACCGCAGGGTTCAGTGCATCCACGACAGGCTCGAGGCTCCACGCGTCGCTCGACAGCGGCCAGTCGATCGCAGGCCGCGAGTCGAACGCGATGACCGCGAAGCGTGCGTCCGGGTGGGATCGGATCAGCGCGCGGATGTCGTCGCGGATGCCCGTCATCCGGGCGGCGCCGCCGAAGTCCGCGATCGCCGAGTCCGCGGAACGGTCGACGACGAAGTACACGTTGGCGCCCTGCGTCACGGGCGCCTCGTCGGCCTCGGAGACGGTGCCCGTGCCGGGCCGCGCGGCGGCGATCAACACCAGCACGATCGCCAGCGTCATACCGCCCCAGCGCAGTACCGCCTTCGTACCCTTTCCCGACCCACCCGTCAGGCGCAGCGCGATCAGACGGAACGCGATGAGCGCCAACGCGATCGCACCGAGCGCCGGCAGCGGCAGAACCGGATCGAAGGTCATCGGCGCACCGCCATCAACGACACGCTCAGCAGCGCCGCCACCGCCAACGCGGCGACGAGGACCAGCACCGGCGTATCACCCCGGCCGCCAGCGTCCCGGTCTGCCGCGGGGGCGGCGCGGATCGTGTCGAGATCGGCCCCGAGCGCGGCGGAGTCGAATCGGAAGAACTGGCCGCCTGTCGCGCCGGTGACCGCAGCCAGCGCGTCGGTCTCGCGTCCGGGGGTGGCCACTGCGTTGACCTCCACACCCGCCTGCAGTGCCATCTCGGTCACCTGGGCATCGGTGAACAGTGACGGCCTGTTGTCGTCAGGCGACCGCAGCGCACCCGGGCCCAGATAGATCAGCGAACGGCGAGTGTCGCCGCTCGACTCGAAGCCGGGGAAGCCGGTGAGGCACAGCGCCAGGACATCGGCGACGGTCGGCGAGTAGTCGTCGTAGGCCACCGGCGCGGCGAACGACTCGGTCCGAGCCCGCAGCGAAACGGTCCCCGTTGGTGGCAGCGTGCCGGCGTCGGCCTCGGCCTGAGCCCGGGCGGCTTGCGAGTAGTCCCCGAATCGGCCGGCGGCGAACTGATAGTCGCGGGTCAACGGCACGACCCTGCGGTTCGAGGACGTCAGCCCGATGCGCTCGGTGCCGAAGGTGGTCGTCTGGGCGGCGAAGTAGCCGAGGAACTCACCGGTCGCCGGGTCGGTGACGGGCTGGCCGACGCACAGCATGATGTCGTCTCGTGGGCCCGATTCGGTTGCGTTCGAAAGCGTTCCGCTGGGCCGTGCGCTGGCCAGAACCATCACCCCGAACAGCAGCGTCGACAGGGCGAGCACGGTGGCGAGGGTCCGTGTCTGCCTGCGGACCACGGCCCGGTACTCGGGCAGCCGGGTCAGCCGTGCGGTGTTCGCCAGCGGACGCCGACCTCGAGGGCGCTCCGTGGGCAACAGCACCGCCAGCGCGACGACGAGGATCAAAGCGACCACCCCGGCGATCGCGACCGCCCACCATGTCAGCTCCATGAGCGGATCAGCTCTTCGGTTCGATCGCCCAACACGCCCACATCGGCAGTTGCGGACCCGTCGAACTGGACGTCACCCAATGCCGCCAGCACCGGCGCCGCGACCGCCAGATCGCTTGCGGCGACGGCACGCAGCTGCATGTACTGGGCGCGCCGGCCCGTCGCCTGGTGCAGGAAGCTGCGCAGCGTCCGGCTCAGTGCCGCGCCGGCCTCCTCGCCGGACAGCTCACCGTCGCGGTACCGGCGGGTGATCGTGTTGGCCGTCCCGGCGAACCGGTGCCGCAGCACCCGCGCATGCAGTGGTCGCAGGATCGTGATCCGGCGCAGTGTGTCCGCGGGCATCGTGGCGACGAAAATGCCTGCGTACCAGACGATGACAAGAAACAGCAGGCCGATCCCGAGCCACAACCACCAGGCGGAGTAGGACGGCGGTCCGCTGACGAACTCCAGCAGGTCATCCGGCACGCGACCACACCCCGGTCATCTCGACGATTCTGCGGCGGATGTCGGCACTGCTCGAGATCGTGACGTGTGGAATCGCCCGGGAGGTCAGCAGTTGCGAGAGTTGTTCGGTGCGGCGCTGTTCGGCGCGACGGTAGGCGGCGACGACCCGCGGCTCATGGCTGGCGGGTCCGAGGACCACGCGCCCGGTGGCGACGTCGAAGCCACCGTCGTCACCGGCAGCCACGGCCGCCATGTCGGGGATCATCGCCCACATCACGTCGTGGCGGGCGGCCAGGCGGGTGAGCACCTCGGTCAGCCGGTCGTCGACGTCGGGTTCGTCGGAGACCACGACGATCAGCATCGAGTGGCGGTAATGTGTTGCCACATAGGTCAATTGGTTGACGATGTCACTCGGTCCACGCGCCTCATGGCCGTGGTAGCGCGTCAGCAGGCTCTCGATGTGGTTCTCGCCGCGCCGCTGGCGGACGTTGACGCTGCCGCGCGCGTCTCCGTACACCATGCCCACCTCATCGGTGCGGCCGAGGGTGATCAAGCCGACGGCGCCCAGAACATTGAGCGCGACATCGCTTTTGAGCTCGCCGTCCGGTGCCAGGCCGGCCATGTTTCGGCCGGCATCGGCGACGAGCAGTATCTTGTGGTGCTTCTCGGAGACGAACCGCTTGATCAGCACGCTGCCGGAACGCGCGGAGGCCTTCCAATCGATGTCACGGACGTCGTCGCCGGGCACGTAGGGCCGTAGTTCGTCGAATTCGAGGCTGCGGGTGTGCAACAGCGCGTAGCGCCCACCCTCGAGCATTCCGCGGGTGTCGGTGCCGAAGTGCGCCTTCGCGCGGTTGAGGTGCTTACCCATGACCGGCCCCGATCAGGGCACCCGCACCGATTGCAGCGCCGCATCGATCACCACATCGGCGGTGACGCCTGCGCTGGCCGCCTCGAAGCCGAGGATCAGCCGGTGCTGCAGCACGCGGTGCGCCAGGTCGGCGATGTCGCCGGGGACCACGTGGTTGCGGCCGGACAGCACCGCCAGGGCGCGGGCCGACGTGCACAACGCGATGGTGGCCCGGGGGCTGGCGCCGTACTCGACGAGCCGGGCGATCTGCCGCGGGAGATAGTTGCCCGCGTCCCGGGTCACCCCGACCAGCCGGCTGGCGTAGAGCATCAGGTTGCGGTTCATGTGCACATCGCGTGCGACGCGCTGCAGGTGCCGGATGTCGTCGAGGTGGGCCACCGGCGGGGTGCGGTGGTCCCGATCGTAGAGTCCGGCGTCGCGGCGGGTGAGCACCTCGACCTCCTCCTCCGGGGACGGGTACCGGACGATTTCCTTGAGCAGGAACCGATCGGTCTGAGCCTCCGACAGGGCGTAGGTGCCCTCCTGGTCGACCGGGTTCTGGGTGGCGATCACCAGGAACGGCTCGGGGATCGGGTAGACCGTGCCGGCAATGGTGGTCTGGCGTTCCTCCATCGCCTCCAGCATGGCGCTCTGGGTCTTGGCGCTGGAGCGGTTGATCTCGTCGAGCAGCACGACGTTGGCGTGCACCGGTCCGAGCTGGGTGACGAACGATGTTGTCGCCGCGTCGTACACCTGGGTGCCGATGATGTCGCTGGGCAGCAGATCGGGGGTGCACTGGATGCGCCGGAAGACACCGTCGATCGACTCCGCGATGACACGCGCCGCGGTGGTCTTGGCCAGCCCGGGAACGCTCTCGAGCAGGATGTGGCCACCGGTCAGCAGCCCGATCAGCAGCGATTCCCGCAGGTGCTCCTGACCGACGACCTTCGCCGAGAACGCGTCGGACAGCGTCCTGACAATGCGTTGCGCCTGGTCATTGGCAAAGTGGTCGGGGTCGGTACGGGCTGCGGTCATCCAGCGGGGTGTACCCACGCCGATCGGGCGCGCAAACAAACCGCGGCCGCCGCCAAGCGCGCCCGATCGTCAGCCGAACACCAGCGCGGCGGCCACCGCCAGCGCCCACACCAGCATCGTCAGCCCGGTATCCCGCAGCACCGGGATCAGGTCCCTGCCGCCCAGCCCGGCGCGAACCGGCTTGGCGGCACGCACCGCGAGTGGCAGCGCGATCAGGCCGACCGCGCACCAGGGCGTCGCGAGCATCAACACCAGCGTCAGCACGAATGCCACCGCCAGCAGCGCCTGGAACAGCAACCGGGTTCTGCCGTCACCGAGTCGCACGGCCAGCGTGATCTTGCCGGACTGGGTGTCGGTGGGGATGTCGCGCAGATTGTTGGCCACCAGCACCGCCGAGGACAGGCAGCCGGTCGCCACGGCGAGCGCGCCCCCGACCCAGTCGATGCGCAGCGCCTGGGTGTACTGGGTGCCCAGCACCGCAACGAGCCCGAAGAACACGAACACCGCGACCTCGCCGAAGCCGAGATATCCGTACGGCTTGGAACCGCCGGTGTAGAGCCACGCTCCGGCGATGCACACCGCGCCGACCGCGATCAGCCACGGAGCGCTGAACCATGCCAGCACCACACCGGCCACCGCGGCGACGGCCAGGCTGATGACCGCGGCCGTCAGCACTGCCCGCGGCGCCGCGAGCTTCGAACCGACCAGTCGCAGCGGTCCGGCCCGCACGTCGTCGGTGCCGCGGATGCCGTCGGAGTAGTCGTTGGCGTAGTTGACCCCGATGATCATCGCCACCGCGACCACCAACGCGAGCAACGCCTTCCACCACGACGCGGCGCCGAGCCACGCCGCGGCGCCCGTTCCGGCGAACACCGGCGCGACGGCGTTGGGCAGCGTTCGGGGACGCGCCCCCTCGACCCACTGGGCGATACTGGCCACGGGCGTCAGTCTTGCACGCGTCCGGTGGCGCTCGTCGTGGCAGACTGAACGCATGGACGACCGACTGAGCAAGGCCGAGATCCGCAAGGACGCCGTGCAGGAGATCGTCGGGGCCGGCGCATCGACGGTCGGCGAGGTGACGTCGATCATCACCTCCGCGGTCAAGGATGTCGCGAACGCCATCGGTGGGCTCGCGACCGACGTGTTCGAGATCCGCGACGGAGCCCGGCGCGCGTCGCGGCACACCGAGGACGAGCCCGACGACGCTTAGGTCATCACCGGGGTCGCTGACCCCTGATGCCGCCGGCGCCCGGCACCACCTCTCGAGTTGTGGTGCGCGAGTAGCTGTCCCGTGCCGCGGTGTCCCCGGAGACCAGCACTGATCCCCAGTCGATGTCGGGGTGTCCGACGAGTCTGCTCGGGATCTCGTTCAGTTCCCCGAATTCGGCGAGTCCGGCGAAGGTGCCGCCGAGGTCTGATCTGCGGTCCTCGGTGAACCACGGGCGGGGAGATTCGATCACCGTGCGCGGCGTCTGCGCCAGTCCGCCGGAGACCTCGGCGATGTTCTGCACGCAGGGGAACAGGAACGACATCGGCCAACTGATCAGCACCGGTCCGTTGTCGGCCAGGAAGCTGTTGAGCGGAATGCTGGTGCGCAACCGCGGGCCGGTGAAGGCCAGCCAGCCCGCCTCGTCGGTGCGGCCGTCGACGGCGTGGATGCGCACCCGGTCGGCGCCGGCGGGGACATCGGCGGAGTCGACCCCCACCGACCGCCACAGCGGATGCTCGGGATCCTCGTCGGAGGCCGGTCGGTCGACCGGCGCGCTCGAACCGAGCACCGCCACGTCTGCACCGTCGGCCCTGCCGAACTCCAGGCGCAGCGTGTTGGCACCGGAGGTGCGACCTGAAATCGACAGGGCCACTCCGGCGTCGGGTGCCAGGGGCGGCAACACGAACCATTCGGTGGTGATCTCCGCAGTGGCCGGGTTGTCGGGGGTCCAACTGCCCCACATGTGAGCCGACGTGCCGGATCCCGGTGGGTCCGGGGGAGGTGCGCCGGGATAGAAGCCCGCCAGCGCGGCGAACCCCGATGACCGGCCGCCCGGTCCCGCCGCTGCCAGCACCTCGCCGTCGGGCAGCACCTCGACGTCGTCGGCCAACCCGCACACCTGGGTCGACGCGATCCGGTTCAGGTTCGTCATCGCCAGCGAACCGGCGGACCGCCGCAGCGGCGCGGCGACAAAAGATCCGATCAGCAGCACCAGCGCGGTAGCGAAGGCGACCACGGTCGTCACCGCGGGCCCGAGGGTGGCGATCTGCGCGCGTCGGACGCGCCGCAAGGCCATCGCGGTGACGGTGCCCGCCGCCAGCAGACCCACCCACAGCAGCGGGTTGTTCAGCGGTGCGCCCGCCGGTCGTACCGGGTCCGACGGCCACGGGACGTCGTAGACCGCAGGAAGCCACCACGCGTTCGGGCCCGCGAACACCAGCGCCGCCGCCGCGGCCAGCAGCAGCGATCCGGCTGCTCCGAGTGCCGCGGTGAAGCGATCCGGTGTGCCCGCCCGCCGGACCACCAATACCACCGCCACGGTGACGAACGAGGCGAACAACCCGGCGGCCGAACCGAAGTGGTACGACCACTTCGACGGTCCCATCGCGAGGAGCAGCAGCGCGAGCACCACCGCAGCCCCCAGTCGCGCTGCCGTCACCCCGAGGCGGTCGCGGCGTCGCCACACCAGGGCGCCGACGATCGGCAGCAGCGCGATCGTGAACAGCACCGGCATCCGCTTCGCGAAGCTGCCCTGCTGGTCGGGCTGGAGCAGGTAGCCGTATCGGGTCGGCTCCTGGTACCACGGCAGCGACGGTCCGAAGAAGTTGTGCCAGGTGGTCGCGGTGACCAGCGCATCCCAGGTCTGATCGGCGAAGATCACGGTAAAGGCCGATGCGGCAATGCAACTCAACAGCAGCACGATCGCCAGCAGGTGCAGTCGAGTCCGCGCCGCTGTCCGCGCCACCGCGATCAGCCGGGGTGCGAACACGATGATCGGTGCAAGAACCAGCGCACCGGTCGGGCTGATCGGGATGGTGAGCGCGGCGACCAGGGCCAGGCAGCCCAGCCCCGCCGGGCCACGCACCCGCCACGCGAGCGCCAGGGCCACGGTGACGCCGAAGGCCACGAAAGACTCCGGCCGCGTCCCGAGGTTGAACGGCAGCCAGGTGACGAGCAGACAGACCGCAGCCAGCATCCGCACCGCAGCGGTCGCCGGCAGCGCCGCGCCGAGCACGCCGCGGCTGAGGACAAACCACGTGCCCACCGCCAACAGGGTGCTGGGCACTCGCAGCCACAGCGGCGCGATGCTGATCTCGGTCAGCGGGGCGAGCAACTGCTGAGTGAGCGCAAACGGCACCTCGGCGGCGTTCCACCATCGGTAGTAGTTCCCCGGGTCGCCTGTGTCGGCGACAGTGCGGGCGATGGTGGTCGCCCAGCCGTCGTCGACGGCGAGCGGTCCGATGATCGCCCACCCGCAGAACGTGGCGACCACCGCGACGTCGATCCACCACAGCCGCTTCCATCGGACTCGTGGACGTCCGCGACGGCCCGGCGGGGCCCGACCGCGGCTCAGCAGAACAAACGCGGCCACCACCGCCGACAGCTGCACGACGATCAGCACGGCCTTGAGCACCGTCGGCGTCGTCGCGAACGGACCGGTGATGTCCGCGGTCACCGACAGCCCGTCGGAGTCGGGCGGGACGAGGTCGGTGCGGAAGCCGAACACTTCGGGCACGGGTTGGTCCGCGAGGTCGGTGGTCTGCCCGTCGGCGCCGACGACGGCCATCCCGTCGGGGCCGGAATCGACAGTGATCCGGCAGTCCGTCGGCGCGGGCGGCACGACCAGGCGCTGCTCGACGCCGTCGGCACGCAGTGTCGCCACCCCCGCGGAACCGGTGACCGTCATCCCGTCGCCGTCGGCTCCGGTCGCCAGCACGGTGACCGGCGCGGACTGTGCTGTCGCGGCCCGCAGCGCCGAACACGGAATCGACACCGTGAGAGCGCTCGGCCGGTACGGGTGAACCAGGGCCGTGCCCGAGACCGCAGGCTGGCCGGGCGCGGGCCAGGTGAGGGTGGTGGTCTCCGCGACGACCGGGGCGAACGGCAGGACGAGGGCCGTCACGATTCCGGTCAGACCGACGAGTAGCGCGAGCCACGTCTGCTGTGTTGAGTTGAGTGCCCGCATAGATTTCCCCCGACAGCCTGCCCACTGTTCGGCCCTCGGGACCGTATCCGAGGCTGACGTCACCACAACGTCATGCTTGAGGCGGGTGCCTGATGATGAACAATGGAGCGCCGGCACACGTGAGGAGCAGTTCATTGTTGGGAGTCATCGGCGGCAGCGGCTTTTACTCGTTCTTCGGTCCTGAAGCGCGGGCGATCAGCCTGGACACGCCGTACGGCCCGCCGAGCGCGCCGATCACCGTCGGAACCGTCGGCGATCACGAGGTGGCGTTCCTGCCCAGGCACGGCGCCGGCCACGAGTTCTCACCGCACACGGTGCCCTACCGCGCGAACATGTGGGCGATGCGTGCGCTCGGGGTGCGGCGCATCTTCGGTCCGTGTGCGGTCGGCAGCCTGGATGCGCAGTTGGGTCCGGGCGCGATGGTGGTGCCCGACCAGCTGGTCGACCGCACGTCGGGACGGCGCGACACGTACTTCGACTCCGGCGGCATCCATGTCAGTTTCGCCGATCCGTACTGCCCGTCGCTGCGGGCGGCGGCGACCGGCTTGCCCGGCGTCGTCGACGGCGGGGCGATGGTGGTGATCCAGGGACCGCGGTTCTCGACCCGCGCGGAGAGCCGATGGTTCGCGAGCCAGGGCTTCCGGCTGGTCAACATGACGGGCTATCCCGAGACGGTGCTGGCCCGCGAACTCGAGATGTGTTACGCCGCACTCGCATTGGTGACCGATCTCGATGCGGGCATCGAGCACGGAGCGGGCGTGCGAGCCGTGGACGTCTTCGCCGAGTTCGAACGCAACATGGTGCCGTTCAAGCAGTTGGTCCATGAGGCGATCGCCCAGGTCGACCTGGAGCGCACTTGCACCCACTGCCTGCCGCACGAGGGCGTCACCCTGCCGATCGAACTGCCGTGAGAGTCCTTCTGACGGGTGCCGCCGGCTTCATCGGCGCGCGCATCTCCGCCCGGCTGGCAGACGCCGGACACGAGGTCGTCGGCGTCGATGCCATGCTGCCCGCCGCGCACGGTGAGGGCGCCGAGTTGCCCGCCGAGGTGCGCCGCGTCGACGTCCGGGACGCCGCCGCGGTCGCCGACGTGCTTGCCGGCGTCGACGTGGTGTGTCACCAGGCCGCGGTGGTGGGGGCCGGGGTCAACGCCGCCGACAGCCCTTCCTACGCGTCGCACAACGACTACGGCACCGCGGTGCTGCTGGCCGAGATGTTCGCTGCGGGCTGCCGGCGACTGGTGCTCGCCTCGTCGATGGTGGTCTACGGGCAGGGCGGCTACGTGTGCCCGGAACACGGTGCGGTCGAACCAGCCCCGCGCACCCGGGCCGACCTCGACGCCGGCGTCTTCGACCACCGGTGTCCGATCTGCGGTGCGCAGGTCCGGTGGGAGTTGGTCGGCGAGGAGGCGCCGCTTCGGCCGCGCAGCCTGTACGCGGCGAGCAAGGTCGCTCAGGAGCACTACGCGCTGGCCTGGAGTGAGTCGGCGGGCGGTTCGGTGGTCGCGCTGCGTTATCACAACGTCTACGGTCCCGGGATGCCGCGCGACACCCCCTACTCCGGTGTCGCGGCGATCTTCCGCTCTGCCCTCGAAAAAGGAGATGCGCCAAAAGTTTTCGAAGACGGCGGCCAGATGCGCGACTTCGTCCACGTCGACGACATCGCCGCGGCCAACGTCGCGGCGATCGAGGGCTCGCTCGAGGGGTTCGAAACCTTCAACGTCTGTTCGGGTAAGCCGGTGTCGATCCTCGACGTCGCCTCCGCGCTGTGCGACGCGCGTGGGGACATCTCACCGGTGATCACCGGCCAGTACCGCAGCGGCGACGTCCGTCACATCGTCGCCGACCCGGCAAAGGCCGCCAGGATGCTCGACTTCCGCGCGGTCGTCGACCCGGCCGATGGGCTGCGGGACTTCGCGAGTGCGCCGCTGCGCGGCTGAGGAGCCCTCCTGCGTCGCACCACGATCGTCCTCGCCGTTACCGTCACGTTGTTGACGGGACTGCTCGGGCTGCTGTGGTCGCAGCAGCGGCGCTTGATCTACTTCCCGTCGACGGACCCGGTTCCGCCGGCATCGACGGTGCTTCCCGGGGCCCGCGACGTCGTCATCCCCACCGCGGACGGACTGGACCTCGGCGCCTGGTTCCTGCCCGGCGACCCGGGTCCGGCGGTGCTGGTGCTCAGCGGAAACGGCGGGGACCGCACTATGCGGGCTCCGCTGGCCGCGGCACTGCACGATATGGGCATGTCGGTCCTGCTGTTGGATTACCGCGGCTACGGCGGCAATCCGGGGCGGCCTACCGAGGACGGGCTGGCCATCGATGCGCGCGCTGCGCTCGACTGGCTTGCCGGGCAGCCCGGCGTGGACTCCGAGCGCATCGCGTACTGGGGTGAATCCTTGGGCGGCGCCGTCGCGGTCGGACTGGCCGTCGAGCGACCGCCGGCGGCGCTGGTGCTGCGCTCTCCGTTCACGTCACTGGCCGACGTCGCCGCGGTGCACTACCCGTGGCTGCCGGTGCGGCGACTGCTGCTGGACCGCTACCCGTCCATCGACCGCGTCGGCGCACTGACCGCGCCGGTACTCATCATCGCCGGAGAGAGCGACGAGATCGTGCCGGCGTCGCAGACCCGTCGACTGTTCGACGCTGCGCCGTATCCGAAGGAGTACGTGTCGATCGAGGGGGCCGGCCACAACGACCCGGTGCTGCTCGACGGGCCGCCGATGCTGGCGCCAGTCGAGCGGTTCCTGCGACGAACCCCGGTGCTCGCGGCCCAGGACCGGTGAACATACTGGCTGTCGTGACCTCGAACATCTGCACCGACTTCGGTATCGATTTCCCGCTCTTCGCGTTCAGCCACTGCCGCGACGTCGTCGCCGCGGTCACCAACGCCGGCGGATTCGGGGTGCTGGGCGCCACCGCGTACACGCCCGCCCAGTTGGATCAGGAGCTGGCCTGGATCGACGACGCTGTCGGCGGCAAGCCGTACGGAGTGGACCTGATCGTCCCGGCCAAGTTCGAGGGCAAGGGGGAGAAGCTCTCCAGTTCCGATCTGGCTGAACGGATTCCGCAGGGCTACCGCGATCTCGTCGACGAGTTGCTGGCCGCACACGGCATCGAACCGGAGCCCGGCAGGCGTCTCGGTAGCGCGCTGCTGTCCGGAAACACCGGGCGGGAGCTGCTCGATGTGGCGCTCACCCATCCGGTCAAGCTGATCGCCAACGCGCTCGGCGTCCCGCCGGACTACATGATCGAAGCGGGAAAGGAACGCGGCATCCCGGTGGCCGCCCTCGTCGGGGCCAAGGAACACGCGGTCAAGCAGGTCGCCGCCGGGGTGGACCTGATCGTCGCCCAGGGCACCGAGGCCGGCGGGCACTGCGGTGAGGTCAGCACGCTGGTGGTGGTGCCCGAGGTGCTGGAAGCGATCGACGAGATGGGTGCGTCGACACCCGTGCTCGCCGCGGGCGGCATCGTCACCGGCCGGCAGATGGCGGGCATGGTCGCGATGGGTGCGGCCGGCGCCTGGACCGGATCGGTGTGGTTGACCACCGAGGAGGCCGAGACCGCGCCGCACACGGTGGCCAAGATGCTGGCCGCCTCCTCCCGCGACACGGTTCGCTCGGCGGGCCGCACGGGCAAGCCGTCGCGACAGTTGGTATCCGACTGGACGAACGCCTGGACCCCCAACGCCGGCGGGCACCAGCCGCTGCCGTTGCCGCTGCAGTCGATGCTGTGCGAGCCGGTGATCCGCCGGATCGACGTGCTGGCCTCACAGGGGCACGAGGGTGCTCAGGCTTTGGCGACCTATTTTGTCGGGCAGGGCGTCGGGCTGATGAACAAGGTGAAGCCGGCCCGCGAGGTGGTGCGGGAGTTCATCGAGGACTACCTGGCCGCCGCGGAGCGCCTCAACAGCTCACTGCCCGGCTGAGGTCACGCGCCCGCCCGCGGAATAGCATTCCTGGCTGCGATCTGCAGGGCGATCACGACCCGGAATGCTATTCCGCGGCGCGGCGAAGTCGACAAGCGTCTCGACGGCCTGGGCCACCCGGAAGGTCATCACCTCGTCGCGCGGGTGGCCTACCACCTGCACACCCGTCGGTACTCCCTCGAGGGAGAGGCCGCTGGGCACCGAAAGCGCAGGGTGATGGTTGGCGACGTTGAACGGACTCGTCATGTGCCCTTCCCAGTAGTGCTCGAGATGTCCACTGGGAGTGTCGATCCCATCGAGATAGTCACCGTCGGCCCGGAGTGACGTCACCGCCGAGGTGGGGCACAACAGCACGTCTACGCCACTCATCGCCGCTGCCAGGTCGGCCTGCATCCGGGCATCCATGGCCAGTGATTCGACCAGCGAACGGCGCTGCGCCGCGGCAGTCGAATCGGCGATGAACCGCCGCATGTAGGCCGACAGTTGGTCCTCGGTGCCTGCTGTCTCGCGAATCACCGCCGGTGCCAGGATCTGCCCGAAATGGGCGAAGATCGTCTCCCTGATCAGCTCGGTCGTCCACGGCAGGTCCACCTCGACGACCTCGGCGCCGGCTCGGGAGAGGGCATCTGCGACCGCTCGAGTGTTCTCGAGGACCTCCGGGGCGACGGGAAAGTCGCCGAGCCGGAGGGAGAGACCGATGCGCAGGCCGTCGACCCCGCCGTCGAGCGGGATGGGCTGACCGTTGCCGCCCCACGAGTTGTGATCGACGGGATGCCGGCCCGACATCACCGACGACAGCAGAGCTGCGTCGGCGACCGAGCGCCCCATGGGGCCGTCTCCGCGGTACCAGTCCGCCGACAGCGGCGGCTCTCCCGGAATCCGTCCGAATGGTGCCTTGTAGCCGACCGTGCCGGTGAACCCGGCGGGGATGCGCGTGGAGCCGGCGATGTCGGACGCGGTGGCCAAGGTGGTGAATCCCGCGGCCAGAGCAGCGCCTGCGCCGCCTGACGAACCGCCGGGGGAGGTCTGGAGATTCCACGGGTTGCGGGTGATACCCCACATCGGCGAATGGGTGACTGTGGCACAGCTGAACTCTGGGCTTGTGGTGCGCGCGTGGATGATTCCGCCGGCCGCCCTGATCCGCTCGATCACCGGGTGGTCGCGGTCGGCCACTTGCCCTCGCTTCGCCGTCAACCCCTGTGTCAGGCTCAGTCCGGCGATGCCGTGCTTCTCCTTGGCTGCCACCGGCACCCCCAGCAGGGCTGGTGGTTGTTCGCCGTCGGCCGCGCATCGGGCGTAGACGTCGGCGGCATGGCGGGCCGCGTGCCTGGCGTCCTCGAACAGCGTCTCGGCGAACGCGTTGATCCCGGTCGCGGTGTCCCCGTTGTGGGCTTCGATCCGTGCGATCTGGGCGTCGAGCACTTCGAGCGGTGACAACTCGAGCCTTCGGAACGCCGCCAGCATGTCGGAGGTGCCGACGAAGGCCAGTTCGGTTGAGGTGGAGTCCATCTAGGCGGCCGACTCCGAGAGGGCCCCGTTGACCATCTCCCATGCCACGTTGGTCAACGCGTCGACACCGGCGACCATGTCCTCATCGGTGCTGAACTCCCGCTCACAATGGCTCACGCCGTCCACCGACGGGATGAACATCATGACGGTGGGCACGATCCGGTTCATCGGCACCGAGTCGTGCCCGGCCATGGTGCGAATGGGCCGCACGCTCAACCCCAGGTCGGCCGCGACCTTTCCGGTCAGGTCGACACCGGCCTGCGGGAAGGCCTGGATGTCGCGGACATCAAAATCGCGGACGTTGATCGTGATGTCGTGATCCGCGGCGACAGCAGCGATGTCATCGAGCAGGCTGGCTCGTGCTGCGGCGACGATCTCGGGTGATTCCGAACGCAGGTCGGCGACGAGATGCACACGGCGGGCCACCACGATCGGCGAATTGGGTTCCACCGTGAATCGGCCGACCGACGAGACGATGGCCTCGTCGTCGAACTTCGTGGTCACGTCATGGACCAGCAACACGACCTTGCTGGCGGCGACCAGCGCGTCGTGGCGATCGGCCATCGCGGTGGCGCCCGTGTGCGACTGCTCACCGAGCACCTCGATGTCGAGTTTCTGGGTGTACCAGGAGTAGTCCACCGCACCCAGGTTGATGCCCTCGCGCTCCAGGATGCGTCCCTGCTCGATGTGGATTTCGGCGTATCCGGCGACCGCGGGACGCGGATCAGCGCCACGGTAGCCGATCGCGTCGAGGGCCTCGGCCACCGAGACTCCGGCCAGATCCCGCACCTGCAGAACCTCACCCTCATCCATCAGACCGGCGAACACCGACGATCCCATGATCGACGGGGGGAAGCGGCCGCCCTCCTCGTTGAACCAGTTGACGACCCCGATGTTGAACTCGACCCGGGCACCGTCCTCGGCGACCCGCGCGGCTACGCGCTCCGCGGCGTGCAGTGCGGCGATGACGCCGTAAGCGCCGTCAAAGCGGCCGCCCAGCGGCTGGGAGTCGAGGTGTGAACCGATGAGCACGTATGGCGCACCGGGCTTGAATTCGATGAGGGCGAACATGTTGCCGATGGCGTCCACCCGCAACTCCCAGCCGCGCGCAGCGGCGAAAGCGGCGAACCAGTCACGGCTGAGTTTGTCCTCGGCGGTCGCGGCCTGGCGGTCCACACCGTCGTTGGCGGTCGCACCGAAAGTGGCCACGTGGTGGAAGTCGGTGAGGAACTGGGAAGCACCCATGATGGAACTCCTTTGTGTCGGAAGCGATCAGCTGACGCGGTGGCGGGTCTCGGGGACGTTGGTGAACACCAGGAAGAGGGCGACGATGGCCGCGGCAGCGGCCATGTAGAAGCCCGGTGCAGAGTCTTTTCCGGTGCTGGACACCAGCATGGTTCCGATGAACGGCGCGGTGCCGCCGAAGGCTGCGTAGGCGACGTTGTAGCTGATCGCCGCCGACGTGAAACGGGTTTCGGTCGTGAAGATCTCGACGAAGAACGTGTAGCAACCGCCCCCGTAAACACACATGGGGATCACGAACAACAGCTGGCCGAGGATCGCGAGGCCCAGCGACCCGCTGGTCACGAGCATGAAGCAGGGAATCGACAGCACCGCCAGAGCGACTGCGCCGGTGATGAGCATCGGCTTGCGGCCGACGCGGTCGCCGATCATTCCGCCGATGGGAAGGAGTACGGCGTACAACGCCATCGCGACCGCATTGGCGCCCAGCGATGCCTCGCGGCTGAGGTCGCCGGTCACCTGGACGTAGGACACGAAGTAGCCGGAGAGAAAGTAGAAGCCCATAGCGGTCAGTGCCATCACACAGATGACCTGCAGCATCCGAACCCTGTTCTCGCGGAACGCCTTACGGATGGGGCTGTACTCCTTGTGCTCATGCTTGCGGAGCACCTGCTTGAACGCCTCGGACTCCTCGGTCTTGGCGCGGATCCACAGTCCGAAGAAGGCAAGCGGTAAAGCGAGGAGGAAGGGGATGCGCCAGCCGTAGGAGTCGAACGCCTCCGGCGTCATCGTGGACGACAGCACGAGGATCAGCGTTCCGCCGATCACCGATGGCAGCGCGGTCGCCGCCAAGGTCACGTTGATCCAGAAGCCGCGTCGTTCCAGCGGCGCGTGCTCGAAGACGAAGGCCGGGGCGCCGACGGATTCGCCCCCGGCGGAGAAGCCCTGGATCAACCTGCACAAAACCAACAGGATGGGCGCGAACACCCCGATCGTCTCGTAGGTGGGCAACAATCCGATCAGAGTGGTGGCGAGGCCGATCAGCATCAACGTGACGAACAGGACCTTGCGGCGGCCGATGCGATCACCGACCGCGCCGAAGAACAGGCCACCCAGAGGACGCACCAGGAAGGCGACGCCGAAGGTCGCGAAGGTGGCGAGCAGGCCGGCCAGCGCGTTCTCTCCGGGGAAGAAGAGCTGCGAGAGAGTGACTGCCGACAATCCGTAGAGAGTGAAGTCGTAGAACTCGATGAACTGGCCGACGCTGCCGCCGGCCAGGACCCGTTTCTGCATCCCGGTGCTACGTGTGGACTGGTCCGTGGACTCGGGGTCGGGCGGAACAACGTGGTCCTGCGTTGTCATGGGAGCTCTCTTCTCAGTGATGCTGCAGGGTCGGACGAGACGGGGATCACATCACTGAAGTCTGGTGAAGACGGCCGAACGAGTCCAACAAAATAGATCGCACGCACCGTTCGAAATAATCGATCAGAAGAGCGTGGAGCCGCTATCGGCGCTGTGCAGGGTCGAGCAGATTTCTTGGAATGCGATCGATTTCCGCGTCGTCCGCGCACCCCGCAACCGCACCAGGACCAGTTCGATCGGCGCCAGTTGATCGGCCAGTTCCAGCGGAACGACCCGTCCCCCCGCGTACGTCACATCGCCCGCCAACCGCCAATTCAGCAGCGAATAGCCATGTCCCATGCTGACGTACGACCGCACCGTCTCGTAGCCGGACACCAGATGCCGGATGCGCGGACGCAGTCCCAATCGCTTGAAGATGTCGAGGTAGTACTCCCGGCTGTGTTTCAGGTCGAGCAGCACGAACGGCTCGTCCTCGAATTCGCGCAGGTGCACGGGGACGTCCGGATGGCGTGCACGCGGGTGATTCTCCGAAACCAGCAGGTGCGGGGGGACTCGCCGCAGCACCCGATATTCGTAGCTCGTACTCAACCCGAGGTCGTACATCAGCGCGGTCTCGCAGGTTCCCTCGGCCAGGGATCGCATGAGCGTCTCCTGGTCGGCTTCGAGAAAGCTGAGTCTGATCGCCGGATGCTGATGCTGGAATGCCGTGAGGATCCTCGGTGCGAGAAAGGGAGCGATCGGCGAGAAGATTCCCGCGACCAGATCGCCCGCCAGTTCCTCGCGCTCGGCGCGCACCGAGCGGTAGAGCTGGTCGGCATCTTCGAGGACCGTTCTGGCCCCCATCAGTAGACGCCGCCCTTCCGCGGTCAGGCGGAGGCCGCGGTTGGACCGGCGGTGGAACAGCTTCGCCCCCACCTCGCGCTCCAGCTTGTGGATGGCCGCCGACAGCGTGGACTGGGTGACGTCGAGCTCGAACGCGGCCGCACGCATGTTCTCCAGCCGCGCGACGACCGTGAAGTACTTCAGCTGTACCAGCGTGAACGACTTCGCCATGACAGCATCATCCTCCGCTGACAGCCGGCCCCATACGGGCTCACGTCACGCGCCCGCGGAATAGCATTCCTGGCTGCGATGACCAGGGCGATCACGACCCGGAATGCTATTCCGCGGCAACCTGGTTCAGTCGCTGGCGAGCGGCAGGCGGACCTCGAAGCGGGCGCCGGTCGGCAGATTGTGCGCCGACAGCGTGCCGCGGTGGGCCTGAACGAGTCCGGCGGCGATCGCCAACCCGAGACCCGACCCGCTCGGCAGCGACGAATCGGTGCGCGGCACCCGGCTGTTGGACCCGCGATAGGCGACGTCGAACACCCTCGGCAGGTCCGCCTCGTCGATGCCGACGCCGGTGTCGTCGACGCGGGCCCACGCGCTGTTCTCGTCTGAGCCCAGCGCCAACTCGACGCTGCCACCCTCGGGCGTGTGCGCAATCGCATTGGCCACCAGGTTCGACAACACCCTGACCAACGCGCGGTCACTGCCGACCACCCGCACCGGCTGCTCGGGCAGGTCGGCCCGCAGCCTCACCCCGGCGCGCTCGGCGGCGATCCGGTGCGCGGCGAGCACGTCGTCGACCACCTCGTCGAGCGCGACCTTCTCGAACGACGGGGTCAGCGCGCCGGCATTGATCTTCGACATCTCGAACAGGTCGTCGACCATCTCGGACAGTCGGACCGACTCGTGCTCGATGTGCTTGGCGTGCACCTTCACCTCGTCGTCGGGAACCACGCCGTCGGCGATCGCCTCGGAGACAGCGCGGATGCCCGCCAGCGGGGTTCGCAGATCGTGGCTGACGAACGCCACCAGTCGGCGCCGCGACTGTTCGGCGGCGCGTTCTGAGTCGCGGATCTCGGCTTCCCAGACGGTGCGCCGGGCCTGGTAGCGGCCCAGCATCACGGCGGCCGGGATCGTCACGATCGAGACGATCACCAGCACGACGGCGGTCTGTTCGAAGGTTCCGGTGACCATGAACCCGCTGGCGCCCAACACCCCGGTGAAGGTTGCGAGCACCGGGATCAGCACGAGCGTCACCATGCTGACGGCCAGCGACCAGGACCGCGCCAGCCGGATGATCGCGGCACCGATCAGGACCACAGGTACCGAGCAGGCCAGCGCCCATCCGACTATCTCCCAGAGATCAGCCGTGGGCATCCGACCTCCCTACCGCCGCGTGGTCGGAGGTCCACATGTAGCCGCGACCCCACACTGTCTGCACCCGATGTCGCTCGCCGAGTTTGGAGCGCAACCGCTTGACGTGCACTGTCACCGTCGACAGGTCCCCGAAGTCCCAGCGCCACACCTGTCTGAGCAGGTCTTCCCTGGTGAAGACGGTGTCGGTGTGGGTGAGGAAGAACAACAGCAGGTCGAACTCGCGGTTGGTGAGGTTCACCGGCCTGCCGGCGACCGTGACGGTGCGCGACGCAGTCGAGACCGTGAGCTCGCCGGAGTTCACGTCGATGGGGAGCACGCCGCCGGGTGTGGGGGAGCGCCGCAACACCGAGCGGACCCGCAGCGCGAGCTCACGCGGGCTGAACGGCTTGGTCAGGTAGTCGTCGGCGCCCGCCTCGAGTCCGGCGATGCGGTCCTCTTCCTCGCCGAGCGCGGTCAGCAGGATCACCGGCACGGTGTAGTCACCTCCCCGACGCAGGCTGCGGCACAACGACAACCCGTCCGGCCCCGGCATCATCACGTCCAGAACCGCAACGTCGATGCGCTGCGAACCGAGCAGTCGTAAGGCTTCGTTGCCGTCGTGAGCGATCGACACGTCGAGTCCGTCACGCTCCAGGTATCGGCGCACGACGTCGCGGACGACGTCGTCGTCGTCGGCAATCAGGACACGGGTCACCACACCGAGGCTAGCCCCAAACCGCCGCTACCAGCGCCGACGTCACCGATTCGTCAGCCTTGAAACTCGCGCGACCTGGGCATTTCGCCTAGCGTATGCGGATATGCCCGACTGTCCTGTCACGGTGGTGCTGCCGTGTCTAGACGAGGCTGCGTCTTTGCCCGGAGTGCTGGCGGCCCTGCCGACTGGGTATAGAGCTCTCGTGGTGGACAACAACAGCACCGACGACACGGCGGACGTGGCGCGTCGGCACGGCGCCCAGGTGGTCGCCGAGAGCAGGCCTGGATACGGTGCCGCGGTACACGCCGGGGTGGTCGCGGCGACGACGCCGATCGTCGCGGTTCTCGACGGCGACGGCTCTCTGGATCCCGCGGAGCTTCCGGCTCTGGTCGACGACGTCGAACGTGGCGCCGACATGGCGATCGGGCGGCGGCGCGCCCGCCCCGGCCTGAAATGGCCCTGGCACGCCCGACTCGGTACGGCGGCGGTGTGCTGGCGGCTGCGGACGCGGCACGGTCTGCAGGTGCACGACATCGCCCCGATGCGGGTGGCACGACGCGACGCGCTGCTGGCGCTGGGGGTGGCCGACCGGCGCTCGGGCTATCCGCTCGAGCTGCTGGTGCGCGCCGCGCAGGCGGGGTGGTCGGTCACCGAACACGATGTGGCGTACGGGCCCCGCACCGGCGGCAAGTCCAAGGTCAGCGGCTCGGTCCGCGGCAGCGCCACCGCCGCATGGGATTTCTGGCGGGTCATCTCGTGATACCGGTGAGCGTGCTGGTGGTCGCCAAGGCGCCGGTGCCGGGTCTGGCCAAAACCCGCCTGGCGGCCGGGGTGGGTGACGACGTGGCCGCCGAGATCGCCGCAGCTGCGCTGCTCGACACTCTCGACGCGGTTGCCGACGCCCCGGTGGCCGCGAGGGTGGTCGCCCTGACCGGGAACCTCGATGACGCCAAGCGGGCGCACGAGATCCGTTCCCGGCTGGCGGATTTCATCGTCGTCACCCAACGCGGTGAGGGCTTCGCCGACCGGCTCGCCAACGCGCATCTGGACGCGGCCGCGGCAACCGGCGGGCTGCCCGTGCTGCAGATCGGCATGGACACCCCCCAGGTGAGCCCGGAGCTGATCGGTCGGTGTGCGCAGTCGCTCGCCGACCACCACACCGTTCTCGGCATGGCCCGCGACGGCGGTTGGTGGGTGCTGGGTGTCACCGACGCCGCGACGGCCGACTGCCTGCGCGAGGTGCCGATGTCGGCGCCCGATACGGGCGCTGTAACGCTGGCGGCCCTGCGGCACACGGTCAGGCATGTGGAACTTCTCTGTGAGCTCGCCGACGTCGACACCCTCGACGATGTCGTCGAGGTACGCCGCGCCTGTCCGCCCGGATCCCGGTTCAGCCGGATCACCGCCACCCAGGGGGTCTGATGTTCGGACAGCTGTACGACCAGGCGCTCGATGGCGAGCGATGTTGGATTCGCCACGACGACGGCCGGGTCAAGAAGCTCCCCGTGCGCAGTTGGCTGGGTGGGCGCCACGCCGACGCCCGGTTCGACAATGCGGTGGTCGGCATGTGTGAGGGGCCGACGATCGATTTGGGTTGCGGCCCTGGGCGACTGGTCGCGCACCTGGTGCAGCGCGGTGTTCCGGCTCTGGGGGTGGATCTGTCGGCGACGGCGGTGAAGCTGGCCCGCAGCAGTGGCGCTCCGGCGTTGCGGCGGGACATGTTCGAACCTCTCCCGGCCACCGGGCGCTGGCAGACGGTGCTGCTGGCAGACGGCAATGTCGGGGTGGGCGGCGACCCGCGCCGGGTGCTGCGACGAGCCGCCGAGCTGTTGCGCTCCGGTGGTCACTGCGTCGCCGAATTCGACTCGACCACTACGGGTATCGACGTCGGCTGGGTGCGCTTGGAGTCGTCGCGCACGATCGGCCCGTGGTTTCGCTGGGCCTCGGTGGGAATCGACTGCGTCCCCTCGCTGGCCGTCGAGGTCGGGCTGGCGGTGGCCGACATCCACCGTATCGGCAGCAGGGTGGTCGCCACCCTGGCCGCGACGTGACCACGTCCCTTCGCGGTACCGCGGTCACCGCTCGGGTCGGGATGGCGCTGGGTGTCACGGTTGCGGTCTGCTTCGTCACCGGCCTGATGAGTCACTTCATCCAGCACCCGCAGCCCTGGTTCTGGTGGCCTACGCGGCCGGTCGGGCTGTACCGGTTCACCCAGGGGTTGCACGTCGCCACGGGGATCGCCGCGATCCCGTTGCTCATCGTCAAGCTGTGGTCGGTGTGGCCGAAGCTGTTCGAGCGTCCGCTGATCGGTGGCGTCGTCCGCCAGATCGAGCGGCTGTCGATCCTGGTACTGGTCGGTTCGATGCTGTTCCAGCTCAGCACCGGCCTGCTCAACATCGCGCAGTGGTACGCGTTCGAGTTCTTCTTCACCACAGCCCATTACGCGATGTCCTATGTGGCGATCGGCGCCGTCATCGTGCACATCGGCGTCAAGTTGCCGGTGATCCGCCAGGCGCTCAGCGAGCCGATATCCGATGTCGCCCAGGGCGGGGCGATCGGTCCGTCCCGGCGTACCGTGCTGCGCGGCACCTGGGTGGCCGTGGGGTTGGCGACGGTGGTCACCGTCGGGCAGACGGTGCCGCTGCTGCGCCGCGTGTCGGTGCTCGCCCCGCGAACCGGCGAAGGGCCCCAGGGTGTTCCGATCAATCGGTCGGCGATCGCCGCCGGGGTGACGCGCGCGGCGAGCTCGCCGGACTACCGGTTGACGGTCGCCCACGGCGACCGTACCCAGACCTTCACGGTCGCCGACCTGCAGGCGATGCCGCAGACCACCCACCGGCTGCCGATCGCCTGTGTGGAGGGGTGGAGTGCCTCCGCGGAGTGGACCGGTGTGGTGCTGGCGGACCTGATCGCCACGGTGGGGGCGTCGGCCGATTCCGACGTGCGGATGATCTCGCTGGAACCTCCGGGTCCGTACTCCCGGACGGTGCTGCCGGCCCGCCATGCCCGTGACGACATGACGTTGATCGCGCTGAAGATCAACGGCGAGACCCTCAACCTCGACCACGGGTATCCGTGCCGCCTCATCGCGCCGACGAGACCCGGTGTGCTGCAGACGAAGTGGTTGACCCGGATCGAGGTCGTCTGATGTCCGCGTTGCGGGTGCTCCTGGTCGTCGCCGGAGTCGCCATCGGTGCCTACGGTGCGGTACTGCTGTGGGACTTCTCGCCCACGGTGCTGGTGCGGATCGCGGTGTGGACGGCGGTCGGTGTCATCGTCCACGACTTCGTGTTCGCGCCACTGTGCGCCGCGGTCGGGCTTGCGGGCCGGGCCCTGATCCCGGTGCGCTGGCAGGCGCCCGCTGCGGTGGCCGCGCTGTGCAGTGTGGTTCTGGTGGTGTTGGCGATTCCGGTGTACACCAAGCCGGGTGCACGCCCCGACAACCCGACGGTGCTCGACCGCGACTACGCACTGGGTCTGTGGATCGTGATCGCGGCGGTGTGGATCTGCGTACCGCTGTACTACCTCGTGGCCCGGCGACTACCAGTTCGTCAGGATCAGGTGGTTGAGCGTCAGGGCGCCGATGACGTTGAGCGCCAACCACCATCGGTGTGACGGCCGCGGGAGAAGCGCCGCGGCGGCCACCAGCCACATGGTGAACGGCAGCCAGATGCGTTCGGTCTCGGCCTTGCTCAGCCGTGACAGGTCGGCGAACACGATCGCCAGCAGCGCGCCCAGGATCAGCAGGTGCAGTCCGGACCGCCGCCGGATCGCCGCGATGTCGAGGGCCCGACCGATTCCCGCCACGCTGCCGATGCCGATGGCGCACACCACCGACGCGAAGTTGGCCCAGCCCCAGTACTGGAAGGGGCGGTCGCTGGCGATGCCCTGCCAGTAGCGTTCCTGTACCAATAGGTATCCGTCGAACCACCAGAAACCGGCGGCCAGGAACACCGCGGCGACTGCCAGCGCGGCGAGCACCGCGGGCACCAGGGTGCTCAGTGCGGCGCGCCAGGTGGTCGCGCTGAGAAGCACCGCGAGCGCGGGCAGAACCATCAGTCCCAGACCGTAGTTGAGGAAGATCCCCCAACCCAGGAGCAGTCCGGCGCCCACGGCCGCCGCCATCGGTAGGCGGGTGGACCTGGTGACCGCCAGCGCCAGCAGGGTGATTCCCCAGGCCGCGACGCCGGCGAAATAGCCGTCGGCGGACACCGCGACCCAGATGGCGGTCGGCGCGACCGCCACGAACGGAGCCGCCGATCGGGCGGTGTACTCGTCGGCCAGCGCGCGGACCGCGACGACGATCGCGGCCGCCACGCTCGAGCCGGCCAGCAGACACAGCAGTCCCGCCCAGGCCCCTCCGCTCAACCCGATGCGGTCCAGCCAGACGAAGGACAGCAGCGCGCCGGGGGGATGTCCGGAGACGTGGGTGATCCAGGAATCCGGTTGGTAGTCGAGGATTCTGCTGGAGAACGTGCGGACGGTTTCGGGGATGTCGGTGATGCCCGGTACCTGGCGCAGGTACTCGTGGCGGGCGGTGAGCCTGCCGGCGAAGCCGCGGTCCCAGCCGTCGATCATGGCCAGCGAGAAGGCCCACACGCAGGACACCGCCCAGACTGCCCACGGCAGCGCCCGCCAGGGCAGCCGCTGCGCCAGCGACGGACCCCACAGCACCGCGGCGGCGGCAATCATGATCGCGGGGATGGTCCCCGGTCCGACGTGTGGAGTCCACCAGCCGAAGATCGGTGCGACGCCGGCGAAGGTCCGGAACCGTTCGGGGGTGGCGTTGATCAGTGGGGTGACGATGCCGAGGTCGAGGTGGGGGACGACAAACGCCGCCACCACAAGAACCACGGCGGCGCTGACCGCGACCGCCTCTTTGCGCATCCCTCTATCTTGCGCGAGAGCGCGTGTCTGCACACAACCCACCGCGTCTAGCTGTGCAAAGGTGCGCGCTCGGCGCCCGCGAGGTGAACGGAACTGCCCTCCAGGCGCACGCTCAGTACAGAATCTTGCGGAGGTTCTCCTCGGCGTAGTACTTCTCGAGCTCGTCGAGGCTCATGTCGACGCGCATCGCTTGGGCCAGTTGCGCGACGCTCGGGACCGCTTCCGGGGTCCAGGTCTCCGGCCGCCACGCGTCTGACCTCAGGAAGGCCTTGGCGCAGTGGAAGAACACCTCCTCGACGTCGATCTGCAGGGCCAGAATGGGGCGCTTGCCCTGTATCGCCATCTCATCGAAGTAGTCGGCGTCGGCGAAGATGCGGGCAGTCCCGTTGATCCGCATCGTGTCGCCGCGTCCGGGAATGACAAAGAGCGTCCCGACATGTGGGCGTTCCAGCACGTTGAGGTAGCCGTCCACCCGTTTGTTGCCCGGCCGTTCCGGGATCGCGATCGTCGTCTCGTCGAGGATGTGCACAAAACCTGCCGGGTCGCCCTTCGGGGAGACGTCGACGCGACCGCGCGCATCGGTGGTCGCGACGAACCCCAGCGGCGAATGTGCGAGCCAGTGCTGATGGACGGCGGACAGGCGGTCACCCACCTTGTTCGCCACATAGGGTTTCGGATACCCGACGATCTCGCGGAGCTCGTCGACAGAAGTCACTTCTCGGCTCATGCCACCATCATGCGCGACGGCGCCGGGCGTGGGGGAGCTACCGGGGCGCCGAGCCGAACATCCGCATGAGCTCCCGACGGTCGACCTTGCCGATGCCTTTGCGCGGCAGCGTGTCGACGATGTGCACCTCGCGTGGTGCGGCGGTCGACGGCAGCGAACCGGAGACGTGAGAACGCAGCTGGGCCACTGTGATCGTCGTGGCAGGCTCGAGTACGACGGCGGCCACCACCCGCTGGCCGAGCCGTTCGTCGGCGACACCGAACACCGCGCACTCGGCCACCGCGGGATGGGTCGCCAGCGCAGCCTCGACCAACCCGGGCAGCACGGTGAGCCCGCCAGTGCTGATCGCATCGTCGACGCGGCCGAGGATCGACAGGATTCCCGAGTCGTCGATCGCGCCGACGTCGTCGGTGCGGAACCAGCCGGGCTCGACGAACGGATCGGGAACCACGGGGTTGCGGTAGCCGGCGGCGACGGTCGGGCCGCCGAGGGAGATCCGGCCCCCGGCGTCCACGGTCACCTCGACGCCGTCCAGCGGACGGCCGTCGTACACGCAGCCCCCGGCCGTCTCGCTCATCCCGTACGTCCGGACCACCGAAACACCCTCGGCTGCAGCTCTTTCCGCGATGCCCGCCGGCATCGGGCCACCCCCGATCAGCACAGCGTCCAGCTCGGCCAGTGCGGCAGCGGCAGATCGATCCCGCAGCGCCTTGTCCAGCTGCGCCGCCACCAGGGATGCGTACCGTCGGCCCGGGCCCAACGAGGCGACTGCGGCGACCAGATCGGCTGCGTCGAAGGCCGCCGGCACCGCGACGGGATCGGTGCCCGCCACCACGCTGCGGACGAGCACCTGGAAGCCGGCCACGTGGTAGGCGGGCAGCGCCAGCAGCCAGCGGCCGGTCCCACCGAGCCGGTGGTGTGTGGCTTCGGCGCTGGCCAGCAGTGCCGAGCCCGTCAGCAGCGCGCCTTTGGGGGTTCCGGTCGTCCCCGAGGTCGACAGCACCACGGCAACGTCGTCGTCGATCTCCTCGCCGGCACGCAGAGCCCGTGTCAGCAGCGACGTCTGATCGGTGTCGTCAGCAGGAACCGGCAGCACGCAGACGCGGCCCTCGAGAACGTCGCCGACGACGGGCAGCACCGACAGTGCTGCGGCGCCGGAAGGGATGCCGACCGGACGAAGGATGGCTATCGCTGACCTCCACATCACCCGATGCCGACGGGACCTTCGGCAGCACGATAGTAGCTCCCGGCCGCCGGTTGAACGGCAGATGAAGACCTTGCCCGATCTGGTGAAATGACGGTTCGCGGGCTACCCGTCGCGACGTCGGGCCCGCAGAATCGACTGCATGGCTGCGCGCGTCATCGACAACGTCGTCTCCTGGCTGAACGAGGGTTATCCGCATGGGATTCCTCAGCAGGACTACTTCCCGTTGCTCGCACTGCTGGCCCGGTCACTGTCCGACGACGACGTCGTCACCGTCGCGCAGGCCGTGATGCGGGGCGCCGATTCGGATTCCGTGTCGCCCCATGAGGTCCGGGCCGCGCTGCACGTGGTGACCGACTGGGACCCCGATACCGAGGAGTTCGAACGGGTCGCCTCGCGGCTCGCGTCGGTCGGCTGGTCGCTGACGGCGTCCGCGCGCTGACCGATGAGCAGCGTCCCCAGACCCTGACAAGTCGGGGGTTTTCCCCGATTCAGTGTCGCCGGTCGATCACTAGTTTGTGGTGATCGGGTCGAACGGCGAAGGGGGAAACATGATCACGGTCATTCGGGGTTTGGCGGCCGGCACCATGCTGGCGGCCGCTGCCGTCGCGTTGGCGGCTCCGGCAGCAGCTCAACCATTGGAGGGGATGTACTCGATCACCGTCACGAACGGAGCGGGGATCGTCGAGAACGGGGCCAAAGAAGGGGCGTTCGTCTCGCCGTGCGGCCCGGACTGCAGCCGGTTCGTCACGTCGGGGTGGTCGACAGATGCTCGCCTGCAGGGCAATACGTGGAGCGGTGTCACCACGGCCGGCCTCATTCTGTCGTTCGACAAGGATTCTCTTGCCGGGACGATGGTGAAGGGCCCCCAGGTCGTGGGCGTGCAGCTGATCAAGGTCGGCTGACCCGCGTCGATCTAGTCGCGGGTGTCGCGGCGCAGCGGGTGATCCCGAGGGATCTGCACGAAGATCAGCTTCACTCCGTCGGGGTCGAGGACGTGCATCTCGTGCAGCCCCCACGGTTCGCGGCGGGCTTCACGGGCGATGTCGACTCCGCGGCCCTGCAGCTCGGCCTGTGTCGCCTCGAGGTCGCGTACCTGCAGCCACAGCGCGCCGGGGAACGGCGGGGAGCCGGCATCGGGGGCACCGTGGCCGGCGAGCTCGATCAGCGACTGCCCGGCGTAGAAGACGGTGCCCGCGCCGTACTCGCGGGCGATCGCCAGACCGATGCCGTCGCGGTAGAACTCCAGGGACCGTTGGTAATCAGCCGGCCGGAACAACACTCGGCTGGCCAGGATCTCCATGAACCGTGTTTATCACGGGTGTCAGCCGATCCGGCGGCCGGTGCCTGCCCAGTACGGGTCGCGGAGCGCGCGCTTGAGCACCTTGCCGCTCGGCGTGCGGGGCAGCGCCTCGACGAAGTCGACGGTCTTGGGGAGTTTGTATCCGCCGAGCCGCTCCCGGGCGAACCCGATGAGGTCGGCCTCGCGCAGTGTTGCCCCCGCGGCGGGCACGACGACGGCCTTGACCGCTTCGCCCCATCTGGTGTCGGGCACCCCGATGACGGCGGCGTCGGCGACGCCGGGATGGGTCATCAGAACGTTCTCGACCTCGACCGGGTACACGTTCTCGCCGCCGGAGACGATCATGTCCTTGATCCGGTCCTGCAGATAGACGTAGCCGTCGGCGTCGACGTATCCCGCGTCGCCGGTCCGCAACCACCCGTCCGCGGTGAGTGTCGCCGCGGTCGCGTCGGGGTTGTTCCAGTAGCCGACCATGTTCTGCTCCGACCGGGTCCACAGCTCGCCGACCACGCCGTGGGCGACCTCGGCACCGTCGTCGTCCACGACACGAACCTGCACCCAGGGGTACGGCCTGCCGCACGAACGCAGGAGTTCGGGCCGGTGGTCGTCGCCGTCGAGTTGGGTGATCGATCCTGTCGTCTCGGTCATGCCGTAAACCTGAGCGAACACCCCGCCGAAGCGGTCGATTCCGCGGACCAGCACGTCGTCGCTGATCGGTGACGCGCCATAGACGATCACCCGCAGATTCGAGAAGTCGCATGCCTCGACGCCCGGGGTGTCGAGCAGGAACGCGATGACGGCGGGCACCAGCAGCAGGTTCGTCACGCGGTGACGGGTGATGGCGTCCAGGATCGCCGTCGGGTCGACATCGGGCAGCACCACGGTCACCGCGCCCTGCCACAGGCCGGCGAACGCCCATCCGGAGCCGGCCATGTGGAACAGCGGCATCACAGCCAGGCTGACGGCGTCGGCGCTGAACTGCCACGGCTCGGCCACCCCGGCGGTCTTGGCGCGGTAGTTGGTGTTGCTGAGCATGACGCCCTTCGGCAGCCCGGTGGTGCCCGAGGTGTACATCAGGAACACCAGGTCGTCGGGCCCGGTCCGAACGTCGGGGTCGACGGCGGGATGGGTGGCCACCCAGTCGCCGAACGCCGGCCAGCGAGGGTGGCTCCCGATCGCGATGACCTCGGCGCTCAGCTCGGCCTCGATGGCTTCGACGTGGCCGAAGAACTCCTCGCCGACCACCACCAGGAGGGCTCCGGAGTCGTTGACGATGTGCGCCATCTCGGGTGCGGCCAGTCGCCAGTTGACCGGTACGCCGACCGCGCCGAGCTTGGCCAGACCAAAAGCCACGTCGAAGAACTCGGCGCCGTTGCGCTCGATGAACGCCACCCGGTCGCCGAACCCGACGCCGGCCCGGGCGAACGCCTGCGCGGCTCGGCTGGACCGCGCGTCGAGCTCGCCGAAGGTGATGGTGTGCTCACCGACGATCAGCGCGGGAGTGTCGGGGCGATCGCGGCCGTGCACCCGGACGATGTCGGCCAGGCCGGCGATCCCAGGGGCCGTCATCAGTCTCGGGGCTGCATCCGTTGACGTTTCATGATCGTGTCGACCGCGGCGGGGGCGATGCTGTTGATCGCGTGGGCGGTGACGGCGATCCGCGGCGCGATGCTGACCGGACGGTGCCGCGCGGCGGTGACCATCCAGTCGGCCGCTTCGTCCGCCGACAGCCCGGGCAATCCGTCGTAGGCGCGCGTCGGGGCGATCATCGGGGTCTTCACCAGCGGGTAGTACAGGGTCGTCGAGTGCACGCCCTGGTCGCTCCACTCGGTTTCGATGATGCGGCTGATCGACGACAGCGCCGCCTTCGACGCGTTGTAGGCGCCGAACAGCGGCGTCGACTCGGTTTTCACGCCCCAGGTGGACACGTTGATGATGTGGCCGTCGCCGCGCGCGAGCATGCCCGGCGCAAGTCCGCGGATCAGCCGCAGCGGCGAGTAGTAGTTGAGGGTCATGGTGCGTTCGACGTCATGCCAGCGGTCCAGCGATTCGACCAGCGGCCGGCGGATGGATCGGCCGGCGTTGTTGACCAGGATGTCGATCCCGCCGAGCTCGGCCTCCACGCCTGCGACCAGTGCATCCACCGCGCCGAGATCGGACAGGTCACAGGCGTGTGCCCGGGCGTCCCCGCCGGCCTCGTTGATGCGTGCGACGACGGCGTCGAGCAGTTCGCCGCGCCGGGCGACCACCACCACCGTGGCGCCGCGGCGGGCGAGCTTGCCGGCGGCCGCTTCCCCGATGCCCGAGGAGGCGCCGGTCAGCAGGATCCGCTTGCCTTCGAGGTCGACGACCTCGCGGTTGGGTCGGTACTGCAGCAGCGTCGGCAGTAGGGGCGGTCGCATGCTGGTCAGCACGACCTGGTCGGCCAACCGCCGCAGCGGGTTCCTAGTCACGCCGAAACTGTATTCCACGCGGGTTTGTCTCGAATTTCCGCGCGTGGAATACAGTTTCGGCGGGTCTAGAAGTAGCGCGGGAACGGCGTCCAATCGGGGTCGCGCTTCTGCAGGAACGAATCCCGGCCCTCGACCGCCTCGTCGGTCATGTACGCCAGTCGCGTCGCCTCGCCGGCGAACAGTTGCTGGCCCACCAAGCCGTCGTCGGGCAGGTTGAAGGCGTACTTCAACATCCTGATCGCCTGCGGCGACTTGCCATTGATCTCCGAAGCCCATTGCAGCGCAACATTTTCCAACTCGGCATGGTCGGCGACCTCGTTGACCGCGCCCATCGCGTGCATCTGTTCGGCGGTGTAGGTGCGGCCCAGGAAGAAGATCTCGCGGGCGAACTTCTGGCCAGTCTGAGTCGCCAGGTAGGCGCTGCCGAAGCCGCCGTCGAACGAACCGACATCGGCGTCGGTCTGCTTGAACCGGGCGTGCTCGCGGCTGGCGAGGGTCAGGTCGCACACCACGTGCAACGAGTGCCCGCCACCGGCTGCCCAGCCGTTGACCAGGCAGATGACGGGCTTGGGCATGAACCGGATCAGTCTTTGCACCTCGAGGATGTGCAGCCGACCGGCCCGCGCCGGGTCCACCGACTCGGCGTTGTCGCCGGAGGCGTACTGGTAGCCGCTGCGGCCGCGGATGCGCTGGTCACCGCCCGAGCAGAACGCCCATCCGCCGTCCTTCGGCGACGGCCCGTTGCCGGTCAGCAGGACGACGCCGACATCGGAGGACATCCGGGCGTGGTCGAGGACGCGGTAGAGCTCGTCGACGGTGTGTGGCCGGAACGCGTTGCGCACCTCCGGCCGGTCGAACGCCACCCGCACCGTCGGCTGGCTGACGTGGCGGTGGTAGGTGATGTCGGTCAGGTCCTCGAAGCCGGCAACCGGCCCCCAGAGGCCGGCGTCGAACGGATTGCTCGCGGGGTCGGTCACGGGGTCACACGCTATCGAAGCGGAACACCGAGCAGCGGCCGGCCAGCGCTTCGAACTCGTCGGGGTTCGGGCCCGTCACCAGACCCGCGTTCTTCATGAAGCTCACACCCGTCGGGACGAGAACCGGGAACTGTCGAAGCAGCGGGCGGGCCTGCTCGGCGGTCAACTCCGTCATCCTGATCGGTTCGCGCACCCTGCCGCGGACCAGGACGGCATCGGGATCGGCCTGCGCATTGCGCACCCAGTCCGCGCCCGGGAACCCGCCGACGACGTAACGCTGTCCTTCCACCTCGAACGGGGTGATCGGCGTCGACCGCGGCTGACCCGACTTCCGACCGGTCACCGTCAACACCAGCGGACCGTCCTTCATCAGGCCGGTCTTCATCGCGGCCATCAGGACCTTGTTCATCGGTTTGAGCCACCACGGCGGTTTCGGATCGGCCATACGTTCAAGTGTGCCGTCACACACCGTGCGCACGAAGCGCCGAGACCAGACCGTCTGCACGTTCGGCGGTCGGCAGCGGATCGACGAGGGCAAAACCACAGCCCGACGCGCGGGCACCGCCATCGGCCTCGTCGCTGTCGCCGACCATCAGCGCGTGCTCGCCGGCGACCCCCAGCCGGTCCAGCGTGGTCTGGAAGATCGCCGGATCCGGCTTCACGGCGCCCACCTCGTAGGACAGCACGAACTCGTCGACATCGCCGGCGATGCCGATGCGCTCGAACGCGGGCCGCACGTCGAAGGCGATGTTGGACACCACCGCGGTCTTGAGGCCGCGCTGCCTCAGCTCTGTGAACACGTCCACGGTGTCCGGGTAGGGCGTCCAGCTCGCCGGGTTGATCACGCGGGAGTACAGCGATTCCGCGTGATGGCGGGCCAGCCCGGATTCACGCAGTACATGCAGGTAGGCCTCGCGGTGTAGGTGCGGCGCGAGGTCCCGGTTCACCCACGCGTGCAGCGCCTCCGGAGTCATGTGGACCGACCTGCCGGTGGGCGCGGTGAGCCGTCGCATCAGCTCGGCCTGCACGTGACCGTCGACCTCGCCTTCCAGATCGCCGTCCAGTTGCATGCCGGCGAACCAGCTGTCGTCTTCCTCGAGTCGGAACAGCGTGCCGGAGAAATCGAACATCACAGCCTGGAATTCGGTCACCTCATCATCGTGCCAGGTGTGAAATGCCCGCTAAACGGCTAAATAGGGCCCATGACGTCGTCCGGTTCGGGTCCGCTGCACACCGTCGTGGTGGTTCCGGCGCACAACGAGGCGGCGCACCTACCGGAATGCCTGCGGGCGCTGGCCACTGCCGGGCTCTGCCTTCCCAATCCGGTGTCGATCGTTGTGGTGCTCGACTCGTGCGACGACGGCAGCGACAAGCTGGCCGGTCAGTTCGGCCCCGACGTGCACTTCATCTCGGTCGAGGCAGGAAACGTCGGCGCTGTTCGTGCCGCGGGGTTCGAGTACGCGAAGTCGTTGTGCGGCCAGACCGCGCCCGAGGACATCTGGTATGCCACCACCGACGCCGACAGTGTCGTCGACGCCGACTGGCTGGTGCGGATGGTCGGTCGTGACGACGCGGACATGGTGCTCGGAGTGGTCCGGGTGTCGAACTGGCGGAACTTCTCGCCCGCGGTGATCCGCGACTACCTGCGCGGGTATCGGTCCACCGGTCCGGGCCACGATCACGTGCACGGGGCGAACATGGGTTTCCGCGCCGACGCGTACTGGCATGTGGGCGGGTTCCGCGCGCTGGCCACCGGTGAGGATGTCGAGCTCGTCGAACGCTTCGAGGCTGCCGGGCTGACGATTCACCGGGACCGCGCACTGTCGGTGGCGACGTCGGCCCGGGGTGAGGCGCGAGCCCCCGGCGGCTTTGCGCAGCATCTGAAGAGCCTGGCGCGGTCGGCGCAGCAGCCGAAGGCCGGTGCGGGGACGTGACCGCCGCGATGGTGAGCACCTGGCTCGCCGCCGGCGCGCTCGACCTTCCGCTGCCCGGGCGCGGTGACACCGCGCTGCGCTTCAATCGACTGGCGGCACTCGCCGAGTCCGACGTCGTGGGCGGGCGGTTGGCCGAAGCGCACGCCGACGCCGTGGCTATTCTGGCCGAGCTGGATGGCCCGGCCCCGACAGCAGGTCAGCTGTGGGGGGTGTGGGCGGCGGAGTCCCGCGACGCGGTCCTGTGTGCCGACGACGACAACGGGCGTGTCCTGCTCGACGGTACGAAGGTGTGGTGCTCCGGAGCGGGTCTTTGCTCGCATGCACTGGTCACGGCGCGGCTGGCCACGGGGGATCGGGGCCTGTTCGCTGTCGCGCTCGACGAGCATGGCGTCCACCCGCTACCCAGCAGCTGGCGCAACGCCGGCATGGTCGAATCCGACACCCGCTCAGTGCAATTCACGTCGACCCCTGCGGTCGCGGTCGGACGGCCGGGCGAATACCTCACCCGGCCCGGCTTCTGGCACGGCGCCGCCGGGGTGGCGGCCTGCTGGCTGGGCGGGGCGCGTGCGGTGGCGGTGGCGCTGTACGCCCGGGTGGCCGCCGAGACCACCGACGCGCATCTGTTGGCGCACCTGGGTGCGGTCGACGCGGCGCTGGCCGCCGCGGACGCGACGCTGATGTCGGTGGCGCACGAGTTCGATGCGGATCCGTTGAACCGCAAGGGTCGTGCCGAGTTGCTGGCCCGGCGCGCTCGCGCGACGGCGGAGACGGCGGTCGACGAATCGATTCACCGCTCCGCTCGTGCGCTGGGTCCGGCACCGCTGAGTCTGGACGGCGCCCACGCACAGCGGGTGGCGGACCTGTCGATCTACGTTCGTCAGAGCCATGCTGAGCGGGATCTGGAAAGGCTGGGACAGTTGGCGGGCAAATCGTCATGACCATTGTGCAGATGGGCAATTCGGCCCGATTGGCCGCCGCGCCGCTGGGCGACGGCGGCACCCCGACCACCACCTGGCTCGACGCCGGACTGCACCTACCCGAGCTGGACCTGGGTCAGTGCCCGGAGATGGTGGTGGTGGGCGCACACCCCGACGATGAGACGCTGGGCCTCGGCGCGACGGCCGCACTGCTGGCCGAGGCGGGCATCCGAGTGCAGATCGTCTCCGCCAGCGACGGTGGCGCAGCGCACCCGAATCAGTCTCTGCTGCAGCGCTTCGAGCTGGAACGCATCCGCCGATCCGAACTGCGCAGCGCCGCCGGAGTGCTCGGCCTGAATGCACCGATCTGCCTGGGACTGCCCGACGGCCAGATCGCCGAGCACGAGGATCGGCTGGCCGACCTGCTGACCGAGGTGCTGGCCACCAAGCCTGTCGGGACCTGGTGTGCGGCAACCTGGCGCGGTGACGGTCACCCCGACCACGAGGCGGTCGGCCGTGCGGCTGCCGCTGCCGCCGAACACACCGGCGCAGTGCTGATGGAGTATCCGGTCTGGATGTGGCACTGGGCACTGCCCGGCGACGCGGCGGTGCCGTGGGACCGCGCGTACGCCGCCCCGCTGACCCGGTCCGCGATCGAGCGCAAGAACGAAGCGGCGCAGACCTTTGGCAGCCAATTCGTGCCCCCGGCCCCCGGCGCTGGGCCGGTGCTGCCGCCGTTCGTGCTGAGCAGGCTGCTCGCCGTGGGGGAGGTGCTCTTCCGCTGACTCCCCGACTTCCCGACAGCTACTTCGACGACATGTACGCCCAGGCCGCGGATCCCTGGCAACTGGAGTCGCGGTGGTACGAACAGCGCAAGTATGCGATCACCATGGCGCTGCTGCCGTATCAGCGTTACCGGCACGCATTCGAACCGGGCTGTTCGGTGGGCGTGCTCACCGCGAAGCTCCTCGACCGCTGTGATCACGTGACCAGCACCGACATCAGCGTCGGCGCACTGGACGCGACGAACGGCCGGCTGACGATCGGCGGGGTCAGGGAGCGGGCGACGTTGCTGCGCGGCTCCATCGACCAGCCCTGGCCCGCGGGACCGTTTGATCTGGTGGTGTTGTCGGAGGTGTGCTACTACCTGCAGCCTGAGGTGCTCCGCGGGTTGCTCGACCGCGAGGTTCCCAGGCTGGCTCCGACCGCGACGGTCGTGGCGGCACACTGGCGTCACCGGGTCGAGGACTACCCAATGGACGGGGACCGCGCCAACGACATCATCGGCGCGACAGCGGGTCTGCACCACATCGGCGTGTATCGGGACGCCGACGTCGTCATCGATGTGTTCGACCGCGCCGGCGGCGCATCGGTTGCCGCACGCACCGCGGTGCCCGGGGCCTAGCTGCTCCTGGCCTGTGAGGCTTTGTCCTGCAACACGTCGCGTTCGCGCGTGTTGTCGGCCAGCGCGGCGGCTCGGTCGAACTCGGTTGCCGCAGCGGCGGTCCGGCCGAGCCTGAACAGCAGCTCCCCCCGCACGCTCGGCAGCAGATGTGAACCCTCGAGACCGGTGATCCCGTCGATGATCTGCAGCGCCGCAGAGGGGCCGGTCGCCGGGTCGGCCATGGCGACGGCGATCGCCCGGTTGAGTTCGACCACGGGTGAGGGTGTGAGTTGCAGCAGCGCGTCGTACAGCGACACGATGCGCGGCCAGTCGGTGTCGTCGGCGGTCGGGGCGACGGCGTGACATTCGGCGAGCGCGGCCTGAAGCGAGTAGTGTCCCCAGCCGATTCGGTTGCGGTGCAATATGTCAGAGGCGCGCTGGAGTGCGGCGACACCACGCTGGATCTGACCCCGATCCCATCGGGTGCGGTTCTGGTTCTCGAGCATGATCGGTGTGCCATCACGGTCGGTGCGGGCCTGCAGGCGCGACGACTGGAACTCCATCAGCGCCACCAGTCCGTGGACCTCGGCCTCGTCGGGCGTCAGTGCCGCCAGCGAACGACCGAGACGCAGTGCCTCACTGCACAATTCGTCTCGAGTCCAGCGCTCGCCGGCGGAGGCGGCGTACCCTTCGTTGAAGATCAGGTAGATGACGGCGAGCACCGAGGTCAGCCGCTGCGAGTAGGCCGAGCGGTCGGGGACGTCGAAAGGCACTCCCGTCAAGGCCTTTTTGGCGCGCACGATGCGCTGCGCGACGGTGGCGGTGGGAACCAGGAACGCCTTGGCGATCTCCTCGGTGGTCAGGCCCCCGACGATCCGCAGCGTCAGCGCGACCTGGTTCTCCCGGGACAGCTTCGGGTGGGCGGACATGAAGATCAGCAGGAGCACGTCGTCGTCGATCTGTTCGGGATCCCACGCATCGTCGACGTGGTTCTCCAGATCGCGGGCCAGTACGGCGTACTTGGCATCGAGGGTGTCCTGCCTGCGCCACTGGTCGATGGCCTTGCGTTTGGCCACAGTGGTCAGCCAGGCGCCGGGATTTCGTGGCACGCCGGTTTTGGGCCACTGCGTGAGGGCGTCGATCAGGGCCTCCTGGGCGACGTCCTCTGCCAGGCCGACGTCTCCCACCGCGCGGGTGAGGGTCGCGACGATCTTGGCTGCCTCCATCCGCCAGACCGCGTCGATGGTCTGCTGCAGATCGGGGGTGCTCATCCGATCACCGGCCCAACACCGCGGTGACCGCCGACGTCTCCCACAGGTTGAGGAAGTTCGTCATCATCAGCAGCCGGCTGCGGGCCTGCTCGCTGTCGGCGATCCGAGGGTCGAACCGGTCGTGCGCCGGATCCGGCAGGAGGTTCAGCAGATAACCGGGCACGTCCAGCAGCCACGTCGTGCCCATGATGGCGGCGTAGGTGATGACATATCCCCGCAGCACGGTGGCGTTCAGTTGCGGACCGCCGGCTGCCGCGAACGCGGCCACAAAATGGTCCAGCAGTGTGTCGAAATCGTCGTTCCACATCTGGGTTTCGGCGCTGCACATCGAACCCCAGATGGCCATCGCGACGTTCATCCGCCCGACGCAACCCCAGTCCAGCAGTCCGCACTCGAGGACACCGGCCGCGGGCCGGAACCAGGCGTTGTCGACGTTGGCGTTCCAGTGGCACAGCGCGACGTAGTCCGGGTCGGCCCCCAGGTCGTCCCAGAGGGCGTCAGCCCTGGCCGGTACCAGGGTGACTTCGTCGCGCAGACGCGAAATGAACTCCGGGGAAGCAGTATTCGCAGGCAGCAGTCCGGGATGACGCGCCGCCAGCTCGCCGAGGCGATCCACCCGGTTGCGCAACTGGTCTGCGGTGGGGGCAGGACGCTCGCCGACCGAGAGCGTCCGCATGTCGACCGGGAACTCCATGTCGGTGGCGAGCCGGCCCGCCTTGTCCGTGCCTGCCAGGGTGGCCAGCGCGTGAAGCAGCGCCCGATAGTGCGCCGGCGGGTCGGGCATGGCGTAGTCGGCGCACTTGTCGTAGTGCGGTTCGATCCCGTTGCTGCCGTAGCTGATTCGGTTCGTGATCAACAGTCCCGAGCCGGAGTCGGTGTGGAAGTCTGCGAACAGGCACCTCGGCACCTCGATCGGGAATTCCGGGCCGCGGGTCAGCAGCGCGAAGCGCACTTCGCCGGCCATCTGGCTACGGCCGAAGTCCCGCGCGGGATCGTCGAAATCGCGGGAGAACTTCACGAACAGGTCCCGCGCCAAGTCGGTGGGGTGCCGATAGGTCAGCGACAGCAGTGCCTTTCGGCCCGTGCTACCGCCGCGGAACTCGCTCAGTTGCTCGATGGCGACAACGGCGTTGGCGGCGGGCAGTGCGCCCGAACGGTGGAACGCGTCGGTGAGGAAGTCGACGCCACCGTTGCTCAATGCATCGGCATCGGCGGGGAAGGTCAGGCCGGAATGGTTGCCGACGACCCAACGGTCATCCGCCGGTCCGCCCAGCGAGTCCATGCCAGTGATTCTGCACGGTCGGATCAGACATACCGCGCGCGGCCGGCGAGCGCGCCGGTGACGATCTGCACGACATACACGACGAGGAACATCACCCACGGCACCGTCCAGCCATGGGTCACGTCGTGGAGCAAACCGAACAGGAACGGCCCCGTGCCGGCGAAGAGATAACCCAGCCCCTGCACCATGCCCGACAGTTGCGCGGTGTCCTCGGACGTGCGGGCCCGCAGCGCGATCACCGCGAGCGCGATCGAGAAGGCACCCATACCGACGCCGATGAGCACGCTCCAGAGGACGGGTTGTGCGGCGGGGGCGACCATCACTCCGACGGCGCCGGTGAAGCCCACCACGCCGAGTCCGACGATCCACCAGGTCTGATTGGCGCTGCGCGCCGCCAGCGGTGAGATCACCAACGCCACCGGCACGCCGATCAGAGAGGTGAGGCCGACGAGGAGTCCGGCGTGCAGCTTGTCGACGCCGTTGTCGATGAACACCTGCGGCAGCCACCCCATCACGATGTAGGCCATGAAGGCCTGGCAGCCGAAGAACACGGTGACCGTCCAGGCGACGGGGTTGCGCAGCAGCGAGCGCCGCGGCCCGGCAGATCTGGCATGTTCCGCCCACGCTCCGCGGTGTCGGCGCGCCGCGGGGATCCACACCGCGAGCGCGACGAAGGCGACGACCGCCCATGCGGCCAGCGCGACGCGCCACCCGCCCAGCGGATCTTCCAGGCCAGGGGTCACCGCGGACCCGAGCGCTCCGCCGCCCTGGAGCGCGGCGGTGTAGATGCCGGTCATCAGGCCGATGCGGGCCGGGAACGACCCCTTGATGACGACGGGGATCAGCACGTTGATCAGGGCGATACCGGCGCACGCGACGAAGGTCGCGGCGATCACGACGTGGGGTCCGTCGACGACTCGCGCTGCCAGGCCGATGGTCAGCGCGACCATGGCGGCGGAGATGGTGCGGCCGAGGCCCAGTCGGGTCGACAGCCATGGCGCGGCGAGCCCGGCGGCGGCGAAGCACAGTGCGGGAAGCGTGGTCAGCAGGCCGGCCCAGGTTGCGGATACTCCCAGGTCCGCACGCATGTCGCCGAGCAGCGGTGCCACGCTGGTGACGGCCGGACGCAGGTTGAGTGCGGTGAGCACGACGGCCACGGCGAGCAGCGCGCCCCCGGCCATCGCGGGGACGCGGGGCGCCGTGGCGTCGGGCGGGAGCCCGTCGATCACCGGCTTCTGACTTGGCACCCTGCTACCGTGCCATACATCCCATGATTGGTTGAAAGGACGTCTCTGTGCCGTTGACCACTACTCGGCGTACCGGCCTGGTCGACCAGGTGATCGAGCAGTTGCGGCGTGCGGTCTCCGCCGGCGAGTGGCCGGTCGGTCAACGGATCCCCAACGAGGCGGACCTGGTCGAGTCGCTCGGGGTGGGCCGCAACACCGTGCGTGAGGCGGTCCGGGCACTCGCGCACGCGGGAATCCTCGACGTCCGCCAGGGAGACGGCACGTATGTGCTTGCCACCAGCGAGGTGTCCGGGGCGCTGCGACGGCTCTGCGGCGCGGAGTTGCGGGACGTTCTGCAGGTGCGCCGCGGGTTGGAGGTCGAAGGCGCGCGTCTGGCGGCGGCGAATCGCACCGACTCCGATGTGGCCGAGCTTCGAGGTCTGCTGGCCCGCCGGGATCAGTGCCGGGCAGACGGCGACACCGACGAGTTCGCGCGCGCCGACGCGGCGTTCCACCTCGCTGTGGTGCGCAGCTCACACAACGTGATGCTGACCGAGCTCTACCGGGGTCTCATCGAGGCCATCACCGCAAGTGTGGCGACGACCCATGAGAAGCCGGTGGAGATCGTCGACCACGGGGTGCTGCTCGACCACATCGCCGCCGGCGACGTGGCGCTGGCGGCGTCGACGGCGGGCGCGCTGCTCGACGGCATCCTCGCCGAGCTGGGCGCCTGACAGCGCGAAAGCTAGCCGACGGCGCGGCCCGCGCCCTCCCAGAACTGCTTGCGGACGGCCTTCTTGTCAGGCTTGCCCAATGCGGTGATGGGCACCGAGTCGACGACGACGACCTGCTTGGGCACGTGCACCGAACCTTTGCGCTCCTTCACCGAGGCCTGGACCTCGGCGATCATGGTGGCCACGGCGGCGTCACCCGAATCGGCGTCGGGCCGCAGCACCACCACGGCCGTCACCGCCTCACCCCACTTCTCGTCCGGGGTGCCGATCACGCACACCTGGGCGATCGAAGGGTGTTCGGCCACCACGTCTTCCACCTCGCGCGGGAACACGTTGAAGCCACCGGTGACGATCATGTCCTTGGTGCGATCGACGATGAACCAGAAGCCGTCCTCGTCCTCGCGCGCCAGATCGCCGGTGTGCATCCAGCCGTCCCTGAACGTCTCCGCGGTGGCCTCGGGCAGGTTCCAGTAGCCGCCTGACAGCAGTGGGCCGGACACGCAGATCTCACCCACCTCGCCCTGCGGCACCGGTTGGCCGTCCTCGCCCAGCAGCGCGGTCCTGGCGAACAGCGTCGGCCGTCCGCACGAGGTCAGCCGCTTCTCGTCGTGGTCCTTCTTGGACAGGTAGGTGATGACCATCGGGGCCTCGGACTGCCCGTAGTACTGCGCGAAGATCGGCCCGAAGCGCCGGATCGCCTCTTTGAGCCGCACCGGGTTCATCGCCGACGCGCCGTAGTACACCGTTTCCAGCGAGGACAGATCCCTGGTGTGCGAGTCGGGGTGGTCCATCAGCGCGTAGATCATCGAGGGCACCAGCATCGTCGCGGTGATCTTCTGTTCCTCGATCACGCGCAACACCTCGGCCGGATCGAACTTCGTCAGCACGATCAACTCGCCGCCCTTGACGATCACCGGCGTGAAGAACGCCGCACCGGCATGCGACAGCGGCGTGCACATCAGGAAGCGCGGGTTCTCCGGCCACTCCCACTCGGCCAACTGCACGGTCGTCATCGTCGTGATCGACTGCGTCGTGCCCATGACGCCCTTGGGCTTGCCGGTGGTGCCGCCGGTGTAGGTCAGCCCGCCGATGTTGTCGGGCGCCAGGTCGGCGGCGACCAGCGGCTGGGGCGGGTACTTGGCGGCCTCGGCGCTCAGGTCGACTGCGACATCGGCCAACTCGGACGGCACCGGGCCGATCGTCAGGATCTGCTTGAGCGACGGCACCTTCTCCAGCAGGCCGAGTGCTCGCTCGACGAACATCGGGTTCGGATCGATGATCAGCGACGTGACCTCGGCGTCGGACAGCACGTAGGCGTGATCGTCCAGCGAGCCGAGAGGGTGTAGTGCCGTGCGGCGGAAGCCCTGGGTCTGGCTGGCGCCGATGATCATCAGCACCTCGGGGCGGTTGAGCGAGAGCAGCCCCGAGGCGCTCCCGGTACCGGCGCCCAGCGCCTCGAAGGCCTGAATGTACTGGCTGATGCGGTCGGCGAGCTCGCCTCCGGTCATCGTCGTGTCCCCGAGGAACAGCACGGGCCGGTCCTTGTGCCTCTTCAGCGCGCCGACGGTGAGGTGGCCGGAGTGCAGGGGATGGCGCAGCAGGTTGTCACTCATGCGCTCCAGACTAGAACGTGTTCCAGTTCCAGTCAGCCACTACCGCCGAAACGGTATTCCACGCGGGCCCCACTCGGGATGTGCGCGCGTGGAATACCGTTTCGGCGCCAGCTGGAGCGGCCTAGAAGATGCCGTCCTTCTTCCACTGCATTTCCTTCTGGACCCACTCGTTGTCCTGGGGGAACTCCTCGGTCTCGGTGATGCGGCGAACCTCGAGCCGGGCGCCGAAGCCCAACGGACACTTCAGCGCCCACTGCTTGGCCTCTTCGAGTGAGGACAGGCCCAGCACCCAGAAACCGTTGAACAGTTCCTTTGCCTCGGTGTAGGGGCCGTCGGTCACCACGGGGGTCTCGGAGTCGAAGTTGACGACGAACCCCTCTTCCGGCCCGGCCAGTCCTTCGCCTGCGAGCAGCACACCCGCCTTGATGAGCTCCTCGTTGTACCGGCCCATCGCCGCGATCACGTCGTTGAAGTCGACGTTCTCCATCGCCTTCTCGGCCTCGGGGGTCGACCGGAGGATCAGCATGTAGCGCGTCATCGGGATGTCTCCTATTCGTCGGGAGGGGCGCGTCCATCGTGCCCTCGTTGACCCGTCGAACGGCAAGGCCGGAAATCGACATCACGCGGCCGGAAACTTTCGTTGACATGTTGACACGAATAACTACTCTTTGTGTCAACGAGGGAGGCGCCATGGCCGCAGTCGTCGAGGATCACGCTCGACAGGAGACACCCAAGGTGCGTCCGAAGGTCATCACCGAGTTCCGCAAGCACTCCGGAAGCGTGCTGGGCGGCTTCTTCGGCGCAGCCGCGTTCGACGAGGTGGCGCTGGTGCCGGTGGCCGCCGCCGTCGACAGAACCGGGCGCTTCGAGTCGAACTTCGCCGATCGTGGTGTGCGGAGCGGGTTCTCCACATTCCTGGCCATCTGGGGTGATGCCGCCGACCGGGCCGCCGAAGGGGAGCGCCTCAAGACGCTGCATCGCGACGTCCACGGCCGGGGTAAAGGCGATTTCGCGGACGTGCGCTACAGCGCCCTGGACCCGCGCCTGTGGAACTGGATCGCGGTCAGCGGACTGTTCCTGGTGCTCAACTCCTTCACGCCCTGCACCGGCATCACGTTGACCGAGGACGAGCGCCAGGTCGCCTACGAGCAACTCCTGGAGTCGTTCCGTGCACTGGAACTTCCGGGGAAGAACGCCAAGCTCCCGGCCACCTACCTCGACGCCGTCGACTACTACGAGGCGATGGTGGACGGCGAGCTGGCCGCGAACCCGTTCCTGCGCCGTGTCACCGAGAACCTGACCCGCCTGCCGTTGCCCACGCTCGTGCTGCCGCCTGCGGTACGCGTGGCCCTGACGCCGACGTGGCTGGCGCTGCGCCCCCTGGCCGGAAGGGTGGTCAAGGTGTGCTCGTTCGGGATTCTGCATCCCGGTGTCCGGGAGCTCACCGGATTCGAGTGGCAGGCGCGCCACGATCGGGAGTTCGCGTTCTACAGCCTGCTGCTGCAGCTGGCATGGCGCACGCTGCCCGACAGGGTGCTGCTGATTCCGTTGGCGCGCAACCGTATCGAATACGAGAAGCTGGTGCGGTTACACCGCTCCGTTGCGCTGGAGTCGTTTGCGCCGCCGCCGGGCTGCCCCGCAGGCTGAACCCGATGCGACGACTTCGTAACACCGACAGCCGTACCGAGCAGGAGTCGGCGATTCTCAAGGCGGCCGCCGAGGAGGTTGCGCTGGTGGGGGTCGGCCGGCTGAGTATGGACGTGATCGCCCGCCAGGCCGGCGTCAGCCGCAGCACGCTCTACCGTCGCTTTCCGAGCCGCGACGCCCTGATCACCGAACTGGGCCGGCAGACCTTCGGGTTCGCGATGGCACGGCTGCAGACCGTCGCGATCGATTCCGGTCCACAGGCGGCTGCGGTGGCGGCATTCCGCGAAGGGGTACGCCTGCTGACGGGCGAACCGGTGATGCGTCGGTTCCTGCAACTCGACGGTGAGTTCACCGCGACGACCGAGATGGTCGCCGAGGCTCGACTGTTCCTGATCAGTGCGGCGACGGCGATGGCCAAAGCGCTGCGGGCGGCCGGTGCGACGATGTCCGACGTGGAGCTGATGACGGTCGCCGAGATGCACATCCGACTGGCCGCCTCGCTTGTTCAGGTCGACACCGGCGTCGTCGACGTCAACAACGACGACGCGGTGGCCGGGTACGCCAGGACCTACCTCGCACCCCTCGTGCGCTAGAGAATCAACATTTACTTGTACACGCCTGTAGATACGTTGACGTCTAGTTACAGACGATCTAGTAATGAAACTGTGCATCACATTCCCAGGATTGGTCGAATCCGGACAGCTGTGGCCGACGGCGTGGCACGCTTCTGATCATGGCCGACCTGCCCGAACCCCGATTTCTCGACGACCGCGTCGCCCACTGGGCACGCACGACGCCCGACGCCGAAGCGATGGACTACCTCGATCGCTCCTGGACCTGGGCCCAGTGGAACGACCGGGTCCGCCGGCTCGCGGGTGCCCTGAAAGACCGCGGCGTCCGGCGCGGAGATGTGGTGGCGTTCCTCGACAAGAACCACCCCGCCTGCGTCGAGATGACGTTCGCCGCCGCGTCGCTGGGCGCGGCCACCGCGATCATCAACTTCCGGTTGGCCGCCGACGAACTCGACTACGTGCTCAACGACTCCGGTGCCAAGGTGCTCATCGTCGGGACGGAGTTCGCCCCGGCGATCGACAAGATCCGCGACAAGCTCGTCCACGTCGAGCACATCGTCTCGGTCACGCCCGAGGGTGATGACGAGTACGAGGCGATGCTGGCGGCGGCGACGCCGACGGACCGCAGCGATGACGTCGACCCCGGCGACGTCGCGATCATCATGTACTCCTCGGGTACCACCGGGCGTCCGAAGGGTGTCGAGCTCACCCAGGCCAACATGATCGCCCACACCGTGAACGCCCACGAGGGCTTCGAGTTCGACGAGGGCGACAAGAACATGGTGTCGATGCCGCTGTTCCACGTCGGCGGATCGTCCTACGTGCAGTTCGGGATTCACGACGGCGTGCCGAGTGTGATGACCCGCGACGTCGACGGCGCCGCGCTGGCCGGAGCGATCTTCAAGGGCGCCAACCGGACCTTCCTGGTGCCCGCGGTGCTGGCGAAGGTGCTGGAGTCCGGTGAGGACGCGGTGAAGTTGTTCAGCGCGCTCAAGACCTACGGCTACGGGGCATCGCCGATGCCGCTGCCGCTGCTGCGTTCGGCGCTGAAAGCATGGCCGAACACCGACTTCATCCAGGCCTACGGGCTGACCGAGTTGTGCGGTGTGATCAGCCACCTGATGCCGGAGGCCCACCGCGCCGAGGATCACCCGGAGCGGCTGACCAGCGCGGGCACCCTGGTACCCAACGCCGAGGTCCGCGTCGTGGATCCCGACACCCTCGAAGACGTCGCCACCGGTGAGCAGGGCGAATTGTGGTTCCGCTCACCACAGTTGATGAAGGGTTACCACAACAAGCCCGAGGCGACCGCCGAGTCCATCACCGACGACGGTTGGTTCCGCACCGGCGACGTCGGCCGCGTCGACGACGGTGGATACATCTTCGTCGAGGACCGTCTCAAGGACATGATCATCTCCGGCGGGGAGAACATCTACTCGATCGAGGTCGAGCGGGTGCTGTCCGAACACCACGCCGTCGTCGAGGTGGCGGTGATCGGGGTCCCCGACGACAAGTGGGGTGAGGTCGTCAAAGCCGTCGTCGTGGTCGAGGGTGAGGCCACCGAGGCCGACCTGATCGCATTCGCACGCGAGCGACTGGCCGCCTACAAGTGCCCCAAGAGCGTCGACATCACCGAGGAACTGCCGCGAAACCCCACCGGGAAAATCCTGAAAAAGGAACTGCGCAAGCCACATTGGGAAGGGCGTGACCGCGCCACGGTCTAGGTCTGGATCGGGATGGCGATCTCGTTGCGGCGCCGGAACGGCAACGTCCAGGGCGGGTCGTAGAACCAGGCGACGGCCTCACCGGCAGAGGTGATGTTGTTGTCGGCCAAGACCTTGTGCAGTTCGGCGGTGCGGTCGGCGACGGCCGTCGGGCCCCGGTCTCCGGTGAACCGCAGCACGGCCACGGTCTCCGCGGGCACCGGGACCAGCCGCACCTCGTCGTCGTCGGGGGACGGAAGCGTCTCCATCGACCACTTCGAGGGCATGTAGAAGCGGACCGTCCACCCCTGCTCGGCGTTGCCGGTCTGCGATACCGGTGCCGTCATCGCGATGTCCTCGCCGCCTGACGGCTGCTGGCTGACCGGGGCCGTCATCGCGATGCTGGTGTCGTGGTGGTTGCCGCCGAAGATGTAGCCGGCCAGCCGCCGGAAACCGGTGGACAGCGCGGCCTGCTTCTCTCCGGCGACGGTGGTCTCGGCCGCGATGCGCGGGCCGTACCGGCGGATCTCCACGCTGTCGGTCAACCGACGTGTGAGGTGGTGTGGTTCCTCGGTGCCGACGCGGATCCCCACGATCGACAGTGCGGACTCGCCGATCTGGCCGACGATCTTGACGATGCGATTCACAACGGCTCCTCTCTTCGATGGCGATTACCCGCGCCGAACAGCACGCAACCAATTGCCGCGTGTTCTTCGTCGCTGCCGGGACAGCGGATGGGCCGGAATCAGGGAATTCGCCGGGTCCACTGCTCGATGAGGCGCGTGCGATGGTCCGCCTCGGCGTCGCTGACGCTCCAGTGGCCGGTCAGTGACGCGGTCATCTCGGTGATGGCCTCGGGGAAGTGGTCGTCGCGGGCCAGCAACTCGGCGCGCACCGCGTGCCATCGATGGTCCGGTTCGAGCTCGGTCAGCGCGGCCAGGCCGGTGGCCGTTCCCGAGGCCTCGGCGACTGCGACGGCTCGCGCGAGCAGGGCGGCTGAACTGGGGTGCACACCGATCAGCATGTCGTACAACCGCACGATCTCCGCCCAGTCGGTGTCGCGGTAGGTCGCGGCGGTGGCGTGCTCGGCGGCAATGGCCGCCTGCAACTGGTACGGGTCGGCGACTCCGTCGCAGCGGCGCAGGGACACATCCAGCAGGCGACACCCCTCGTCGATCGCCGCCGGATCCCACGCCGTGCGATCCTGCTCGGCCAACACGATCGGGTGGCCGGCGGCGTCAGCGCGGGCGTGACGCCGGGCCTCGGTCAGCAACAGCAGTGACAGCACCGACATCGGCATCACCTCATCGGGCATCAGGTCACAGACCAGCCGGGCGAGCCGGACCGCCTCCCGGGAGCCGTCCACATCCCAGAGGTGTGGGCCTGCGATGGCGCTGTGCGAGCTCGTGTAGAGGGTGTAGACGACCGCGCAGACCGCCGAGAGACGTTGTGGCAGTTCAGCGGCCGCCGGCACCTCGTACGGGATGCCGGCGCGGGCGATCTTGGTACGGGTGCGGGTGAGCCGCTTGGCCACGGCGGCTTCGCTGCTCAGCAGCACCGAGGCGATCTGGGTTGTCGACAGACCGCACAGCACCCGCAGCGCGAGGGTGACCTGGGCGTCGAGTGACAGCGCCGGATGGGCGCAGGTGAAGATCAGCCGCAGCATGTCGTCCTGGATCACCGGTTCGCCGGGGTCCTCGTCGAGGAGCAGGTCCATCGCGGCACGCTCCTTTGCGGTCCGGGCGCCTTCGCGGCGCAGGTGGTCGATGGCCGCCCGCCGGGCAGTGACCGTCAGCCAGGCCCGCGGGGATTCGGGCATCCCGGTGATCGGCCACTGGCGCAGCGCCCGTATCGCGGCCTCCTGCACCGCGTCCTCGGCGATGTGGAGGTCGCCGACAACCCGGACCAGGGTGGCCAGGATGCGCGCACCCTCGGCCCGGATCGTCTCGGTCACTTGCCTTTCGGCCGAGTTCACCCCCCGAACTCGATGACCGGCCGCACTTCGACGGCGCCGCCCCAGGCAGCGGGGATGTCCGAGGCGATGCGCACCGCCTCGTCCAGGTCCGCGGCCTCGATCAGGTAGAACCCGGTGAGGGCTTCCTTGGTCTCTGCGTAGGGGCCGTCGCTGAGGACGACGTCACCGCCGCGGGCACCACGCACCCGGACGGTAGTCGCGGTGGCCGTCGGATACAGCGCGGCCCCACCGCGGATCGACTGGCCGTGCGCTGCGCCGAATTCGCCGTATTCAGCCATCTCGGCGGCGTGCTCGGGCGCGGTCCAGTCGACGTCGGCGGTGTAGGTGAGGGCGGCGTACTGAGGCATGGTGTTCTCCTTCTGGTGAGGTGACCCGTTGGTGGAATCACATCAAGAAGACGAACGGGACGGGCGGAAAAGGACATCACGACATCGGGGGACTCTCCACGTGCTGCTTGAGCTGCTCGAGATCTTTGACATGGAGCCGCCGCACGCGCCGGGACATCACGGCCTCCACGATGTGCCGCAGGCCGGGCGGCAGCGGCGCCGCGGCCTGGAAGTCCAGGTGGACGCGGGTGCGGGCGCCGTCGACATCGTCGAAGCGGAAGAGCAGGTGCGGCGTCATGTCCCGGCCGCCGGGCCCGCGGTTGCGCATGCGGTAGTCGACGGTGTCGTCGTCGACGTCGTGCAGCACCTGGCGTCCCTGGATGACGCCCTTCTTGTCGGTGAACACGATCGCCGACCCGACGGTGCGGCCGTCCCCCTCGATCGCGCAGGTGTAGCCGGTGGCTTCGGGCCACGCCGACCACTGCAGCAGCTCGTGCTCGTCGGCCACCGCCCGGAGCACCTCTGCCGCGGGGCGATCAACCACGATGCTCTCGGTCCACTTCATCGGCGTGCTCCCACATGGTTCGATGATCAAATGATATGGTCATCAAACCATGGAGGATTCGCACACGCAACCACTCGACTCTGTCCTGCTCGCCTGTCGCGAATTGTGGTCGGCGATGGAATCTTTCGACGAGGCGGCGTGCCGCTCACTCGGGATCGGCCGCAGCGATCTGCGTGCGTTGAACATGCTCGAGAACGGACCGCTGAGCGCCGCAGCGCTCGCCGATCGCCTTGCTCTCACCCGGGGATCGGTGACGGCCCTGGTCGACCGGTTAGAATCCGCAGAGTTGGTCGCGCGCCAACCGGATCCCCAAGACCGACGGAGTGTTCTGGTCGGTCTGCAGGAGCCGACGTGGCGTGCCCTGGCCGGAATCTACCGCCCCCTCGGGCAGCGCGTCGCCGCCGTGGGTGCGGCGGCAACGGCACGGGACCGACGGATCCTGGTGCGCGGTCTGGAGGGCATCGCGGAGGCGTTCCACGAGGCTGGGTCCGCGGTCAGCTGAGCCGGACCGGAAGCCCGTGCAGGCCCCGAAGCACCAGCCCACCACGCCAGCGCAATCGGGTGGGATCGACCGCCAGGGTGATGTCGGGTGACCGCGTCACCAGCTCGGTGATCGCAATCCGGGCTTCCATGCGGGCCAGTGGGGCACCCAGGCAGTAGTGGGCGCCTCGGCCGAAGGACAGATGCCGATTGGGATGTCGCCCGATGTCCAGGTTTTCAGGGTCGGTGAAGTATTTCGGATCGCGGTTTGCGGAGGCCAGTACGGCGAGCACCAACGATCCCCGGGGAATGCCGACCCCGGCGATCTCGACGTCCGTGCTCGCCCACCGCTGGGTCGCGGTCTCGGCCGGCACGACGTAGCGCAGTAGCTCTTCGGTGCCGGTGCCGCCGAGTTCAGGATCTGATCGCCATCGGGTCAATTGGTCGGGGTGGCTCAGCAGACTCCACACGCCGGAGGTGATGAGGTTGACCGTCGTCTCGTGGCCGGCTGTCAGGAGCAGCACGACCATGGCGAGAATCTCGTCGGCGTCGAGCCGGTCGTCATCTTCCCGAGCGAGCACCATCGCGCTGATCAGATCGTCGTGCGGCTCGGCGGCGCGCTGGTCGATCAACCGCCGCAGGTAGCGCAGGAACCGCACGATCGACGGGACGGCGGTGGCCGGATACCGCCGTTGCGGTGCATGGATGAGGGCGGCGGACCACCGGGCGAACTTCGGGGTGTCGTCCTCGGGGACACCGAGGATCCTGGCGATCAGCACGATCGCCAGCGGGAGCGCCAGGTCGGCGCGTACGTCCATCTCGCCGCGACGCATCGCTGCGTCCAACAGTTCGTCGACCCTGTGCCGCGCCTGGTCGTGCATCAATTCGACGCGGCGCGCGGTGAACGCCTGGTGGACCAGACCGCGTAACCGGTCGTGGTCGGCGCCGTCGAGGCTGAGCAGACCTCGGTCCAGGGGGGCGAGGAACCGCGGAAGGTTGCGGACGGTGCCGCGCTGACCGGCCGGCATCGCCGCGGCGCGGTTCTTGACGAACCGGACATCGCCCAGCACGGAGACGACGTCGTCGAAGCGGGTGACAAGCCATACCGGCCCGAATGATCGAGTAGCGACACGCAGGACCGGCGCGTGGTTCCGCATCTGTGCGTAGTAGGGGAACGGGTCGGCCTTGAACTGCGGCGACGTGACATCCAGCTGTGCCAAGCGGCCGGCGTGCGAGTTGATGCTCACGACGGCGGCCCGAAGGCCGGATCGAAAACCGCCAGTGCCCGCCCGACATGGGTCCCCGGCCGTCCCCGGCCGCCTACGGCCGCCCACTGCTCGAGGCCCACCCGCACCGCGGTGACGGAGCTGCCTGCCATCAGTTCGGCGGTCAGCCGGTCGCGGACCCGCTGGCCCAGCCGTTGTGCCGTCGCGTTGGCGAGTTCGCGCAGAAACGAGGAGAAGCGGCCGACCTGGTGCGCCTGCAGCGCGCGGTCTACTGATTGTAATTGCATGTACTGCAACAGGTTTGGATCATCGCGGTGCGCTCTGTCGATGTTGGCGGTCACCAACGCGCTGAGTTCGGCCCACGCTGTGGTGCGGTCCTTCGCGACCGCGAACGCAGCGAGGTCGTCAGGATCGAGGGCGAGCACGTCGATCACGGCGGCGTCCTCCTTGGTGTCGAAGTAGTTGAAGAAGGTTCGTGTCGACACACCCGCGTGTGCGGCGATCTCGTCGACTGTCACTGCGGCCAGGCCGCGATCTCGAGCCAACGCGAGAACTGCGGCGCGCAGGGCGTTTCTCGTCGCCCGCTTGCTGCGGGCCCTGCCGTTCTCGGGGCCGGTGGCATCCATGAGGCGATCATGTATGAACGTGAAGTTTGCAGCAACTGCAACTTGCAGAGAGTGCAAATTCGCCGAGCGCGCCGTGCGCGTTGGTAGCGTGTAGGCAAGACCGTCCGGATTGACCCGGGCGCGATCAGATGGAGACGACCAGAAGCCATGGGCTGCAATGAGTGTTGACGATATCGACGTGCTGGTGATCGGGGCGGGTCTGGCCGGCCTGCGTTGCGCCGCGGTGCTCGCCGCGGCCGGCCGTGACGTCAGGGTGTGGGAAGCCGCCGATGACATCGGCGGCCGGATCCGCACCGACGTCATCGACGGCTTCCGCTGCGATCGCGGTTTCCAGGTGCTCAATCCCGCCTATCCGGAGCTGGAGCGGGCTGTTGATGTCGAGGCCCTGCGGCTGCAGTCCTTCGGGCCCGGGGTGGCGGTGCGTCGGGACCGCGGGTCGACGGTCTGGGTCCATCCGCTGCGTTCCCCGACCAAAGTCCCGGCGATGCTCACCCGTGGCGGACTGGGCCCGCGCAACGTGGCGGCGGTGGCGCGCTGGGCGGCGCCGGGCCTGCGGCCCCGTGCTGTGAAGTCGGCCGGCGGTGACACCTCGATGCGTGAGGCGCTGGATGCGGCAGGGGTTCACGGCGAGCTGCGTCGGGTGATCGATCGCTTCCTGGCAGGCGTGCTTCTCGAGGACTCGGGTGACACCTCCAACGCATTTGTGCTGTTGCTGCTGCGGATGTTCGTCCTCGGCGTGCCGGCGCTGCCGGCCGAGGGCATGCAGGCGTTGCCGCGCCAGCTGGCCGCCCCCATCGCCGACCGGATCGCTCTGCAACACAACGTCATCGGCATGTCTCGCGAAGGCAGGGGGTGGCGGGTGAGCGGTGCCGCCGGCTCCGTGCGCGCAGCGCAGGTCGTGATCGCCACCGATCCCGCCACCGCCGCGGAGCTGGGCGGGCTGCCCGCGCCCCGGATGCGCGGCGTGGTGACGGACTGGTGGGCCACCGACGACGCACCGACCGACCCTCCGATGCTGTGGGTCGACGGCCGCCGCGACGCGACGGGGCCGGTGCTCAACACCGCCGTCATCAGCGCGGCCGCGCCCACGTACGCGCCTTCGGGTCGGCACCTGATCGCCGCATCGGCGCTACTGGGTCCGGACGGGAACCCTCCCGATGAGCAGGTGCTGCGCCGGCACGCCGCCGAGATCCTCGGCGCGGACGGAATGCGCTGGACGCGGGTGACCCGGCATGTCGTCCCGGGGGCACTCCCCGCCCACTCGCCGCCGCTGTCGGTGCGCCGCCCGGTGCATCTCGCCGACGGCCGGTGGGTGTGCGGAGACCACCGCGACACCGCTTCCATCCAGGGCGCGCTGGTCAGTGGCCGCCGCACCGCCGAAGCGTTGCTGAAGAGCCGCGGGTGACCGACGCCACGACGGTGGAGTTGTCCGATGTCCTCGACCGGTTGCACGTGGTGGCGTTGCCGATGCGGGTGCGCTTCCGCGGTATCACCACCCGCGAGGTGGCGCTGATCGACGGCCCCGCAGGCTGGGGCGAGTTCGGAGCGTTCCTCGAATACGAACCGGCCGAGGCCGCGCACTGGCTGGCCGCCGGGATCGAAGCGGCCTACCGGCCGCTGCCGCAGACCCGCCGTGACCGCATCCCGATCAACGCGACCGTGCCCGCCGTTCCTGCCGGGGACGTCGCCGGGGTGCTGGCCCGGTTCCCCGGCGCGGGCACCGCGAAGGTGAAGGTCGCCGAACCCGGGCAGACACTGGCCGAGGACGTGGCCCGGGTCAACGCCGTGCGCGCCGTGGTGCCTGCGGTGCGTGTCGACGCCAACGGCGGCTGGAGTGTCGAGGAGGCGGTCACCGCCGCCGGGGCGCTGACCGCCGACGGCGCGCTGGAGTACCTCGAACAACCCTGCGCAACCGTGCCCGAACTCGCCGAGGTCCGTCGCCGCGTCGACGTCCCGATCGCTGCCGACGAGAGCATCCGCAAAGCCGACGACCCGCTGCTGGTGGTGCGATCCGGTGCCGCTGACGTCGCGGTGCTCAAGGTCGCGCCGCTGGGCGGGGTGTACACGATGCTGAGCATCGCCGGGCAGATCGACATCCCGATCGTGGTCTCCAGCGCCCTGGACTCCGCCGTCGGCATCGGCGCCGGGCTGATCGCTGCGGGGTGCCTGCCCGACCTGCCGTATGCGTGCGGCCTGGGCACCGGCGGGTTGTTCGTCGAGGACGTCGCCGGGCCGGTCACGCCGGTGGACGGGTATCTGCCTGCGGCGACGGTGACGCCCGACCCGGCCCGCCTCGCCGCGCTCGCGGCTCCGCCCGATCGCAGGCAGTGGTGGATCGACCGCGTCAGGGCCTGCTTCCCGCTGTTGTCCTGATCTGTGGGATCCATGGCCTAGACGCCATCGGTGCAACGGCGAACACTGAGTCCATGCCCCGCACCGTGCTGATCCTCGGCTTCGAGGGAGTACAGGCACTCGACATGGTGGGCCCGTTCGAGGTGTTCACCGGGGCGTCGATGTACGTCACCACCCACGGCGCGGGCGACGGTTATGCCGTCCGCGTGGTCTCGGTCGACGGCACTGCGGTCAGCACCGGCACCGGGCTCACACTGGTCGCCGATCCACTGCCCGAGCCCGGCGAGCCCGTCGACACGGTGGTGCTCCCCGGCGGGTTCGGCACGGATATGGCGCGCCGCGATCCGGTGTTGATCGATTGGATCGCCACGACGGCCGCGCACGCCCGCCGGGTGGTGAGCGTCTGCACCGGAGCGGTCCTGGCCGCCCAAGCCGGCCTGCTCGACGGCTGCGTGGCGACCACACACTGGGCCTTCGCTCCTCACATGGCTGCCGAATTCCCCTCTGTCACAGTCGATCCCGACCCGATTTTTGTCCGAAGCTCGCAGAAGGTCTGGACCGCTGCGGGCGTGACCGCCGGCATCGACCTTGCCTTGTCGCTGGTCGAGGACGACTACGGCACCGAGGCCGCGCAGACCGTCGCGCGCTACCTGGTCATGTATCTGCGACGGCCGGGCGGGCAGACGCAGTTCGCAGCACCGGTCTGGATGCCGCGTGCCCGGCGGACGCCGATCCGCGATGTCCAGGAAGCGATCGAGTCCGAACCCGGCGGCGCGCACAGTGTCGCCGAATTGGCGAGTCGCGCGTCGATGAGTCCGCGGCACTTCACCCGGGTGTTCACCGACGAGGTCGGCGAGGCCCCCGGGGCCTACGTCGAACGGATCCGCACCGAAGCGGCCCGTCGCCAGCTCGAGGAGAGCGACGACACCGTGACGGTGATCGCCGCGCGTTGCGGCTTCGGCTCGGCGGAGACGTTGCGCCGCAACTTCGTTCGACGCCTCGGCATCTCGCCGGACCAGTACCGCAAGACATTCGCCTGATACGAGAAGGAGATCGACCATGCAGGTCGCGATCATGCTGTACCCGGGTTATACCGCGCTGGACTTCATAGGTCCCTACGAGAGCCTGCGCTGGCTGCCCGACACCGAGGTCCGCTTCGTCTGGCACGAGCCAGGTCCGATCGCCGCGGACTCGGCGGTGCTGCTCATCGGCGCCACGCATTCCTTCGACGAAACGCACTCTCCCGACATCGTTCTGATCCCCGGCGGGTTCGCCACGATGGAACACGCCCGCGACGAGAAGGTGCTCGACTGGGTGCGGCGCGCTCATCAGACGTCGACGTGGACGACGTCGGTGTGCTCGGGATCGGTGATCCTCGCCGCAGCAGGGCTGCTGGACGGCAAGCGGGCCACCTCGCACTGGGCGGCGTTGCCGGTGCTGCGCACCTTCGGCGCACAACCCGTCGGCGATGAGCGGATCGTGCCCGCCGGCGACAAGATCGTCACCTGCGCGGGCGTGTCGGCCGGCATCGACCTCGGGCTGTGGCTGGCGGGCCGCATCGGTGGTGAGGCCAAGGCCAAGGCCATCCAGCTGTCGATGGAGTACGACCCGCAGCCGCCGTTCGACTCAGGGCACATGTCCAAGGCGTCGGCGAGCACCAAAGCGCTGGCCACCGCGATGATGGGCAGGGAGATGGCCAAACCCGCCGCGCTGGCCGCCAGCACCGGCCTGCTGTGGGACGCCGCCGTTCGCGCCGTGCGGTCGCGGCGTGACAAGCGACCCGCCCCCCGCTGAGGCTGCGCTGACGGCGGAGTTTTCCGGCGATTCACCACCCCTGGTGCAGTCTCGACGGGAATCGAAGTACCGTCGTCGGGGTGAATTTGGCTTACGACGATCGCGGCTCCGGCGAACCGGTGGTGTTCATCGCAGGCCGTGGGGGTGCCGGACGCACCTGGCACCTGCACCAGGTACCGGTGTTCACCCGCTCCGGTTACCGCTGTGTGACCTTCGACAACCGCGGCATCGGCGCCACCGAGAACGCCGAGGGCTTCACGACCGAAACCATGGTCGGTGACGTCGCCGACCTCATCGAGGAACTCGGGCTGGCCCCCGCCCGCCTGGTCGGACTCTCCATGGGCTCCTACATCGCCCAGGAACTGATGGTGGCCCGCCCCGAGCTGGTCCGCTCGGCAGTGCTGATGGCCACCCGCGGCCGCCACGACCGCACCCGCGACTTCTTCTTCACCGGTGAACTGGCCCTGGCCGAGTCCGGCCTGCAGTTGCCGGTCGAGTTCGAAGCGAAAGTGCGCCTGCTGGAGAGCTTTTCGCCGAAGACGTTGAACGACGACAACGTGGTGCGGGACTGGATCGAGATGTTCACGATGTGGCCGCAGAAGCCGACACCGGGCATGAAGACACAGCTGTCGATCGGCCCGAACGGCAGCAGGCTGAGCGCCTACCAGAACGTCACCACGCCGACGTTGGTCATCGGTTTCGCCGACGACGTCGTGCTGCCGTCCTATCTCGGCCGCGAGGTCGCCAATGCGATGCCCAACGGGCAGTTCCTGGAGATCCCCGGCACCGGTCACCTCGGCTTCATCGAGAAGCCCGAGGTCGTCAACACCGCGATCCTGAATTTCTTCGCCGATAGTCTGTAGTGATGAACCCTTCGACGGCGCAGGCCCGCGTGGTCGTCGACGAACTGATCCGCGGCGGGGTCCGCGACGTGGTGCTGTGCCCGGGCTCGCGCAACGCTCCGCTGGCGTTCGCGCTGCATGACGCCGACCGTGCCGGTCGGCTCCGCCTGCACGTCCGCATCGACGAGCGCACCGCGGGCTTCCTGGCGATCGGTCTGGCGCTCGCCGAGCGGGCGCCGGTGTGCATCGCCATGACGTCGGGCACCGCGGTGGCCAACCTGGGTCCGGCGGTGGTGGAGGCCAACTACGCCCGCGTTCCGCTGATCGTGCTGTCGGCCAACCGGCCCTACGAACTGCTGGGCACCGGCGCCAACCAGACCTTCGAGCAGCTCGGCTATTTCGCCACCCAGGTGCGCGCCAACGTCAGTCTCGGGCTGGCCCCCGATCTGCGCGGGGCTCCCGGCGAATTCGATTCCCTCAACGCGCAGTGGCGCTCGGCGACCTGCCGGGTTCTGGTGGCCGCCAAGGGTTCCCGGTCGGCCAACGCCGGACCGGTGCAGTTCGACATCCCGCTGCGCGAGCCGCTGGTGCCCGGGGTCGGTGAAGACGGAGCGCCGGGCCTGGCGTATGCCCCTGAGGGCCGTCCCGACGGCAAGCCGTGGACCTTCACCCCGCCCGTGACGTTCGACCAGCCGCTGGACATCGACATCACCCCCGACACGGTGGTCATCGCCGGTCACGGCGCAGGCGTTCACCCGAACCTGGCGCATCTGCCCACCGTCGCCGAGCCCACCGCGCCGGCCGCGGAGAACCCGTTGCATCCGTTCGCGCTGCCGCTGCTGCACCCCAAGCAGGTCATCATGCTGGGCCGGCCGACCCTGCACCGCCCGGTGTCCACGCTGCTGGCCGACCCCGCGGTGCCCGTCTTCGCGCTGACCACCGGCCCGCGGTGGCCCGATGTGTCGGGGAACTCGCAGGCCACGGGCACCCGTGCGGTCACCTCCGGTGCGCCGTCGGCGGACTGGCTGCGCCGCTGTGCCGAGGCGAACAGCCACGCCGTCACCGCGGTCCGCGATCAGCTCGCGTCGCATCCGCTGACCACCGGACTGCACGTCGCCGCGGCCGTCGCCGATGCGCTACGACCCGGCGATCAGCTGGTCCTGGGCGCATCGAACCCGGTCCGCGACATCGCGCTGGTGGGCTTCGATGCGACCGGCGTCAAGGTGCGGTCCAACCGCGGGGTGGCGGGCATCGACGGAACGGTGTCGACGGCGATCGGGGCGGCTTTGGCCTTTGAACGAGCGGAGGCCTTTGAACGAGCGGGGGCCTCCGAGAGCACCGGCGGCCGGACCATCGCGCTGCTCGGTGACCTGACGTTCGTGCACGACAGTTCGGGTCTGTTGATCGGGCCCACCGAGCCGACACCGAAGAACCTGACGATCGTGGTGTCCAACGACAACGGCGGCGGCATCTTCGAGTTGCTCGAGCAGGGCGACACCCGGTACTCCGACGTGTCCTCGCGCGTCTTCGGCACCCCGCACGACGTCGACGTCGGTGCGCTCTGCCGCGCCTACCACGTCGAAAGCCGGCAGATCGAGGTCGCCGACCTGGCCGATTGCCTGGGCGAGCCGTTCGACGGCATGCGGGTCCTGGAGGTGAAGGCCGACAGGTCGTCGCTGCGGGCGCTGCACGCATCGATCAAGGCCACTCTGTGAATGGTGTGCGTGACCGCCTGAAAGCGTTGTGGCGCCTCATCGTTCCGCACCTCTCGGGTGAGCCCGGCGAGACTCCCGGCGGCCGGATCGTGCGGCGGATCCGGATCGGAATCGTGGTGGTGGCGTGCCTGGTGACATTGCAGTCGGTGCTGCTGGTGCTGGGTGCCTGGCGCAACGACCAGCAGATCGAACGTCATCTCGGGGTTGCCGAGGCCAGTGTCCTCGACGCGGGTCCGCGGCGCTCGACCATCGAATTCGTCACTTCGGACAGGGTCACCTACCGACCCGAGCTGGGCGTGCTGTATCCGTCGGAGCTCGAGCCCGGCATGCGCATCTACGTCGAGTACGACGTCAACAATCCCGATCTGGTGCGGGTCCGGGATCGCAACGCTGCGCTGGCGATCGTTCCCGCGGGATCGATCGCGGTTGTCGGATGGGTGATCGCCGGGGCCGCGCTCGGGGTGACCGCTGTGGTCGAGCGGCGCCTCGACGGTCGCGAGCTGGTGGCCTGACTCAGGATTGGACGAGGTTGTCCAGCCAGTCGTCGTCGTAGATGTCGAGCTTCTCGCCGGCTTCCAGATCGAACACCGTCGGCGTGCCGGTCTGCACGGGGTCGATGTCGAACAGGAATCCGAAGTTGGCATCTTCCATCTCGGCGATGTCGACGGCTTCCTCGTCGCGCGCGACGGTGTTCGCGATGGGATCGGGCATGCCTGCGCCGGACGCCATGTCGCGCAGTTCGTCCGGGGTGAACGCAGGCCCGCCGGCGTCCTGATTGACCCAGAGTTCCTCGACGAAGCGCTGGAACTGTGAACCGCTGGGACCGACGCCGGACACCGGCGTCTGCGCGGCCAGGAACAGCGCGTTGGCGACCGTGGAGGAGTACCCGTCGTAGTCGTCGTCCATGAAGGTCAACGGCCGGTAGGTGATCTGCAGGCTGCCGACGTTGACGTGGTAGTGCAGCGCGTCACCGAAATCGCGCTGCAGGTCGCTGCAGTGGCGGCACTGCGGTTCGGTGAAGATCTCGATCCGCGCGGGTGCGTCGTCGTAGCCCGCGACGATCCCGTACCCGTCCACGGACAGGGCCAGCGGCGCGCTGGTGGAGTCCCGTTGGGCGGTGCCGCTGATCTGTTGTGAACAGCCGACCATCGCGAGCAGCACGGACAGGGTTCCGATGGCCTGCGCTGCTCTGAAAATCCGCATGCCGAGAGAGTAACGTCCGTCACCCGGCAATTCGTATGACATATCCCTGGTGGCAACCTCGTCGACAGGTGGTGATGTCACTGTCGCGGGGTGCGGGTAGCGATCGTCGCAGAGTCATTCCTCCCGAACGTCAACGGCGTCACCAACTCCGTGCTTCGGGTGATCGAGCATCTGCGCCGCACCGGGCACGAGGTGTTGGTGATCGCCCCGGATACGCCACGCGGGCAACCGGCCGCTGACAAGGTCTACGAGGGAATCCGGGTGCACCGGGTGCCGTCCAAGATGTTCCCGAAGGTGACCTCGCTGCCGCTGGGTGTGCCCCGGCCGCGGATGGTCGGTGTGCTGCGCGGCTTCGACCCCGACGTGGTCCACCTCGCATCGCCCGCGCTGCTCGGCTACGGCGGTCTGCATGCCGCTCGTCACCTGGGGATTCCGACGGTGGCGGTGTTCCAGACCGACATCGCGGGCTTCGCGCAGAGCTACGGCGTCGGGGTGGCCTCGCGCGCGGCGTGGGCCTGGAACCGGCACCTGCACAAGCGTGCCGACCGCACCTTGGCGCCCTCCACCTCGGCGATGGAAGATCTTGCCGCCCATGGCATCCCGCGGGTGCACAAGTGGGCCCGCGGGGTGGACGTGACCGGGTTCGCGCCCTCTGCGCGTGATGACCGGCTGCGACGGTCCTGGTCGCCGGACGGCAAGCCGATCATCGGGTTCGTCGGGCGACTGGCCCCGGAGAAGCACGTCGAGCGGTTGGCTGCGATCGCCCACCGCGACGACCTGCAGATCGTCGTCGTCGGCGACGGGGTCGACCGTCGGAAACTCGAATCATCGCTTCCCGGAGCAGTTTTCACCGGATCTCTCTACGGCGGTGAACTGTCGAGCGCGTATGCCAGCATGGACGTCTTCGTCCACCCCGGCGAGCACGAGACGTTCTGCCAGGCGGTGCAGGAGGCGATGGCTTCGGGCCTTCCGGTGATCGCCCCCGATGCCGGCGGTCCGAGGGATCTGGTCGCGCCCTACCGCACCGGCCTGTTGCTGCCTGTCGACGAGTTCGAGCACAAACTGGCGGAATCGGTGGATCACCTGGTGGCCGAACGGCGTCGCTATTCGGTGGCGGCCCGGCGCAGCGTGCTCGGCCGGACCTGGCCGGTGATCTGCGACCAACTGCTCGGGCACTACGAGGAAGTGGTGGGAACCCGGGCTTCGAAGGTCGCCTGAGCTGGACCTCCTTCCGGTGGTTGCGTCCGCGCGATCGACTTCGGTATGACGGAACTACGGGGCGGCGACCACGTCGCCGCTTCCAGCCACGGATTCGGTCGCGACGACAGAGGAGGTGCGGACGATGTGGAACGCTGCCCTGACGCACGCTCTGACGGAGCCGACGAGGAAACTCGCTGAGGCAGCGCTGCATTCGCGTCGCTTCGCGCGAGCACCCATCTCGCTGTACCGGGCCGGTCTGGGCTTTGTGTTCGGATCCCGGATGCTGATGCTCGAACACGTGGGTCGACGCACCGGCGCCAAAAGGTACGTGGTCCTCGAGGTCATCGATCACCCCGACCCGAATACCTACGTCGTTCCCTCAGGTTTCGGCGAACGCTCACAGTGGTTCCAGAATGTGATGGCCAAACCGGAGGTCAAGGTGTCGGTGGCGCGGCGGCGCAGCGTCGCAGGCACCGCCCGTCGGCTCTCCACGGATGAGGCCGACGCGGCGCTGCAGCGCTACATCGGTCGGCATCCGCGGGCGTGGAGTTCGCTCAAAGAGGTGGTCCAGCGCACCCTGGGCGGTCGGGTGGACCCGCCGGACACCGATCTGCCGATGGTCGAGTTGCGCTGCCGATGAGACAGCTCAGCCGCCTGATTGCCGTCCTCGGCGCGGTGTGCTGCACCGCGTGCTCGACGCCGGCGTCGGTCACGGAGGTCACCCACCATCCGCCGCCGGGGTGGGCACCCTCGGCGGCCGCCGTCGTCGACCGCCTCGAGAACGACGGGAAGGTGGTGCTGCATCCGATGGACACCACCAGCACCGACTGTGCCGGAGCGGGTTGTGAGCAGGTGATCACCACCGACCGTTTCCGGATCATGTCCTTTTCGACCACCGGCAACGCGCAGATCTACGCCGCAGACCGTGGTCTGAGGCAGGTGGAAACACTGGTGGTGGACTTCTCGCCGACAGTTGCCGAACCGGCCCGTGACCGGCTGTGGTCACAGATCTCGCAGCTGGTGGGCTGACGCGTCTGTCAGCCCTGCGCTTCGACCGCCACGGGTTGCCACTGTTCCCAGGTCGCCAGCCGGCTCTCGTAGTCGGCCTTGGCCAGCTGCAGCGGCTTCTCGCCGAAGAACACCCGCAGCGGCGGCGGGGAGGCGTCGACGACCTTGAGGATGGCCCGCGCGGAGGCCTGCGGGTCGCCGGGGGTGGGCATCCGCTGAGCACGCTTGGCGTCGGCCTCGGCGTGCGCCTCTTCGTAGTCGGGCAGCGGCGTCGCCCGCTTCGACGATGGACCGGCCCAGTCGGTCGAGAAGCCACCCGGCTCGATCAGCGTGACGTGGACGCCGAACGACTCGATCTCCTGCGCGAGGGCCTGCGAGAAACCTTCCAGGGCCCATTTGGACGCGTGATAGATGCCGACATTCTGGAAGGCCGTGATGCCGCCGATCGAGGACACCTGGATCAGGTGACCACTGCGCTGCGCGCGCAGATAGGGCAGCGCGGCCTGGGTGATCCACAGGGCGCCGAACACGTTGGTCTCGATCTGATCGCGCGCTTCTGCTTCGGAGAGTTCCTCGATGAAGCCGAACTGCCCGTAGCCGGCGTTGTTGACGACGATGTCAAGACGCCCGAAGTGGTCGTGGGCTGCTTTGACGGCCTCGAAGTCGGCCGCCCGGTCGGTCACGTCGAGGGTGATCGGCAGCAGTGCGTCGCCGTACTTGGCGCTGAGGTCGTCCAGTGAGGACACGTCGCGCGCCGTGGCCGCGACCTTGTCGCCGCGCTCCAGCGCCGCGATCGTCCATTCGCGCCCGAACCCGCGCGACGTGCCGGTGATGAACCAGATTTTTTCACTCATTGCTGGGTCAATGCCTGCGGCGGCGCTGTGCATTCCCGCCTCAAGCAGGTTCACAGGTAGCGTCGGCGGAGTGAATCGGGCGTCGCTGGAGAAGAATCCTCACGAGGTCGCGTCGATGTTCGACGGGGTCGCGCGCCGCTACGACCTGACCAATACCGTGCTCTCGCTCGGCCAGGACCGCTTCTGGCGGCGTGCCACGCGGGCGGCGCTGAAGATCGGACCCGGCGACAAGGTCCTCGACCTGGCGGCCGGGACCGCGGTGTCGACCGAAGAGTTGGCCGCCTCCGGCGCCTGGTGTGTGGCTGCGGACTTCTCCGTCGGCATGCTTGCCGCGGGTGCGGGCCGCAGTGTGCCGAAGGTCGCCGGCGACGCGACCCGACTTCCCTTCGCCGACGGCGTGTTCGACGCGGTGACGATCAGCTTCGGGCTGCGCAACGTCGTCGACCACTCGGCGGGGTTGCGGGAGATGGCGCGGGTGACACGGCCGGGTGGACGGTTGGTGGTGTGCGAGTTCTCGACGCCGACCAACCCGCTGTTCTCCACGGTGTACAAGGAGTACCTGATGCAGGCGCTGCCGCGGATCGCCCGCACGGTGTCGTCCAACCCCGACGCCTACGTCTATCTCGCGGAGTCGATCCGGGCCTGGCCGGATCAGGCGGACCTGGCGAGGCGCATCGGTGACGCGGGTTGGACGGATCTGCGGTGGCGCAACCTGTCCGGCGGCATCGTCGCGCTGCACGCCGCCACCAAGCCCCGGTAGTTCTGTAGTTCTGTAGCCCCGCTGGTTCTGTAGCCCCGTCCGTCCCGCGAGCGCGCGTGTTTGCACGCCGACACGCCGCAAACTGTGTGCCTGTGCGCTCGTTCGCGGGCGGCGAAAGCGCCCTTTCGGTCCACGCAACGCCGCTACGGTCGGGGTCATGCCGCATGGACGCCACGCTGACCCCGACGCCACGCTGGGAACCGACCCGCGGTCAGATCCCCGCATGGTCGAGGCATTCGCCCGGTTCGGTCTGGACGGACGGATGCCCTCGAGCGGGCTGACCGTCGACTCGCCCCTGGAGGAGCGGCACGCCTTCGCGGCCATGAGCGAAGAAGCCATCGGCGCGATCTTCGAAGCGCTCGCCGGCGACGTCGCCGGGCCCGACGGGGTGTCGTCGACCACGACCACCATCACCGGCGTCGACGGCAACGACATCACGCTGTACATCAGCAGGCCCGCTGCCGCGGCGGGCCCGCTGCCGGCCATCCTGCACCTACACGGCGGCGGCATGGCGATCGGCAGCGCGACCGACCTCTGCTACGTCCGGTTGCGCGAACACCTCGCCGCGACCGGTCTCGTCGTCGTCGGGGTCGAATTCCGTAACTCCAGTGCGAAATTGGGCTCGCATCCGTTCCCCGCCGGGCTCGACGACTGCGCTTCGGCGGCTCGATGGGTCAGCGCCAACCACCGCGACCTCGGCATCAGTCACATCGTCGCGTCCGGGGAATCCGGCGGCGGCAACCTGACACTGACGTTGGCGCACAAGGCGAAACGGGAGGGTTGGATCGACGAGATCGCAGGCTTCTACGCGCAATGCCCGTTCATCTCGAATCGGTGGCAGCAGGACTGCGACGACCTGCCGTCCCTCGAGGAGAACGACGGCTACTTCATCAGTCGCGAGCAGGCCGCGCTGCTCGGATCGCTGTATGAACCCGACGGTTCGCACGCCGACGATGCGACGTGCTGGGCGGCGATGGCCACCGACGAGGAACTGAGAAATCTTCCGCCGCATGTGATTTCGGTCAACGAACTCGATCCGCTGCGCGACGAGGGGCTGCAGTACTACCGCAGACTGTTGCGCGCGGGTGTGCCCGCCATCGGTCGGGTGGTGGCGGGTACCTGCCATGGCGGGGATCTGCTGTTCGGCAGTGTGATGCCGGAGGTATTCGGCGCCAGTGTCCGCGATCTCAGCGGGTTCGCGCACTCGCTGGCTTAGCGTCGCTCCCACAGCCTCGCGGACTGTTCTCCGACGTCGGCGTCGTGGATCTCCTGAAAGTTGCGCCCGCCTCGGCCGAAGGTGGCGATGACCGCGGGCGGCGTGGCGGCCTCGACAAATGGGGAGGCGAGCCATCGGCACGGCCGGACGTGCACCAGGTCGACGCTCTCGCCTGCCGCGTCGTAGGAGTACGGCCCGTCGATCCGGCCGAGCCAGAACAGTCCGTCGCCGTCCCGGGTCCACACGAACGACCCGTCGTCCACTTCGGCGAAGCGTTCGACGCGGCGTGCCAATCGCTCGGGATCACGATCACCACCAAACCCGCACAGGCCCGACGACAGCGCCCGTGCGAGCGGGCCCTGCGGGTCCACGTCGTCGCGACGTGAGCGCAAGGGTGCGCGGTACACCGATGTCACGCTCGAGCCCCGCCGAGCGCGCGCGAATGCACAGAAATTGCGGCGCGCCGACGTGCAGACACGCGCGCTCGCGGAACGACGGGCGTCATCGAACGACGGGCGTCACGTGAAGGGGCGACGGTCGTCGATGCGGCCCGACAGCCGCCCCGCCCCGCGCCACGCCCGTGCCACCACGTCCTCGTCGGCCTCGGTGACGAAGTTGCCCATCACCCGCACTGCGATCTTCATCAGCAGCCCGGACCGCATCGCCACCGGCCCGGCCGCAGGAAGGAAGCGCGGGAACGTCAGCAGCAGGGCCAGTCGGCGGGCCACCGAGAAGCCGCGCGCGTAGTGCTCGTGCAGGACGGCCGGCCACGCGCGCGAGAAGTCGTCGAGGTCCAACAACTCCACGGCCAGTCGGCCGGTCTCCAGCCCGTAGTCGATGCCCTCGCCGTTGAGCGGGTTCACACAGGCCGCGGCGTCGCCGATCAGCATCCAGTTGGGTCCTGCCACCCCTGACGCCGCGCCACCCATCGGCAGCAGCGCCGACAACCCGGCCCGCGGTTCACCCTCGAAGCCCCACTCGTCGCGGCGCAGGCCGGTGTAGTAGCTCATCAGGGGTCGCAGCGCGGCGTCGGCAGGACGCTTCGAGGTCGCCAGCGCGCCGACGCCGATGTTCACCTCGCCGTTACCCAGCGGGAAGATCCAGCCGTACCCGGGCAGCACCTCACCGTCGGGGGACCGCAGTTCCAGGTGTGAGGTGATCCACGGTTCGTTGCTGCGCGGGGTGGCGATGTACCCGCGGATGGCGACGCCGTAGACGGTCTCCTTGTGCCACTCGCGGCCGAGGACGCGTCCCAGCGTCGAGCGCGCCCCGTCGGCGACGATCAGGCTGGTGCACCGGATCACCTGCCCGGAATCCAGCACCACCGCCGTCACCCGCCCGGACGCATCATGCTGCACATCAACAGCTTTCGCTCCGAGCTTCATCTTGGCGCCGTCGTCGACGGCCACCAGACGGATGCGCTCGTCGAGCTCTGTGCGGGGGACTGCGCTACTCGAGGGCGGGAACGACGGACCCGGCCACGGCACCTCGACGTCGGCGCCGAACCCGGACATCCGCAGCCCGCGATGGGCGATCTTCCCGTCGAGCCAGGAGCCGAGCCCGAGGCGTCGCATCTCGGCGATCGCGCGCGGGGTCAGCCCGTCGCCGCAGGCTTTGTCGCGGGGGAACTGCGCAGAGTCGATCACCAGCACGTCGCGACCGGAGCGCGCCGCCCACGCCGCCGCAGCGGATCCGGCAGGCCCGGCCCCGACCACGACGACGTCAGCGCTGCTCGCCCCCTCGGTCGCACCTGTCGCCGGGTAGTCCATGACTCCCAGTATGTTGGCAGTGTGAGGACACCGGCGAACGTGGTGGCGGGAGTGGACTTCGGGGATGCCCAGTTCGCCCAGGATGTCCGGGACGGCGTGGCCCGGGTCGAGGCCCTGATGTCCGAGGAGTTGGGCCGTGCCGACGCCCTGATGTCCGAGGCCGTGCAGCATCTCTTCCAGGCCGGCGGGAAACGGTTCCGCCCGTTGTTCACGGTGCTGTCCGCCCAGCTCGGACCCGAACCCGATGCGTGGCAGGTCTCCGTCGCCGGCGCGGTGATCGAGCTGGTCCACCTCGCGACGCTGTACCACGACGACGTGATGGACGAGGCGCAGGTGCGCCGCGGCGCCTCCAGTGCCAACGCCCGCTGGAGCAACAACATCGCGATCCTCGCCGGCGACTACCTGTTCGCGACGGCATCACGGCTCGTCTCGCGTCTGGGTCCCGACGCGGTGCGGATCATCGCCGACACGTTCGCCCTGTTGGTGACCGGTCAGATGCGGGAAACCCGCGGTGCGGCCGACCAGGTCGACTCGATCGACCACTACCTCAAGGTCGTCTACGAGAAGACGGCCTGCCTGATCTCGGCCTCGGGCCGATTCGGCGCGACGTTCTCCGGCGCCGACGACGAGCAGGTCGAACGGTTGGCGCGGCTCGGCGGGATCGTCGGCACGGCCTTCCAGATCTCCGACGACATCATCGACATCGCCAGTGACCCCGACGAGTCCGGGAAGGTGCCGGGCACCGATCTGCGCGAGGGTGTGCACACGCTGCCGGTGCTGTATGCGCTGCGTGAGGATGGTCCGGACGCCGACAGGCTGCGCGAACTGCTGTCCGGCCCGATCGAGGACGACGACGAACTGGCCGAGGCGCTGCGACTGCTGCGCGCATCCGAAGGCATCACGAAGGCCAAGGAGACCGTGGCGGGGTACGCCCAGCAGGCTGAGCAGGAGCTCGCCCTGCTGCCCGACGGGCCGGGCCGCCAGGCGCTGGCGACGCTGGTGAACTACACCATCACGCGACACGGCTGAGCCTCAGGAACCTCCGCGGGCTGTCCGGGCGTTGACTGCAGCGACGACTCTTCCAACTTCGGTGGGTCGGCAGGTTTTCTCGAGGAGGCAAGCACGATGACTTGGCACCCGCACGCCAACAGGGCGAAGACGTTCCTGTTGTTGGCGGTGTTCTCGGGTCTGATCGTCGGCGTCGGCGCGATGTTCGGCCGCAACATCATGTTCCTGGCGGTGCTGTTCGCCGTCGGCATGAACGCCTACGTGTATTTCAACAGCGACAAGATGGCGTTGAAGGCGATGCACGCCCAGCCCGTCACCGAGATGCAGGCGCCGTTGATGTACAAGATCGTGCGCGAACTCGCGACGACGGCGCGTCAGCCGATGCCTCGGCTCTACGTCAGCGACACCGCCGCTCCGAACGCGTTCGCCACCGGCCGCAACCCGCGCAATGCCGCGGTCTGTTGCACGACGGGCATCCTCGGAATCCTCAACGAACGTGAGCTGCGGGCGGTGCTCGGCCACGAGCTGTCCCATGTCTACAACCGCGACATCCTGATCTCGTGTGTGGCCGGCGCGATGGCCTCGGTGATCACCGCCCTGGCCAACCTGGCGTTCTTCGCGAGCATGTTCGGCGGAAACCGCGAGGGCGGCACCAATCCCTTTGCGATCCTGCTGGTTTCGCTGCTGGGCCCGATCGCGGCGACGGTCATCCGGCTGGCGGTGTCGCGTTCGCGGGAGTATCAGGCCGATCAGTCCGGAGCGGAGCTCACCGGCGATCCGCTGGCGTTGGCCAGCGCGTTGCGCAAGATCAGCGCCGGCGTCCAGCAGGCGCCGTTGCCGCCGGAGCCGCAGCTCGCCGACCAGGCGCACCTGATGATCGCCAACCCGTTCCGCGCCGGGGAGAAGATCGGCAAGCTGTTCGCGACCCACCCGCCGATGGAGGATCGCATCGCCCGGCTGGAGGCCATGGCCGGCCGCGGCCCCGACCGCTACTAATCGCCGGAACTGCGTTCCAGCAGGCCTCCACTCGAACTCTCGCGGCTGGAATGCAATTCCGGCGACGGGAGAGGTGCGGGTCGCACCGCATCCCCTTAGGGTGGGCGACGTGCTGACCAGACTCCTCACCGCAGCGGCGGCAGCAGCCGCGGCCCTGGCCCTGCCCGGTATCGCGGCGGCCGACCCGCCTCCGGTGCCGAACATCAACGCCATGCCGCCGGTGAACCCGCAGGACTTCGCCGCGATGGACGGCGCCTGGTACTCCTTCGCGGTTCCCGGTGGAGTGACGTGTGTGATGGACCGGCAGACCGGCGGCTACGGGTGCAGCGGTCCGCTGCCCGCGGCGCCGGGTGGCGCGAACCTGGTCACCGGCTGGGCCGGCGGCAGCCCGGGCTTCAGCAGTTCCGACCGGCCGATGTACGGCGCGGTCGAGAACCCCGCGCCCCTTCCGGCCAACACGCGGATGAGTTTCCGCACCGTCAGCTGCGGCACCGACGGCGTGGTCACGTCCTGCATCAACACCGTCGACCAGTCCGGGTTTGTGCTCAGCCCGGGTGGCAGCTTCACTTTCTGAAACACTGCTCGGCTCTGCGGCGACATCTAGGCTGTGATGGTGCTGAGCAGAATTCCTGTGCGCTTACTCGCCGGTGCCGCCTGTGTTGCTGCGGCCGGTGTTCTCAACGGGTCGGGCCTGGCCGCTGCTCAGCCGCCGCCACCCCCACCGCCACCGCCGGCCCCCGACATCAACGCGTTCGCGCCGGCGAACCCGCAGGACTTCGCGGTATACGACGGGTCGGCCTATGTGTTCGGCTCGGCCGGACTGACCTGCATGTTGCAGCGCAATGGCGGTTATGGCTGCAACGGCCCGATCCCCGGAGGACCCGAGGGCGCCAACCTGGTCGGCGGCAGCTCGGGCGGGGTGCCGACCTTCGGCTCGGCACCCAACCCGATGTACGGGGGGCCGGTCAATCCGCTCCCGCCGAACACCCGCCTGAGCTTCGGCACCGTCAGCTGCGGCGGTGACGGCACGATGACGGCCTGCGTCGACAGCAAGAATCAGGCGGGCTTTGTGGTCAGCCCCGCCGGTTCGTTCATCGTCAACGCGCTCAACCCGCTGCTCGCCCGGCCTGAGGGCACCAACCCGTACTTCAACTGAGCCTCAGAAGCCCGACCCGTACACCTCGTGGCCGGGCTTCTCGGCGGCCAGTCCGCGGTAGGCGTCCTCGACCGTCGCGCCGTGGTTGACGACGCCGTCCACCTCCCGGGCGATCGGCATCGGGATGTCGTACTTCTCGGAAAACTCCATGATCACGCTGGCCGCCTTGACGCCCTCGGCCACCTGGTTCATCGCGGCGATGATCTCGTCGATCGGTTTTCCCGCACCGAGTTGCTCGCCGACATGGCGGTTGCGGCTGCGCTGCGACGTGCACGTCACGATCAGATCGCCCATCCCGGCCAGGCCGGCGAACGTGTCCCGGTGGCCGCCGATCGCCACCCCCAGCTTCGACATCTCGGCGACCGCGCGGGCCATCACCATCGCCCGGGTGTTCTCGCCGATGCCCAGCGAGTACCCCATGCCGACGGCGATGGCGTAGACGTTCTTCAACGCGCCCGCCATCTCCACGCCCACCACGTCATCTGTGGTGTAGGTCCGAAATCGCTTGGTGCGGAACAGTTTTCCTAGGTTGGCGGCCAGATGCTGGTCGGGCATCGCCAGCACTGCGGCGGCGGCGTAGCCTTCTGCGACCTCGCGGGCGATGTTGGGGCCGGCCAGGATGCCGGCGGGGTGACCGGGCAGCACCTCGTCGACGATCTGGCTCATCCGGTAGTTGGTGCCCTGCTCGAGGCCCTTGACCAGCGACACCACCGGCACCCACGGCCGCAACTCCTGGGCGAGGTGTTCGAGCACACCGCGGAACCCGTGCGACGGAACGCCCATCACGATCACGTCGGCGCATTCCGCGGCTTCGGTGAAGTCGGTGGTGGCGCGCAAGGTGTGGGTCAGCTCGACCTCATTGCCGAGGTACTTCGAGTTGCGGTGCCGGTCGTTGATGTCCTCGGCCGTCTCCTCCGAACGCACCCACTGCAGCGTCGGTCCGCGGCGGGCGCAGATCGAGGCGACGGTGGTGCCCCAGGATCCGCCCCCGAGGACGACGACTTTGGGTTCACGCTGCGCTGGTGCCATAGCGATCACATTAGGTCGACGGCCTCAGGTCGAGGGCGGATTTGGCGAGCACACCCGCGGAGGCGCCTGTCGGACATCACCGAACAGTGCGCGGACCCGCGATACCCCATGGGCATAATTGGGGGCGACTTTGCTGAGGGGGGTCGCGTTGTCGGTCACGGTCTCGATGGTGGAGGCGTCGAATCCGCAGGGCCTCACGGCGGCCGCGGGCGCGCTGGGCACGAAGATCGTCGAACTCGACGCCGTCATCGCCACCGAACGCGAGGCGTTGGATCGGCTGCGTGCGGCGTGGCAGGGCGCGGGCAGTGAGGCCGCGATCGCCAAGGCCGAGCAGAACCTCACCTCGCAGCTGCAGCTGCGGGCCCGGCTGGAGACGATGCAGAAGGCGCTGAGCACCGGTGGCGCGCAGTTGGGGGCGACGCGCGACGGCGTGACGGGCCTGGTCGACATGTTGCGTGCCGGGGGGTGGACGGTCGCCGAGGACGGCCGGGCCACCGCCCCGCCGTTCCCGCCGCTGCTTCGGCATTTCGAGCCCGGCTTCACCGCGGTCATCCAGCGCTTGCTGCAGTTGTTCGGTGAGATCGACGCCACCACGGCAGGCGCCGTCCGGACCGCGATCGGTGGATCCGCCCCGGCGACCCCGCCGGGAACGCCGCTACCGCCGATGCCGCCCCCCGGGGCCTCCGCCGAGGAGGTCAACCAGTGGTGGAACAGCCTGAGTGACGCCGACAGGCAGCGCCTGCAGGACACCGCACCGCGCGGGCTCGGCAACCTCGACGGGCTGCCGGTGGAGGTCCGCGACGAGCTGAACCGCACGGTGATGGACCGCGACATCGCCCGGGTGGACAACGCCGCGACCGCCAACGGTGTCCCGGCTGACGAGGTGGTCGCCAACCCGGAACGCTTCGGGCTCAACCGCGCCGACGTCATGGCGTATCAGAACGGTCTGAAAGCGCGGCAGGGACTCAAACACCAGTCCGAGGGTGACAACCCGGCGCGGCCCCGGCCGGTGTACCTGTTCGGCTACGACCCGCTGGCCTACGACGGGCAGGGCACCGCGGCGATCGCGCTCGGCAATCCCGACGCCGCCGACAACATCGGTGTGATCGTGCCGGGCACCGGCAGCAGCCTGGAGTCGGACTGGCTCAACAGTGGCCGCAACGACGGGATCAACCTGCTCGACCAGATGAGCAAGGCCGACCCCACCAAGCAGAACGCGGTCATCATGTGGATGGGTTATGACGCCCCGGACAGTTTCGCCGACATCCGCATCGCCAATCCGGAACTGGCGAGGGCCGGCGGTGACCTGTTGGCCGGCGACGTCAACAGCCTGCACGTCACGCACACCGGGATGGCAGAGCCCACCATCACCGTCCTGGGGCATTCCTACGGGTCGACGACCGTGGCCGACGCGTTCGCCGGCAGCGGCATGCAGGCCACCAACGCGGTGCTGTTGGGTTGTCCGGGAACTGATTTGGCGCAGACCGCCGCCGATTTCAACCTGCAGGGCGGCCAGGTGTACGTCGGTAACGCGTCGACCGACCCGGTGGGCTGGATCGGCTCCAGCGACTTCGCAGCAGATGTTCTCAACGGCCCGCTGGCCGACCCTCTCGGTGTGTCGGCCGGCCTCGGCAACGATGCAGCCGCGGAATCCTTTGGCGGCGTGCGCTTTCACGCCGAGGTACCGGGGACCGACTATCCTGATTTCAACGATCATTCGTACTACTACACGATGGGCAGCGAGTCGCTCTACAGCATGGCCGCGATCTCGTCGGGTCACGGGGATGCGTTGGGGGAGTTGGGCATGCTGGCCGGGGAGCGGACCGCGCCGACCGTCAGCACGCCGGACCGCATCCCCACGCCGTTCGGCGACATCCCGCTACCGCACACAGATGTTCCGCTCGGGCCTGCGATCATCGACCCGGAAGCCGGGCGCGACAACGGCTCGGTCACCGCAGACCACAAGTTCGACGGAAAGCCACTGTGAACGATGATCTTGCGAATGCTGTCCCTGCTGCTGATCACGCTCGTCCTTGGAGGTTGCGGCATGTCTGATTCCGGTTCATCGGACGGCAATACGTTCGACCAGTCGGACAACGCCCTGTCCGACGAGCAGGCCAGAGCCCAGGTTGTCGATCCTGCCGTGCAGGTGGTGCGGGCGGTGACGCTCGACGACGTCACCGGCGGCTTTTCGTTCGGGTCGTGCAATGACCAGGGGGAACCGCCGTTCCAGGGTCGCGTCGAGGTGGCGTTCAAGCTCCCGGCCGACCCGGGCTCGGTGTACACCCGGATCCGCGATGCGCTCGTCGCTCAGGGCTGGACGAGCGGAATGCCCGACGGGCAGGTGGTGCACGGCGACTCGTTGAACCGCGACGGCGTGACGGCGACGGTGGGCCCGCGCGCGGCCGACCCTGGGTACGGCACGCTGCAGCTTTACGGCGAGTGCCGCAACACCGGCGAGCACGGCTCCGAGGGCGCGGTCGACATCACCGATCAGCTGCGCTGACGGCGGCGTTGAGACTGCGGTGGCGGCGGGAAAATGTGAGTGAACCCCGCCCTGGCCGCAGTCTCAAAACGGCGGAGGCTCAGCGGTAGTTGACGAACTGCAGCGCGACCTCGAGGTCCGCGCCGCGTAGCAGCGCCTGAACGGCCTGCAGGTCGTCGCGCTTCTTGGAGCTGACGCGGATCTCCTCGCCCTGGATCTGCGCCTTGACACCCTTGGGTCCCTCGTCGCGGATGAGCTTGGTGATCTTCTTGGCGTTCTCGCTGTCGATGCCCTGCTTGATGCTCCCGATGACCTTGTAGGTCTTGCCCGACGGCTGCGGGTCGCCGGCGTCGAACGCCTTCATCGAGATGTCGCGTCGGATCAACTTCTCCTTGAAGACGTCGACGGCTGCCTTGACGCGTTCCTCGGTCGAGGAGACGAGGATGATGCCCTCTTCGCCCTGCCACTCGATGGTGGTGTCGGTGCCGCGGAAGTCGAAGCGGGTGGCCAGCTCCTTGGCGGCCTGGTTGAGCGCGTTGTCGACTTCCTGGCGATCTGCCTTGCTGACGACGTCGAACGATGAATCCGCCATTGGACTCGTCCCTCCCTCGATGGTGGTGTGAGTGCTTGGCTCCATTTTGGCCGCACCGCGCGACGGTCCGCACACCGCCCCCCACCCGCCGGTTTGTGTCGGGGGCGGGTGCTCGTTGTATCCTGCTGAGCGCGCTCTCCAGCGTGTTTGTAGCACCCAGGCAGGTTGCCCGAGCGGCCAATGGGAGCGGACTGTAAATCCGTCGGCTTACGCCTACACAGGTTCGAATCCTGTACCTGCCACGCTGCTCAGGCCCCCTTTCGAGGGGGCCTGATTGCGTGAGTGCCCGCGCAGCGACAGCTCACAGCCGCCAGAGTGACTCCTGCGCCACGCTGGCTACCAGGGTTCCGTCTTCGTCGACGATCGACCCTCGGGCCAGCCCGCGGGCGTCGCTGTGGCTGATGGCATGGGCGTCATAGAGATGCCACCGCTGCGGGTCGAAGGGGCGATGCAACCACAGCGCGTGGTCGAGGCTGGCCGCCCCGCCGCGGGGCATGTGTTCCCCGGGGGGCCTGGCGATCGCCACCAGCCCCACGTCGGAGATGAAGGTCAGCGCGCAGGCCCGCAGCAGTGGGTCGTCCTCGATGGTGTGCCGGCTGCGGAACCACATCGGCTGGATCGGCCACTCGTCCATGCCTGCGCCGGCGGTGCGGATCTCGAAGTGGTCGGCCCATCGCTCGGGTAGCGGGTTCGCCAGCGTGGTGTCCGGCAGGGAGACGCTCGGCGGCTCGGGACGCTGCCAGTCGGTGGTCGTTTCGGCCCGGTGGAACGAGGCCAGCATCTCGAAGATGGGCGCACCGTCCTGGCTGGCGGTGATCCGACGGGTGTTGAACGACTTGCCGTCGCGAGTGAGTTCGACGACGTAGTCCACGTCGACACCGACCCGGCCGCCCTTGATGAAGTACGCGTGCAGCGACTGCGGCAGCCGTCCGGGTTCGAGGGTGGCGCCGGCCGCGGCCAGCGCCTGGGCGGCGATCAGTCCGCCGAAGAGCCGGCCGCCTGCGCCGAAAGTTGCTGTGCTGCGGAAACTCTCGCCACTACCGTCAAGCTGTACCAGTTCGGCGATCCAGCTCGGCATGGTCCTCCATCGACGGTCAGCGCGGTTGACACATGTTAAGGGTCCGCCGTCGGTGGTCATCACCGCGGGGCCGGGCCGATCAGGCGGGCTTGTACCTGCCGCCGTCAACGACGCTCAGATGCCGGTGCACAGCGAGACGAACGGGATCGGCGCGCAGATGCCGATCGAGAATCCCGGCGTGGGATCACCGTTCCACGGAGGTGGGGGCGGCGGGGGAGGTGGCGGCGGTGGTGGAGCGGGCGGCGGCGGCGCAGCCAAACACATGTTCGTGGCTGGGTCGAGAAACGTCCCCGGACCGCACTCCGCTGCGCTGCTGATCCCAGGCGACGTCAGGCTCCCGACGGCGAGTGCCGCCGACCACGCGGCCACGACCATCACCGCACGAATCGATGTACCCATCAGTACGACTTCCTCGAGGACTCCCCGACCCTCTACGGACCATGAATATTACGCCCGTCCACCGCTGGCCCACAGTTCGATTGCTTCAGGTGCGGACCGCGATCAATCGAGCGGCGGCCTCAACAGCTGCAGCACGGCGATGGGCGATCAGCGCCGGATCATCGGTGACGGCATCGGGGTGGGGCAGATGCATCCACGCCAGGCCGATCCCGATCAGCAGCACGAGCAGGTCGACGGGCTGCCACGACTCGTCGACGTAACCGCCGGACTGGGCGGCTTCGATGGCGGCGAGGTGTTGGTCGGGAATGGGCTGCCCGTCGGCGTGCGGCGGGTCGAGCTTGACGCCTTCCAGATGCGCCCAGGTGATCATCCGGTAGTGCTCGGGGCGCAGACGGGCCAGATCGTAGATTTCGCCTGCCATCTCGGCGATGGCGTCGGGTCGCGGCTCGAGCGCGCCGAAGAACTCGGCGTTGTCGGCGGCAACCACTTCGCGGAACAGCGTCTCCTTGTCCCGGAAGTGGGCGTAGAGGCGTTCCTTGCTGGCCTGAGCGCTCCGGGCGATGCGGTCGATGCGGCCGCCGGCCAACCCGTACTGGGCGAACTCGGCGCGGGCAGCCGCCAGGATCTGGCCGCGAAGCTCGGTGGTGCTCCTCACGCCGAGAATCATAACCAGACGAACTGGTTCGTTCGGTAGGGTGGTGGCACAGGAGCGACCAAGAGGAGAGAACGTGACCGCTGCGGTGGACGTCGACGCAATCATGAACCAGCCTGCGCGGGTTCGGGCGCTGCGCCGTGCGATGGAGGTCATCGCGGACAGAGCGGCACCGATCGTCGACCTCTCCCGACCGTACGTCGACGGGTTGGAGAACCTTCCCGCTGACGGGCGATTCCTGTTGGTGGGCAACCACACTCAGTCCGGGTCAGAGGCGTTGTTGATCCCGTACTTCGTACGACGCCAGATCGGTAGCAGGGTTCGCCCGCTGGCCGACCGGAACTTCGCGAACATGCCCGGGCCCGCCGGTGAGCTCTTCGCCGCCGCCGGTGCTGTGGTCGGGGCGCCCGAGACCGCCCGCGAGTTGATGCGCCACGACGAACCGATCCTGGTGTTCCCCGGTGGAGGACGCGAGATCGCCAAGTTCAAAGGTGAGGAGTACACGCTGCGCTGGCAGGGACGCGCCGGATTCGCCCGTCTGGCAGCCGAATACAACTATCCGATCGTGCCCGCCGGGCTGGTCGGCGGCGACGATGTGTACCAGAGCCTGACGACCAGGGAGAGTTGGTGGGGTCGTCTGAGCGCCGGTCTTGGTGAAAAGCTCTCCGGCCGCTCGGACATGGCGATGCCGCTGATGCGGGGGATCGGTCCGACGATGATCCCGCGCCCGCAGCGGATGTACCTGCGCTTCGGAGCCCCCATCGGCACCGCCACCCCCGCCGACGTGGTCGACGACACCTGGGCGGCGACGATCAAGCAGCGGACCCGGGAGTCACTCGAACAGATCCTCGACGACCTGCGGGAGATCCGCAGCAGCGATCCCTATCGCGAGCTGAATCCGCTGGCGCGGCACCGCGCCCGCCAGCCGTGAATCGTGGCTCAGACCGATGAAGTGCCTGCCGGTGCGATCCGCACCAGCGAGCCCGAGTAGGTCAGCTGGTAGACGTTGCCGTCAGGACCCTGCAACAGCCCGAGGGTCGTGCCCGCCTGCAGATCGAAGTCCTCCGGATTGCCGCAGGAGGTGAACTCCGGCGTGCACGTCAACACCTTGATCCACCCCTGCACCAGGTCGGCGATGAACACCTTGTTCTGGTAGGCGGGACCGAATGTTGTTCCGTCATAAACGAGTACCGACGTGATCGCGGCTCCACCGCCGCGGGGGTAGGTGTAGATCGGATCGATCGACGTGCAACTGGCGCAGACGCCCTCCGCGCCCGGCCAACCGTAATTGCCTCCTGCGGTCACCAGGTTGACCTCTTCGAAGGACGCCGCCCCCACGTCGGCGACCAGCAGTGCGCCGCTCGGTGTGAACGCCAGCCGGAACGGGTTGCGCAGGCCGTAGGCGAAGATCTCGGCGCGCGCGCCTGAGATGGCCGGGTTGTCCGACGGTACGGAGCCATCCGGATTGATGCGCAGGATCTTGCCGTGCAGATTCGTGAGGTCCTGCGAGTTGGCCCCGGACCCGTTGTCGCCCAGCCCCCAGTAGAGCGTTCCGTCGGGGCCGAAGCCGAGTGCGCCACCCTGATGATTGAGCGCAGCGGAGACCGTCGACTCCAGCAGCACCACTTCGGATCCGGCAGCATTGCCGACGACCGTCAACTGCGACAACCGGTTTCGCAGCGCCGAGGTGGTGTAGGCGACGTAGAGATGGCCGTTGTCGGCGAAGTCCGGATCAACGGCCAGCCCGCTGACGCCCCGCTCGCCGAGTGTAGCGACCGACAGGGTGATCAGCGGCGCACCGGCAGCGCCGTTCTCGACGATCCTTATCGCGCCGGCTTTTTCGGCGACGATGACTCGGCCGTCGGGGAGGAAACGGAAGTCCACCGGCGAGTTCAGTCCGGATGCGACGACGGCCCGCTCGAACCCGATGAACACGGTCTCGGTGGTGCGGTGCCCGCTGTTGCCCAGGATCCCGAAGGACAGCAGGTTCAGCAGACCCGCGAAGCCGTGAATGTGGAACCCGCTGCGGGCGTCGCTGACCGTGACGTCGAACCTGTCCTGCCCGGCGTAGCTGGCGCCGGGGGTGTAGACGAACGTGCCGTCCGGATTGATCACCACGGTCCCGTGGTCGGGCCTGGTCGCGGTGTACGTCAACTGCGTCGAGTCGCCGTCCTCGGGGTGCAGGTCGCCTTCGATGCGGCCCTCGATGGTGGTGTTCTCGGCCGGGTTGTATCCCAGCGTCGGCGTCTCGTTCTCGAAGAAGCGCTCCCATGGACTGGGTTCGACGGCAGCCGGCGGTGCGACGCTCATGCTCTGAGTTGACGACGGCTCATCGACGTCGGCCGCCCGGGACCCGGCCGGCATGTCGGCTTCTTCTGCTGCCGGAGAGGAGGATTCGACCTCCTCCTCGTCCGGTTCGATCTCGGTTTCGTCCGTTTCGTCCGCGTCGTCCGCGTCGTCCGCGTCGTCGGTCTCCGTCTCAGCGTCGTCGGTGGCGTCTGACTCCGATGCTGTTTCGGACTCTTGTGTCGTCTCAGACGACCGTTTCGACCTGGGTCCGGCGTCGGTGTCCGACGACGACGTGTCCGACGACGACGCGTCCGACGTGCTCGACGAAGCCCCGCCGGAATCCGACGTGTCGGCCGATGCCGCCCCGGCGCCGGCGAGTACAGCGGCGCCGACCCCCAGCGCGAACGCCAACCCGCCGACTCTGCCGACGTAGCGGGCGTAACCGCCTGTCGACCGCTCCGCCTCCGTGATGGCTGCTGATTCCCCCATGTCCCCTCCTCGCGAACGGGGCGCCACCGAACCCGAACTCACCCGTGTCCGCCGACTGCCCACTGCTAGCCGCACTGTATTTCCAGTGTTTGCCGAGCATGGCGTTTTCCCACGAAAACGAGCAATCCGTCATAACTCGTGGCGGTGGAACCTCGGGGCCGTCAACCGGCGTGTGGCAAGGCTGCCGACCGCACACCTCGATCGGTCAAGATTGGGGCATGGACGTCAATGAGGTGCTGCTGCCCGGCGTGGGTCTGCGCTACGAGTTCGACAACACCGACGGCGACCGCATCGGCGTCGTCGCCAAGCGGGCGGGTGACTTCGAGGTGGTGCTGTACGCGGCCGAGGACCCTGATGTCGCTCAACCCCTGTTCCATCTCAGCGTCGACGAAGCCGAGGCCCTTGCGCAGATCCTCGGTGCCCCCCGTATCGCCGAACGTTTCGCGGATCTGACCCACGAGGTGCCCGGCCTCGATGCCGGGCAGGTGGCCGTGGAACCCGGCAGCCCCTACGCCGACCGCCCGCTCGGTGACGCCCGGGTGCGTACCCGCACCGGGGCCTCGATCGTCGCGGTGGTGCGAGACGACGAGGTGCTGCCGTCACCGGGACCCGCCGACGTCCTGCGGGCCGGAGACATCCTGGTGGTCATCGGAACGGCCGAGGGCATCACGTCCGTCGAGCGCATCTTCGACAAGGGCTGAGCCGGTGCACGGTTCGGTCGCGTTCCTGATCGAGATCGGGCTGCTGCTGGTTGTTTTGACGGTCATGGGTGCGCTCGCCCGGCGCATTTCGCTGTCGCCTATCCCGTTGTATCTCCTTGCCGGTCTGGCGCTGCACGACGGGGGACTGCCGTTGGATCCGTTGGTGGTCGAGTTCATCCAGACCGGCGCGACGGTCGGCGTCGTCCTGCTCCTGCTCACGCTGGGCCTGGAGTTCTCCGTCAGCGAGTTCGCCGCCAGCATGCGGAGGCATCTGCCATCGGCGTGGGTGGATCTGGTGTTCAACGCCACCCCCGGCGCGATTGCCGGATGGCTGCTGGGACTCGATTTCGTCGGCATCCTCGCGATGGCGGGCATCACTTACATCTCATCGTCGGGCGTGGTCTCGCGACTGCTGACCGATCTGCGCCGGTTGGGCAACCGGGAGACCCCGGCTGTGCTGGCGGTGCTCGTTCTCGAGGATTTTGCGATGGCCGCCTATCTGCCGCTGCTGGCGGTCCTGGCCGCGGGCGGCGAATGGTGGCAGGCCGTCGCGGGGATGGCGATCGCCATGGCGGCCTTGGCGGTCGCCTTCCTCGGGTCCTACCGCTGGGGGCATCTCGTCGCGCGGCTGATGGCTCCTCCGGATTCGGAGTTGTTGTTGCTGCGCGTCCTCGGGGTGGCGCTGGTGGTCGCGGGTCTGGCTGAATACGTGCACGTCTCCGCCGCTGTCGGGGCGTTTCTGGTGGGCCTGACCCTCACCGGGGAGTCAGCCGTGCGCGCCAGGGAGGTGCTCGGTCCACTACGCGACCTGTTCGCCGCGGTGTTCTTCGTGGCGATCGGGTTGGAGGTCGTGCCGGCGTCGATGATCCCGATGCTGCCCGCGGCGGTGCTGCTGGCGGTTGTCACCGCAGCGACCAAGATCGCCTCCGGTATGTATGCCGCGCGCCGCGAGGGTGTGGCGCGGCGGGCGCAGTGGCGGGCGGGCACCGCACTGATCGTTCGGGGTGAGTTCTCTCTGGTCATCATCGCTTTGGTGGGTGCGTCGATCCCGGTGATCGAAGCCATCGCGATGCCGTACGTATTCGTCCTGGCGTTCCTCGGTCCCGTCGCCACCCTGCTTGCCGGGCGCTCACGGTCGGGTCCGACATCGCCGCGGGTCAGGCGGGTCATCCGCAGTGCTCCAGGAGCCGGCGACACCGGTTGACGCCAGTTCAGCGGGGCGACCACGCGTCGTCGCGAGTGTCTTCGCGGGTGTGCACCCGAGCCGACAGCTGCCGGATCTCCTCGCGCAGATCGTCGATCTGGGCGGCCGTGGCAGCGCGATTGGCGGAGTCCTCCTGGGCTACCCGCTCCACGATCCAGGAGGCCACGGTCGCGGTGATGACACCGATGAGGCTGATCCCACCGATCATCAGCAGCACGGCGATCACCCGTCCCGTCGCTGTGACCGGGGACAGGTCGCCGTAGCCGACGGTGGTGACGGTCGTGATCGACCACCACACGGCATTGCCGAAGCTGGTGATCGTGGAGTCGGGGGCGTTGCGTTCGGTCTCCAGCATCGCCAGCGACGCGACGTACACCAGCAACACGGCGCTGAGAGCGGTGTACGCGGCGACCCGGCCGCGGATGGCGTCGCCGCCCGCGCGGTGCAACACCTTGACCAGCACCACCAGCCGCAGCAACCGCAACGGGCGCAGGAACGGCAGGACGACGATGGCCAGGTCGAGCAGGTGCCGGAAGAACCAGCGCACGCGGTGCGGCGCCAGCGACAACCGGACGAGGTAGTCCACGACGAACACCAGGTACAGCAGCGACATCACGCCGTTGAGCAGGTTCGTCAGCCCGCGGCCAGGATTCGCGAGCACCTGGACGGAGTATGCGACGAGGAAGACGACGGCCACCCCAGCCAGCACCCATTCGCTGCGGGACTCCCACCGTTCGAGACGCTCGGCTGAACCCATCGAGCAGCACGCACCTTTCAAGGAATCTCACCGAGAGTGCATCGGTGTCAGGTACAGCGCGCCGCGACCAACAGCACGTGCACGTTCGGCGCCAGGAGTCTGCTCCACGTTACCGACGCGGCAATGCCAAACCCACGCCGCCGTCGTCGAACCCGATTAGCGTCGGTGAGTCATGGACGTCCTGCGCACTCCCGACTCCCGATTCGCCGACCTGGCGGGCTTTCCGTTCGAGCCCCACTATGTCGACGTCATGGCCCCTGACAGCCCTCCGATGCGGATGCACTACGTCGACGAGGGACCCCGCGACGGCGCACCTATCGTCCTGCTGCACGGTGAGCCGACGTGGAGCTACCTGTATCGCACCATGATTCCGCCGCTGGTCGACGCGGGCCACCGGGTGCTCGCACCGGATCTGATCGGGTTCGGGCGCTCCGACAAACCGGGCGACCTCGACGACTACACCTACCTGCGTCACGTCCAATGGGTGACGTCGTGGTTCGACGCGCTGGACCTCACCGACGTCACCGTCTTCGTGCAGGACTGGGGGTCGCTGATCGGGTTGCGCATCGTGGCCGAGCAGAGTGCGCGGTTCGCGCGGGTGGTGGTGGCCAACGGCTTCCTGCCGATCGCCGACCGTCCGGCCGTGCCGGCGTTTCGGATCTGGCGTGCCTTCGCGAAGCACTCGCCGTGGCTGAACGCCGGGTGGATCGTCGGCACCGGGACAGTCACCAAGGTGCCCGCCGCGGTCCGGGCGGGGTACGACGCACCGTTTCCCGACAAGCGCTACCAGGCCGGGGCGCGGGCGTTCCCGCAACTGGTGCCGACCTCGCCCGACGATCCGGCGGTGCCGGCCAACCGCGCCGCCTGGGAGGTGCTGGGCCGCTGGGACAAGCCGTTCCTGGCGCTGTTCGGGGCCAAGGATCCCATTCTCGGCAAGGCGGACCAGCCGCTCATCAGGCACGTCCCCGGTGCCGCGGGTCAACCGCACGCCCGGCTGCACGGCAGCCATTTCGTCCAGGAGGACTGCGGCCCCGAGCTGGCCGAACGCATCCTGGCGTGGCGGTAACACGTCACCTCTTCGTCACTGTGATGTATTTCACAATAGGCGTAGCCTGGGAGGCGTCTCTCCAGGAAAGGGGATGCGATGAAAGGCGCACATCGCGATCCGGTGGATCACGCTCGCACAACCCAACCGCATGCCGGTGAGTCCTTCATCGACACGCTGTGGCTGCCCGGACTGATTCTCATCGGTCTCGGCACCGTCCTGATCGCCGGCACCGTGGCGGCGACGGCCTACGGAAGCCGCGACGTGTCATTGGTCCTGGGCCTGATCGCCGGGGCGCTGGTCACGGCCGGCGCACTGCTGATCACCTTGGAACACCAGCGGGTCAAGCGGGTGGAACGGCAGTGGCATGCCGAGCACCCGGATCGCACGTCGCACCTGCGCGCGAGCTAGCAGTTCCGCGCGTCCCAAGACGATCGCGCAACAAACCCGGACGCCGGCGTCTTGTCCCGCTTGCGCGGGCAGAGTTGGCTTCTCGGCATGAAGACAGTGCTGATCACCGGTTGCTCCTCGGGCTACGGTCTGGCGACCGTGCTCCGGTTCCACGACGAGGGCTGGAATGTCCTCGCTACCATGCGAACTCCGCGCGACGGCGCGCTGCCCCACTCGGACCGGCTGCGGGTTCTCGCCCTCGACGTCACCGACCCGGGCAGTGTCTCCCATGCCGTTGGGTCCAGCGGCCCGATCGATGTCCTCGTCAACAACGCGGGGATCGGCGCAGTCGGCGCGTTCGAGGCGACGTCGATGCAGGTCGTTCGAGAGTTGTTCGACACCAACACCTTCGGGGTGATGGCCATGACGCAGGCTGTGGTGCCCCAGATGCGTGAACGCCGATCTGGTGTCATCGTCAACGTCACGTCGAGCGTGACCCTGGCCGCGATGCCGCTGGCGGCGGCATACACCGCCAGCAAGATGGCCGTCGAAGGTTTCACGGCGTCGCTGGCCCTCGAACTCGACTTCTTCGACGTGCGGGCCAAGTTGGTGCAACCGGGTTACGGCCCGGGCACACAGTTCGCCAGCAACGGCTCCGAGCGGATGGCAGGTCTGATACCGCCTGCGTACCAAGCGTTTGCGGAGCCGATCATGAATTCGTTCGGCCAGCCGGGGGCCGTGACCACCCCGCCCGATGTCGCCGACGTCGTCTATCTCGCGGCCACCGATCTGTCTGATCGACTCCGGTATCCCGCCGGTGCGGATGCGGTCGCTCTTGCGCAGGCCTAGGAGGCCCTTGCTCCACTAGCGTTGCCCTGTGGGCGCACGCGATGCCGGAATCGTCGACTCCGGTCCGATGGAGGTGTTGATGTCGCTGCTGCGCCCCGAAGCCGTGCTGTCGAAGATCGTCACCGGCGGCGGGGACTGGAGCGTGCGCAAACCCCGCTACGGCGATCCGGCGTTCTGCCTGATGCTGCAGGGCTCGTGTGTGCTCGATCCGGAGGGCCTCGAACGGATCGCGTTGCGGCAGGGCGACTTCCTGCTGCTGCCCGAGACGCCGGGGTTCACCCTCGGCGACGGCGGCGATGTGGAACCGACCTTCGCCCCGCTGGACCACTCCACGCAGACCCGCCACGGCTGCGAGTCGTCGCCGGTCACGATGCGGATGCTCGGCGGCTACTTCCGGTTCGACGCTGCCAACGCGACGCTGCTGACCTCGTTGCTGCCGCCGGTCATCCTCGTCCGCCGAGACGAACCGGGCTCATCGCGGCTGACCCGGCTGGTCGAGCTCATCGCCGACGAGGCCGACGCCACCGGCGCCTGCCGGGACGCGATCCTGCAACGGCTCGTCGAGGTGCTGTTGATCGAGGCGATCCGGGTGCATGCGACGCCGCAGTGGGGCAGCGAGGAGAAGGGGTTGATCGCGGGGTTGTCCGATCCCGTGCTGGCACCGGCACTCCACCAACTGCACGCCGACATCGCCCGCGGGTGGACCGTCGAGCATCTGGCGCGGGCGGCGTCGGTGTCACGCGCCGTTTTTGCACAGCGCTTCACCCGCACCATGGGCATGCCACCGATGCAGTACCTGCTGGGGTGGCGGGTCGCGTTGGCCAAGGACCTGCTCAGGGCGGAACGCCTGTCCACCGCACAGGTAGCCGCCCGGGTGGGGTATCAGTCCGCCGCTGCGTTCACCACGGCGTTCACCCGGCTCACCGGATGTTCTCCGACGGAGTTCGCGCGAGGCTCGGGACAGTCACACCCTTAACACGTGCCACTCACGAGCGGGGACAACACCGTGAGTTCCTCACCGGAGGGCGTCAAAAGGTAGTGTCGTCGGTTGATCGCAAACAGATCGGGGGCTCCCATGAACCTCGTGCTCGGTTTGTCGATGACCTCTTCATCGGTGCGCTGGGTGCTTGTCGAAGGCACGACAGGCGAAGGCGAAACTCTCGACCGAGGGTCGCTGCCCGTCGACACTGACGCAGCGTTCGACGCTGACGTGCTGCTCAACGCTCTTTTTGACAAGGCCGCCGGCAATCAGGTGCATGCCATCGGACTCACCTGGACCGGCGCGGCCGAAGCCACCGCCAGCGCGGTCTGGCAGGCCCTGACCGACCGCCAGGCGGAGAACGTCATCGCGATCTCGGATCTCGAGGCCGCCGAGGCGTTGACCCGTGGGATCGCCGATATCGCCGGATACGACCGCGTGGTGGTGTGTGTCGTCGAGCCCGGCTCCGCGGTGGTCGCCGCGGTCACCCCGGACGGGGTGACCGCCGACCGGGTGGATGCCTCGGCTGTGGATGTCGAGGGTCTTTCCCCCGACGCCGTTTTTGTGGTCGGTTCCGGCGATGTCGACTCTGCGGTGTCGACGCTGGAGCGCACCACCCGCGCGCCGGTCATCTCCGCCGACGAGGCCGATCTCGCGCTGGCCAGGGGAGCAGCGCTGGCGTCCGCGTCGGCGGTGTCGCTCCTCGATGCCCAGGCAGAGCCTGCACGCCGGCAGTTCTCGCCGACGTTGACGCTGGCCTCGGTGCTCGCCGCCGCGGTCGTGACGTTTGTCGTCTCGCTGTCGGTGGCGTTGGGCATGACGCTGAGCCCTGACAACGAAGCACCGCAGATGGCGCGCTCGGAGCAACCGGTGCGTGAAGCCGCGCCGCCGTCACCGGCGAAGGCTGCTCCGGTCGCTCCGAAACCGGCTGCTCCGCCCCGCGAAGCGCCGGTGGAGGCCGAGAAGGTCGCTGCTGCGATCCCGGTGCCCGACGCGGCGCCGAGGATCGACCCGCCGGCAGCCCCGGTGGCACCGCCTCCGGTGTATCAGGAACCGATCGCCCCGCCGCCCGCCTACATTCCGCCCGCCCCGGCCTACGTGCCGCCCGTGCCGCCGCCGAACTACCTGCCGCCGGCCCCGGCTCCCGCACCCGCGTACGTGCCTCCGGTGCTACCGCCGCCCGCGCAGGTCCCCAACACGGTGCCGCAGTATGAGGAACCCCGGCTGCGTGATCGGATCATCGAGCGCATCCCGATCATCAACCGCTTCCACGAGCCGAACCCCTACGGCTGACCGCCCCAGCGCGAGCCCCCTTGCGCCGAAACTGTATTCCGCGCGCGATATTACGAGTGATCGCCGCGTGGAATACAGTTTCGGAGATGGCGCCGGCGGGGCGTCAGGGTGTGACGAGATTGCGCAGCGGTTCGCCGCGCTGCAGCCGTGAGATGTTGGCCGCAACTTCGTCGACGCGCCCGGTGAATGTGTCACTGGTGACTCCCGACGTGTGCGGGGTCATCAGCACGTTCGATAGCTGCGCGAAGGGCAGATCGCTTGGCGCGCCGCGGCCGCCGTCCGTCGGGTAGTGGTACCAGACGTCGATGGCGGCGCCCTTGATCACCCCGTTGGCCAAAGCGTCGTAGAGCGCCTGCTCCTGGACGAGCGGCCCGCGGCCGACGTTGATCAGCACACCCTCGGGCCCGAGCTCCTCGAGCTGCGACGCGCCGATCATGCCCTCGGTGTGGCTGTTCAGCGGCGCCGACACCACGGCCACATCACATTCACGCAGCAGCCGGTTCAGGTCGGAGGTGTCACCGGTCCACCGCAGGCCGGTATCGCCGGAGACCTGGCCGGACCCCGTCACCGCCGCGGCGGTACACCCGAAGGTGCGCAACAGGTTCCAGCTGCGCAGGCCGATGTGACCGAAGCCGACGAAGCCGATGTGCGCGTCACCGAACAGCGGCGGCTGTGCGATGGCGCTGTCGTAGACCGGTGACGCCCAGACGTTGTCGCGGAGCGATCGGTCCTGGGCGAGGAATCCGCGGCGGAGCATCACCGCCGATGCGACGACGTACTCGGCGATCGACCGACCGTGATGGAAAGTGTTCGCCACCAGCACATCCGGTGGCAGCGAACCGAAATCGATCTTGTCGGTTCCGGCACCGGCGACGTGGATGAGCCGCAGCTTCTCGGCCGTGCGTGCCATCTCGGCGTCGAACCGGCTGCCGACGAACACCTCGGCGTCGCGCAGGTCCGCGTTCGGCACCCCGCCGATGCGCCAGCGGATGTCCGCGCCGGCAGGCACGATCGCCTCGAACCGCTCGCGGTGGGGTACCACATTGGGGTCGGCGACAACGATCAGCATCTCAACCTCGTTGCAGGGCAGGCCGTTTACTGTCGAACGTCCAACCCGGAATCAGGTACTGCATGGCCATGGCGTCGTCGCGACCGCCTAATCCTTCGCTATGGTACAGGTCGTTTGCCGCGGCGACGGCGGCTTCGTCAAGCGCCACGCCGAGTCCGGGTGCGTCCGGCACGGTGAGGTAGCCGTCAATTATCTGATAGGGCGCGGTGGTGATCTGCTGGCCGTCCTGCCAGATCCAGTGGGTGTCGATGGCGGTGATGTCGCCGGGCGCCGCCGCGGCGACGTGGGTGAACATCGCCAGCGAGACGTCGAAGTGGTTGTTGGAGTGCGATCCCCACGTCAGGCCCCAGGCGTCGCAGAGTTGGGCGACGCGCACGGAACCGGCCATCGTCCAGAAATGCGGGTCGGCCAACGGGATGTCCACCGCGCCGGAGCGGATCGCGTGCCCCATCTCGCGCCAGTCGGTGGCGATCATGTTCGTCGCGGTCGGCAGTCCGGTGGCGCGTTTGAACTCCGCCATCACCTCTCGCCCGGAGAACCCGCCCTCCGGTCCGACCGGATCCTCGGCGTAGGCCAGGACGTCGCGCAGCTCGCGGCAGGTCGTGATGGCGTCGTCCAGGAGCCAGCCACCGTTGGGGTCCAACGTGATCCGGGCATCCGGGAAGCGGTCGGCCAGCGCGATGACGGCCTTCGCCTCGTCGGCGGCGGGCAGCACCCCGCCCTTGAGTTTGAAATCGCTGAAGCCGTAGCGGTCGCGGGCCGCCTCGGCGAGGCGGACCACCGCCTCGGGTGTCAGTGCCTCCTCGTGGCGTACCCGCAGCCATTCGTCGGCCCCGGCTTGCTCGTCGGCGGGGGACTGATAGGCGAGGTCGGTCTTGGTGCGGTCGCCGACGAAGAACAGGTATCCGAGGGCCTGTACCCGTGAACGCTGGCGGCCGTCGCCGAGCAGTGCCGCCACCGGCACCTCGAGGTGCTGGCCGAGCAGGTCCAGAAGCGCGGATTCCACTGCGGTGACGGCATGGACGGCGATCCGTAGATCGAAGGTCTGGGCTCCGCGGCCGCCGGCGTCGCGGCCGGCGAACTCGCGGCGCATGTCGGCGAGCATGGCGTGGTAGTCACCGATTCCGCGGCCGGTGAGCAGCGCGCGGGCGTCCTCCAGGGTGCGCCGGATCGGCTCGCCACCGGGGACTTCGCCGACCCCGGTGTTGCCGGCGGAGTCGTGGATGATCACCAGGTTCCGGGTGAAGAACGGGCCGTGGGCGCCGGACAGGTTCAGCAGCATGCTGTCGCGGCCGGCGATCGGCACCACGGTGACGTCGGTGACGACGGGTGTTCTGGGGCTCATGGCTTTCCTCCGGTTCTTCTGGTGGTCACGACGCGAACCATCGGTCGCCGTCGGCCAGGGGGCGGACCACGCGAGACACTTTGTCTCCCATGGCTCGTAGTGCGTCGACGATGGCGCGTTCGCGCTCTGGTGTCAGTCGGTCGACAGGCACCGAGGCGCTGATCGCATCCTGGACGGGTCTGCAGTAGCGCAGCGGCACCGCGAAGCACCGCAACCCGACGGTGTTCTCCTCGTCGTCGGTGGCGTAACCGCGCACCCGGACGTCGTCGAGCGCGAGGTCGAGTGCCTCGCGATCGGTGATCGTCTTGGGCGTCAGGCTTTTCAGCGCCGCCGGGACGTGCTCGTCGCGGTCGACCCCGAAGCGTTCGGCCAGCAGCGCCTTGCCCAGCGAGGTCGCGTACGCGGGCAGCCTGCGGCCGACCCGATTCGAGCTGCGCAGATACTGTTTGGACTCGCGGGTCGCCAGGTACACGATGTCGGTGCCGTCGAGTCGGCCGAGATGGAACGTCTCGTCGAGTTCGGTGCGCAGGTCTTCGAGGAACGGGGTGATCAGCGGCAGATACGGGTCGCTGTCGAGATAGCTGGTGCCGACCAGCAGCGCGCGGATACCGATGCCGTAGAGGGTGCCGGAGGTGTCCGACCGCACCCAGCCTTGACATACCAGGGTGCGCAACAAGGCGTGGGCGCTGCTGCGCGGCATCCCGAGCGCATCGCTGATCTCCCGCAACCGCGCCGGATCGTCGTGGCGGGCGGCCAGGTATTCGAGCAGTTCGACCGTGCGGACCGCCGACTTGACCTTGCGCACCGAGACGTCTTCGGTCACCGTCCGCTCCTCACATCGTCAGCAGTTCGCGGCCGATGAGCAGGATCGCCCCCGCCGCGGAGACGGTGATGGCGAGCCAGCGCAGTCGAGTCGGGTTCAGATGCCGGTTCAGCAGATGTGAGAGCAGGTAGCCCACGATGGCGGCGGGGAACAGGACCGCGAACCCCCAGAGCGTGTGCCTGGTGACGGCGCCGGTCGCTGCCAGTGCGGCCAGCGACAGCAGCGAACCGATCAGGAAGAAGCCGCTCATCGTGCCGCGCAACTCCGCTCCGCTGTTGCGTTGCCAGACCAGCGCCATCGGCGGACCGCCGATCGCCGTCGCCGTGCCCAGCAGTCCCGAGGCCGCCCCGGCCAGCACGACGTTGCGTCGCCGCGCGGCGGGAATCCAGCCACTGCTGGTCAGCACCACCCCTCCCAGGACGACGCCGGCGAGCAGGATCGCCAATGCGCGGTGCGGCAGCGCCGCCAACAGCAGCGCACCGGCGACGGTGCCGGGAACCCGGCCGATCAGCGCCCATCCCGTGCCCGACAGGTCGATCGCCTGGCGTTCGCGGATCACGACCATGAGCGTGACCAGCGTGGCGACCATGATCAGGGTGGCGGGGATCAGTGCCGGGTCGACCAGTGCCACGATCGGCGCCGCCAGCATCCCGATGCCGAATCCGATCGAGGACTGCAGTGCCGATGCCAGAACGATGGCGACGGCCAGGACGCAGTACCCCGCAATAGTCATGCCGGCACTGTCTCAAGCCCACTCCCCTCCAGCAGCATCGGGTGGTGGCACTCGGCTGTGTGGCCGGGGACCTGCGGGTCGGCGACGCTGACCGGTGCCGTCGAGGCGCACTCGTCGGTGGCCTTCCAGCAGCGGGTGCGGAAGCGACACCCCGACGGCGGGTTGATCGGTGAGGGAACCTCGCCCTCGAGCAGGATCCGCTGCCTGCGCTGTTCGCTGTCCAGGGTCGGGGCGGCCGACATCAGAGCCGCGGTGTACGGGTGGTTCGAGCGCTCGAAAACTGCCTCGGTGGGCCCATTTTCGACGATCCGGCCGAGATACATCACCGCGACGCGGTCGGCGACATGGCGGACCACCGACAGGTCATGGGAGATGAAGATGTAGCTGATCTGGAGCTGCTGCTGCAGATCGTTGAGCAGGTTGAGCACCTGGGCCTGCACCGACAGATCGAGCGCGGAGACGGGCTCGTCGCAGATGATGACATCGGGGTTGAGTGCCAGCGCCCGTGCGATGCCGATCCGTTGACGCTGCCCGCCGGAGAACTCCTGCGGATACTTGTCCGCCGCCTTGGCCCCCAGGCCGACCAGATCCAGCAGGCCACGTACCCGCATGTCGCGGTCCTTGCGGTTCTTGATCAGACCCTTGTGGCTGCGCCACGGCTCGGCGATGATGTCGGCCGCCGACATCCGGGAGTTCAGCGACGCGTAGGGATCCTGGAACACCATCTGCACGCGGCTGCGGAACTTCAGCAGGTCCGCGCCGCGCAGACTGAACGGGTCGACGCCGTCGAAGCTCACGGTCCCGGAGTCGGGACGCTCCAACATCATCAGTGTCCTTGCCAGCGTGGACTTTCCGCACCCGGACTCGCCGACCAGGCCCAGGGTTTCGCCGCGTGCCAGATCCAGCGTGATGCCGTCCAGAGCGCACAGCGGGTTCTTGGCGTGCGGCACCCGGAAGGATTTGCGGACGTCGCGGACCTCGAGCAAGTTGTCAGACATTACGGACCTCTTCCGGAAAGTGGCAGGCGGCCTTGCGGCTCGGGTCGACGGATTCGAGCGTGGGTCGCTTGGTGATGCAGACCTGCTGCGCGATCGGGCATCGTTCCTGGTAGACACAACCCTCGGGGACCGAATGCAGATCAGGCGGAGTGCCGCCAATCGATTTGAGCTCGTCCCCGCGGCGGGCGTTGACGGGTACCGAGTTCAGCAGTCCCTTGGTGTACGGATGCTTGGGGTTGCCGAAAACCTCGGCTACCGTTCCGGTCTCGATGATGTTGCCGGCGTACATGACCGCCACCCGGTCGGCCTCTTCGGCGACCAGCGCCAGGTCGTGGGTGATAAGCACCACGGCCATGTCGAACTCGGCACGCAGATCGCGCAGCAGCGCCATGATCTGTGCCTGCACCGTGACGTCGAGCGCGGTGGTCGGTTCGTCGGCGATGAGCACACTCGGATTGAGCGCCACCGCCATCGCGATGAGAAGTCGCTGGCGCATCCCGCCGGAGAACTGGTGCGGGTAGGAGTCGAGCCGCGTCTCCGGCTGCGGGATGCCGACGCGTGTCATCAGGTCGACGGCCTTGCGCTTGGCGTCCTTGGCGTTCATGCCCTGGTGGATCCGGAACGGTTCGGCCAGTTGAGTTCCCACGGTGTAGAGCGGGTTGAGCGCGGTGAGCGCGTCCTGGAACACGATCGCCAGCTCGGTGCCGGCCATCTCGCGTCGCTTCTTCCGGTCGGCCTTGATGAGGTCGACGTCACCGAGTGTGGCGCTGCCACCGACGATGTCGGCCACCGGCTCCAACAGGCCGACGAGCGCGGTCGCGGTCATCGACTTGCCACAGCCGGATTCACCGAGCAGCGCCAGGGTTTCGCCGCGGCGGGCGTCGAAGCTCACCTCGTTGACCGCGCGCAGCGTGCCGGAGATGGTGCGGACCTCCACCGACAGGCCGTCGACCTGGAGCACCGGGGCGGTGTCGACGCCACCGACTGGAACGTCGTGATCGGCGAGTGCAGTCATCACAGTACCTTTCATGAGAGGCGCTTTCCGGCTCGTGTGAACTTCGCCAGCCGCTTCTGCGGGACGGTGAGGCGCCACCGCTGGCCGGGGTCGGTGGCGATGCGGGCCCATGCGGCCAGGATGGTGGCCGACACGGTGGTGATGACGATGGCCAGGCCGGGGAAGAACGACAACCACCAGGCGGTGTGCAGGTAGGTGCGGCCCTGGGCGACCATCAGGCCCCAGCTGACGTCGGGGGGCTGGATGCCGATGCCCAGGAAGCTCAACGAGCTCTCCGCCAGCATCACGTAGCAGAAGTCCAGCGTCGCCACGGTCAGCAGCGTGGGCAACACGATCGGCAGCACGTGGCGGCCGATGATCGAGTTGGCGCTGGCGCCGAACGTGCGTGCCGCGTCGACGAAGACCCGGCTCTGCAACTCGGCGGATTCGGCGCGGGCGGTACGCAGGTACACCGGGATGCGGGTGATCGCCAGCACCAGGATGATGTTGGCCGCACTCGGGGAGAAGACGTAGAGCACCACGACGGCGAGCAGCAGCGACGGGAAGCTCATGATCACGTCGGCGACGCGCATCGCGACGGTCTCACGCCACCCGCGGTAGAAGCCTGCCCACATGCCGATGGCCGAGCCGACGACCGCGGAGATGACCACCGCCGGGACCGCGACCGACAGCGTGGTTTGGCAGGCGACGATGAGCCGGGCCAGCATGCTGCGACCCAGCGGATCGGTGCCCAGTACGTTGGCCCAGCCGTGGGTCAGCGTGAACGGTGCCTGGTTGGAGTTGTCGAGGTCGATGCGGGTGGCCAGGTCGCCCATCAGCATCGGCCCGAAGATCGCGGTGAGGAACACCAGGCCGAGCACACCGGCCGCGACGGCGGCGACGCGATCGTTGATCAGCAGCCGGAACCAGAGCGAGCGGCCCCGCTTGTTGGAGTTCTTGTCGGGCTCGCCGACGACCGCGGTGGTCGGCTTGACCGGAACCTGATCGAGTTGAGTCATGGTGATGTGTCTCCCGTCAGACCTTGGCCGGTTCGCGCACCCGCGCGTCGAGCAGCGCGTAGCAGGCGTCGATGACGATGTTGAGGACGAAGATGCTGACCGCGGTGAGCAGCACGGCGGCCTGCAGGACGGCGAAGTCGCGCTGCAGGATCGCGTCGATCATCAGCTTGCCGATGCCGGGCCAGCCGAAGATGGCCTCGACCACCACCGCGCCGTTGATCAATCCGACGGCGAGGTCGCCGGCGACGGTGAGTGCGGGTGCCGCGGCGTTGCGCAGCGCATGGTGGGTGACGACGCGGAAGTCGCTGGCGCCTTTGCTGCGGGCCAGCCGCACGTAGGGCGCTGACAGCGCGGAAACCATTGCGCCGCGGACCACTTGGGTGAGCACACCAAGGGGTCGGATCATCAGCGTGGCGACGGGCAGGACCCACGACAGGATGCCTGCGTCGACGCCGGAGGTGGGCAGCACACCGAGCACCACCGCGAACACCCAGACGCCGGTGATGGCGAACCAGAAGTCGGGGATGGACGCCGCGGTCATCGACAGCAGGCTGGAGAACCGGTCGGCCAGTGAGTTGGGCCGGTAGGCGGCCCAGCAGCCGATGACGACGGCACCGACGATGGCCAACAGCATGGTGGCGAATGCGAGCTGCAGCGTGGCGGGGAAGGCCCGCAGCGCCATCTCGGCCGCGGGCTCGCCGGTGCGCAGCGAGGTTCCGAAGTCCAGGTGGATGACGCCCTTGAAGTAGTCGATCAGCTGGGTGATCAGCGGGTCGTTGAACCCGTTCTGCTCGGCGAAGGCTGCCCGCTGATCCGGTGTCGCCGATTCGGACAGGTACAGGTTGGTCGGGTCACCGGTGAGCCTGGCGAGCAGGAACACCCCGAGCAGAACGATGATCAACGGCAGTGCGCTGGAATACATCCGGCGCCGGACGAAGGAGAACATAGATTCAGCCCTTCTGGGAATGTGGGAGAAGTCGGAGCGTCAGGACTGGTCGGTGCGGTCGTTGCCGGCCGGGGTCATTGCGGCCAGCTGCATCTCGTCGCCGGTCGCCGGGTTGGGGGTGTAGTCGACCCTCGGCGACTTGCCGAGGATGCCCTGCATGTGGGCGAGGTAGGCCATCTGCATGATCTCCTCGGGCTCTTCGGCGAACAGTTGGGCGAACGCGTCCTGGCGGGCCTCGTCGGTCAGCGCCTCGGCGGCGCGGATCTTCGCGTCGAACTCCGGTGTGCCGTAGGCGGCCTGCGGTCCGTCGGAGAGCATGTACTGGTCGAGGGTGAACGCGGCGTCACCGGCCTGGTTGCCGTGCATGATCATCAGCAGGTACGGCCCGGTGTTGGGAGGGAACGGACGCAGCTGATACTCCAGTTGCGCTGCGGTGTCCATCATCTCGATCTTGACGTTGAGGCCGATCTCGGTGAACTCGCTCTGCATCACCTCGATGGTCTCGGCGATCTTCGGGAACTGCGCCGTGCGACCGATCAGCCGGATCTCGGTGTCGACGGGCACCCCGTCGGCCTTGGCCTCGGCGACAAGAGCCTTGGCTTTGTCGATGTCGTGCGGCCAGATCTGCAGCTCGTCGTTGTAACCGACTACGCCGGTCGGGATCAGTTGTGCGGCAGGCTCACCCAGGTCCCGGAACAGCGCCTTGACGATGCCGGTGCGGTTGACGGCGTAGTTGATGGCCTGGCGCACCCGGATGTCGTCCAGCGGCGGTTCGGTGGCCTGGATGCGCAGTGCGGTGGTCTCGTTGTTCTGGAACGGCACCCCGAGGTCGCCGGCGCCGTCCTCAGGACCGAGTCCGGTGGCGATGTCGGCCTCGTCGTTGGTGATCATGGCGGCGCGGACGCTGCCCTCGCTGCGCCACTGGTATTCGGCGCGCGGGAACGCGGGCGGCTGGCCCCAGTAGGTGGGATTGCTTGCCAGGGAGAGCTTCTGGCCGTACTCCCAGTCTTCGATCGCGTACGGGCCGGTGCCGATCGGCTCCCGGACCTTCTCGGTGGTGCTGGTGGTGCGGGGCACGATCTCGACGAAGGAGAGTCGCAGCGGCAGAATCGGATCCGGCTCGGTGGTGCCGACGACGACGGTGTTGGCGTCCGGCGTCTGCAGCGAGAGTTCCTCGTCCCCGAAGACGTATCCGTCGACGTTGCACTGCAGGTCGGAGTTGACGGCGCGGTCGATGGAGAATGCGGCGTCCTCGGAGGTGAACGGGGCTCCGTCGGAGAACGTCACGCCGTCACGGAGGGTGAAGGTCCACTCGGTGGGGCTGGTCTGTTCCCAGTCGGTGGCCAGCAGCGGCTGCAGGTCACCGGTGGTGGAGTCGCGCTCGATGAGCGGTTCGGTGATGTTGGAGCGGACCACGACGCCGGTGGAGGTCAGTGAGCTCTCGCACGGCTCGAGCGTCGGTGGCTCCTGGGGGAGCACGATGCGCAGCGTGTTGGGGTCGTATCCGCCGCCGCCGGAGTTCGCGACGGTGCAGCCGCCGGCAGCGACGGTGACTCCCGCGAGGGCGAGAGCCGTCAGGCTCCGACGCATGCGGCGGGTGGTCGGTGCTGCGGGGTTCATGGGTCCTCCCGGGCCGGGGATGGTGACGTCCACGTATGTAGATGCCACCTGTGATGGCAACCACACCGTAAGAGCAGGCCGGAAAGAGCGTCAACCCCGGCGAAAGGCGCGTTTTGACGGCTCGCGAGGCACACGCGAGATTGCGCAGTGCCTCAAAAATACGTTCTGAACTGGGTGTTTAATGGGGCTGCGGATTCACTGATGCTCAGACCTTGATGGCGCCATGCAGCCAATGCTGTTTCGCTATAAGTCAATGCTAATTCGGACGTGGACGGGTATTCCCAGCTCGTCGTACCGTGGGATCACTATGACGACTCAAGGTGATGCCGCGCAGAAGCCGACCGTGTTGCAGGTCGGGCCGTTGAAGCCGTCGCTCGCGCAGACGCTGGCCGACGACTACGCCGCCCGGGTGCTGCCCGACTCCGCGGGCGAGCGAAAGGCGTTCCTCGCCGGCCACGGCGCGGAGATCACCGCGGTGGTGACCTCGGGTCGCACGGGGGTGGACGCTTCGCTGATGGAAGCCCTGCCGAACCTCGGCGCGGTGGTCAACTTCGGCGTCGGCTACGACACCACCGATGTCGACGCGGCCTCAGCTCGGGGCGTCGGGGTGAGCAATACCCCCGACGTCCTGACCGACTGTGTGGCGGATACGGCCGTGGGTCTGGTGATCGACACGCTCCGGCACTTCTCGGCCTCGGACCGCTACGTGCGGGCCGGCCGCTGGGCGGTCGAGGGGAACTACCCGCTGACCCGCCAGGTCAGCAACAGCCGCGTGGGCGTCATCGGACTGGGCCGTATCGGCAGGGCGATCGCGTTGCGGCTCAGCGCCTTCGGCTGCACGATCAGCTACCACAACCGCAGCGAGCTCTCGGATTCGCCGTACACCTATGCGTCGTCACCGGTGGAGTTGGCCCGCGGGGTGGACGTGCTGGTTGTCGCCGCAGCCGGCGGCGACGGCACGCGGGGTCTGGTGGACGGCGAGGTGCTCGACGCGCTGGGCTCCGACGGCTATCTGATCAACATCGCGCGCGGCAGCGTGGTCGACCAGGATGCGCTGGTCTCCGCGCTGGTCGATGGCAGGCTGGCCGGCGCGGGCCTGGACGTGTTCGCTGACGAGCCACAGGTGCCGGAGGTGCTGTTCGGCCTGGACAACGTGGTGTTGCTGCCGCACGTCGCCAGCGGGACCGTGCAGACGCGGGCCGCCATGGAGGCGCTGACGCTGCAGAACCTCGACGCCTTCCTGGCCACGGGTGAGCTCGTCACACCGGTCCAGCAACCGGCTCCCGCCCGCTAGCCATCCGCCGAAACTGTATTCCACGCGCCAAATCTCGCGTCGAGCCCGCGTGGAATACCGTTTCGGCGAAATCTGGTGTTCAGGCGGTCAGCGCTTGCCGCAGTTGCCTTCGTTGCAGTGCTTGCCGGATCTGCACGAGAAGCACTGGCAGCCGCAATCGCTGCTGCGGTTGCGGTCGGGGTGATCGGGTCGTGCCATGACAACCTCCTTCATCGAATCGTTCCGAGAGTAAACCGGCGGACCCTCCCATATTGCCGGAATCGCATATATCGGGACAATACCGCCGCGGTCCCGGAACTGCATTCCAGCAGCCGAAAGCTGCGGTGGGGCTCTGCCGGAATGCAGTTCCGGCGGGGGTTTCAGCTGACGCCCTCGACCAGGTCGTCGGTGGTCCACTCCTGTTGCGGCAGAACATCTTTGAGTAGACGTAACAACGCCGGATTGGTCGAATCGCCCCGCCACACCGCATCCAGCTCGACGGGCCGCTCCCGGAACGCCCCGATCGTCCGGAACACCACACCCTCCGGGTGCAGCGTCGCCGCCGACGCCGGCACCAGTGCGATCCCGAGGCCTGAGCGCACCAGCACCAGCATGGTGTGCACCTGTGTCACGTACTGCACATAGTTCGGCGTTGCACCGGCGATGGTGAACGTGCTGACCAGCAGATCGTTGAAATAGCGTGCCTGCACAGGCGAATACATCACCACGTCTTGCCCGTCGAGGTCGGTCAGCGTCAGCTGCCGCGCCAGATCGACCAGGTGATGGCCCGCGGGCAGCGCGACGATCAGCTGCTCGTGCAGCAACGGCCGCGACACCAGGCCCGGGCGTTTCAGGGGCGGGCGCGCCATTCCCAGATCCAGCTCGCCGGTCATCAGGCCTTCGATCTGCGCGGCGGTCACCATCTCGCGCAGATCGAGCTTGACGTCGGGCAGCCGTTCCCGCGCGCGTTCCAGCAGTCGCGGCAGCACGGCGTGCGCGGAGGCGGCGGTGAATCCGACGACGACGGTGCCGAGGTCGCCCGCGGGAATGCGCTTGACCGTCTGCGCGGCCCCCTCGGCGAGCTGCAGGATGCGCCGCGCGTCGGGCAGGAACGCCGCGCCCGCCGGGGTCAGCGTCACCGTCCGGGTGGTGCGGTCGATGAGCTGCACCCCGAGTTCGCTCTCGAGCTGCTGAACCTGACGGGACAGCGGAGGCTGCGTCATGTGCAGCCGCTCCGCGGCGCGGCCGAAGTGCAGTTCCTCGGCGACGGCGACGAAGCAGGACAGGCGTGCCAGCGAGAACATCAGGCCTTGGGTGTCAGCTTGATCGCGGCGATCTTCAGTCGGGGGACGGCCTCTTCCCACTCGTCGACGGCGGGCACCCGATCGTCGCGGAACGTCATGCCCATGCTGCGCTGCGCCTTCTTGGCGCCGTAGCCCTGTGCCACCCGGTGCACGATGTCGACGACGACGGGTGCATCGGTGATCAGCTCGCCGCGCATCACCGACTTCTTGCCGCGGTGGTAGACCTCGGCGTCGGCACCGTCGCGGAAGTTGTACTTCCACTGCGCTTCCAGCACCGCGTAGAGGTCACCGTCGAGGTGATGTGCGCTGACCGGCACCGAGAACCGCCGCCCCGATTTGCGTCCGGTGAAGTCGACGAGCATGAACTCCGCGAGCGGGCCGCCGAGCGGTGTCCGCAGGGCGCGCCGCAGGATGGGGTTCAGCACCCGCAGCAGGACCTCGGGTGGATGGGCGGCCTCGATCGCCGCCGACTGGTCAGCCATGCCCCTACGGTAGAACCCGGCAGGGCTCCCGGGGGGCCGAACCGCCTACCAGCGGGGGCTGAGCAGCTCGAATCCCGGGTCGACGGTCTGCATGTAGCCGGTGTCGTCGCGGTCGCGGATCCCGCAGCACACGTACTGCTCGTGCAGCGCAGCCAATGCGTCCTCGTCGATCTCCACACCGAGCCCGGGGGTCGTCGGGACCGTGACTGAGCCGTCGACGAACGACAACGCGCCCGGTTTGACGACCTCCTCGGCCTTCCACGGCCAGTGCGTGTCACACGCGTAGGTCAGTTTCGGCGTGGCACCGGCCAGGTGCACCATCGCGGCCAGGCTGATGCCCAGGTGCGAGTTGGAGTGCATCGACAGCCCGAGGCCGAAGGTCTCGCAGATCCCGGCCAGCTGCCGCGAACGCTGCAGCCCGCCCCAGTAGTGGTGGTCGGAGAGAACAACGCGCACCGACTGTTTGGCCACCGCGGGGGCCAGTTGGTCGAACGCGACGACGCACATGTTGGTCGCCAGCGGCATCGGCGCCTGCGCAGCCACCTCCGCCATCCCGTCGAGGCCCGGCGTCGGATCCTCGAGGTACTCCAGGATGCCGGCCAGGCCGGAGGCCACCTTCACCGACGTCTGCGGGGTCCAGGCGGCGTTGGGGTCAAGCCGCAGAGGCACCCCGGGGAATGCCGCGTGCAGCGCCTCGATCGCCGCCATCTCCTCCTCGGGAGGGAACACCCCGCCCTTGAGCTTGATGGCGGTGAAGCCGTATTCGTCGATGATGCGACGGGCCTGGGCGACGATGCCGTCCGGGTCGAGAGCCTCGCCGAACCGGTCGGGTTCGGCGCCGGGGTGGGCCGCCCACTTGTAGAACAGGTACGCGCTGAACGGCACCGCGTCTCGGACCTTACCCCCCAGCAGGTCCGAGACCGGGCGCCCGACGGCGTGCCCCTGAATGTCGAGGCAAGCCACCTCGAACGGCGAGAGCACCTGGTCGACCGCACTCGCCGTGGTGATCATGCCCGCGGTCCCCACCGCGGCGTCGTCACCGTGCAGCCGGACCGCGATCGCCGCACGGATAGCGTTGAGCGAGAACACGTCCAGCCCGGTGATCGCGTCCGCGGCGGCCTGCAGCCGGGCCAGATGGCGGGTGTCGGCGTAGGTCTCGCCGAGGCCCACCAGGCCGGCGTCGGTGTCGAGCTGGATGATCGCGCGCAGCGCATACGGCTGGTGCACGCCGACGGTGTTGAGCAGTGGCGGGTCGGCGAACGCCACCGGGGTGATGCGGGCGCCGGTGATGCGGATCGCCGACATGGCTCAGACCGCTCCGGACAGGGCGTCGGCCAGCACTGCGCGGCCTGCGGCGACGATCGCCTTCAGCTCGGCGAGGTCGTCGTCGGTCGGCATGATCAGCGGTGGCCGCACCGGGCCGGCGGGCACACCTTCCATCGTGACGCCGGCCTTGACCAGCGACACCGCGTAACCGGGCACCGTGTCGCGCAGCCGGACCAGCGGGTTGAAGAACGCGTTGAGCAGCGCGTCGGTCAGCTCCCGGTTGCCGGACTCGAGGCTGTTGTAGAACGCCAGCGCCAGGTCGGGCGCGAAGGCGAACGTCGCCGACGAGTACAGCGGCACCCCGATCGCGCGGTAGGCGAGCTGCGTGGTCTCCGCGGTGGGCAGACCGTTGAAGAACAGGAAGTCGGGGTCCACCTCGCTGGTGACGGCGGCGACGATGCGAGCCACCTGGTCGAAGTTCCCGGTGCCGTCCTTGAATCCGACGACGTTGGGAATCTTGGCGACCGCGACGGCGGAGGCCTCGGTGAACTTCGCGTTGTTGCGGTTGTAGACGATGACGGGCAGGTCGGTCGCCTCGGCGACGGCGCGCGTGTAGTCGACCAGGCCGGCCTGGGGCACCTCGACGAGGTAGGGCGGCAGCAGCAGCAGCCCGTCGGCGCCGGATTCCTTGGCGGCCAACGCGAATCGCTTGGCCTGGGCCACCGAGCCACCCGTTCCGGCGTAGACCGGCACGCGTCCGGCGACCACCTCGACGGCGGTGCGGACGACCGCGCCGAACTCTTGATCCTCCATGGCGTGGAATTCGCCTGTGCCGCAGGCGATGAACACGCCCCCGGGGCCGGCGTCCACACCCTTGGCGAGGTGGCGGGTCAGCGCATCGAAGTCGACATCGCCGGACTCGGTGAACGGGGTGACGGGGAAGAACAGGACGCCGTCAAAGGTCGGACGCATGATCGGGGCTCCTCGGGAGGTGGTCGGGTGGTGAGGTGGGGGGTTGTTCAGTCCTGCGTGAGCTGGCCGTCGATGCGCCGCCACAGGTTTTCGGGGTTGCCGTCGGCGATCGCGCTGGGCAGCAACGACTTCGGGACGCTCTGGTAGGCGACCGGCCGCAGGAAACGTTCGATGGCCCTGGCGCCGACCGACGTACTGCGCGAGTCCGATGTCGCCGGGAACGGCCCGCCGTGCACCATGGCGTGGCACACCTCGACCCCGGTCGGCCAGCCGTCGAACAGGATTCGTCCGGCCTTGAGCTCGAGCAGCGGGAGCAGCCGGCCGGCCTCGTCGACGTCGGAGTCGTCGGCGTGCACGGTTGCGGTCAGTTGACCTTCGATCCCCTCCGCGACCGCGTGCATCTCGTCGGAGTCCGTGCAACGCACGATCAGGCTCGATGATCCGAAGACCTCGGCCTGCAGAACCTCTGAGTTCAGGAAGCTCGGAGCGTCGGTGGCAAAAAGCGCTGCCCGGCAGGAGGTTTCGCCGGTGGGGCCTTCACCGCGGCCGACGAGGTCGGCGGATCCGGTCAGCGCGTCGACTCCGGAGGCGTAGCTGCGCGCGATGTTCGGGGTGAGCATCGGGGTGGCCGGCGCGGCGGACAGAGCCTCGCGGGCGGCGACGATGAAGGCGTCCAGGCCGGGGCTGTCGACGGCGATGACGAGGCCGGGGTTGGTGCAGAACTGTCCGGACCCCATGGTCAGCGATCCGACGAAGGCGCGTCCGAGGTCGTCGCCGCGGGTGGCCAACGCGCCGTCGAGCAGGAACACCGGGTTGATCGAGCTCATCTCGGCGTAGACCGGGATCGGTTCGGGCCGAGCGGCAGCGGCGGCGACCAGGGCGAGCCCGCCGGAGCGTGAACCGGTGAATCCCACGGCCTTGATGCGGGGGTCGGTGACCAGCGTGATGCCGAGGTCCGGGCCGGAGCCGAACAGCAGCGAGAACGTGCCCGCGGGAAGGCCCGACTGGCGCACGGCGTCGCTGATCGCCCTGGCGACCAGTTCGGAGGTGCCGGGGTGTGCGTCGTGACCCTTGACGACGACGGGGCAGCCGGCGGCCAGCGCCGAGGCGGTGTCGCCCCCGGCGACGGAGAACGCCAGCGGGAAGTTCGATGCGCCGAACACCGCGACCGGGCCCAGCGGGATGAAGCGCTGACGGATGTCGGGGCGCGGCAGCGGGGTGCGATCGGGCAGTGCGGTGTCGATGCGAGCGCCGTTCCAGCTGCCCTCCCGTAGGACGCCGGCGAACAGTCGCAGCTGGCCGGTGGTGCGGCCGACCTCGCCGGTGATGCGTGGGAGGGGCAGACCGGATTCGGCCACGGCGCGCGCGATGAGCGCCTCGCTGATCGCCTCGATGTTGGTGGCGATGGCTTCGAGGAATGTCGCGCGCTGCTCGGAGGTGGTGGCGCGATAGGCGGCGAAGGCGTCGGCGGCGGCCGCGCAGGCGGTCTCCACGTGGCTGGCGTCGCCGTGCTGGTAGACCGGTTCGAGCGATTTGCCTGCCGACGGATCGAAGCCGCGCACCTGCTCGCCGGTGCCGCTGACGGGCGTACCCGCGATGATCATCTGACCGGTCAAGGTGTTAGCAGCAAGCGTCGCAGTCATGCTGTCAACGGTAAGAGGCGCATCCATGCCTGTCCAAGACCATTTGGCACTCGAATGATGCAGCACTTGCATCAATCCCCACGCCCAACAAACCGCCGAAACGGTATTCCACGCGGGAAAACGCGACGCAACACCGCGTGGAATACCGTTTCGGCGGAAAGAGGGTCAGCGCTCCAGTTCGGCGCGGTCCCAATTCCCGAGGTCAGCGGCGACCTCGTAGGTGCTCTGCAGGAACTCCAGCAGCAGCGCGTCGGGGTCGGCGGCCTCCCGCACGGCGGTGTAGGGCAGCACGAACTCACCGAGATTGTTGTCGAAATATGCCTGCTCGGGACGTACCTCCGCGTCCCGGAACCCGTCGGCTTCGGGGTAGGCGTAGGAGTAGAAGACGCCCTCGCCGTCGGGTCCGGGCCAGTAGCCGGCGCTGCTGACCTCGTGGGAGTAGGCCTCCCACATGACGTGCGGTCCGCAGTTGGGTGCGCCGCCGGGATGCTTGGGGGCCGTCCGGCCGGAGAACCGGGTGACGGCCAGGTCGAGCGCGCCCCAGAAGAAGTGCACAGGGCTCACCTTGCCCAGGAACCGTGACCGGAAGACCTCGAACACCCGCGTCATCTGCACCAGCGCCAGCCAGAACCGGTGCACCTGCTCGGGATCGTAGGCAACGTGCTGGGTGTCGGTGTCGAGCGGGATGGCATCGGCGATCTCGACGGGCATCGGCCAGATCTCGGTGTGCAGACCCAGCTCGTCGAGAGCCGTTGTGACCTCGCGGTAGTAGTCGGCGATCGGCCCGGCGCGCAGCGGGACGGTGCGACGCTCCCCGGTGGTGCTCGACACCGTGAGGTGATGGTCGACGAAATCGAAGTCGATCTGAAAGCCTTTGTCTCCGTAAGGAACAAGTCCGGTCGTCAGCCCTCGTGCCGAGACGTGCAGAACGACATTCCACCAGTGACTCATCACGGGGGTGTTCGCCAGGCGGACCTTGCCGACGACCTGGGTCATCAACTGCAGCGTGTCGCGGGTCTCGGCCCACTGCTCGACGGGCAGCTCAGGCCAGGCGGATGGGGACTCAGGCATGGTGTGGGCACCTCCGGGGTCGTGAAATGGACCCGTCCAGCATGTCAGAAACCCGAAAAATGCCTGATCAACAGCCGGGCGCAGGTGCTGATGCCGTGGTAGAAATATGCAACTCTGTGTCGTCGCGGCGCACCCAGCCTGGACAACGGGCAACCGGTCGTCAGCCGATTGACATGCATCCGGGTAGCCCCGGCAAACGTGATGTAGCTTCGATCCACAGACCGATTGGCCGCAGCCGAGGAGACCACCGGTGAATGCGACACCATTCGGGCACTATCAGCTCCAGAAGCTGATCGGCCAGGGCGGAATGGGAGAGGTCTACCAGGCCTACGACACCAAGACCGACCGTGTCGTCGCGCTCAAGGTCCTCCCGCACCACATGGCCACCGACGAGGTCTTCCAGGCGCGGTTCCGTCGCGAGTCGCAGGCGGCCGCGGGCGTCAACGACCCCCATGTGGTGCCGATCCACGGGTTCGGCGAGATCAACGGCCGGCTGTATCTGGACATGAGGCTCATCGAAGGCCGCAATCTGGGCACGATTCTCTCCGGCAGCGAGAAGCCTCTCGGCGCGGCCTTCGCCGTCTCGATCGTCGAGCAGGTCGGCCACGCGCTGGACGCCGCGCACAAGGACGGTCTGATCCACCGCGACATCAAGCCGTCCAACATCCTGATCACCGGTCGCGACTTCGTGTACCTGATCGACTTCGGTCTGGCCCGTAGCGCGGGCGAGTCGGGGCTCACGACTGCGGGCAGCACGCTGGGCACCCTGGCGTACATGGCGCCGGAACGGTTTGAGGGCGGCGAGGTCGACGCACGCTCCGACATCTACGCGCTGACCTGTGTGCTGTACGAATGTCTCACTGGCTCAAGGCCTTACCCGGCCGACAGCCTCGAGCAACAGATCGCCGGTCACATGGTCTCGCCGTTGCCGCGCCCGTCGGACAGCGATCCGCGGCTGGCGCCCTTCGACGAGGTGATCGCCAAGGGCATGGCGAAGAAGCCCGCCAAGCGCTACCAGACGGCCGGTGAACTGGCCCAGGCGGCGCGGCGCGCGCTGACCGCCCCGGTGCGCCGTGACGGCAGCGGCTCCCGGCACGCGGCACGGACAGAACCCAAGAGGCCGAACAAATCGCTGCTCGCGGCGGGTGCCGCAGCCCTGGTGGTGGCGCTGGCCGCGGTCGGCCTGTGGGTGTGGGCGCCGTGGCGAGACGCCGGCGGTGACGCGCCGCCCCTGCCTGCCGGTGCCGTCGAGTCGATCGCGGCGACCGTTCCGGCCGAGATCCGCGACCGGGGCCGCCTGGTGATCGGGGTGAACGTGCCCTACGCCCCGATGGAGTTCAAGAACGCCGACGGTCAACTGGTCGGCTTCGACGTCGAACTGATGAACGCGGTGACCGAGGTCCTCGGCCTGGTGCCCGACTACCGTGACACTTCCTTCGACATGATCCTGCCATCGGTGCTGGAGGGAACCACCGACGTCGGGATGTCGTCGGTCACCGACACCAAGGCGCGCGAGGCGTCGGTCGACTTCGTCACGTACTTCCAGGCGGGCACCCAGTGGGCCAAGCGGTCGGGCACCGCGCCCAACCCGAACTCGCCGTGTGGGGTGAGAGTCGGTGTGGCACAAGGGACTTTGCAGGAGACCGAGGAACTGCCCCGCAAGAGCGATCAGTGTGTGGCCGCGGGTCAGGCGCCCGTGGAGATCGTGGTCTCGTTCAGTCAGGACGAGGTGACCAACGCGCTGATCGCAGGCGAGGTCGACGCGATGTCGGCCGATTCACCGGTGACGGGCTTCGCGATCAAGCTCAGCCGCGGCGATCTGGTGCCCGCAGGCGACGTCTTCGACTCCGCTCCGTACGGTTGGCCCGTCAAGAAGGGTTCGGAGCTGGCCGAATCGCTGCGGCTGGCCCTCGAGCACCTGATGGAGTCCGGTGACTACCGGGCCATCGCCACGATGTGGGGTGTCGAGCGCGGCATGATCGACACGCCGGTGATCAACGGCGCGACGAGGTAGCAGTCACCGCAACCGGGTTCGGGTGCCTGGCCTCCAGTGAGGTGCCCTCGATGTCGAGGTCCGGGACGTATTTGTCGAACCACTTGCTGTGACGCCACATCCGGTCGCCGAGAATGCTCATCGCGGCCGGGATCAGCGTCAGTCGCACGACGAACGCGTCGAGGAAGACACCGACGGCCAGGGTCAGCCCGACGGACTTGATGATCGGGTCGCCACCGGCCAGGAACGCGATGAACACCCCGAACATGATCAGCGCCGCCGATGTCACCACCCGCGCCGAGAGTCCGACGCCGGTGCGAACGGCCTCGACGGCATCGCCGCCGGACTTGCCCAGTTCCTCCTTGATGCGCGAGACCACAAAAACCTCGTAGTCGCTGGACAGGCCGAAGATGATGGCCAGCACGATGATTGGCAGGAAGCTGATCGTCTCGCCCGGCGTGATGCCGAGAAGGTCTGCGCCCCATCCCCATTGGAAGACGGCGACCTGCACGCCCATGGCGGCGAACACCGACAGCAGGAACCCGATGATCGACGTGATCGGCACCATCGCCGCGCGGAACGCGATGGTCAGCAGGATGAACGCGAGCCCGACGACCACGACCAGGAAGATCGGCAGCGCGGCGGCCAACTTGTCGGAGGTGTCGATGTTGGATGCGGTGGTCCCGCCGACCAGAATCGTTGCGCCGGTATCGGCTTCGATGACGTCACGATCGGCGCGGATCTGCTTGACCAGGTCGGCGGTGGCGGTGTCGTTGGGGCCGGTCTCGGGGATGACCTGGATGACGGCGGTCTGCCCCTGCGCGGCGGCAGGCTGGGCCGCAACGACGCCGGCTTCGCGGTCGAGGTTGGCGGCAAGGGTCAGCGGAGCCTGCGGATCCGTCGCGGCGGAGAGATCGGCGACGACGAGCAGTGGGCCGTTGAAGCCGGCCCCCAGGTGCTCGGCGGTCAGATCGTAGGCCTGGCGCGATGTGTTCGACTCGGGCTGCGAAGCGCCGCTGGGCAGACCCAGATGCAAGGAGAGCGCCGGCAATCCGATCACGACGAGCATCGCGGATCCGCCGACCAGCAGCGATGTGCGGAACCGCACGACGAACCGTGCCCACGCGGCGCCCATCGTGCGGTGCGGCGTGTAGGCCGCGACCTGGGCCACCTCTTTCGGCCGGCCCGGCTGTAGGGGCGCCTTGATGAACTTCGAGACCTTCGCACCCGAGAAGCCGAACAGCGCAGGCAGCAGGGTCAGGGCAATGAGCATGGCGATGAACACCGAGACCGCCGCGGCGACGCCCATGTAGGTGAGGAACGGGATGCCGACGATCGCCAGACCGCACAGCGCGATGATCACCGTCAGGGCCGCAAAAACCACGGAGCCGCCTGCGGTTCCGACCGCCAGCGCGGCGGCCTCGTCGCGCGGCATCAGCAACAGCAGATTGTTGCGGTAGCGGTTGAGGATGAACAGGGCGTAGTCGATGCCGCAGGCGAGGCCGAGCATCAATGCCAAGGACAAAGCGGCGGTGGGCATCTCGACAAACGCCGCGACGACGAAGATGCCGAGCGCGCCGATGCCGACGCCGATGCTCGCGGTCAGGATCGGCAACCCGGCGGCGACGATCGCACCGAACGTGATCAGCAGGATCAGGAATGCCACGCCGATGCCGATGATCTCGGGCAGGTGGGGCACGGCGACCTTGTAGCCGGGGAACACGCTGCCGGCGTATTCGACCTGGACGCCGGCGGCCTGCGCCGGTTCCATCGCCGATTCCAGAGCGGTCAGCGCCGGGTCGGCCACCTCGCCGGGCGGTGCCCGCCACTGCACGGTGCCCAGACCGACGCGGCCGTCGGGGGAGACCTGCCTGGTCTGGCTCGGTCCGGCGGCAGTGGCGATGTCGGAGATCGATCCCAGGTTCGCCACGGCCTGATCGATGCCGGCGGCCAGCGCGGGATCGGTGATCGTCTTGCCCTCGGGCGCGGCGAACGTGAGCTGGGTCTGCGCACCGGCGAATGCGGGCAGGTTCTGTTGCAGTTGCTCGACGGCCTGCTGGGATTCGGTGCCCGGAATGGTGAAGTTGTCGCTGGGCTCGCCACGCGCGCCGACGAATGCGAGAGCGACACCAACCAGAACCGCCAGCCACATGCCCAGGACGAGCCGACGGCGGCGGAAGCTGAAACCACCCACAGTGAACAGAAAACGAGACATGTGCACTCAGGTGCCCCGCCGCCGCGAGATCCACGCGCGAAAGGGGTGTGATCTCCGTGACGACGCTCGTACGCTGGGACGATGGCCACAGTGTCTCCGGCGACTCAGACCTCGTTGCCGCCCGGCCCGAAACTCCCGGCGACGGTCCAGGCCGCGCTGATGCTGAAGTTCGGGCAGCGTTTTGTGGCGGCCTGCCAACGGCGCTACGGCGCGGCGTTCACGCTGCGGGTGGCGTCGATGGGAACGCTGGTCTATCTCACCGACCCCGCGGACATCAAGACGGTGTTCGCCGGTGATCCCCGCATTTACCATGCGGGAGAAGCCAATTCGATGCTCAAGGGGTTGCTCGGCGACACCTCGGTGCTGGTGGTCGACGAAGATGTGCACCGGGATCGGCGCCGGCTGATGCTTGCGCCGTTCGCCCGCGACGCCGTCGCGGCGCAAACCGACGTGATCGCGCAGATCGCCGCCGACGACATCGCGGGCTGGCCCGTCGGCACGACATTCCCGGTCGCGCCGCGGATGTCGCGGATCACCCTCGAGGTGATCCTGCGGACCGTCATCGGCGCCACTGATCCCGCGCGCCTGGCCGCGCTGCGTGAGGTGATGCCGCGGCTGCTGAGCGTGGGTCCGTGGGAGGCGCTGGCGATCACCAACCCGAAGCTGATGGGCCGGCGCCCGTGGCAGACGGTGCGTGAGGCGATCGCGGAGGCCGACCGGCTGCTCTACGCCGAGATCGCCGACCGGCGCGCCGACCCGGACATCACCCGGCGCACCGACGCGCTGGCGATGCTGGTGCAGGCGGGCGAGGCCGGCATGACCGACCGCGAGCTGCGCGATCAGTTGATGACGCTGCTGGTGGCCGGCCACGACACCACCGCGACCGGGTTGTCGTGGGCGCTGGAGCGGCTGACCCGGCACCCCGCGATCCTGGCCAGAGCGGTGCGCGCCGCGCGGGAGGGCGATCCCGACGACTACCTCGACGCGGTGGTCAAGGAGACACTGCGGATCCGGCCGGTGGTCTTCGACGTCGGACGGGTTCTCACCGAGCCGGTCGAGCTCGCCGGTCATCTGCTGCCCGCCGGGGTGATGGTGATCCCGGGCATGGTGGTGCTGCACGCCAGCGACGCGGTCTACCCGCACGCAGACCGGTTCGACCCGGACCGCATGCGCGGCGCCACGCTGGGTCCGTCGACGTATCTGCCGTTCGGCGGCGGCAACCGCCGCTGTCTGGGGGCGACGTTCGCGATGGTCGAGTTCCGGGTGGTGCTGCGCGAGATACTGCGCCGCGTCGAGCTGGACACCACTGCGGCCGCGGGGGAGCGCAGGCGCCTCAAACACGTGATCTTCGTGCCGCACCGGGGTGCGCGGGTCCGCATCAGGGCCAGACGCGCGGTTTCGTCGCAGGTCGGAACGCAGGCGGCGGCGTGCCCCGCGAGCAGGTCCGCGGCGTCGAGCTGAGGGTGTTTGCCGCTGCTGAAAGGCAGGTGGGTGTAGTCTGGGCCTCAGGCGAGTACGCGCCGACAGTCCATTGCGACAGATTCCGGTGTGACAATACTCAGCCCGCGACGCGATTCTCTTCGCTCGGACACAGTGCGGGGTATGGCCCCGTACCACTCAAGGACGCTGCTTATGGATTCGTCTGATCTGTTCTCTCATCGTCAGGCGCCGGAGGAGACCTCCAACTCGAGTTCACACGAGCCGGTCCAGGCTCCCGTTTTCTCCGACCAGCCGAAAAAGACCCCCCCTGCTGATTCGCCATCCCGGTGAACGGGTTGGCGCGGTCCCGCCGCGCTTCGCGACCCATCAGGGTCACCCTCGCAAGCCCACTGGGCGCACAGATCGACGGCGCCTGGTGGCCGCACACCGCCTCGGTCGCGACCGAACTGCCCGAGTTGGTCGGTGCCCTGCACCGGCCGCTGGGGGAGATCGTCGACATCCGCATCAACTGGTCGTCCACCGAAGGTCAGCTCGACCTGGAGACGATTGCCACCGGCGCGCGCCTGATGCGTGCCGGCGACCATCACCGTCGGCCCCGCCTGATGGTGGTCGTCGGAAAGACGGCCAGCGCGAAACTTCTTGTCATACCGAGCATGACGTCACAGGCGCTCGGTTTGATGGTGCTGCGCACCGCAGCGGGCCTGCCCACCTCCGGTGGCACCGGCGACGCCCGGCTCTTCGAGACGGCCCGCGTGGTGATGCGGCTCGCCGAGGCCGAGAGCGCGAAGTGGTGCGACCCGATCAGTACGTGACTCACCCGCTGGTCGGCCCTGAAAAGCACTGTGCTGGTGGCGGCTTGTGCAAGGTTCGTGTCGCGCCGCCTACCGTGCTAGCCTTGAGCGGGATGTCTGTCTGACATCCATTCAGAATGACGGAAGTTGATTAGTATGGCACAGGGAACTGTGAAGTGGTTCAACGGCGATAAAGGCTTCGGATTCATCGCTCCCGATGGCGGCGCAGAAGATGTGTTCGTTCACTACTCAGAAATCGGTGGGAGCGGATACCGCTCACTCGAGGAGAACCAGCGCGTTCAGTTCGAAATCGAACAGGGCGCCAAGGGTCCTCAGGCTGTGGGCGTAACTGTCGTCTGATAGACGACTCCAACGCTTACATGTGGGCTGGTGGGATTTATCCCACCAGCCCACATCTCGTTCCACCAGGTGTGTGCAGCATTTAGAGCACTGTAAAACCTTGTCTCTCAACGCGTTCGCGCTGGCGGCATGAAAAGTACTGTCGCCGAATTCAATTGGTGCGCCATCTGACGGTCGTGCGACTCACCGCACAGTGGCGGTGACCCGTCTGACCGGAAGCTGTTGCGCGTCAGCGCTTCTTGTTGGAGACCACGTCCTCGATCGCCGAGGACTTCCCGGCGGCCTTGGCGTTCTTGTCCGCGCGTTTCTCCTTCAGAGATTTCCCGGACTTCTTGGACATTCCTTGGCGAGGAGATTTGTCAGACATCGCTGGCCCCTTGATCATCATGGGGGCCTGGACGGTCCCGATGGATCGACCATACGCCCCTGCTCCAGCCGTCGGGTGGCGTCGCGAGGACAAACGCCAGGGTGTAGCGTTGCTGGTGTTGGGAACCCAGCCAGTCCGGGATGTGTCAGCTGTCATCCGCTGATCTCGCCGAGCAACCGCTCACGCCGGATATGCCGGTAACAACCGTACGTCGGGATTGTCTTGAATTCTGTGCCCACCTTCAATTCGATGATGGCTCCTGCGGTGCGGCAACCACTTTCCCGTTCTGTCCGCTTCGGCATCATCAGCACCTTCCCTCCCACCCCGTGCGGGGTGGCCAGGTTCAGCGCCGGCCTGTCTGGCGCGCTTCGAGTGCATGGTTCCGAGGTCGGAGTCGTGCGGGTGGCCGACGGCGAGCCCTCCTCCGACGACCTGGTGGTCGGCGAGTTGGTCACCGGCTCGCCGCAGTCGGTCGCAGAATGTGCGGCGTCCCTCAACCGCCTGGATGTCGCCGTGATCCAGCACGAGTTCGGTATCTACGGCGGCACCGACGGCGAGGAAGTGATCACCCTCCTCGAGAGCCTGCAGGTTCCGTCGATCCTGGTTGCCCATACGGTCCTCAAAGACCCCACGCCGCAACAGCGTCGGGTGATCGAGACGATCACAGCCAAGGCGAGTCGGGTGGTGGCGCTGTCCGAGGCCGCACGGAAGCGGCTGAGCGCGGTGTACGGCGTCGACAGCCAGAAGGTCTCCACGATCCCGCACGGCGCGACCCTTCCGACAGTGCCCCGCGCGAAGCGTTCGGCTCGGCCCACGATCCTGACCTGGGGTCTGCTGGGTCCGGGTAAGGGCATCGAGCGGGTCATCGACGCGATGGCGTCCCTGCAGGACGTGCCCGGCCGGCCGCGTTATGTGGTCGCGGGGCGGACGCACCCGAAGGTCCTGGCCAGTGACGGCGAGGCGTACCGCGAGTCCTTGATCGAGCGGGCGCGGGCCGCCGGGGTGTCCGATTCGGTCACCTTCGACCCGCGGCACTACGACGGCAACATGCTGACCACCCTCATCCAGTCGGCCGCGGTGATCGTGCTGCCCTACGACTCCACCGACAAGGTCTCCTCCGGCGTGCTCGTCGACGCCGTCACCAGCGGTCGGCCGGTCGTCGCCACCGCATTCCCGCACGCCGTCGAGTTGCTCAGCTGCGGAGCGGGCATCGTGGTGGACCACGACGAGCCGGACGCGCTGCAGTCGGCGCTGCGGCGGGTGCTGACCCAACCCCGCCTGGCGGGCTCCATGGCTTCCGAAGCCCGGGCGCTGGCCCCCGAGATGGCGTGGCCGGTGGTGGCCAGGTCCTACATCGATCTGGCGCAGCGGGTCATCGCCGAGCACAGGGCACTCAACGCCGGCCGATGAAACGAGTCGTGGGCGCAGAGCTCGAAGTCGGCATCACCGCACCGACGACGCTGGAGTTCCAGATCGCCGTCGCACCGCATCCGCACACCGAGGTGTACGAGTCGCTGTCGTTCACGCTGAACGGAAACCCGGTGCAGGCCAGGGAGATCAGCGGAACTCACGGAAACCGGATCCACAAGATGGAAGCCCCGGTGGGATTCCTCAGGGTCGACTACACCGCGACGATCATCGGTCGTACCGACCCGGCGCCGGTCACCGAGTACGACCTGTCGATGTATTTGCGCCCCAGCCGCTACGCCGAGGCCGACAAGTTCTTCGGTTTCGCCGCAACCGAATTCGGTAGCTACCGCGATTCGGCAACCCTGCTGGAGAAGGTGTCGAGGTGGGTCGGCAGTCGGCTGAGCTACGTGCCCGGATCCAGCGACCCCATCGACGGCGCGGTGGACACGTTGCTCGCCGGTGCCGGAGTCTGCCGGGACTACGCCCATCTGGCGGTGGCCATGCTGCGTGCTGTCAACGTGCCCGCCCGCGTGGTGTCGGTCTACGCGCCGGGGCTGTACCCGATGGACTTCCATGCCGTCGCCGAGGCGTTCGTCGACGGGCAGTGGCGGGTGGTCGACGGGACGCTTCTCGCGCCCCGGCAGTCACTGGTGCGCATCGCCACCGGACGCGACGCCGCCGACATCGCCTTCCTGGACAACCACGACGGCTCGATCACGCTGGACAAACTGCTGGTGACCGCCTACGTCGACGGCGATCTCCCGCGCGACACCATCGACGAGTTGGTGTCGATCACCTGAGGTGATGGGGATAGGTCTCGTCGCGGTTCTGAAACGCCAGGATGGCCGGATTGCGGATGACGCCGTCCTCGATCTCGATGGCCCGCGCGATGGTCGGGGTCTGCTTCCACGCCGCGGGCCCGGCCAGCAGCGTATCCAGGTGGGGCAGGAGCGCCTCGCTGATCTCCCAGGTCGCCGAGTTCCACAGGTAGGACGGGCTGTGGTCGACGGCGTAGTAGTCCACTCCGTTGGCCAACGCGATCATCGGCTCGGCGAACGACGTCGGGCGTGCCCAGCTGAAGCCCATGCCGACGTCGCAGGAGACGTCGACGACCAGGCTTCCGGGGCTGAATTCGGCCAGTTCGTCCTCGGTGACGAAGACCAGGGGTGCGTTGGGATCCTGCAGGACGCAGTTCACGACGATGTCGCTGTCGGCCAGGAACCGCGACACCGGGACACGTCCGTCCTCGGTGTCGGCCCAGATCTGCTCGGGGGTCTCCGGGTCGGACCCCATCTGCACCATCTGGGTCGAGTGGATGGGTGAGGCGACGGCGGCGACGTCGCGGTTGGTCAGCACGAACACCTCGTCGACGCCGTGGGCGTTCAGCGCGGTGACGGCACCCCGCGCGGTTGCCCCGAACCCGATGACGGCGGCCCGCAGCCGGCGACCGTAGCTGCCGGTGATCCCGGCCAGGGCCATGGCGTGCAGGACCGAGCAGTAGCCGGCCAGCTCGTTGTTCTTGTGGAAGACGTGCAGGCCGAAGCCGCCGTCGGACTTCCAGTGGTTCATCGCCTCGAACGCGATGAGCGTCAACCGCCGGTTGATGGCGACCTGGGTCAGCGCGTAGTCCTGCACGCAGTGCGGCCAGCCCCAGACCACCTGCCCGTCCCGCATGTCGGCAAGGTCCTCGGCCTTGACCTTGGGCAGCAGGATCACGTCGCAGTCGGCGATGAGTTGCTCCCGGGTGGCAATGCCCGCCACCTGGTCGGCCAGAGCATCGTCGGTGGCGCCGAACGAGGAGCCGTACCCGTGCTCGAGGAAGATCCGTGGACTCAGCGCAGGATCGATCCTGCTGAAATGTGCGGGATGTATTGGGAGTCTACGTTCATCGGGCTTGCGGGAATGGGCCAGAACGCCCAGCGAAAGCCGTTGTGAATCAGCGCTTCCTGTCATGTCGCCGACCCCCCGCAGATGGGGCCCCGGTTGGTCCCGCCGACCTGACCCTACAGGTCGCGTTGACGCATTCAGCAGGCCTCATTAGCCTTAAGGCAACGCCGACGAGCTGCCGTCGTCTATCGATCTCGGCTGGTGGTCCGCAACCAGTGGGTTACCACCGATAGCCCAGATACCCACGAGCCGGACAGACCGACAGGACACCACAGTGGCAATCGCCGATATCGCTGCGTACGCGCACCTGAATGAAGCGGAGATCGAGGCCCTGGGCCACGAACTCGACGCCATTCGCCGCGACGTCGAGGAATCACGCGGTGAGCGTGATGCCGCCTACATCCGACGGACCATCAAGTTCCAGAGGACGTTGGACGTCGCGGCGCGCCTGGTCATCGGATGCAGCAGATCGCGGACCGGCTGGGCCGTCGGGACCGCCGCGCTGGCCTATGCGAAGTCCATCGAGAACATGGAGATCGGCCACAACGTCGGCCACGGTCAGTGGGACTGGATGAACGACCCCGAGATCCACTCGAGCACCTGGGAGTGGGACATGGTCGGGGTCTCGTCGCAGTGGCGGTACTCGCACAACTACCGACATCACATGTACAGCAATGTCGTCGGGGTGGACGACGACCTCGGGTTCGGTGTCATCCGGATGACCCGGGACCAGGAATGGAAACCCGAGCACCTGTTCCAGCCGTTGCGGAACCTGTTGCTGGCCAGCATCTTCGAGTGGGGTATTGGCTTGCACGGAATCCACTCGGAGCGCGACCGGTTGACACCGGATCATGCGAAGGTCGTCGAGGCGAGGAAGGCCTTCGCCGCCAAGATCGCCCGGCAGTCGCTCAAGGACTACGTACTCGTGCCGGCGCTGAGCCGGTCTCGCTGGCGTAGAACCCTGGGCGCAAACGTGACCGCGAACCTGCTGCGCAACTTCTGGGCGTACGCGGTGATCTTCTGTGGCCACTTTCCCGACGGTGCAGAGAAGTTCACCGCCGACGTCCTCGACAACGAGACCAAGGGCGAGTGGTACCTGCGGCAGATGCTGGGTGCCGCCAACTTCAATGCCGGTCCGCTGATGGCGTTTTCGAGCGGAAACCTTTGCTACCAGATCGAGCACCACCTGTTCCCCGACCTGCCCAGCAACCGACTTGCGCAGATCGCGGTGCGGGTCAGGGAGGTGTGCGACAAGTACGATCTGCCCTACACCAGCAGTTCTCTTGCGCGACAGTACTTCCTGGTGCTGCGAACGATCCACAAACTGGCGCTCCCGGATCGTTTCCTGGTGGCCACGAGCGACGATGCACCGGAAACCGCTTCCGAACGGAAGTTCCTCGACGGTGCTGGTCCCGGCAAGTCGCCGGGTGGCCTGAGGACAGCCTTGCGGGAGCGTGGACGCAAACGTCGCTAGTGGCACCGCGCCGATTTGCATAGGCGTAGCGTGGGACATATCGGGCAACTCGATTGTGAGCGGAAAATGCCTGATCGAAAAGGAAACTCATCATGGCTGTGTCAACCCCGATCCGATCCCCCTACGAGCGACGTGTCGAACTGATCAAGGCCACCATCAGCGAGCATTCCAAGCTCGGCGACAAGGCGGCGGGTGAACTCGCCGTGCACGTACTGCAGGTTCTGAACTCGATCCCCGAAAAGGTTCGCTGACTCCTGGTGACTGTCACAGTGACACTCAGCGATGGCAGCCTCGATGTCATGCGAGGCGGTGCCCGGCAGCCGTTCAGCTACGCCCCCGGAGTGTGGGTCGACGTGGAAGGCGACGAGAAGAAATGGAAAAAGCGTGGGTTCTGGAACTGATCGGAGGAATGACATGGGCCCGGTCAGTCGAATGCCGTGATCCGCGAGCAGCTGTTGGCTGCGGTCAGCGGCCGGCGGGGTGCGGAAGCCGCAGACCGGCTCTGTAAGGCGTGCGTGACGCTCCTGGACATCGATGCGGCGGCGATCTCACTGGTATGGGACGGCGCCAACACCGGGACGCTGGGTTCCAGTAGCGAGCACGCCAGGATGTACGACGAGCTGCAGTTCACCCTCGGCGAGGGGCCGTGCCTGGAGTCGGTCACCCGCAGGGGTCCGGTGCTGGTCACCGACCTCGCGGACAAATCCGACGGGCGGTGGCCGATCTACGGACCCGCCATGGTCGACATGCGGATCCGCGGCGTGTACGCGATGCCGGTGGTGGTCGCCGGCGAATATGTCGGCGCCCTGGATTTCTTTTCCAACGCTCCCGGGCAACTCGCCGGTCCCCAGCTCTCTGGTGCCATCGTCGCCGCCGATCTGGCCGCGGTGCCGGTTCTCGATCTGCTGGACGCCGATCTGCAGGCTGCAGCCTCAGAACCGGGCAGCAGCGCCTGGGCCGAACTGAACGCGCTGTCGCGAGCGGAGGTCAGCCAGGCCACCGGCATGATCGTCGCCCAGATGGGGATCGAGCCCACCGAGGCGCTACTTCGACTGCGCGCGCATGCCTATGCCGCAGGCCGGTCCGCCACCGAGGTGGCCCGCGACATCCTCGAGCGCCGCTTGCGGCTGGATGCCGACTGATGCGCCGAACTGAGCACTAGGAAGGAGGGAAACATGAACGAAACTCCCCGTGAGACACAGGTATTGGATGCAGTGGTGTCCCTCGTGGACAGCCTGCTCGTCGACTTCGACGTGATGGATCTGTTGACCGACCTCACCGAACGCAGTGCGGAGTTGCTCGACGTCGCCGCCGCCGGGTTCCTGCTCGCCGATCCGTTCGACCAGCTCCAACTGCTGGCTGCCACCACCACGCAGGCCCACGGCCTGGAGCTGTTCGAGCTGCAGACCGAAGAGGGTCCGAGCCTGGACTGCTACACCACCGGTCAACCGGTCTCGGTCGCTGACCTGGGAACGGCGGTGCGACGCTGGCCCAGGTTCGTTCCCGCAGCGGTGGACGCCGGCTTTGCTTCCGTGCATGCCGTGCCGATGCGTGCGGCCGGACTCGTGTTGGGCACGCTCGGACTGTTCGGCACGCGGCCGGGTGCGCTCAGCGACGCGGACCTTCTTGTCGCGCAGACCCTTGCGCACATCGCATGCGTGACGATCCTGCAGGGGCAGGCGCCGACACCGGCGACCGTGCTGCCGCAGCTGCGCTCCGCGCTGACGAGCCGTGTCGTCGTGGAGCAGGCCAAGGGATTCCTGCGCGAGATCCTCGACCTGTCGGTGGAGGAATCCTTCGATCTGCTGCGTTCCTACTCACACGCCAAGGGTGAACACCTCACCGAGATCGCCCGCAGGCTGATGACCGACCGGCACTCCCGGCCGGTGATGATCGCCGACCTCACCGAGTTCGCCCATCGGACGATGCGTTAGGGGCGGTGCCGGGCTCGGGCGCGCCGCACGGCCTCGTCCACCAGCCGCTCGGCGAGCACAGCGAGCTTGATGTTCTCCGCCTGGCTCATCCGCTTGAGCCGGTCGACCGCCTCTTCGGCGGTCGCTCCCGTGCGGCTGCGCATGATGCCGACCGCCTGGTCGATCACCGCGCGGCTGGCCAGGGCTCGCTGCAGATGTTCGGTCCGTTCCCGGGCGCCGGCCAGCAACTGCGCGTTGTGCACCGACACCGCGGCCGGTCCGGCGAACTGAGAACCCAATGCGACGGCATGGTCGCCGAACGCATCTCGGGTGTGGGCGTAGGCGTTGATCGCGCCGATCACGTGATGTCCCACCATCAGCGGCACTGACAGCGCCGAGTGCACCGCCATCCGGGCCACCCTGCCACCGAACCGCGGCCAGCGGTCGTCGCTGCCGAGTGAGCCGCTGACGGTCACGCGCCCCGACTCCATGCAGGTGATGCACGGACCCTCATGCAGTTCGTCGTACTGCACGGCGTCGATGGCACCGACGAACTCCGCAGTGGCGGAAACCATCTGGACCTGCAGCGGATTGTCGTGGCTCTGCAGCAACACCACGCTCGCGCCGTCGACACCGGGAATGGCGTGTGTCGCAAACGCGGCCACATCGCGCAACAGTTCGCGGACACCGCGGGCGCCGGCCACCATTCCGGCGACCCCGCTCAGCCCTGTTTGCAGGTCGGTCTGGTCGGCTCTGCGTTGCGAAGCCGACAGATCTTCGTGGGGGACCCGACCGGGCTGCGGGTCGTAATCAGCCATGGTGCTTAGACGGTACCCGCCCCTGGCCGGGCTGAAAGCTTGTCTCGGTCAGCTCACCAGCGCGAGCGCGTGGGCGCGGCGCAGCTTGCCCGATGGTGTCTTCGGGATGGTTCCCGGTGCAAGCACCACCACGTTGCGCGGTCGCACGTCCACCTCGGCAAACACCTCGTGGGCGACCTGCCGTTCGACCCGGCGGACCTGGGCCTCGTCGGCGTAGTCCTTGCACTCCACCGCCACCGCGAAGGTCTCCCGCGACCGACCGGCGTCCAGTCGCACCGCGACGGCGCATCCCGGCCGCACCCCGTCGACGCGACTGGCGGCGCGCTCGATGTCGGTGGGGTAGATGTTGCGGCCGGCCATGATGATGACGTCCTTGAGGCGGCCGCACACGACCACGTCGCCGTTCTCGGTCAGATAGCCGAGGTCGCCGGTGTCGTACCAGCCGCGCTCGTTCTGGGCGGCGATGAATCCGCCCACCGTCGTATAACCCTTGGTGACCGGTTCGCCACGCACCTCGATCACACCGACGCCGCGGGCGTCGAGTTCGGCGCCGTCCTCGTCGACGACCCGCAGCTCCAGGCCGTCCAAAGGCTTGCCGAGCGCGACGAGCCTACGGGTGTGCCCCTTGGTCGCCGGCACGGCACGATGCAGGACCGCGAGCAGGTCGGCGTCGACCTCGTCGACGACCATGCCGCCGCCGCACTCCGAGAACGACACCGCCACCGTCGTCTCGGCCATGCCGTACGCCGGGATGATCGCCTCGGGCTTGAGGCCGAACGGAGCGCCGGCCTCGCAGAGATCCTCGACGTCGAGCGGGTCCACCTGCTCGGCGCCCGAGAGCGCCCACCGCAGCGAGGACAGGTCGAACTCGCCGGGGGTGGCCTGGCGGCGCAACCGCTTGGCCAACAGGTTGTAGGCGAAGTTCGGCGCGGCCGTCATGGTGCCCTTGTATTTGCTGATCAGCTTGGGCCACAACAGGATATCGCTGAGGAAATCCATCGGCGTGACCTTCACCAGCTCGGCGCCGTAGTACATCGGCACCGTCAGGTAACCCGTCATGCCCATGTCGTGGAAGCAGGGCAGCCAGCTGACGATGACGTCGTTCTCGATGTCGAAGTCGCAGCCGATGGTCATGGCGTCGGCGTTGGCCACGATGTTGGCGTGGCTGATCTGGACGGCTTTGGGAGACCCGGTCGATCCGGAGGTCAGCTGCATCAGCGCGATGGCGTCGTCGTCGGTGTCGACCGGATCGATCGGATCGGCGGCGAGCAGGTCCTCGATGGTCAGCACCGTCATGCCCAGCCCCGCCAGCACCGGCGCGGCGGCCATGAACGGGTCGGAGATGACCACGGCTCTGGCCGCGATCATGGAGATGACGGCCGTGGTCTCCTCGGCCCAGCGCACCAGGTCGGTGCGGGGCGTGGGCTGGTGCACCATGGTCGCGGACGCGCCGCGCATCCAGATGCCCTGGGCCGTAGGCGCGATCTCCACCGGTGCACCGGCCAGCACGGCGACGGCGTCGCCGGGCCCGATGCCCGCGGCGGCCAGTCCGCCGGCCACCCGGCGGGCGCGCTCATGCACTTCAGCCCACGACTGGCGGACTGGCGCGTGCGGCTCACCGGTGATGAGGCCCTTGGTGCTGTTTTGGGCGTTGGCGTACATGGTCTCGGTAAATCGGCTCATGGAAGCCCCTAATGCATTGGCGCGTGGGCGCCTGTGATCTGTGCCCTGCGGACAACGTGGTCCGTCAGGTTTTGCGCGAGCCGCTGAAGTTCGACTGCCGCCGCCCGGCGATGGGCTGCGGTACCGCGTGACCTCCTCGCGTCTACTCCAGACGGTCCCCGATCCGAACGGATCGAGGGTCGCGACATGTCAGACGCGCTGACTGTACCGGCTTTAGTGCCAAGGACGGTTGCTACATGTCCGATGCGACACGGATTGTTACGAGGTTGGGAACGTTGCGACATCAAAACCCCAGCGTGGGGACACAAACGTGGATGGTCGGCTGACGTCGAGATCGGCAGGGACGACATATCGCCGCCGAGACGTTTCCGCGAGGCTGGGAACCAACCCGGGTGGATCTTAACGTGAGGTACCCGTTTGCGGGTGCGGCACGCGCGTCGTCGTTCTGGTTGTCGGAAGCGCCATATCGCCTCCGTTATCGCTCGGTGGCCAGGGGCATTCGGTCCGGATCGTCGGTGGTGGGGTCGTCCCGGTGCGTAATCCGTGGCCGTGCGGGTCGGGAACTGACTCATCAGTAACCAAAAGCCCAAAGACGCCCGGGAGGGCGGTTAGCCACGGTAAGCATTTAGCCATGGGTGCGGGGTCTCACGTGGGTCGAGTCGGTGGTTTGGCAGTGGCACTGGGAATCGGTGCCGCGGTTCTTGTCGGAGCGGGTGCGGCGGCGGCGGACGAGGGATCAGGGTCCGCTTCGAGCGGCCCGTCTGCCTCGGCATCGACGTCCGAGTCGTCTGCCAACCCCAAGCGCACCAAGACCCGGGATGCGGCGGACGCCGCGGCCGGCGGCTCTGACTCCTCCGAGTCTAATGCCTCCGACGCTGATGACGACGCCGACGAGGCTGAGGACGGCGCCGACGACGTCGCTGACGTGGATGAGGACGTCGCGGAACGCGGCAACGACGATGCGACGGATGACGAAGCCGAGGAGCCCGTCGACGAGGTCGAGGACATCGTCGAAGAGCCGGCTGAGGAGCCGGTCGAAGAGCCGGTTGAAGTCGCTGAGCCGGTGGAGGTCGCCCCCGTCCAGGTCGATCCGGTCGTGGAGTCGGACGTCGAAGCCGACGAGCCCGTCGAGCCCGTCGAGCCCGTCGAGCCTGTCGAGCCCGTCGACGAGGCTGCGCCGATCGAGGTCGTGACAACCGAGCTCTCCACGGTCAGCCCGCCGGAGGAGTCTTTAGACGCGACCGGCAACCCCGCTGTTCCGGCGTTGACGTCGCTGGTGATGTCGCTGGTCGCCGCGGGCCGCGAGGTGACGGGCGAGACCCCGGCCGTGACGGCGACGGAGGTCGGCACCAGCCTGGCGGTGGCGGCCGCCGAGCAGTACCCGGTCCCGACCGGCGTCGAGATCATCGAGTGGACCCCGCCGCTGGAGTGGCTGCAGCGGATCCCGGTGCTCGGCGAATTGATCGTGACCCCGATAGTCGGGCTGCTGCATGTGATCCCGTTTGTCGGTGACATCCTGCATCCGGTGATCGGCTTCCCGATCGACCACGATGCTCCGGAGGGCAGCCCGAGACCCCGCAGTTTCATCGTCAAGTCGTTCGACGGCACCAACATCTTCGTCAACTTCATGCCCGCCAAGGGATTGGAGGCGGGGGAGAAGGCGCCGACGGTGCTGTCCGGTTCAGGCCTCGGTCTGCCCGGCTCGACCACGCTGGAGCTGAAGACCGACAGCTTCCTGCCCAACGACGTCATCGGCATCGGTGCGCTGCGGGAGGCGGGCTACAACGTCGTCACCTGGGATCCGCGTGGTGAATGGCGTTCCGGTGGCCGGATGCAGTTGCAGTCGCCGGATTTCGAGGGCCGCGATGTCTCGCACATCATCAGCCATCTGGCGACGCTGGCCGAAGTCGAACTCGACGCAGCCAATGATCCGAAGCTCGGCATGGTCGGTGCCTCCTACGGCGGCGGTATCCAATTGGCCACGGCGGCAATCGATCACCGCATCGACGCGATCGTGCCGACGATCGCGTGGAACAGCCTCGACAATGTGCTGTTCCCCGACGGAGCGGTGCGCAGCGGGTGGGGAACGCTTCTGAGCGCCGTGCTGGTCGCCACGCTGTCGCGGCCGAACGAGCGGATCCTGCCCGCAGCGATCATCGGCATCCTCACCGGCAAGGTCGCGCAGGCCGACCTCGATCTGCTGATCGATCGCGGGTACGCCGACCAGATCGGTGACATCACTGCGCCGACGCTGCTGATCCAGGGCACGGTTGACACCCTGTTCACGCTGGAGCAGGCCGACCTCAACGCCAAGGCGCTGATCGCGGCCGGAACGACGACAAAAGTGTTGTGGTACTGCGGCGGTCACGGCGCGTGCCTGAGTAGCTACAACAACGGCGACGTCGTCGTCGGCCGGACGCTGGACTGGCTGGACCACCATGTCAAGGGCGAGGACGTGGACACCGGCGCGCAGTTCGAGTGGGTGGATCAGAACGGCGACCTGTTCTCCTCGGACACCTACCCGGTGGCGACGGGGGAGGCCGTCACGGCCAGTCGCGACGACGACAAGTCCATTCTCATCTTCCCGTTCATCGGCGGATCGGGCCCGAGCCCGTTCGGCATCACCCGAGGGCTGATCGCGGCGCTGCTCGGATTGCCCTCGGCGGCACCGGCTCTGAACGCGGTCAACCTGAAGGTTCCCGATGCCACGGCGACGACCCACATCGTGGGTGCGCCGGAGTTGACGCTGACCTATTCGGGCACCGGCAGCGCGAAGCATGTGTACGCGCAGATCGTCGACGACGAGACCGGTCTGGTGCTGGGCAACCTGGCCACCTCGATTCCCGTTGAGCTGGATGGTGATTCGCACACCGTCACAGTGCCGCTGGACCAGGTGGCGCACACGCTGCAGCCAGGTCAGTCGGTGACCGTGCAGGTGATGACCTCGACGTTCAACTTCCTGAACTTCTACTCCTATGGCGCGATCACGGTCGAGGGGATGTCGGTGAAGCTGCCGACGCTGGCCGCCGCCCAGGTGACGCAGGTCGCTGCCTAGCCGCCGCGGCGTTGAGACTGCGCTGGCGGCGGGGTTTACTCACATTTCTCCGCCGTGGTCGCAGTCTCAACGGGAGTCAGGCAGTGACAACCCGCCGCGCAGTGACGTCCGGAAGGTGGCGCTCAGCGAGTTCGTAGTCGGCGTCGTCGTGGAGCACCACCAGTCCTCTGGCGGCCGCCGTCCCGCAGACGAGTAGATCGACGACCGACAGCGCGCGTGCCGCACCAACGCGCGCGAGGCGGCGTTGTGCCGAATCAATCCACTGCCACACCGATTTGGAGACCGGCACATCGGGGTAGACGTCGCGGAACATCGTGTTCATCTGGTCGAATTCGTCGGAGTTGCGCGCTGATCGCCGGAACTCGGCGCGTTGCGGTTCACACGAACCCACCGCCCCGCTGAGCAGAGGGACGCTCCAAGCCTCGGTGAGTTCGGCGTGCCGTTGCAGACGCCAGACTGCTGACGAGTCCACCAGGAACTGGATCAAATCCCGGTGGCCTTCTCGTCGGCGCGCGCGGCGAGCCAGCCTTCGTAGTCCCAATTCTGTGCCTCGGCGCGGGACCGCGCCAGCGCCTCTGCCCGGCGGAACCGGGCCACATAGTCACGCATGGCGAGGTTGACGGCCTCTTTCTTGGTGTGCACCCCGGCGAGCTTCATGACCTCGGCCAGCGCTTCGTCGTCGAGGTCGATCTGGGTCACGGTCACAGCGCGCTCCCTCGATGTTGGCGATGTTGGTCGTCAGCATACATCGCCAACATGCCCCGTTGAGACTGTTCTGGCGGCGCGGGCCACTCAGTTTTTCCCGCCGTGGATGCAGTCTCGACGGGAGAATTGGTGCGCCTGGGCCTGTCGTGGGTGCGAAAGAATCAGAACGTGCTGCCCTCTCGTTCGACGCTGGAAAGCTGGCGCCCGGATACTCTCTCGACGTCATCAGCAGCCGTTCAATCCGGTGGTGACGGGGTGCGTGATGCGGTTTCGGCGATCGATGAGGCGTGCGAGCGGTTTCCCGAGGTGCAGGCGTGGTCAGGCCCTGCGCACGACGCGGCAGACGCAATGTTCGGGCGCGCAGACCTGCAGGCCCACCGCTTTCACGACTATGTCAGCGCCGTCGCGACCGCGCTCAGCGAAGGCGCTGAATCGATCGGGGCTGCGAGCAGACCGTTGCTCTCCCATGCCGACGCACTCGACGCCGGGGCGTTGAATGTGACCGACCAGTGGGTCGTGCTCGTCGACCCCGTGTACGTGTCCGAAGAGGAGATGGCCCAGTTGCAGGCGGTCGCGATGAAGGAGCAGGCCGTGGTCAACACGATGGTGGTCGCCGTCGGCGACGCCGATAATGCGACGGCGGACGCGGTCGTGGCGGCAGGCGAGAAGTTCGGATTCGTCAAGGAAAGCGGACCCGACGCCGATCTGGCCGGCCTGCTGTTGCCCATGGATCGGCGCCCCGCCGATCAGGTGCCTGATCCGCGATCGCCGGTCGGCATGATCGCCCAGGAAGCGATCCGGTCGGCAGATGAGCAGCAGAACATCCGCGAAGTCACCTACTCGACCGACGAGTACGGAAACGAGGTGACGACGGCCGTCAAGCAGGACGGCAGCAAGACTGTCAGCTACCGCATGGACCCTTACGACGACACGAGCAAGATGAACTTCTTCATGATGGAGGAGTTCGACAAGAACGGAAACTTCATTGCGCGCACGAGCTCGTGGCACGAGATGGTCAACGACGTCGACTACACGTCGATCACCTACGCCGACGGCTCGAACCTGACGATGTCGATGGACCCGACGGGCCACCGGAACGCCGGGTTCACCACAGCGGACGGCAGGCACAGCGCGGTCCCTGTCGAGTTGATCGACAGCCTCTCGTTGGCGACCACCTCGGGAATGTCGGGGTTGGAGAAGCACATTGCGCGCGGCGGCTCGTTGCCGATGATCACCGCCGATTCGGTCGACAACATCGGCAAGACCATGAAGTTCGGCGGTCCGGCGCTGACGGCCGCGACGACGGTGTTCGACATGGTGATGGCCGACTCTGGTAAGGACAGGTGCGTCGCGCTGGTTGCGGGTGTCGCGAGTGGTGCCGGCGGCTGGGGTGGTGCGGAACTCGGTGCGGCCGCTGGGCTTGTCGGTGGCCCCCTGGCACCCGTGACGGTTCCGGGCGGGGCCATCCTCTTCGCGTTCTTTGGGGGACTCGGCGGCTCGAAACTCGGCAAGTTCATCGGTGATGTCGTATGTCCGTACTAGAACTGCCGGAGCCCGCGGGATGGCGTGGCGGACGCACGTTCCTCAAGGTGGCGATTGTCGCCACGGCCGGCGTGGCGGCGGGTTACGCCTACCTCGGCGTGGCTGCGGCGACCCGCGGAAACTTCCTGACTACAGCCGTGACGATCGGGTGGGCGGCCTTCTTGCTGACCTTCGTGGTGGCGATGCTGTTGGTCGCTGGTGGCCGAACTGCCGCGCGGACCACCAGCGATGCAACGGGTTTCACGATCTGGCCGGATAAGCGGTTCAGCATCGTGATGCTCGTCGGCGTAGTGGCGGCGATACCGAGTTGCATGCTATTCAGTGTCTGCGCACCCTTTGGTGTCATTGAATTCGCCAATACCCGTATTTCGCAGTCGGTTTGGCCCGTCGCTACGGGATTCGTCGCGTTTGTTGGAATCACTGGCTTGATCACTGCCTGGCGTCGCGGCGGAGTGGGACACGTCAAGTTGACCCCGGCCATGATCGAGAACGCGGACATCCTCAAGACCAGAGTCTTTGAGTGGGATGACGTGGTTGACGTCGCCGACCACGCGGAATCGAAGAAGGCCCGCCGAGCGGTGGTGCTTCGCCTGCGGGACGGCCACGAAGAGATCATCAGCGTCGCCGACATCTACCTGCCCCGGGGCGTGGCGCTGTATTGGCTGGTGCGGCACTACTGGCGACACCCCGAGGACCGGACGGAGTTGGTGGACGCGCGGGCGGCCCAGCGCCTTCATGACGGTCGATTCGACCTGGCCTAGCGGCGTTGAGACTGCGCTGGCGGCGGACCCCGGCGTTGAGGCTGCGCTGACGGCGGGGTTTACTCACATTTCTCCGCCGTGGTTGCAGTCTCAACGGAGGTTGCCGCCGTGAATGCAGTCTCAGCGGGAGAGGTCAGGTGTCGAGGGAGACAGCGCCGTCGCGCCACGTGTCGAGGATGTCGTCGACACGGCCGCGCACTCGGAGGCGGGCGTCGTCGCGATCAACCCCGGACATCAGCAGGTCGTCGTAGTCGGTGTCGACATGTCGGACCGATGCGGTGACGGCGAGGCGGATCGCATCGGCGTCCAGGTTGCGGCCCGCGGCGCTGCGTCCGACGCGACCGCTGCCGCGCACAGCGGCGTGGTAGGCGATGGCCTCGGCGCGGGCGGGTGGGCAGCCGGGGAACTGTGCGCGGATCGCGACGGCGAACTCCACGCGGAACTTCTCGTCGGCCTCGGCGCGGTAGATCTGGTCTCGCGCTCGCTGCGTGGCGCGGACGTCGGCGTCCTCGAGGCACTGCCGGGCAGCGGCTTCGATCGCGTCGTTCTCGGCCAGAATGCCTTGGCGCTCATAACGATTGCGCCGTAAATTCCAGCGGACGACCACCGCCGAGAGCTGGCTCGCCTTCTTGGCGCGACGGGTCAGCGCGGCGTCCCCCGAGGGCAGGAACACCAGATGGCCGAGGTCGGCGCAATCCAGACACAGCGCACCGGAGTTCGTCTTGAGGAGCAGATCGCCGCTCTCGTCGCCGCAGGAGGAACAGGTGAAAGCGTTGATCGCCGAGATCACGGTGAACCGCTGCGACGGTGCTCGCAGCCTCTCGGGTGCGGGTTGCTCGGTCGCCGCCCAGCGGACGCGAAAGGCACGGTCGAGGGTGGCGTCGCCGTCTGCGGTGAACTGCAGCTCGCCGTAATCCGTCTCCCACGACTTCAGGCCGTGGCCCTCCGCCCAGGCGCGCAGGGCATCGAGGGCCTCGAGCGTCCGAGCAGCGTCGACCTGTACGCCGAGGTCCAGAGAAGTGACGCGGCCCCGCTCCCACCGTTCGACATTCGCCGCCGCGAGCCACCCGAGGCCGACCAGGACGTCGATGGGCGTGACGAATCGCTGCTCGGCCAACGCGGCCTCAGCAATGTGTGCGACGCGAGTCTCCAAACGTGCCATGGCACCTCCGAGGGTAATTCGGCGGTCCGACAGCAGTGCGTCGCTACCTTTCAGACCGCGTCCACGGCGGGGTCTACTCGCACGTTGTCGCCCTGCACGCAGCCTCAACGTGGGGCAAGGGGGTGTAGCCTGGGAGAAGCTGGTAGTTCCAGCAGTCCGGTAGAGATCAGTTTCTGCGCTCACGCGCTGATCTTCCCGAGTCTTCACACACGCCGGTACGCCGGTGGCGATAGCCCAGTCGGGATAATCTTGAATGCAGCACCGCTTGTCAACCATTTAGCCGCTCCCTTTGGGATGCAAAGCTTTTCGTATCTGCCGAGTTTCGGGGTTCTGAGCACGTACGCGCCGACAGCATGCGGCCTGGCGACCTTCAGCGCCGCCTTGGCCGGGGGCCTGTCCGCGAGGGGCGTCGACGTCAAGATCGTCCGCATCGCCGACGGCACCCCGTCGGAGAGCGCCGACGTCACCGGCGAGCTCGTCAACGGCTCGGCGCCGTCCGTCGCGGCCGCCTCGGAGTTGCTCAACCGCAGCGATGTCGCCCTCATCCAGCACGAGTACGGCATCTACGGCGGACCTGACGGCGACGAGGTCGTCGAGATCATGAAGGGCCTGCGGGTGCCGTCGATCGTCATCACCCACACGGTGCTGAAAGATCCGACACCACACCAACGTTCGGTGCTCAACGAAGTGCTGGCGCTGGCCGACCAGGTGGTCGTGATGTCCGAAGCTGCCCGCGAACGTCTGTGCGCCGGCTTCACCGTCGATCACCGCAAGGTCACCACGATCCCGCACGGTGCGGCGCTGCCCACCACAGCCGCGCTGATGCGTTCGGGCCGGCCGACGATCCTGACCTGGGGCCTGCTGGGCCCGGGCAAGGGCATCGAGCGCGTCATCGACGCGATGGCCACGCTGAAGCACCTCCCGCAGAATCCGCGGTATCTGATCGCCGGTCGCACCCACCCGAAGGTGCTCGCCTCCCAGGGCGACGTCTACCGCGACGCTCTGATCGCGCAGGCGGAGCGCCTCGGGGTCGCCGATTCGGTGTTCTTCGATTCGGCGTACCGCACCCCCGAAGCATTGACGACCCTGATGCAGGCCGCCTCCGTCGTGGTGCTGCCCTATGACTCGAAGGACCAGGTCACCTCCGGGGTGCTGGTCGATTCCGTCGCCAGCGGACGGCCTGTTGTCGCCACCGCGTTCCCGCACGCCGTCGAACTGCTCGGCAGCGGTGCGGGCACCGTCGTCGACCACGACGACCCCGCCGCGATGGAGAGCGCCCTGCGCCGGATGCTCACCGATCCGCGGGTCGCCGGTTCGATGGCTTCCGAGGCACGCGGGCTTGCGCCGGCGATGGCGTGGCCAGTGGTTGCCAATGCGTATGTGGTTGTGGCACAACGGCTCATCGCGGCTCGTTTGGCAGCGGCATGACCGCGCCGGTGTTCACCCACCTGCTGCGCATGACCGATCACCGCGCGACGTTCGAGCATGCGCTGTTGACCGAACCGCGCCGCGAGCACGGCTACTGCACCGACGACATGGCCAGGGTGCTCGTTGTCACCACGCGGCAGCCGGAATCCGAGGGTGTGATCAACGGCCTCGCCGGTAAGGCGCTGACTTTCCTGAACGAAGCCCAGTCCTACGACGGCACCTGCCGTAACCGCATGGACAGCGGCGGCCACTGGACCGACACTCCGAGCACCGACGACCACTGGGGTCGGGCCGTGTGGGGCCTCGGCACCGCGGCCGCCCACAGCGACGTCAGCATGGTTCGCCGACTGGCGACCATCCAGTTCGAACGCGCGACCCACACCAGGTCACCGCACCCGCGGGCGATGGCGTTCGCCGCGATCGGCGCCGCCGAACTCCTCGGCCACGAACCCGGCCACGTCGAGTCCCGCACGTTGCTGACCGACTACGCCGCATCTCTCCCGCCCGCCGCCGTCGACCCCGAGTGGTTGTGGCCGGAGCCGCGGCTCACCTACGCCAACGCGGTGCTCGCCGAGGCGATGATCGCCGCCGGCGTGGCGCTGGAGGACTCTGAGCTGCGACAGCGGGGCCTGGACGCGCTGGAATGGCTGCTGAACTTCGAGACCGCCGACGGCCACCTGTCGCCGACCCCCGACGGGGGCTGCGGACCGGATGACGTCCGGCCCGCGTTCGACCAGCAGCCGATCGAGGTGGCCAGCCTGGCCGACGCGTGCGCGCGCGCCGCGGCCACCGACCCGCGGGCGCTGTGGCCCGACGCCATCCGCTCAGCTGCCGCGTGGTTCCACGGTGACAACGACCTCAAGCTGCCGATGTGGGATCCGGAGACCGGTGGAGGCTACGACGGGTTGCACGCCGACCGGGTGAACCTCAACCAGGGCGCGGAGTCCACCCTCGCCGTGATCTCGACGATGCAGCAGGCGCAGCGCTTTTCGACTGTCACCCAGTGACGGCGACGACGCGGCCCGAGCTCGTCACCCGCAGTGCACAGCGGCTCACCGCTGATCCCAGCCGGGTGATCACCCGGCTGTTCGTGCCCGGCCAGGAGGGTTTCGAGTCCCAGGAGTCCCGCGCAGGGGCGGTGCTCTCGCGGATCCTGGCTCTGACCGACGATGACGTGCGCGCGACGCTGCACGACGTGATGACCCGCTTCGACGCCCGGCACCGCGACCTGGAGGGCACTTTCCGCAGGCACGCCAGCGAGCTGGCCGACCGTCTCGATCCCAATCGCGAGTTCACCGAGGCACGAATGTTGTTGCTGGGGGCGACATTCACCAACGAGTACGCCATCGAGGGTGCGGCGCTGTGCAATCCGAGCATGGTCGCGCACCCCGATCAGTCCGGCATGGCCGCGGGAAGTCTGCGGTTCGTGATGAGCGTGCGGGGGATCGGGGAGGGACATCGGTCGACGATCGGGTTCCGGACCGGTGTCGTCGACGCGGCGGGGGTCCCCACGATCGACGAACCTGCGCCGTATGCCTCGACGGGACGCGTTGAACCCGCCCTGCTCGACGCCGCGGTGTTCCGCGCCGAACTCAGCAGGCAGGACCGCGCCGGTGAGGCTGCGGACTACATCTTCGACGCGCTCGGGGACCTGTTCACCCGATCCGATCTCGACGAGCGCCTCGACAGCCTGCGGGCTCACCTGCGCACCCGGGGCCAGGCCGAAGGCACCATCGACATCGTTCGCGACATCGCGTCACGCTGCTACGCCGTCGAATTCCGTGACGATGTGACGCTGTCCGAGCGGGTGCTGTGGTCGGCGACGGAAGCCGAGCAGGCGGGCATGGAGGACGCACGTTTTGTCCGGTTCGTCGACGACGACGGCTCGGTCACCTACTACGCCACCTATACCGCCTACAGCGGATCACACATCAGCCAACAGTTGCTGGAGAGCACCGATTTCCAGTCGTTCACCTCGGTGCCGCTGGTCGGACGGGCCGCGGCCAACAAGGGCCTGGCGTTGTTCCCGCGCCGCATCGGCGGCCGGTACGCCGCGATGTCGCGATCGGACCGCGAGACCAACACTGTCGCGTTCGCCGATCACCGGTCGGTCTGGACGTCGGCATCGCCGTGTCAGCAGCCGACCGAGGTGTGGGAGACGCTGCAACTCGGAAACTGCGGTCCGCCAATCGAAACCGATGCGGGCTGGATGGTGCTCACCCACGGCGTCGGGCCGATGCGCACCTACAGCATCGGGGCGATCCTGCTCGACCTCGACGACCCGACCAGGGTGATCGGCCGGCTGCGACGGCCCCTGCTGACCCCGGCGCGCGACGAGCGGAACGGCTACGTGCCCAACGTCGTCTACTCCTGCGGTGCGCTCGTCCACGCGGAAACGCTGGTGATTCCGCACGGCATCGGTGACAGCGCCATCGGCATCGCGACGGTTCCGCTGGCCGAATTGTTAGCTGCCTTCGCCGAATAGCGCGGGTGTCGTCGCTCACCCGTTTACCAGCGCCGGCGGCGGGTATTCTGAACTCACCCGCCGACTCCTCGGTCGACCGGTCACCAACAACTTTTCGGTTCCAGGGTGAGATCCACGCCCTCAGCGCTGGATCTATCAAGGAACATCGACATCGCCATCACCGACATCGCCAGGTACACCCATCTCAGCCCCGCGGACATCGAACGTCTCGGGAGCGAGCTCGACGAGATCCGCAGCGACATCGAGCAGTCACTCGGCGCCTCCGACGCCACCTACATCCGGCGCACCATTCTGTTCCAGCGGACGCTCGATGTGGCGGCGCGGCTGCTGATCGCCGGCACCCGGTCGAAGGCCGGCTGGGCGTTGGGCACCGCGGCGCTCGGGTACGCCAAGAGCGTCGAGAACATGGAGATCGGGCACAACGTCTCCCACGGCCAGTGGGATTGGATGAACGACCCGGAGATCCACTCGAGCACGTGGGAGTGGGACATGGTCGCGGTGTCGTCGCAGTGGAAGTCGGGACACAACTACCGCCACCACGTCTTCAGCAATGTGCTCGGCGAGGACGACGACCTCGGGTTCGGCGTGATGCGGGTGACGCCGGATCAGCCGTGGCAGCGTAAGCATCTGCTGCAGCCGCTGCAGAACCTGCTCCTGGCGCTGACGTTCGAGTGGGGCATCGCCCTGCACGACGTGGACCTGGCACGGACGAACCCGTCGCGACGGGCGCAGGTGAAGACGCTGGTGGGCAAGATAGGCCGACAGGGGTTCAAGGACTACCTGCTGTGGCCCGCGCTGAGCCTGAAGCGGTGGCGCCGGACCCTGGGCGCGAACGCCGTGGCCAACCTGGCCCGCAACCTGTGGGCGTACGTGGTGATCTTCTGCGGACACTTCCCGGACGGCACCCAGAAGTTCACCCCCGACGTCCTGCAGTCCGAGACCAGGGCCGAGTGGTACCTGCGGCAGATGCTGGGTGCGGCCAACTTCAAGGCCGGCAAGCTGCTGGGCTTCTCCAGCGGCAACCTGTGCTACCAGATCGAACACCACCTGTTCCCCGACCTGCCGAGCAACCGGCTCGCCGAGATCGCCGACCGGGTGCGACCGTTGTGCGAGAAGTACGGTCTGCCGTATCTGACGGGATCGCTTGCGCACCAATATGGTTCGACGCTCGGCATCATCCACCGGCTGGCGTTGCCGGACAACTTCTTCGGCCGGGACGCGGACGTCTCGCAGATCCGCCCGCGGCGGCGGCAACTGAAGGCGGGGTCGCGTCGGCGCTCAGCTTTGCGCGCCGCTTAACTTTTGGCGTTGACACTGCGCTGGCGGCGGGCGCCACTCGCACTTCTGCGCCCTGGACGCAGTCTCAACGGGGGTTAGGGAAGCCGCGCGCCCGTTGCGAGCTCCGCGTACTGGCGCATCAGCCGCAGCGCGGTCCGCCGGTTCATCGCGGGGTCGCGGGCGACGATGCGATAACCGAGATAGTCCTCCATCGACATCAACGTCATGGCGATGTCGCGGGCGGGGGAGCTAAGCACAAACGCCTTCTTCTTCCGGCCCGCGGTCAGGATCTGGGTGTAGAGGTCGACCTGGCGGTGATAGATGCCCTGCACGTCGCTGCGCTGGTCGAGTTCGAATCCGGCGGCCAGCACGGCGCGCCAGATCGCCCGCCATTCGGCGTCCTCGGGTCCGGACGGAAGCCCCGCGGCGATCGTCACCGCCAGTTGTGCGGCCGCGTCATCGGTGTCCTCGAGGGCGGCGAGTCGGGCGTCGTAGAACCGCACATCCGAGCGCAATGCCAGCTCGGAGAGCAGCTTGGCCATGTCCTTGAAGTAGTAGCGGACGGCGTTGGTGGTCAGCCCGAGTTCTTCGGCCACATCGGCCAGGCGCAGGGTCGCAAGGTCATGGCGCTCGATCAAAGCGATTGTGGCATCGAGGATCTCGCCTCGACGCTCGACTTGTCGGTTCGGCCGTGCCACGCGGTGACTGCTCCGTTTCCCGTCGGGTGGATGTGGTCCGAGGTTACCCGCTGATGAACCAATTCCGTCGTTGGGGTTGCGCATGCGTCCGACCGGGCGCATTATTTTCCGAATAGGAAAAGAACTATCTGACCTGGAGGCCCCTGTGCGGGCGAGAGATCTTGGCATCGTCATCGGCGAACATCCGCCGGGGCCGGACAATGCGATCACCGATGTGGCCGGGGTGCGCGTCGGGCACTGCACGCTGCAGGACGACGGCCCGCCCGCGGTGCACACCGGCGTCACCGTCGTCGTCCCGCATGACGACATCTGGACCGAACCTGTTTTTGCCGGCAGCCACCGACTCAACGGCAGCGGCGAGATGACCGGGCTGGAGTGGATCCGGGAATCCGGTGAGCTCACCTCGGCGATCGGGATCACCAACACCCACAGCGTGGGCGTCGTGCGCGACGCGCTGGTCGCCGCACAGGTGGCCGGCCGCGGTGACGGGGTGTACTGGTCGCTGCCGGTGGTGGGGGAGACCTACGATGGGCTGCTCAACGACATCAACGGCCACCACGTGAAGGCCGAACACGTCGCTGCCGCACTGGCCGACGCGCACAGCGGGCCGGTCGCCGAGGGGACCGTCGGCGGTGGCACCGGGATGATCTGCCACGGCTTCAAAGGCGGTATCGGCACCTCGTCGCGTGTCACCGAGACCGCCGCCGGCAGCTACACCGTCGGGGTGCTGGTGCAGGCCAATCACGGCCGCCGCGAACGCCTTCGGATCAACGGCATGCCCGTGGGCGAGCGGATCGGCGCGGACGTCGTCCCGCAGCCCGACATGCCGCGCCAGTACGAGCCCGGCTCGGGGTCGATCATCGTGATCGTCGCGACCGACGCGCCGCTGCTGCCGCACCAGTGCACCCGATTGGCGCAGCGAGCGGCGTTGGCGGTCAGTCGAATCGGCGGCAACGGCGAACAGTACAGCGGCGATCTGATGCTCGCCTTCGCGACCGGCAACCGCGGCATCCCGCCGTACGCCTGGGACGAGGACGCCAGTACCCCGCGACCCGAGGTCGCGCTGCGGATGGTCGCACCACAACTGATGACCCGGCTGTTCGATCTGACGATCGAGGCCACCGAAGAGGCGATCGTCAACGCGCTGGTCGCCGCCACCACCGTCACCGGCCGCAACGGCCTGACCGCGCACGCCCTCGACCACCACCTGCTCCAGCAGGCCCTCAACACCGATCAGGAGTCCCGATGAGCAACAACACAATTCCGGACACAGAGGGCCGGCTGCACGGCCGTCTCGGTGTCGTCAGCATCGTGTTCATGGTCGTCGCCGCGGCGGCCCCGCTGACCGTGATCGGCGGCAACATGCCGCTGGCGATGGGCATCGGCAACGGCGCCGGAGCACCGGTGGGCTTTGTGATCGCCGCGCTGGTGCTGCTGGTGTTCTCCGTCGGATTCGTCACGATGACACCCCACGTGCCCGAAGCGGGCGCGTTCTTCTCCTACGTCACCGTCGGGCTCGGCGAGCGGATGGGCAAGGGGATCGCGGTGGTCGCGCTGATCGCCTACACCGCGATCCAGGCCGGCATCTACGGCTACATCGGCTGGGCCATCGGGGACACCGTCGCGTTCTACAACGGACCCGTGATCCCCTGGCCTGTCTACTCTTTCGCGATCCTGGCGATCGTCGCGCTGCTGGGCTACCGGCACATCGACCTGTCGGCGAAGGTGCTCGGGGTGGCGCTGGCGCTCGAGATCGGCATCGTGGTGCTGCTGGACCTGGTGATCGTCGCCAACCCAGGCCCGGCCGGGCTGACGCTGACGTCGTTCACCCCGGAGGTCTTCGCCCACCCCGGCCTGGGCATCGCCGTGCTGTTCGCGCTGACCGGGTTCATCGGGTTCGAAGCCACCGCGGTGTTCCGCGACGAAGCGCGGGACCCGGAGCGGACGATCCCGCGGGCGACCTACGCCGCGGTGCTCATCATCGGCGGGTTCTACGCGGTGACGGCGTGGGCGTTCGTGGTGGCGATCGGTCCCGACCAGGTGGCGGCCGTCGCGCAGCAGACCCTCGACGGCGAGGGCAACATGTTGCTGGACACCACCGACGACGCGCTGGGCCGCATCGGCCGCGACGTCGTCAACGTGCTGCTGCTGACCAGCCTGTTCGCCTGTGTGCTGTCGTTCCACAACGTCATCGCCCGCTACCAGTTCGTGCTGGCGGGCAAGGGCCTGCTGCCGCAGCGGCTGGCCGGCGTGCACGGCAGCCACCAGTCACCGGCGTTCTCGTCGCTGGTGCAGACGGTGACCGCCGCGGTGATCGTCGGAATCTTCGCGGTCCTCGGAATCGACCCGCTGGTCGGGGTTTTCGGGTCGATGGCCGGGGTCGCGACGGTCGGCATGGTGTTGCTGATGCTGACCACCTCGGTCGCGGTGCTGGTGTACTTCGTGCGCAACCCGGACGCGGCCGGCGGGCGAGTGTGGCAGACGCGGATCGCGCCGGCGTTGGCCGTCCTCGGACTGCTGGGCAGTCTGTGGCTGGTGCTGTCGAACTTCACGCTGGTGACCGGTGGCAGCGTCGGACTCAGCGCGGTGCTGGCGGCGATCCCGTTCGTCGGGTTGATCGTCGGCGCGCTGGCGTGGCGCCCGGGCCGGTCTTTGCGTTGAGACCCTTGCGTTGACACTGCGCCTTTGCCTTGACACTGCGCTGACGGCGGGCGCTACTCGGACTTCCCCGCCAGGGCTGCAGTCTCAACGGGGCGCTGAACGCGAGCAGGCCACGGCTGCGGGCGGGGCCGCATCCGCACCTGCTGCGGCCACCAGAACCACCGCCCCAACAGCGCCGCGATCGACGGGGTCATGAACGAGCGCACCACAAACGTGTCGAACAGCAGACCCAGGCCGATGGTGGTGCCGACCTGGCCGATGACGATCATGTCGCTGACCGTCATGGACATCATGGTGAACGCGAACACCATGCCGGCCGCGGTGACCACCGAACCGGTGCCCGCCATCGACCGGATGATGCCGGTGTTCAGGCCGGCGTGCAGTTCCTCCTTCATCCGCGACACCAGCAGCAGGTTGTAGTCGGCGCCGACGGCCAGCAGCACGATCACTGACATCGGCAGCACCATCCAGTGCAGCGGGATGCCAATAAGATGCTGCCACAACAGCACTGACAGCCCGAACGAGGTGCCGAGGCTGAGCACCACGGTCCCGACGATCACCGCCGAGGCCACGATCGCCCGCGTCAGCAGCACCATGATCAGGAAGATCAGGATCAGCGCGGCGGTCGCGACGATCAGCAGGTCGTAGTCGGCGCCGTGCTGCATGTCCTTGTACAGCGCCGCGCTGCCGCCGAGGTAGATCGTCGACCCCGCCAGTGGCGTGCCCTTGACGGCATCCTCGGCGGCGACCTTCAACGCGTCGATGCGCGCCGTGCCGGCCTCGGTCAGCGGATCACCCTGGTGGATGATGGTGAACCGCACCGCATGCCCGTCCGGTGACAGGAAAAGCTTGATGCCACGCTGGAATTCGGCGGTCTCGAACGCCTCCGGCGGCAGGTAGAACGAGTCGTCGTTCTGCGCGGCGTCGAACGCCTCACCCATGGCGGTGGCGTTGTCCTGCATCGCCATGGTCTGATCCTGCTGCGCCTTCTGGATCTGGTACTGCGTCAGCATGATCTCCTTCTGGTTCTTCATGGTCTCGATCATCGGGTCCATGAGGGTGACCATCTGAGGCATCAGCGCGGCCATCTGCTCGAAATCGGGCACCATGGCAGCGAAGTCGTCTGACATGGTGCTGATCCCGTCGAGGCTGTCGAAGATCGACCGCATCGCCCAGCACACCGGGATGTCGAAACAGTGCGGTTCCCAGTAGAAGTAGTTGCGGATCGGCCGGAAGAAGTCGTCGAAGTCGGCCAGGTGGTCGCGCACGTCGGCGATCGTGGAGCTGGTGTTCTTCATCGACTCGACCATGCGGTTGGTGATCGTCGACATCTCCTGGGTCAGCGACTTCATCTTGGTCATCGAGTCGATGGTGACCTGCATGTCGTCGGCCTGCTCGAGGGTGTTGTCGAGCATCTTCTGGATGTAGTCGTTGTTCATGATCTGGCCGGTGCTGTTGGCGCTCAACGTGTACGGGATCGTCGAGTGCTCGATCGGCTTGCCCTCCGGGCGGGTGATGGTCTGCACCTCGGCGATGCCGCGGACGTCGACGAGCGCTTTGGCGATCTTGTCGATCACCAGGAAGTCGGCGGGGTTGCGCAGGTCGTGATCGCTCTGCACCATCAGCAGATCCGGGTTCATCGTCGCCGACGAGAAGTGCCGGTCGGCGGCGGCGTAACCCACATTGGCGGCGACGTCGTCGGGCAGATAAACGCGGTCGTCGTAGATGGTGTGGTACCCGGGCAGCGCGAGCAGGCCGACCAGACACGCCACCACGCACGCGACCAGGATCGCGCCCGGCCAGCGCACGGTGGCCGCACCGACACGTCGCCAACCCCGAGAGCGTTCCATCCGTTTGGGTTCGAGGACCCGGCCGAACCGGGTGACCACCGAGATGAGCGCCGGTCCCAGCGTGACGGCCGCCGCGACGACGATCGTCATGCCGACCGCGAGCGGGATGCCCATCGTCTGGAAGTAGGGCAGCCGGGTGAAATGCAGGCAGAACGTGGCCCCGGCGATCGTCAGCCCGGAGGCCAGGATGACGTGGGCGGTGCCGCCGAACATGGTGTAGTAGGCGGAATCTCGATCTTCGCCGTTGCGACGCGCTTCCTGATAGCGCCCGACGAGGAAGATGCCGTAGTCGGTGGCCGCGGCGATCGCCAGCGTCACCACCATGTTGGTGGCGAAGGTGGTGAGCCCAAAAACCTCGTGGTAGCCGAGGAACGACACGATCCCGCGCGCGCCCATCAAGCCGAGGAACATCATCCCCGTCACCACCAGTGTCGTGACGACGGACCGGTAGACGATCAGCAGCATCACGATGATCACGACGAAGGTGACCATCTCGATGGTGCGCATGCTGGCGTCGCCGACGGCGTTCTGGTCGGTGGTGGTGGCCGCCGGTCCGGTGACGTAGGCCTGAACCCCGTCGGGCGCCGGGGTGTCGGCGATCAAAGTCCTTACGGCCTCGACGGATTCGTTGGCCAGCGTCTCACCCTGGTCGCCGGCGATGTACACCTGGACGTAGGCGGCCCTGTTGTCGTTGCTCTGCGCGCCCGCCGCGGTCAGCGAGTCGCTCCAGAAGTCCTGGACGTGCTGGATGTGGGTGGTGTCGGCGCGCAGATCGGCGACGATCCGGTCGTAGTACTCGTGGGCGGGGGCGCCGAGGTCCTGCTGGCCTTCGATGACGATCATCACCGAACTGCTGGTGTCGAACTCCTCGAACACCGAGCCGACTTCCTTGGTCGCGATCATCGCCGGTGCGCTGTTGGGGCTCATCGACACCGCGCGCATCTTGCCGACGACTTCGAGTTGCGGCACAACAACATTGAGGGCGACGATCAGCAGCACCCAGGCCAGGATGATCGGGACCGCCAACGTGCGCAGCGTTCGCGGCAGCCAGGGCCGTCCCGTCACCATGTGTGCGCTCATGCGGACTTCACCACGCAGAAGGTCTGGGCGTTGACGCCGGTCGCGGTGTGCTCTTCCTTGAGTTCGCCGTCGACGAGGATCCGGCAGGTGACGGTGCCGCCGTCACTCTGGGCGAGGATGTTCGCGCTGACCGCCGGCACCGTCGTGCTCAGCGTCAGCGACCACGGCAGCGCCGCCCCCTCGACGCGCTGCGGGATGCCGTCGAGGTCGACGTAGTTGATCAGCCCGGTGGTGCCGGTGCCGGCGACCTCGTAGGTCACCACCTTGGGGTTGAACGACTCGGCCTTGTCGGAACCGGCGGGGGTCACCAGCACCGGATCGGCGCCGAACACCTCGCGCAGTTGACTGACCGTGGACACGCCCACGACGACGGCGATGATCACGAGAACCGGCAGCCACAGGCGCTTGACGACCGCGGTCATGCTCGGCTCCAACGGGTTTCGGGGCTGCCACTTTCTGGACGGCCGCCGGGGAGGTTGTTCACGTGCGAGGCCTTTCACCGCATGTGTCGGCCCGCCGGGTCCGGTGAGCACCAATCGTCGTGTAGGTAACCTAATGACTTAAGTGGATAGAAGCAATCCAAGTGGACGAAGTCAATCTACTTTCTGTGTGACGGTCCGTACACTCGGCGGCATGACTGCTGGCGAATCGCGGACCACGGGCCTGCGTAAGGACGCCGAGCGCAACCGTCGGCGCATCCTCGAAGCAGCCCGTGAGCTGTGCGCTGCCCGGGGTCTGGACGCCACGCTCAACGAGGTGGCCCACCACGCGGGCCTGGGTGTCGGCACCGTGTACCGGCGGTTTCCGACCAAGGAGGCGCTGTTCGAGGCGATCTTCCAGGACGGCATCGACCAGCTTGTGGTGCTCGCGGAGACCGCGTTGGAGGCCGAGGATTCCTGGGAGGGTTTCGCCGGATTTGTGTGGCGTCTGACCGAGTTGACGGCGACGGATCGCGGCCTGCGGGAGATCGTCTTCAGCAAGGCGTACTGCGGGGGCGAAGTGGATGCCGGCCGCGACCGGCTCGACCCGCCGGTGTCTGCGCTCGCCGAGCGGGCCAAGCGCGACGGTTATCTGCGTCCTGAGGTATCCGGGACCGACATGCCGCTGTTCGGCTTGATGGCGGGCGCGGTGAGTGAGTACTCCGGCGAGGTGTGCGCCGATCTGTGGCGGCGCTACGTCGCGATCCTGTTGCAGGGCATGCGGTGTCAGCCCGGACAGGAACGGCTGCCTGTCGACGCGCTGAGCCACGATGAACTGCAGACCGCGATGCACACGTGGCCGGCCGCGGGCGCGCCGTAGCTGGGCGCCGGGCTCGGGCGTTGACACTGCGCTCAGGGCGCTCGCCACTCGAACTTTGGCGCCCTGTGTGCAGTCTCAACGGCGTCTGTCAGACCTCACCGGCAGGTCGCAGACGGGCGATGATGCCGTCGAGGTCGATGCGGAACATGTCGGTCCGGAACACGTGGCCGCCCGGCACTTCGCGCGCATCGCTCGGGATGCCCGCCGCGCTGAGACGCTGGCGGAACTCCCGCTGGCCGGCGAGCACCTGACTCTCGTTGACGCTGTCGAACCAGTTGAGTGGGTCTGGGCTGGTCCCGGCGACGAGGAAGACGCGCTTGTTGCGGTAGCTCTCGACACGTTCGATCGGATTGTCGGCGGTGACCCTGGCCTGGTCCCACAACGGTGCGCCGTAGACCGTGCCGCCGGCCAAGTCCACAACCGCCGAGGTGATGTTCGCCCAGTGCACGACCAGTCCGAAGTCGCGGCGCAGGCTCGCCGGCCCGGAGTGGCTACTCACCGAGGCGAAGTGGCCGTAGTACTTCGCTGCGTACTTCAGCGCACCGAAGCCGCCCATCGAGAATCCGCCGACGGCGCGGCCGTCGTACTCGGCGTACACCCGGAAGTTCGCCTCGATCCACGGCAGAAGCTGGGCGATGTGGAATGTCTCCCAGTTCCGCGGGCCGACGAACGAGCTCACCGGGTTGGAGTACCAGCCTGCGTGCCCGCCATCGGGCATGACGACGATGATCGGCTTCCCGGCGGTCAGGGCGCGGATACCCAGGAAGTCGAACTGGCGAAAATCCTCGGCGCCACCGTGGAGCATGTAGAGGACGGGGTAGGTACGTCCGCTGGTGCGGTAGTCGTCCGGAAGAAGGACATTGACCCCGGGATTCCAGCCGATCGCGGAGGTCTGAAACCGGTAGTACCACAAGCGGGCGTCGTTCTCGTTGCGGTCGATGATGCGCAGGCCGAACCCGTCGCTGCGGCCGACGAAGATCACCAGGTCACGCCCGACGGTGATCACGGCCGGATCGGCGATGCCGTTGACCGTGGCGATCAGCGGATAGAACGCGCCGTCACCGTAGAAGCGGGTAGCCAAGGACGACAGCGTATCCCCGGCGACCACGGGGTATCTGATGAGATCCGGGATGATGAGCCGTTGCCCGGGAGTGATGACGCTCGATTCGGATATCCCGCTGGCACCGGCGATCAACCGATCCAGATCCGCGTCGCCGTAGAAGCGTGACGCCAGCCCCGACAATGTGTCCCCGGCGACCACGGTGTATCTGGTGAAGTCGGGCATGAGAAGACGTTGCCCGACGTTTATGACGCCGGGATCGGCGATTCCGCTGGCGGTGGCGATCAGCCGATAGAGTTCGCCATCACCGTAGTAGCGCAACGCCAGTGCCGACAGGGTCTCGCCCGCGACGACTGTGTGTGTTCTGACCATCGTTCGCTCCTTTGACACACCTCGCTGCCGGACGCGACGAGTTCGGTGCCGCGAGGTTCGTCCGGCGCATCGTGGTTGTCCGCGGTGCCGATGGCAATCGCTTCGAGGTTCGGCGGTGCTGACCGATATGTCGGGCCCGAGCCAACAGAATTCTATTCCGGAATCCTCGATGCGTCAGGGGGTTTGGTGTTCTCGCAAGCTCTGCCGGGCGGGCATCAAGGGAAGTGCACCTACCACCTTCCGGGCCGGTGAACCGGCGTGCGATGGGTCTACCCTTGTGAGATGCGCCCGCCGATGCGGCCGGCGTGGGTTCGCCTGGCTCTCCCGGCATCGGCGAAGGGAAACTCTCGTGCCTGTGACAGGTCCGTGGCGGGGCGACCCCGTCTGGCTCGCGGACGTGCTGCGCGCTGAGGGTGTCCGTCTCGTCGAATATCCCGGCTGGCGAGACCGCGGCCACGGCGGCTTCAAGGACATCCGCGGCGTCATGGCCCACCACACCGGATCGAACAGCGCCAGCGCGGCCTCCATCGCCAACGGCAGGCCGGACCTGGCGGGGCCGCTGTCGCAGCTGCACATCGCCCGCAACGGCACGGTGACGGTGGTGGCAGCGGGGGTCGCCTGGCACGCCGGCATCGGGATGTACCCGTGGCTGCCGGCCAACATGGGCAATTGGCACACGATCGGTATCGAGTGCGCCAACAGCGGCACCAGTCCCACGGCGCGACACCGCACCAACTGGCCCGACGCGCAGTACGACGCGTTGGTCCTGTGCTGCGCCGCGATCAACCGCCGCCTGGCGCAGAACTCCGTGCGCACGATCGGGCACAAGGAGTACGCGGGCCGCTTCCAAGGCAAATGGGATCCGGGCGCGATCGACATGGAGATCCTGCGCAGCGACATCCAGCTCCGGATCGGCGTCATCGCGGACCCGGCGCCGACACCGAGACCGCCGGTGCCGGTCGGTGAGTACGCGCACATTCTTCTCTACCGCGGGTCCGAGGGGCCGCAGGTCGCCGAGCTTCAGCGCCGCCTCAAGTACGGTTATCGTTCGTATGCCGGGCATCTCGCGATCGACGGGGTCTACGGCCCGGAAACCGAAGCCGCAGTCAGGGAGTTCCAACGACGCACACCACGCTTGAAGGTCGACGGCATCGTCGGCCCTGCCACCGCAGCCGCCCTGAACATGAGGGTGGTGCCGTCTGAAGTGGTCTGAAAGCCATCGCCGGCCGTGCGACAGGAACCGGTGATCGGGAGATGAGTTTCAAGGGCGCAGTCAACTGGGCCACCGGCAGCCGCACCGTGGAGTCCATCGCGCGGGTCGGCTACCCGGTCAACGGGGTGCTGCATCTGCTCATCGCGTACATCATCGTGCGGATCGCGTTCGGCTTCGTCGGCGACGCCGATCAGACGGGTGCATTGGCGACGTTGGCCGCGCAACGGGGCGGAGAGACGTCGCTGTGGGTTGTCGCGTTCGGGCTCGTCGCCCTGGCGATGTGGCGGTTGGCGGAAACCGCAGTGGGACTGCACCCGGGCGAACACACCCACGCTCATATGCGGGACACTCCGCTCATCAACCGGCTCAAGGCGTTTGGTATGGCGCTCCTCTATCTGGCGCTTGCCTTCGCTGCGGCACAGTTCGCGCTGGGGATCGGCCGGCAGGGCAGCGATCGGGCCGAAGGTCTGAGCGCGCAGCTGATGCAGTCTCCCGGTGGGAAAGCAGTCCTGGTGGCCGTGGGAGCGGTGATCGCCGCGATCGGCGGCTATCTCGTCTACAAGGGTGCGTCGCGGAAGTTTCTCGGCGACCTCACGGTGCCGGGTGGACGGCTGATCACCGCGTTGGGTATGAGCGGTCACGTCATCGAGGGGGTGGTGTTGTTCGCAGCCGGGGCGTTGGTCATCGGCGCGCCGTTCCTGCACGATCCGACTCGGGCCACCGGGTTGGACGCCGCGGTCGAGGCTCTCGGTGAGGCCCGGTTCGGTCAGGTGATACTGCTTTTCGCCGCAGCGGGATTCGCGGCCTACGGCCTGTACAGCTTCGCGTTGACGCGCTACTCGCGGATGTGACCTGGCTCGTTTTCGTTGAGACTGCGCTCAGGGCGGTCGCCACTCACACTTTGGCGCCCTGTGTGCAGTCTCAACGGGCCTGTGGATAGATTCTGCGGCGGATCGTCTGGAAATGGCACGCTTCCGGAATGGAGGGGGCGTTCCGGGGTAGCGAGGCGTTGGCGCTTGGGTCGCTGACGCGCCACGACCTCCGGACGAACTTCAGCCGAGTGCTGCCCGACGTCTACGCGCTGAAGCCGGCCGAGCTGACGCTGCAGCAGCGAGCGGCAGCAGCATGGCTGTGGTCGGGACGACGGGCTGTGGTCTCGGGGGTGACGGCGTCGGGGCTGTGGGGTGCAAAGTGGGTCGACGCCGAAGTGGTCGAGCTGAACTGGCCAAATCACCGGGCGCCGCCCGGGGTGCTCACGCGCAATGACACGGTGCTGGACGACGAGATCGCCGTCGTCGACGGGCTTCCGGTGACGACGGTCGAGCGGACGGCGTTCGACCTCGCGCGGCGCGGTGCGAAGGCAAATGCGGTCGCGAGGCTGGACGCGCTGGCGCGGGCCACCCACTTCAAGAACGAGGACGTCCTCGACCTGTCGCAACGTCATCCGCACGTGAAGGGTCTGCGACGGGTGGAGGAGATGCTGGACTTTGTGGACGCGGGAGCGGAGTCGCCGAAAGAATCGTGGCTGCGAATGATGTTGATACGCAATGGATACCCGCGGCCCGCCACGCAGATCCCGGTCCTGGGCGTGGATGGCTATCCGCGGTACTACCTCGATATGGGCTGGGAGGACATCATGGTCGCGGTGGAGTACGACGGCGAGCATCATCGCGAGGACGACGAGGCCTACCGCAAAGACATCATCAGGATGGAGTACCTGGCCAGCATCGGCTGGCTCGTGGTGCGGGTGGTGAAGGGGCAGTACAAGGAACAGATCCTGCGGCGGGTGGAAGGCGCGGTGCGCTCGCGTAGCGGCTTTGACCTCCGTTGAGGCTGCGCTGGCGGCGGGATCTTCCGCACTTTCCCGCCCTGAGCGCAGTCTCAACACAGGTCCGGCCGTTGAGACTGCACTGAGGGCGGTGTGTACTCGCACTTCCCCGCCGTCACTGCAGTCTCAAGGGAGAGGGGCCCTGGTTGCAAACGGCTCAACGCCCAACTATAGTACGGACACACCAATGATAGTTGGCCATAGGAGGTGTCCGGTGCAGTTCGGGCGGCCTTTCGCCACGGTGACGCCGACACTCGATGGTGACGTGCTCGCGGTGCTGGCGCGCAACGATGCCACCTTCACGACGGGCCAGGTCCACCGAATCTTGAATCGGTTCTCCGAAGAGGGCATCCGAAAGGTGCTCTCGCGCCTTGTGCTCCAAGGTGTTGTGCATGTCGAGCGTGTGGGCAACACCAACGCCTATCGGTTCAACGCCGAACACCTCGCTGCCGATGCGATAGTTGCGCTTGCTCGCATTTCCGACACATTCTTCACCCGCCTGGAGAAGCAGATCGACGGATGGGAACAGCCCCCGGCGTACGGAGCGGTATTCGGATCAGCGGTGACCGGCTCGATGACTCCGAACAGCGACATCGACCTGTTCCTGGTGAGGGAGGATGGAACGGCGGACGAGGTGTGGTCGCGTCAGCTCGGAGACCTCGTTCGCACGGTCTCGAAGTGGACCGGGAACGACGCCCGCACAATCGAATATACGGTTGCCGACCTTATTGAAGCGCGCGATGAACCTGTCGTGCGTGAAGTCATCGAAAACGGACTCACGGTGGCGGGCACGAGGACGTGGCTGCTGGGAACGGTCGGGATGACACGTCTAAGTCGTAACCGATGACGGGGCGCACCCGACCGTCATCGAGTGCGATCATTGCGGGTCGTCTGAAGAAGGCGACAGAGTTTCTGGATGCCGCCGGATCGCTTGCGGACGACTCCCCTGACGCAGCAATGAATCTCTACGTGCTGTCGGGAATCGCTGCAGCCGACGTGGTGTGTTGCATCCGACTGAACGAGTACGCGATCGGTGAGAACCACACCCAAGCGGTCAGCTTGTTGAAACAGGCTGACGAAACGTTGGACCGGGATCTGCTGACCCTTCTCAACATCAAGTCGAAGGTTGCCTACACCCATCAATCGGCGACGGCTGACGAGCGCAAGAAAGCGAAGCGAGCGGCTGAAAGACTCGAGAGGGCAGCGCGGCTCTCTGCCGGTCTACGAGATTAACGGGGTTGTGCATTGAGACTGCGTTGGCGGCGGTGTCTACTCGAATTTCTCCGCCCTGAGCGCAGTGTCAACGGGAGCCGGCCTCAGCCCAGCGGTGGTGGGCAGCGGACGCCGAGCACTGGTTGCCTGCGTCTGCCGTGGCCCCATCCCCGGTCCCATGGCCAGCGACCAGCATCGTCTGCCCAGACCAGCTGCAAGGCGCGAAAATCCCTGCGGTAGAGCCTGACGGCGGACTTCAGGTGCACGTCTGGGTGTTCGACTTCGACCACTTCGAGACAAAACCTTCCACCACAGTCGATGTGTTCGCCTGGCTGCAAGACCATGCCCTCGTCGACCATCTGATCGCCGATCGCGTTCAACAGCCGAACAGACAACTGCGGCTGTATCCCCGTCACCAACAACTCCGGCAGGCCCTTCTCCTGCAGGCCGACGGTGTACGCGAATGGCCGCTTATCGCTCTCGACAAACTGCACTGCCCATCTGTGGGCTTTGATGGTGTCCCGCAGAACGTCCAGGTAGTCGTCGATGGTCTTGTCGGGATTGTCGCACTGCCAGCACATGGCCGCCCCTTCTGTCGTGGTTGCGGCCAAGCCTGCACGCACCCACCGACAGGTCCGGATGAGCAACGCGGGCTCGCGTTCAGACTGCGCTCACGCCTAGGCCTTCTCGAACTTCATTGCCCTGAGCGCAGTCTCAACGGCTAGGGCGTCTCAACGGCTAGGACGTCACGCCGGCGGTGGCGGTGGCGGTGGTGGCGGAGGTGGAGGAGCCAGCCACGGCAGCACTATCGGCGGCAGCCCCGGGATCTCGATGACGTTCGGCGGCGGGGGCGGCGGCGCCTCGGGAGGCGGCGGTGGAGGCGGCGGCCCGCTCGGAGGAGGCGGCCGGTACACCGGCGCCGGAGCGATTCCGCTGCTGGTGTTGATCGTGATGATCGAACCGGGGATGGTCCTGCCCCGCGGAGACGTCCCCACGACGGCGCCCCGCGAGGAGTAGCTGGCAATCGGCGTCGGCTCCGGGGCGACCTGAAAACCGGCGTCCGTCAACTTCTTTCGTGCCGCATCGAGCTTCAGCCCGGTCACGCTGGGGACCTCGCTGCCCGGGCCGCCGTCGACGTAGCGCGGGTCGGTGGGCGGCATCACCACGGGACCGAAGTCCTCGGCGATCGGCTTCATCGCCGCGTACCAGGTAAGGGCCGGTGCTGTTCCGCCGTAGAGGGTTCCGTCGCTGCACTGGCGCAGCGGGTACGCGCACAGTTCTGACGGAGTCGGGGAGTCGTTGAAGATGTAGCTCGCCGCGGCGTACTGATTGGTGAAGCCGAGGAATCCCGACGACCGGTGCGATTCGGTCGTGCCGGTCTTACCCGCCATCGGTAGATCCCATCCGACCGAACCCGCGGCACTCGTCGCGGTTCCGCCGGTGTGGTCCTTACCCAGCGCGTTGGCCATCGTGTTGGCGAGCCCCTCGGGGACGACCTGCTCGCAGGGCGCTGTGTCGAGGGCGACCTCATCGCCATAGCGGTCGATGACCTTCTCGATCGGGCTGGGCGGACACCACATGCCGCCCGAGGCGAGCGTAGCGGCGACGTTGCTCAACTCGAGCGCGTTGAGCTCCAGCGGCCCGAGCGTGAACGACCCGAGGTTCTGCCGCTTGACGAAGTCGGCGATGCTCTCGTTGGTCCCGGGGTCGTACGCGCGGGCGGACCCAGGCTCGGCGTAGGACCGCAGCCCGAGTCGGACCGCCATGTCGACTGCGCGGGGGACACCGATCTGGGCGATCAGCTTCGCGAACGCGGTATTGGGAGATTTCGCCAGCGCATCGGTCACATTCATCTGGCCGGCCGACCCGCCGGCGTTCTTGACACACCAGGTCTTCGGCGGGCACCCCGGTTCGCTGCTGTCGCCCAAGCCGGTGCCCCGGAACGTCTGCGGCACATCGAGTGTGGCGTTGATGCCCAGCCCCATCTCGAGGGCCGCGGCCGTGGTGAAGATCTTGAAGATCGAGCCGGCGCCGTCGCCGACGAGGGAGAACGGCTGCGGCTGCACCGTCTGCCCGGCGTTGAGGTCCAACCCGTAGGTGCGGTTGCCCGCCATCGCGACGATGCGGTGGGCGTCGCGGCCGGGCCTGATCACGCTCATCACGCTGGCGACGCCGACGGCGGTGGGGTCGGCGAATTCGTCGATGGCGTTCTTGACGCTGTCCTGGACCTTCGGGTCGAGGGTGGTGCGGATCAGGTAGCCGTTGCGTGCCAGGTCCTCTTTGCTCAGGCCGGCGCGGGCCAGGTACTGCATCGCGTACGCGCAGAAGAACGCGCGGTTACCGGCGGCGATGCAGCCCTGCGGCAGCGGTTCCGGCCGCCGCAGCACGCCCAGCGGCTGGGCCTTGGCGGCACGGAGTTCGTCGGCCCTGTCGGGCAGGTTCTCGATCATCGTGTCGAGCACGACGTTGCGGCGTTCCAGCGCGGCATCGGGATTGGTGTACGGGTCCAGGGACGTCGGAGAGCGCACCATCCCGGCCAGCAGTGCCGCCTGCTGCCAGTTGAGGTCGGCGGCGTTGATGCCGAAGTAGGTCTTCGCGGCGTCCTGAACGCCGAACGCGCCGGTGCCGAACGACACCAGGTTGAGATACCGGGTCAGGATCTCGGCCTTGGGCAGGGCTGCGTCCAGGGCCAAGGCTGCCCGGATCTCGCGCAGTTTGCGTGCCGGGCTGATCTCGACGGCGGCACGCCGATCCGCATCGGTCTGCGCACGGACCAGGAGGTTGAAGTTCTTGACGTACTGCTGCTCGATCGTCGACCCGCCCCTGGTGGCGGTGTTGCCCTGCAGATACCCGGCCAGGCCGGTCAGGGTGCCCTGCCAATCGACGCCGTTGTGTTCGGTGAAGCGCTTGTCCTCGATCGAGAGGATCGCCAGCTTCATCGTGTCGGCGATCCGATTGCTGGGCACCACCCAGCGGCGCTGCTCGTACAGCCACGCGATGGGGGTGCCTGCTGCGTCCACCATGGTGGACACGATCGGCACCTCACCCTCGAGCAGTTGCGTGGATTCCTCTGTGGCCGAGTCGGATACGCGCAGCAGTGCCGTTCCCGCGCCACCGACAAAGGGGAACATCAACGCTGCCGCGAGCAGCCCAGCCACCAGGCAACAGCCCGCCAGTCTGGCGAGAGCCCACCACTTCGCCCGACGCTGGTCGCGCATGGCGTCAGCTTAGGACGGTTCGCGGTAGCTGACAGTGGATTGCGTGTGACTGGCAAACGGCCGTGGCAACAGGCGGACGAGGGCTGGTCTCCCCTCGCTATTGAGTGCCCACTCGGCGTTTGGCGTCTCTGTCGACGGCGGTGGCGATGTCGTGGACGAGCCTGGAATGCCACTGCTTGTGCGCTGCCAAGTCTGCTGTGAGCGCATGACAGTCAGGACATTCCTGGTGGGCTGAGCTCTGCTGCGTCTGCTCCATGGCCAACACCTCCTCGAAACTATGCGGCTGTGTCCACGGTGGCACGGCGGAGACCCCCCGTCCAGCATTCATCGCAACGAGATGACTTCCGTCCCTATCCCGGAAGCGAACCCGGTGCTCTGATGGAACTGACGGGACGGCGCTGTTCGTACCGGCGGGCAGTGCCGTCCGACGGATGGAGGTCACTGCAATGAACACGTCACAACAGGTCCATGACAGGACGCGGATGTTCGCCCGCGTGCTCGGACCCTTTCTGGTGATCGTCGACGTCGCGGCCGTGCTGCGGGCGTCGGACATGCGAACGCTGCTGTCGGACTTCTCGGCGGACTCGGCGTGGCCGTGGATGTCGGGTGCGTTCATCCTGATCGGCGGCCTTGTCATCGTGGCCCTGCATCAGCACTGGCACGGTCCCCCGGCGATCATCGTCTCGGTGCTGGGCTGGCTGGTCGTCGCCCGTGCGATATTCCTGCTCTTCTTCCCGGATACGTTCATGTCGTTGGCGAACAACATGATCGGTGAGACGGTGTGGTTGATCGTGGCGTGCGGAGTGGCCGCGCTGATCGGTGCGTACCTGACCTACGTGGGCTGGGCACCGGAGCGCCATGGACCGGCCGCGCACGCGGCGAACGCGAACCGGGACGTGACCCCGGCCGCCTAGCCTCCGCTCCGAGGCTGAGTTCGTCGGCGCACCTGTTGCTCGTGCGACGATGGTTGGCAGATCGCGGAGAGCAGAGGAGTTTGAGATGGGGTTCGAGCGAATCGACGACCTTCTGAATGGCGTGACCGCGGACGGGTCGCTGCACGGTGTCGCCGCGACGGTGGTCGGCCGTGACGGCGTCCTCTACCAAGGCGCGGCGGGGGATGCGAAGCCCGACACGATGTTCCGCAACGCGTCGATGACCAAGGCCGTCGCGACCACCGCGGCGCTCCAGCTCGTCGAGCAGGGGCGCGTCGATCTGGACGCGACTGTCTCGTCGATCGTGCCCGAGTTCGGCGAGCTCCAGGTGCTCGACCACTTCAATGGCCGTGAGCCGGTCCTGCGGGCGCCCACGACGCAGGCGACTGTCCGGCACTTGATGACCCACACGGCGGGCTGCGGTTACCACTTTCTCAACGAGAAGCTCTTCACTTACTGCGTCGAGCAGAACTTTCCCAACCCGCTCGAGGGCATCAAGCAGAGCCTCAGCGCGCCGCTGGTCCACGATCCCGGCACGGTCTGGGAGTACGGCGTCAGCACCGACTGGCTCGGCATGGTCGTCGAGGCCGTCAGCGGGCAGACGCTGGCCGAGTACCTCGCCGCGCATGTCTACGGCCCGCTCGGCATGACGGACTCGACGTTCGTCCCGACCGACGAGCAGCGCGCGCGATTGCTGCCCATCCGCTTCCGGGCACCTGACGGCAGCCTGACGGCCACCGACCTCGACCTGCCGCCCCAGCCGGAGTGGGACGCCGCCGGCCACGGGTCCTACGGGACGATCGCCGACTACGGGCGTTTCGTGCGCGCCTGGCTCAACGGCGGCGAGCTCGACGGCACACGCATCCTGAAAGAAGAGACCGTCGAGCTCGCGTTGCGGGACCACCTCGACGGGGCACCGTTGCCGAAGAAGATGGAGCCGGCAGTCCCTGAGCTGACCAACCCGGTCGAGCTGCTCGACGTGCCGCAGGGGTGGGGCCTGGGGTTCCATCTGTACCTGGTCGACCTGCCCGGCATGCGCAGCGCCGGCTCGGCCGACTGGTCGGGACTGTTCAACAGCTTCTTCTGGATCGACCGTACGGCGGGGATCGGCGCCGTGATCGCGACGCAGGTACTGCCGTTCTTCGACGGAAAGATGGTCGAGACGATCCTCGGCTTCGAGGCCGCGGTCTACGCGGAGCTCGCCTGACGTTCAGGCTGCGCTGACGGCGCGGATTCCGCACGAATGGCCGCCGTGAGCGCAGCCTCAACGGCATGCGGCACTTGCCTGCGGGATAGGAAACTCTGCCCATCCCGGCACGGGACTCTGGCTTCCCGGCGATTACGGCGAAGCGCTCTGACCAGCAGTATTCCTCTCAACAGATAGACCCGGCACCAACCGAGAGGCACACATCATGACCGCATCGACCACCCGCAAGCTGACCGGCGTCAAGTACGCGGCGACCATCCTCGGCGCCTTCGCCGTTCTGATGGCCGCCCCGGCCACCGCCTTCGCCGTCGACAACGAACCGACACCCAGTGGCAGCTGCACCTACACCGACCCCGACGGCTACCCGATCCCGATCGACGACGGCCAGGACGTCTTCGTCGACGGCAAGATCGTCAGCTGCCGCGGCGGCACGATCACCATCACGACGGCGCCCCTGCGCGGCACCATCTTCCAGCCACCGGCGTCCACGAGCGGCGGAATCCTCGAGCCGGCGGAACCCAAGACCGACGGCGTCTTCCAGCCGCCGGTGGTCAACCGCGCCCCCGTCCTCGATCGCGCACCGGTTCTCGCCCAACCCTGACCGCCGCCCCCACCTCGGCCCGTCACCCGAACCGGTGACGGGCCGAGCCCCGCTGAACGAAGCGTTCGCAGGCCAGAACACCGTCGCTAGGCCAGAATTGCCCGATAGGAGGTTCGCATGTCTTCCCACCTGGAAGTCTTCAAGCCGTCGGGGCGGGAACTCGTTTCCCTGGACGGCCAACGCGTGACCCTCGGCAAGGCCTCGAGCAACGCCATCGCACTCGAGCACGACGACACCATCTCGCGGCTGCACGCCGTCTTCGAAAACCTCGGGGCCGCATGGTCGATCCGCGACATGGGCAGCCGCAACGGCACGTACCTCAACGGCGAGAAGATCACCGCCGAACGCGTTCTGCACTCCGGAGACGAGGTGCGCGTCGGCAAGTCGCGGTTGATCTTCTGGATGGTCCACGACTCCGCCGAGGGCCGCCGCGACGAGCAGACCGTCGCCGCCCAGCCCGTCGAGGCCCCGCCGCGGCTAACCCCGCGCGAACTCGACGTTCTCGTGGTGCTGTGCCGGCCGCTGGTCTCCGACGATCCGTTCCCGGAGCCTGTGTCGGTCCGGGCGATGGCCCGCGAGCTCTACGTCACCGAGGCCGCCGTCAAACAGCACCTGCAGAACCTCTACGACAAGTTCGCCATCCCCACCGAGGGTGACCGGCGCGTCCGGCTTGCCAACGAGGCGCTGCGCCGCGGCGCGGTCACCCTGGCCCAACTGCGGGAGCAGGCTACGTGAAGTCCAGTGCCTCGACCGTCGCCACCGGTCCTTCGTGGGTCGGCCGGTCGGCGCCCCCGATGACGTAGACGGTGGAGCCGACCGCCGCGACCGCTTGACCGTGCACCGGTGTGTTGATCGGAGCCTGGGTGCTCCACGTGCGGTTGGCGACGTCGTAGATCTCGACGGTGGCCAGCACCCGCGTCGGTTCCTCGCCGCCGACCACCACGATGCGGCCGTCGACGAGTGCCGCGCCGAAGCTGCCCCGTGGAGTCGGCAGGTCCGGCAACCCCTCCCAGTTCCCGGACGCGGGGTCGAACCGCTCGAAGGCTGCTGAGTTCTCGTCGGCGCTGAGCATCCGTCCGCCGACGGTGTAGACGTACACGCCGTCGGACACTGCCGCGAGATGCTCACGGGGAGTGGGGATGTCGGCTGCCTGCGTCCACGACTGGCCGTCGAACACCTCGGTCTGGGCCACGAGTTGCTTGTCGTTCTGCCCGCCGACCACCACGAGCTTGTCGTCGACCACCGCCGCAGCCCCCGCCGCCCGCGCGTGCTGCAGGCTCGGTAGCTCGACCCACGTGCCGTCGCGCAACGCGAACACCTTGTCCGACGCCTGCGTGATGGTGTCGGTGGCGCCGCCGATCACCACGACTTCGCCGCGATAGGTGGCCGCCGCCGCATGATTCAGCGGGATCGGCAGCGACGGCTGCGGCTGCCACTGATTCGTGGCGGGGTCGTAGGTCTCGACAGTCTGAAGCGTCTCGCCCTCCCGGATGCCGCCGACGAGCCAGATCTTGTCGTCGAGCACTGTCCACGCCGTCATTAGCCGAGCGGTCGGCGCATCCGGAAGCGACCGCCACTGCGCCGCGGGTTGCGGTATGCGCGGTGCGAGCTTGAGCGCCTCGGCCGACGACGTGGCCTGGCCGTCGCCGGCGCCGGTGGACCCGCCGATCGCGTACACCGTCTTTCCGACGGCCGTCACCGCGGCACCGCGGCGGGCGGTGCTCAGGTCAGGCAGATCCGTCCACGTCGCCGTCGTCAGATCGAGCGCGGTCACACTGTCGAGGGATCGCCCCCCGGCGATACCGCCGACCGCCACCAATCGGGCGTCGGTGACGGCGGCTCCGAAGTCGCTGCGCGGCTCGGGAAGTGCCGGCATGGTCGTCCAGGTGTCGGCGCCCGGATCGTATGCCTCGACGGTCGCCAGGTCCGTGGCCCCGTTCGTGCCGCCGATCGCGTAGACCAGGTTGCCGTCCGAGGCCGCAGCCAGCAGTTGGCGCGGGGTCGGCATCGGCGCTCCCTGCGTCCACCCGCTGCCGTCGTACACCTCGGTGGTGTTCAGCACCCTGCCGTCGGCGTCCACTCCGCCGGTGACGACGATGCGGTCGCCGACCACCGCAGCCGCCGCCGCGGCGCGCGGCTGTAGCAGCGGCGGCAACTGCATCCACCGGCTGTTGACCACCCGCCACACCTGGTCAGTGGCAACCTGGGTGTCGGCACCCTCGGTGCGCCAGCCGCCGAGTACGACCGGGGTTTCCTGCCACGTCACCGACATCGCCCGCTGCACCGGAACGGGCAGGGGCTCGCCGCCTTTCCAGCTGTCGATCGCCGGGTCGTAGCCCTCGTGAGTGCTGCTAACGCGGTCGTCGGCACCCATACCGCCGAAGATCCAGATGGTGCCGTCGGCCTGCGTAGCGGCCACCCCGTCGAGAGCCGTGCGGGTGTCGCTGATCGGGCGCCACCCGGGCTGTGCTTCGGCGGCCGGCTGCGCAGTGGGTGTCGCGCCGACACCGCCGTCGGTGTCCCGCGACGCCGCGACGATCGCGACGGTGCCGATCACCAGCAGCACCACGGCCGCGGCGGCACCGAGCGCGATCAGTGTCTTCTTACGGTTCCTGGGCGCGACGGGCGGCGGGGGAGGGGGGTTCCACGGGGTGTTCGACGGGCTGCGGGCGAACATGTCGGGTGGCGGCGGGGGCGGCGGCGGAGCTGGTGGCACGTTGACCGGGATCGGTGGCACGGCTGACGGGTAGGACGGCTCCGACAGCGGAAGTGCTTGGGTGCCTTCGGGTTGCTCGGCAGCAGGGGTGGGGTCGCCGATCGCCATCGAGTCCGCGGTCAACCCGTTGTGCCGCTGAGCTTCCTGCATGGCGCGGCCGAACTCGGCCGCCGAGCCGAACCGGCCGGCCGGGTCCAGCGACATCGCCTTCTCGATGGCCGAGCACACATCGGACGGGATGCCGAGGTGGCGCAGGTCCGGCACCGGCTGCGAGGTGATCCGCAGGTAGTGCGCGACGAGTTCCTCATCGGTATTGCGCTCGTGCGCGGCCTTCCCGGCGATCAATGCATAGATTGCGGCGCCGAGCGAATAGACGTCGGCCTCGACCGTCGGCGGCTTACCGGTGAGCACCTCGGGAGCGGTGTAGGACAGTGTGCCGGTGAAGAACCCGGTCACCGTTTTGTATCCGCCGACGATGCGCGCGGTGCCGAAGTCGCTGAGCTGCGGATCGCCGTAGTCGTTGACGAGCACGTTGGCGGGTTTGATGTCGCGATGCAAAGTGCCTGTGCGGTGGGCGGTTTCGAGCGCCCCGCACAGTTTCACGCCGATGCGCAATGCGTCGGGCCACGGGATCCGGCCTTCCCGCCGCACCTGGTCGGCCAGCGATCCCTTCGCGTGATAAGGCATGACGATGAAGGGCCGGTCCCGTTCGGTCATGCCGACCTGCAGGATGTTGACGATGTTCGGGTGGCCCGACAGCCCGCCCATCGCGAAGCCCTCGCGAAGGAAACGTTCCTGGTCGTCCTGGTCGAGATTGGACGCGAGGACTTTGATGGCGACGGTGCGCCCGAGCGACTGCTGGTGGCAGCGGTAGACGACGCCGCCACCGCCCCTGCCCACTTCGACGGCATCGACGAACCCGGCGGATGCCAGCTCGATCCCGATCTCGCCCGCCATCGCCTCACATCCTCCGGTGAAGTGCGAGTAGTGGGCTAAAGGTACCGCTCAGCGGCTGTGTGTGCGCAGGCTTTGACGTTGCGTGCCCGGCGTGACCGGAGCGCAGGGCACTCGCGTCACACTGGCACCGCCGCTCGCTGAGCCTGCGCTCAGGGCGGTCGCCAGTCGAACTTTTGCGCCCCCGGTGTGCAGTCTCAACGACAGGTCAGCTGGATCAACTGCTAATGGCGGCGCTTCGTCGGACGGATCGGCCTGCGATCGGGCTCCAGGCCGAACATCTCTGATGCCTCCCTCCTTGCCTCAGCGCGCTCCTGTTCGTCCTTCTCGCGCAGAAACGTCATCGCTTGCTCCTGCAGCTCGTCGGCCGGTCTGCCCAGGTTGTCCAAGGCTGCCTGGCGGAGTTCGGCGAGCTCATCGGTGAGCGGATCCTCCGCGTCGGGACCGTCTGTGCGCAGCGCCACTCGCACGCCCTCGTTCAACCAGTCCAGTGCCGTCTGATGGTCGCCGATGGCGGCGTACTCCATCCCGGCGCGGTAGTACAGCCAGACATCATCGGGCGTTTCGGTGCGCACCGCCGCCCAGATCGGTTCGGCCTCGGCGACCCGGCCCATCCGCATCAGAATCTCTGCACGCAGGCACCGCGCGTCGGGCTGCATATCCGGCTCCAGTTCGGCGACCGCATCCGCCGCGACCAGGGCATCCTCCCACCGCTTCAGAACCTGGTACTCCCTGGCCAACTCCAGACACACTCGTTCCAGGTCGGGATGCCTGTCGACCTCAGGATCGTCGAGGCGTGTCCGCACTGCAATCTCCAGTGCGGCGACGTACCTCGCCGAATCCCGCGGCCGCGCAATGGATGCCGCAAAGAGCTCTCGCTCCATCGGATCTTCCTCATCCGCCATGCAATCGCATCCTCTGGCACTGTCATGAGACACACCGTGCTGCCTGCAGCCAAGGGGGCCCGACCGCGGCAGCCAAATTCGATCACGAAAGTTCGTTCATGCACTGTCACACAACAGTTTGCGGAGATCCATTGGCCGTGTCGGTGCGTGCGGTGATAACGCCGCCATGGAATCTCTCTTCGCGCTGGTGTAGCGCAACGTCCTTGACCGACAGCGCTGGTCCACCCGAGCCGAATTACGCCTGGCGATCGTCACCTGGATCGACCGCACCTACCACCGCCGCCGACGGCAACGCGCTCGGCAGGTTCACCCCGATAGAGTTTTGAACTGCTCCACACCCCAGTCGCAACCGCGGCCTGAACATCACACCCCGCGAGTCAACTGAACCGGGGGCAGTCCCGAACCGTACTGAGGATGGCTGCCACTCCGATGACGGTGACGATCCGACACGGTAAATCTGGTTCCGCCGAGAACTCAACCGACATAGCCGAACCGCGACAAGCGGCGTCGAGCGATAGCGGTCTCATCTTCGCTGAACAGAGCTTGAAACTGCGGCTCGATAACGAGTGCCTCGACGGTGAGATCGAGTCGACCTCGTTCCCAGAGCTCAGCGAATCCATCGGACATCGCCGGCGAGGCGAGAAGCCGGCGCGCAGTGTCGTGAGGACCGTACTGCGACAACATATTCAGAAAGTAGCTGGCGTTGTAGCCGGCCTCCGCACGGCCGCGATCGTAAATGGCCTTCATCCGTCCCGAAAACTCGGCTTCCACGGTGCCGTCCGGAAGCTTGCTGTCGACGTCGATTTCATCGGAGATCTCCTCACCCGCGGCTGTTGCACTTTCGTTCTCGATGAAGCCCAAGAGTGCGTCAACTGAGGTGAACACCCTGTACTTCAGCTCTTCCAGTCGGGGGAGGTCGGCGTCATCTGGGTCGAGCTCGAGTACGGTGGGGTCTCCGAGCTCTTGCTGCAAGCCTTTGGGCCAGAAGGCTTCGGCTATAGCCAGGACGGCACCCGTCTCCGGATCCGGTATTTCTGCGTCGACCTCCGGTTCGGCATACCCACGAGCGGCGAGATCGGCGATGAGCGCACGAACCTGCTCGCCGCGGGGGTCGTCGATGACTTCGTCCGCAACCTGAAGGCGTTCGAGCACAACATCGTTGTGGGGCGCGTCCGGATTGCGTAGACGTTCCAAAAATGCGTGGGCTGAGGCCGCGAGCAGCTGACGGCGTGCGGCGAGGAAGTCCGCGTAGCGTTCCACTCTCCACAGTTCAGGATCGTTGGGTATCCATTGCGACTCGAGCACACCCGGATGTCTGGCCTCCACCTCGGGCAGATACTCGGCCGGATCGCGCATGCCTATCTTGATATTGGTGTCCTGCGTGAGGAAGCAGAAGTTCGCGAGTGCGTTGATTTCATTGCGATCGAAGCCGTGCTTGCGCAGCAGAGCCTTCGGGAAAATGTGGTGAACCTGTAGTGAAGTGAGCTTTCCCAGGAGCTCCGCGCGCAACTCCAAGCCGCTACCGAAATCTCGGGCGCCATCGACGCGTGTCAACAGGTACAGCAGCGGGTAGAACCGCGAGCCCCGCGTGGAGCCTGAGAAGTCGTCAGAGCTGATTGCCAGACGCCCACCTCGCACGCGCTCCAGTGTGGCGATAACGGCGTCCACACCGCCACGCTCGACCGCCTCGTAATCCTGCTGCAGAAAGGTCTCCGTCGATCCGCTGAAGCGTCCCCAGAGCGCAGAGTGCACGTACCAGTAGAGAACCTTGTCGCGGTGGGCACTGTCGGTGAACCCTCCGCCGTTGAGCTCGAGGAGCCTGGTGATGACGGGGGTCGCGTACCGGCCCATGAGTACCCGATCGTGGTCGAGGCCCAGGCGCCCGGAAGCAGCGTCGAGGAAGGTCCCTATGTGGTTGACCGATCTCCCGAGAGCCGACTCGAAGTCGACAGCAGAGACGTCGCTCAGCGACGAGAACAGCGCCCTGCCGGTCGCGACGGCAGTAGCGTTTCGGAGTAGCCAGTCCAGTGAGAACCGGAAACCGACCTTCTTCCATCGGTCTAGGTTGTCCCGCAATTCTTTTCGTGCATCGGGCCATTCGGCGCAGAGTTTGGCCAGTGCGAGGTCGCCCTTGGAAAGCTTGGTTCCGCCGGAGTTGACTTTGTTGAAGATGTCGACGACCTCGTCAACCGTCTTACTCGCTCCGGTGATTTTCTCAGAATTGAAGTCCCGGTTGGCGATCTGGGTGATCCGATTCAACCTGTCGATATAGACGTCGAGGGTGTCATCGTCGACGTCCGGAAAAGCGCGCAGGTACTTCGTCGGTCCCTTGCTGAAGAGCTCCGTGACATTCACCCAAGTGGGATCACCGGCCATCTTGGTCGGTGCGTAGAACTCGAAGGATTCGGTCTCCACATTGAAATGGAGCCCGGTGAAAGAGGTCTTGTCTCCTTCGAAGAAGGGGGGAGGCGTGCCGCGAATGACGCCATAGAGTGATGTGACACGTTGCTGCCCGTCGAGCAGTAGTTGTCTGTTACCGCTGGCTGCCGCGGCGCCGCGCACCGTGATGTCGTCAGAGGTGGTCTCCCACACCAGCAAACCGCCGACCGGATACGCACGGTAGAGCGAACGCATGAGTCCGCGTACTTGGTCGCGATTCCAGACATACCCGCGCTGAAATTCCGGGAGAAGAACGACGCCGGAATCGATTTCATCCAACAAGGTCGACAGGCGGGTCATGCAAGCGTCTCCAGTTCAGTTCGTCTCGAGTGCGATGATGAACGGGCTCGCATCCCCGTGCCAGGTCACCAGCAATTCCTCACGGGCGCGCGTACAAGCCACGAAGAGCAGGCAGCGTTCACGCTCGATGTCTTGTTGATGGGTCTGCTTGTCGTCGTCGACCGGCGTCACGGCGTTGGATGCTGGGAGCAACTTGGCGCTGACGCCTGCCACGCACACACAACGAAACTCGAGGCCCTTCATGCGGTGCATGGTCCCGACGTGTACAGCGTCGTCGTCTTCGGATGCACGCGCTAGATCGACGGTGGCGATTCCTGCGGCCTTGAGCGCCTTCTCGATCCTCGGTGCCAGCCACTTGGCGCGAACTGCTATGCCGATTTCCGCTGGTGCGACGCCGTTGTCGATCCAACGTGTAACGGCGTCGGCGATGTGTTGGGCTTCGTCATCGGCCGATCGACACCCGGCAAGTGTAGGTGGTTGCCCGTGCACGTAGGACTTGCAACCGGCGATGGAGTCCAATCCGCCTTCCATGTCATCGATCGGTTCCCCTCGCATGAGGCCTAGGCTCCACCCGAGAATTTCGGCCGTGGTGCGGTAGTTGATGTTCAGGCGGGAGGATCGGCCGGCGACGTTGATGCCGACTTCACGAAGGCTGACCCGGTTGTCGTAGATGCGTTGGTGGGTGTCGCCGGCGATGAAGATGTCGTTGGGCGCCTCGGCTACGGCGGCACGTAGCAGGCGCCATTGGTCGGGGCTGAGGTCTTGTGCTTCATCGATGAGGATGTGCCGGAACGGCTTGTCCGTGGATTCCTCGAGTAAGCGTGTTGATTCGCGTCGGACGGTTTCGTGTGTCCAGACACCTTGTTGAGTGAGTGTTTGCTCGAACTCCCAGATGGCTTGCCACACTTGGGCACGTTGCGCGGCACCGAGTCCGCGGCCGCGCCCGGTCCGCTTAGCTGCGAGGTAGGCGTCAGCGGTGCTGATGCGCCGCGCTAGCACCACTTGCCGCCACTCCTCGGACAAGAACACCGGGGTGAAGCTGAGCTGGAGTTCGTCGACCAAGCCGGCCCACAGGGCTTTCTCGTCCTCCGAATTGAGCACGTTCGGTGCGCCGTGAGTCTTACGAAACACTCGGTGGGCGATGCGATCGACGTTCGACACCTCGATCCGGCTCGGTACTTCTCGGTCGCTGGCCAACATGTCGAGGCCGGACTGCAGAGTGTCAGACAGTGTCGAGGTGAAAGTAGTGACGAGAACCCTGCCTTCTCCACGTTTGGCGAGCATGTAGGCACGATGCAGCGCGACAACAGTTTTGCCGGTGCCGGGGCCGCCAGTGACGCGGGACGGACCTTTGTATGTCGCTTCCGCTACGGCGCGCTGGGTCGGGTGCAGATACACCCGCCAGGTTGCGAAAGGGTGGGCGAAGACATCCATCAGTTCGTCGGGTCCGCTGACGAGCACGACGCGGTCGCTGCTTCGCAGGACGGCCGCGTCGATGTCTGCGATGTCGATCGGCTCGCCGATGATCTGCGCTCCGAGGTCCGCCCACACCTCCTCGGGAGTGAAACCGGCAGCCAGACCGAAGAGCACGTCCCACTGTGTCTCGGGAAGGAAGGACTTCGCCGCGTCCAGCTGGGCGGCATCCGTGACAGTACGCGCAAACGCGAGTACCTTCTCGTCGATTCCGAGCCTGGTCAGCTCGCCGTCCTTGACGTTCGCGAAGATCGGCCTGCCGGCCTTCTTGGCTGCTTCGGCCATCTCCGGGATCTGTCGGTCCAGTTCGGCCTCGTCGCGGATCTCGATGCCGCCGGTGGCGGAGTTCACCGAAACGTTGCTGCGTTGCGCCCAGGCGTAGGCATCGTCGTGGTGCAACACCTTCAGCAGTGTGTAGACGTCGCCACTGGCGGGTGCGAGCACGATGCCGCGCCACGCCTGATCGATCCGAATGGACCGAAACCGCGGATTGCGGGCATTGGCGATCTTCTCGAGGTGCAGTCCGGTGTGGGTGGCGGCATCGAACTCGTCGAAGACCTCGGTGACCCGCTTGAACACGGGCTTCTCCAGCTTCGCGAGATCCCCCAGAAATCCTTTGTCGATTGCCAACGAAGGCACTCCCCACTCCAATCCAGCTCCGATTCCTCCCGCGCGGGGCTAGTTCGACCATACGGCCAGTTGCTGACAGTCGGGAAGCCCCTGCTATTGACTGTCGCCGGCAGCGGTCGCCGCATCGGCTTGCACGCTTCCCGGCGCCTGACGAGAGCGCGGACCAGGTTCGCTGAAGCAGCAATATCGTCGACTTCCGTGAGGTCGAATATGCCGAGAAACTCATATCGCGCTCGGGCCGAAGAGTGGTTCATCAGCGTCTCGTTCTATACGCGACCCACCGAATTGCCATATGGCAGTCGGCCGAGCGGTGGATTACGCCCGATCGCTGCCAACCGCGAGACCCTGTCGGCGATTGCTCGTATCCTGGCGGGTGATGGAGGGGAGGGTCCGCTTTGAGCGCCGGCGGATTCGCTGTGAGCGGTATGCAAGTCTTGAGTGCGAAGGACGAAGGTCAGAAGACAGATTTCGATGCCTGGTTACCGGTTTCAGTGGTCGAATTTGCCCGGCTGGCTCATCGATGCGCTTTGTCGGAACCTCCTCGAAAACTACAAGGACATTGACCACGCACAAGCGCTCCGGTCGGTATACCGAGCGCGTCCTCGAGACGAGTTCATTCGGGAAGCGTGGCCGACGCTTCGCGACGTCTGGCTCCACCGAGACGGTCAATCACGTAAGCAAGTCGTTGACGTCCTCCGGGCGCTTCGAGGTGACGAAGGGAGGATCACCAATCGCCGGGCACAGATGGAATATCTTCGCCGACTCCGGAGTACGCAGAGATTGCGAGCAGTCGTCCTCCAGGCATTCATCGAGTACGGCGAATCCGGTCACTCGTCCGATATCAGCGCCGGCCGAACGCGGCGGTCCAGCCATCCCCCCGCATCTTCGAAGGACGGAAAGCGATTGACCATCAGCGCGCCTGCCATTCCCACTGGAGAAGTGAGCTCACCAGCGATCCATCACGCTGCGGTCCCAGAAGTCGGCCAGATCGTCACCGTGCGCGGCGCGAACTGGGCGGTCACCGACGTCCAGCAGCAGAGCCTTCCCCGTAGTGCCCACGATGACGCGGTCCGGCAGCTGCAGAACGCGGTGACGCTTCAGTCGGTCGAGGACGACAGGTTGGGCGACGAGCTGAGGGTCGTGTGGGAGCTCGAGCCCGGACGCAGCCTCAGACCGCCCCAAGATCTGCCGACCCACATCGACGCGGACAAGTTCGACCCCCCCGAACGGCTGGCTGCCTTCATCGACGCACTGAGATGGGGCGCGGTCACCAGCGCCGACGTCAAGACAGTTCAAGCACCCTTTCGCTCCGGCGCCAAGGTCGAGCCGTACCAGTTGGAGCCGCTACGCCGCGCGCTGAGCGCGCCCCGTGCCAACTTGCTCCTCGCCGACGACGTCGGCCTCGGTAAGACCATCGAGGCAGGCATGGTCATCCAGGAACTCCTGCTTCGTCACCGCGCGCGCACTGTCATCATCGTCTGCCCGGCCGGCCTCGCCCTGAAGTGGCAGGACGAGATGCACGACAAATTCGGTCTGGACTTTCACATCGTGAACTCCGAAACGATGAAGGAAGCCCGACGCACACATGGCGTACACGCCAACCCGTTCACCCTCTTCCCGCGTGTCATTGTGTCGATGGCGTGGCTACCCGGACCACGCGCGCAGCGTCAGCTCCGCGACGCGCTGATCACCAAGTCACGCGGCACAGCGTCACGCTTCGCCTTCGACATCCTCGTAGTCGACGAAGCTCACCATGTGGCGCCGTCCACTCCGACCAGGACGGACAAGGCCGGCCTGCGCAAGGGCTACGCGGTCGATTCTCAGCGCACCCGGGCTGTGCGCGATCTGGCTGAGCGGTCGGAACACCGACTCTTCCTGTCGGCGACGCCGCACAACGGCTACACCGAATCCTTCACCGCCCTGTTGGAAATGATCGACCCGCAGCGCTTCGTGAGGGGAAAGATCTTCGACGAGCAAGCCCTGAAGGATGTCGCCGTACGACGTCTCAAGAAGGATCTGCCCGGGCAGTTCCGGGACCGCCAAGTCAAAGCGTTGCATTTCACTCCGTCAGCAGACGAAGCCGAGGCTTACGACCGGTTGATCGCTTTCACCAAGCGGCGCGACAAGGCGGCCAAAGGCTATAACGGCGGCGCGAAGGACATGGCCACGCTCTTGCTGAAGAAGCGGTTCTTCTCCTCACCCGTGGCCTTCGCCCGGACCATCGACGTCTACAAAGACACGCGCCAGCGCGGACTCGCCGTCGATTTCGACGCTGAATACGACGAAGTGCTCGGCCTCGACGCCGACGAACTCGAGGAAGGTCGCGTCGAACAGCCAGAGACCCAAACTCTGCAACAAACCAAGAAGGCGCTTCCGCCCTTGACCGACGAGGACAAAGCTGACCTCGATTGGCTCAGCGATTGGGGCCACAGCTATGAAGCCCGCCCAGACTCCAAGCTCGAAGTTCTCATCGACTACATCGAAGCGAACACCAAAGCCCTGGGCGACTGGCTCAACGAACGCGTCGTCATTTTCACCGAGTACGTCGACACCCTCGAATGGATCCGCGGCATCCTTCGTCAGCGCGGATACGAGAATGACCGCGTCGACGTGATCGACGGCGGGACCGACGGTGATGAACGCGAAGTGATTCGTGCCCGGTTCAACACTGACCCCTCGCGGGAGAAGCTGCGGATCCTGCTGGCGACCGACGCCGCTGGCGAAGGCATCGACCTCCAGGATCACTGCCACCGGCTCGTCAACTTCGACATCCCGTTCAATCCCAACCGGCTCGAGCAGCGCATAGGTCGTATCGACCGGTACGGACAGACCCACGACCCGGAGATTCGCCACTTCGCGGCTGACGACAAGAAGTCCCAACTCGCAGAAGACGTCGACCTGCTGGCACGAGTCGCCAAGAAGGTCGCGCAGATCATGGCGGACCTCGGATCGGCGAACGAAATAATTGCGCCAGACCTGCAACGCCAGCTCGGAGGGATCGACGCGGCACCTCGCAAGGGCAAGGCCGAGAAGAGCCCTATCGGGCAGATGCTCGCTGGCGGTCGGGACGTCGGAGCAGAGCTCACCAAACTGGCACAGGACATCGCCGAAAGCCGTGACACTCTCCACTTACGGCCAGCGAACCTACAGCGCGTCGTCGACGTCGCGTTTGAGCTCGACCGTCTACCGCCCATAGAGGAAATCGGCTCCGACCGTACCGACGTTCCGGCTTTTCGTCTGCCCGCACTTGGCAGCTCTTGGGAACAGGTGACGCGTGGGCTCACGACTGCCCTCGACCGTGAACATCTTCGACCGATCGCATTCGATCCGGCCGTCCTCGCTGAGGATTTCGACGTGGTGTACATGCACCTGGGTAGCCCACTCCTACAGCGCGCTACTCGGAGACTGCGGTCTGCTCTGTGGGGTGGGGAACGATCGCTGGAACGGGTGACCGCAGTCGTCGTTCCTGGCCTGGAAGAGTCCTTCGCTGCGGCGGTCACGCGCCTGATCCTCATCGGGAAGGCGGGGCTTCGACTCCATGAGGAGGTGTTCCTCGCGGGGACGCGATTGGGCCGTCGGCAAGCAGTCGGCGAACACCGCGCCGAGGCGTTGCTCGAGAAGGCTCTGGACGCCGAGAACCTGGTGCGCGTGCCGTCATTCATCGCGGAACAACTGGCGACAGCATGGGATGACAACAAGGATGACGGCCTCCGAGCGCGTGTGGCCAAGGCTGTTGCCGAGCGAGTGGAACGTCGACAGCACGCGGTCACAACGCAGCTGGAAGAGCGCCGGGCAGCGGATCGAGAGCGGGTCATCGCGACGTTCGATCGATTTGGTGCGACGCTCAAATCTGCCTTGGCAGAAGCGGAGGCGATCGAATCCGAGCTGACTCTGTTCGACGACGAGCGCCGCCAAAGCGAACGCGACCTACGCCAGATCCGCGCGCGCATGGACGCCCTGGCTGATGAACGCGATGAGGAGTTGGCGGCGGTGGACGCGCGCTACACCGAGGTGCAAGCGCGTACGTTCCATGCTGCGGTGTTGTTCGCACTGTCGCCGAAGGACATCGAGCGCGGGGGGGTGAGCATCCGATGAGGAAATCCCGTCGTGGCTCCGGACCGGATTTCAGCTGGCTAGAGCAGTTCGATGTCGATGGTCCGTTCTTGTCGTTGCCTGTGGCGAAGGGGTTTTGGCCCAGTGGGGTTAATCGGCTGGGAGATGCCGATGACCGACTGGTGACGTTCAAGCAGGCCTTCACAGCGTGGCTGCGTGCCTATGACCAACAATCGCTCGAGAAGCGGGCACAATACTCGGAAACCGCGCGGGCCTGGGTCGATACGGTGATCGACGAGCTCGCCGGGTGGGACGGCCTCCGTATCGGCACCGATGAGTTGCCTGCTGAGTTCGAGATCCATTCACCGGGTGAGCAAGTACGCATTCGTGCCGATGGAGGGTTGCGGGGACGGGAGAGCGGTGAGATCGCGGCGTTGTTGCGGATGGTCTCGCCGACTGAGGATCTTCGCGGGCCTGGCTTGGATGGTTGGGCGGCGACGGAAATCGACCGGATGGCCGCCCTTTTGCGGCAAGCAGGGGTCCCGATCGGCCTAGTCACGGATGGTCGGTGGTGGGGCCTCGTGTGGGCCGAGGAAGGTACGGCAACCGGTTCGGGCATCGTTGACGCGGTCACCTGGGGTGAAGAGCCGCTGCTGCGTGATGCTTTCTTGACGTTGATCGATCAGCAGCTGCTACGAGCGAAAAATCCCGATCACCGGCTACCGCGATTGCTGCAGCGCAGCGAACTCGAGGCTGAGGAGATCACTGAGGCCCTCGGCACTCAGGTTCGCAAGTCGGTTGAGCTTCTGGTGCAAGCGTTCTCGGAGACTCGACTGCTCGCAGCCGAGAATGATGAGCCTGATCCCCTGGCTGAGCGGCCTGACGATGTCTATCAGGCGGCGGTCACTGTGATGATGCGGGTGGTGTTCTTACTGTTCGCTGAGGAGCGAGGAATGCTGCCGACCGAGCGGTTGTATTGGGATTCCTATGCCATCCGCGAACTCCTCGACGATCTCAAGGGCCGGGCGTTGGCGCACGGCGAGGAACAGCTGGACGAAACCCATGAGGTATGGCACCGGCTGCTCGCGGTCAGTGATGCGTTGTACTCCGGTGTGAATTACGACGAGATGCGAATGCCCGCCTACGGTGGCTCGCTGTTGGACCCGAACAGATTCCCATGGCTCACGGCGACCGATCGGCATGGTCTGAAGGTCCAAGTGTCCGACCGGGTGATGCTGCACGTACTGCAATCGGTGCAGGAAGCCACAGTCCGGGGTGAAGCGCGACGGATCTCGTTCCGAGACATCGACGTTGAACAGATCGGATACATCTACGAAGGCCTGCTCGGGTACACGTGCGAGACCATTGCGGACGATGTGGTGGTCGGGCTGGTTGGCAAAGAAGGCGAAGAGGCCGAGATCACGCTCGGCCAGCTGAACCAGCTAAGTGAAAACAGTAGCAGCACCAAGGCATTCGTTGACAAGTTGATCGAATGGGTGAAGAAGGATCAACCTGCTGCGAGCACGCTGACGGCCACCAGGCTGAAGAAGCTTACGGACGATCCGGTCGACGAGGCGGAATTGCGCCGTCTCCTGACTCCGGTGGCCGGACATGACCGCGAACTGCTCGCCGATCTTGTCCGCTGGGGAAATCTCATTCGCCGCGACCTGCGAGGTATTCCGCTAGTGGTTCCGCCGGGCGGCTTGGTGGTGATGGAGACTCCGTCTCGGCGGAACGCTGGTGCGCACTACACACCACGTTCGTTGGCCGAGGAAGTTGTCAGATACGCGCTCGAACCGGTGGTGTACGAACCTGGGCCGCTGCAGACCAACGCTGTCGATGAGTGGAAGCTGAAGTCCAGCACGGCGATTCTCGATCTCAAGGTCGCTGACGTTGCGGCGGGTTCGGGGGCTTTCCTGGTCGCCGCTGCGCGTTTCCTGGCCAAAAGAGTGACCGAGGCGTGGACCGAAGAGGGAATGCTCAGCGACGCTGAGCTGGCCAACCCGGTGCTGGCAGAGGAGCGGGCGATCCGCGAGGTGGTGGCGCGCTGCCTTTATGGCGCCGACATCAATGCGATGGCGGTCGAAATGTGCAAGCTGTCGTTGTGGTTAGTGTCGCTGGACAAGACGAAACCGTTCTCGTTTGTCGACGACAAGATCCTTTGCGGTAACTCGCTGCTGGGCGTGACCACACTCGATCAGTTGCGGCACCTGCACATCGATCCGGACCGAAAGCGAAAGTTCCTGCAGCCCTTCGTCGACGTCGACTCTGTACTGGCCGAAGCGACACGGTTAAGACGCGAACTCGCTTCACCGGTCGACGAGGACGATCCTCAGCGCTCGACGGCTGGCAAGCTGAGGCTTTTGCGGCGAGCTGACGAAGTCACCGCACAGCTGCGGCTGATGGCAGACGGCGTCATCGCAGCCGGCCTTGCCCTGGGCGGAAAGCCCGGCACCCAGCTCGAAGACGCCTACAAGTCGCTGGAATGGGCACTCGCCGAGGCTTTTCCAGTCGACGGATCAACAGGCAACCGCACGAAACTCGACGCTATCCACGAGAAGGGTTTAACCCCGACAATCAATACGGATTACGAACGATGGCAACCGCTACACTGGGTAATCGAAGTCCCCGACGTCATGGCGCGAGGTGGCTTCGATGCGGTCGTAGGAAATCCCCCTTTCCTGGGGGGGACCAAGATTTCCGGGGCTGTAGGTTCGAACTTCAGAGATTGGTTAGCAGTTCGGGTTGGAAGTTCGCAGAGCGGTGGGCGAACGGATCTCGTAGCGTACTTCTTTCTCAGAGCGAATGCGCTGGTGAGCGAGCATGGTGTGCTTGGGCTAATTGCGACCAGGACTGTTGCGCAAGGAGACACACGCGAGGTTGGGCTAGATCATATGGCTGGGGGAGGATTCACTATTACGCGCGCAGTCCAGAGCCGGCCATGGCCGTCCAAGAGCGCGAATCTCGAGTTCGCAGCAGTCTGGGGAACGAGGGGTCCGATCGCCGCCAATGTCTTGTTTTATGCCGACGGTATTCTCGTGGAGCGTATCTCGACACTGCTCGAACCGGTTGGACAAGTCGGCGGCCACCCGGCACGTCTAGCCGAGAACCGCGGAGTGACATTCGAAGGCTTCAAGCCTTATGGCCAAGGATTCATCGTTGACCCAGAGGAAGCCCGGCAGTGGATTGCCGCGGACAGATTCAACGCAGAGGTGCTATTCCCCTACTTGAATGGCGACGACGTCAACACACGGCCGGACGTCTCTCCGTCTCGTTGGGCAATCGATTTCTTCGACCGAGACGAGGCCGCTGCCCGACGATATGTTCTACCGTTCGGTCGAGTTGAAGCGGTCGTCAAACCCGAGCGGCAACGGACGAAAGCTGATGGTTCGTATGTCTTAAGGCGACCACTCCCAAGCAGGTGGTGGCAGTACGCAGAAAAGCGGCCTGCATTGCGTAACGCAGTGGCTGGCCTCGACGAAATCATCGTAATGACACGGCATTCGGTTGCGGTCGTGCCGAGCCGCGTGTCGGCCCACTGCATACCTAGTGAAGGTCTGGTGGTTTTCGCCACTGACTCATACGCGCAACAGGCGATCCTGTCGTCAACCCCTCATCAGATTTGGGCCGTAAAATATGGATCTTCACTCGGCCACAATGGGACCAGATATACGCCTAGCGACGTATTTGAAACCTTTCCGCGACCGTCTCCGAATGACAAGCTGGAATCTCTTGGCAAGCGACTTGATGCTGACCGCGCCGCAACAATGCGCAGGCGACAAGTCGGGCTAACTCAGCTATACAATCTTATTAATAGTCGTGAGTTGCTTGACGATGAAGAGGTAGACCGTTTGCGTCAGATTCATGTCGAGATCGACGCTGCTGTGTTGGAGGCGTACGGGTGGGAAGATATTCCCATCACATATGGATTTCACAGTTACCGCCAGGTCGAGAGATTTACCATATCGCCAGATGTCAGAACGACGGTGCTAGACAGATTGCTCGAAGAGAATCACCGTCGCGCTGAAGCTACTGAGAAACGAGCAGTGGCAGCGGGACAGGAAGATTTATTCACGTGACCATCAGTCCGTCGACAATTGTGCGCGCCGGCCTTCTGAAGCTCATCGAGCGTGAACTCCTTGGCCCGCGCGATGGCGATGAGGAGGAAATTAAGGGCACGCCTCGCGGGGCGTACGCGGTCGGTGCGCTCGCGCCGGTAACGGTTGATCCGTCTCGGTCAGTAACCACAGATCACGGGTCGAGTGACCCGAACGAGACCGGCGTCGCGGTGACCGACACCGACGTAAGGCATGCCGATCAACGTGGCGTGCCGGTAGTCACCGATGAGAGCCCGGGCGGCGCGCAGGAAGAAGAAGAGAGAGACGAAGGTGCTAAAGGCTCTCTGACGCACCCATCTTCGATGGGTCTGCGGTTCCAAGTCCCCATTGACTGCGGCGTACTCGCCGTCAGAGCGTCATGGGGCCGTTATGAGACCTTTGGGAAGGAAGATAACGACGGTCGGAAGATTCAATGGTCACGTCGAATCCCGGTCGAGAAGGTCGCGGAGATCGACGTTCGTGGCTACAGCAGCCACACATCGCTGGAACCGATTCAACTCGATGAATTTGTGTCACTCCGGGTCGAGCTCTTCCCCCGTGTTGACCGCGTGATCGTCGAGCTGGCGCTGTCCAACGACAATGTTACAGATATGAACGCGCCGCCTGGTGACTGGCTTTTTCAGACGAAGCTCAAAGTTGAGGCCAACAGCGGCGAACCTGTCTTCCTGCCCACGCGCGATGTGCTGCAGCCAGGTTACGAAGAAACCGATGAAGAGCGTCAGCGCCTAGATCTTCAGTACCGCCACCGGCTTGAATTCGCCGTCGGACGTACCACGTCCGTGACCTGGAATGAGCCAACCGACGCGAACGGCAACGGTATTCGGATTGCTGTCAGCGTTGAAACTACCTGGCTGCCGACCGCTGACGTCCCGCAAACCAGACCCGGTTCGGCTGGTACGGCCGTCACTTCAATGCGTGAGCTGGCGGAGCTGTCATCCGACCAAGTCGCCGATGCGTTCGCGCCGCTGATCGATGGCTATACCGAGTGGCTAGACCAGCAGCGAGCCATCGCCGTGCAGCTTCCTGAGCACCTACAGGACGCGGCAGGGAACGCGATCGCTGAGGCAGAGCTTGCCGCTGGTCGGTTGCGGGAAGGCGTGAGGTATCTGAGTTCCGAGCCGCAAGCGATGCAAGCCTTTCGATTCATGAATCGAGCGATGCGCGATCAGCGCATCCGTAGCCAGGTCGCCATGCGACGGGCCGCCGATGACTCCGAGACAATTGATGATGCGCTGAGCGGGATCGAAGCCAAAGGCGATGAGGCATCTTCTTGGCGGCCGTTTCAGCTCGCGTTCGTCCTGCTACAGATCCCAGCCCTAACGGATTCGGCACACCCTTTTCGCAGCGGTGATGCGGCCAACGTCGAGCTGCTGTTCTTCCCCACTGGCGGTGGTAAGACCGAGGCATATCTTGGTCTGGCCGCCTACACCTTCGCGATTCGCCGCCTGCAGGGCAAGGTTGATGCCGACGACGGTGCGCTCGATGGCGGCGACGGGGTTGCCGTTCTCATGCGCTACACCCTGCGTCTGCTCACTTCGCAGCAGTTCCAGCGCGCAACCGCGCTCGTCTGCGCGGCCGAGCTGATTCGACAGGAGGATCCGTCCACCTGGGGTGAGAAGCCGTTCACCATCGGGCTCTGGGTCGGGACCGCAGTCAGCCCGAAACGCTTCGAAGAGGCGAAGACGCAAGTAGAAGAAGTCAAGTCCGGCAACAGCAAGCCCTTTGGCTTGACAGTCCTACAGTTGCAGCGCTGTCCATGGTGTGGTACTAGGATCGATCCGAAGCGAGACCTTCAAGTCGACCGTACTGCGGAACGCGTCGAAGTCTATTGCGGAGAGCGTCGCGGCGAATGCCCGTTCAGCAGTGACGGCGATGCCGATGGGCCGCTACCGATTCTCACTGTTGACGACGAAATATACCGACATCCGCCGACATTCCTACTTGCAACAGTGGACAAGTTCGCACGGCTGGCGCGTGAAGGACCAGCTGCGAGCCTGTTCGGCTACGTGAACGAGTGGTGCCCTCGCCACGGATACCGGTACCCGGACAGCGGCGGACTGTGTGGCAAAGGTGCTTCGCACAACGCCGTCAAAGGTGGCCGGCGGGACTATCCGAAAGTTGCGGTGCAACTTGTTGATCGACTGCGCCCGCCGGATCTGATCATCCAAGATGAACTTCACCTGATCACCGGCGCTCTGGGAACCTCCGTTGGTGTCTTCGAAAACGCCATTGATGTGCTGTGCTCATATCAGCGCGACGGTGCGACGATCCGACCATTGATCGTCGCATCTACCGCCACCGTCCGTAACGCGGAACAGCAAGTACAGGCGCTCTACGGGCGGGGTGTCGACATGTTCCCGCCACCGGTTCTGGACGTCCGGGACACCTACTTCTCGAAAGAAGTTCCAGTCGGTGACGACGCACCCGGCCGCAAGTATCTTGGCGTTTGCGCCCACGGAATCAGGTTGACTCTAGCCGAGATTCGGCTCGCCGAAGTGATGCTCCTCGCCGGACAGAAGCTGCTCGATGAGGCCGGTGTTGCTGCCGACCCATACATGACGACTGTCGCTTACTTCTCGGCTACCCGAGAGCTCGCAGGTATGCGCCGCTACCTCGATGACGACGTCACAACCCGCGTTACTGGCAACACCGAGCCATTCCCACGTCGAACCAATGACTTCGAGCGACTCGAAATCGGCGAACTGACCTCACGGATCTCGTCGGAGGATATTTCGGTGAACCTCGACAAACTGTCGCTGCCGTTCACCGAGCGATGGAGCACCCAGGGTCGGAAGAAGTTTTTCGAAGATCGCGATGCCGCTCGCAAGGCCGGCAAGCCGGAGCCTGAATGGGGTACGAAGCCATTCGACTTCGTTCTAGCGACGTCGATGCTTCAAGTGGGTGTCGATGTTCCCAGACTGGGTCTCATGCTCGTTGTCGGTCAGCCGAAGAACACAGCTGAATACATCCAGGCATCCTCCCGCGTCGGTCGCGACGCATCGAAGCCTGGTCTTGTTGTGTCATTGGCCAATTGGTCTAGGCCACGGGACATGGCCCACTTCGAGCAGTTCCGCCACTACCATGAGACCTTCTACGCGCAAGTCGAGGCGTTGAGCGTCACGCCCTATTCGGATACCGCGATGGAGCGCGGTCTCATGGGTGTGCTCGTGAGTGTTGCGCGGGTGACCCAGGCGCGGATGGACGCCGGTCTTTCGCCGGAAGCGGGAGCCGGCGCGATACTCGGATCGATGAACAAGGTGGCCGAGCTCGTCGAGCAGCTCACATCCCGGGCTGTCCCGGCTGTCGAGGATGCGGCCGCGGCGGACAAGCTTCGGCTCAAATTGATACAGCGACGAGACCGTTGGTACGGCAAGGCCGAAGAGACTCAGGGCGCGTTGTTCTATGAGCGTGTTCCAAAGAATGCCACGGCGTGGCCCTTGTTGATCAGCCCGGAATCGACCCTGATGAAGCCAGCCGACCAGATATTCGTTGTCGCGAACTCGATGCGCGAGGTGCAGCCGGAGCTGAACCTCTTAGTCAGTCCCATGGCGGAGAACCTCGCATTCAGAGAAAAGCCAAGTTACCCGAAGTGGAACGTTCCAGCCGAAAGCAAGAAGTGACCGAATCGCTCGCCGACGCCGGCATACTCGAGAACGTCGAGCCCATAGCCGCGGGCATCGAGATACTGGACCCGATCGCGGATGTCGAAGCCAAGACGTCGAAGAACTTCGCGCGAGTGGGATCCATACGGCCATCCGCCATGCTGTACACGAATGGCATTGGAGCAACAGTCGACTTGCCGCATTTCGCGGTGATGCCGTCGGGTCTCGATGCGTGGGAGCGGGTATACGCGCGCCGACCGGGCGGAGCCGAGACGATCGCCGAACCTCGTCTGCTGGCGCTCACGCGTAATCATCTGGGTAGCCAGGTCGCTGAGCTGCGCAAACCACCGTGGGCACCGGAAGAGAAAGGATGGGCGGCCGGGTCGGCCATCGATCTCGGAATTCCGTGCCGGATCTTCCCGCAATGGCTGCGCTGCACGGGATGCGGCTTGCTGGCGCCTGTGTCTCACGAGCGATTCGCCTACAGCAATGTCGTGAGGTACCGGCCGGATCGCGCCGAGTTCTCGCACGAGAAATGCAAGGGTTTCGAGGGAAAGAAGAAAGGGTTCAAAGCCGTTGCCCTCCCGGCACGATACATGATCGCTTGTGTTAACGGTCACCTCGATGAGTTCCCTTACGACGCTTGGGTTCACCGAGGAGGTTCATGTCCTTCGGGTGACAAGTTCCCCAGTCTCCGGATGAGGGAATGGAAGAGCAACATCGGCCCGGACGTGCAGATCCATTGTCTGGCGTGTCAGCAGAGCCGCGGCATGCTCGAAGCCGTCGGACCCAGAGCATCCGAGAAGCTTCCGATGTGCCGGGGCCGGCACCCACACCTTGACGCCTTCTACAACTGCGACCAGCGAGGGCGACTGTTGATGCTCGGCGCAGCCAACCAGTGGTTCGCCTCCACCATTGGCTTGCTCGCGTTGCCGACAGAACAGGCCGCGTCTGCGGCGGATCTTGCCTTATTGTTGCGAACGCTGCCGAAAGCGGACCTCGATGACCTACAAGGCGTCGCCGAGATGAAGATGTTTCGGAAGTATGCGGCAATGGCACTGAAGACCGAAGTAATCGATGGCGTCGTTGATGAATTGGTCTGGGAGGCAGTGCAAATCGCGCGCGGATCTGCTGTCCCGACTAGCGAAGACACATCGGGAAATCAATCGGATCCACGTACCATTCTTGCGCCTGAGTGGGCAGTGCTCACCGACGAGCCGAAATACACACAGATGAGCGGCTCACGCGACTTCCGGGCAGTTCGTCGCGACGTGCCAGAGCCGTTACAACCAGTTGTTTCGGCGGTGGTCGCAGTCGAGAAGCTGAAGAAGGTCAATTCATTCATCGGTTTCACGAGGATCGACGCACTCGATCGCATCGATGATGCGACTGCGCGTGTCGCCCCCCTTTGCGCCAGCGGCAAGCCGACATGGGTGCCCGCCACAGAGGACAGGGGCGAAGGGGTCTTCTTGCAGTTCGACGAATCAGTAATCGCTTCGTGGGAGCAACAAGTTCTTGCTCGGCCAGTCTGGCAGACATTTCGCAAAGCGCATCGACTGAACTTTCAACGCCGGACGAGCAAGACGGCCGATGACATCGATCCAGACTCCCGGTTTCCTGCCCCGCGCTATTGGGCGATTCACACGTTGTCGCATCTACTCATTCGCCAGGCTGCGATGTCGAGCGGATACGGCAGCGCAAGCTTGACCGAGCGAATCTACGCGTGGCCGGCAGATGATAAGCATCCGGCGGCGGCCGGACTGCTCATCAGCACAACTGCTTCTGACGGCGAAGGCACGCTCGGAGGTCTGGTTGAGCTCGCGAAGCCAGCGAAACTCGAACGGCTGGTTGCGGACGCGGTCCGGCGCGGGCAGCGATGCTCGTCGGACCCGATCTGTTCGCATCGTGCTCCGAGGGGTAAAGAGGAGTTCCTGCACGGCGCCGCATGCCATTTCTGTCTTTTCCTCAGCGAGACCAGCTGCGAGCGAACGAACCGATTTCTTGATCGCCGTCTGCTTCTTGGCTTGATGACTGACGAGGATGTCCGGACACCGGCTCTACTCGAAGGGCTTTCGATTCTCTGATGAGCAGGGTGGAGGTCGGGCGGCTGGGCGAGTTGCTCAGCGGCGACGAGGCGAGGTCGGTCGCCGCCGCTCTTCGCCAACTGAAGCTGCCGCACCTCGCGGCCAAGCGGGCGTATCCAGGTCATCGCTCCGAGGTTCAGCGGCTGTTGAGACAGCTGCTCCGGACCGACGGTGACTTGCTCCGGGTGGCTGCAGTGCTCGATGGAATCGCAGCAGTGCCGCAGGTGGAACGGCCGGTGGCGGTATGGACGTCGCCATCGGTCCCCGGGTCAGGCGGTCACACCACTCTCGCAGCACTGGACATGATCAACGGCGCAACGGCGTTCGTGTACGCGGCGACGTATTCGGCAGGCAAGGATTCGCCGCATCTGCTTGCTCTGCGCAATGCGCTTGACCGTGGGGTCTCCGTGACTGTGGTAGTCGACGTCAAGGAGCGCGCGGATCACGCGGCCATGATCTGCAAGGCCCTCGACGGTGCACGGACGTGGACACTGGCCGAGCCAGAGGGCGGCGAGTGGGCAATTCAGCACTCGAAGCTGATCACGGTTGACGACAGCGCTGCGTTCGTGACGAGTGCCAATTTCTCGACAGCCGGCGCGAAGCGCAGTCTTGAATGCGGGATGCTGAGTAGGGACTCGCTCGTTGCCGTCAGCGTGCGCGAACACCTGCAGAACCTGCACAAGCATGGCGTGCTGATCGACCTGGCGTGGTAGTGGACTAGCGGTAAGAAATACTCGAGGATCTTGGTATGCGCGCAGTAGGGCTGTTCTCAGGTATCGGCGGATTCGAGCTCGGGCTTGCCAAGGCCGGAATCGTCACTGACCTCTCGTGCGAAAATTGGGACCCCGCGGTGCGGATCTTGCAGCGTCGATTTCAGTCCGAGTTGGTAGGCGACATCCGCGAGCTCCGTTCGCTGCCTAATTGCGACGTCCTCACAGCAGGATTTCCCTGCACGGATCTGAGCCAGGTTGGGCGAACGGCGGGAATCGACGGCTCGGAGTCAGGTTTGATCCGAGAAGTCTTCAGACTCATCGCGGGCAACCCGCCGAAGTGGGTGGTACTCGAGAATGTGCCGAACATGCTCAGCTTGCACGGCGGTGCTCCCATTCGCCACATCACTGAGTGGTTCGAACGTCGTAAGTGGAACTGGGCGTACCGAACCGTCGATTCGCAGTACTTCGGCGTCAGACAGCGACGTCGCCGTACGTTCCTCGTCGCCTCCCGGAGTCACGACCCACGGACCGTGCTCTTCGCCGACGATCGCTCCCCTCGCCCCGACGTCCGAAGCCACCGTGCTCATGGTTTCTCTTGGACAGAAGGCAATCGCGGCATCGGCTGGGGCGACGGCGTGACTCCGACGCTCAAAGGTGGGTCGAAGCTGTGCATCGCATCGCCGCCCGGCGTCTGGCTGCTCGATCACGAGGCGGGGACGGCGATCGTGCGGCCAACTGTCGTCGCCGGCGAACGTCTACAGGGCTTCGCATCTGATTGGACAGCCGGTGCGGGGCCCGAAGGCGTGCGCTGGAAATTGGTCGGAAACGCCGTCACAGTGCCTGTTGCGAAGTGGATCGGGAGCCGCTTGTTGGAGCCGGGAACCCCGGTCGACGTCCCGCGACGTGGGCTCGCCGAGGTGCAGCGGTGGCCTTCGGCTGCTGCCGGAGTGGGGGACGAGCGCGAGGCATGGAGCTTGAGTGAGCGGCCATTGTCAATCCAGTCCAGGCTCTCCCTGTCGACGACTCTTGCCCAATACGGTGATCAGCCCCTGAGCCTCGGTGCTACGAAGGGCTTCGTCGCCCGACTCAAGGCGAGCAGTTTGAAGAGCCGTCCCGGCTTCATCCAGGCACTAGACGAACACATCTGTGTCCTCGAAAAGTCCTGAGCCGCTAAATGAGTCGACGCGTGTCCGAATGCAACGTCAGCGCCGAAGAGACACTTCGCTTGAGCTACAGGTCCGTCGGGCCCTGCATGAGCTCGGCTACCGTTATCGGGTCGATTTTCGACCCGAGCCGATCCTGCGTTGTCGCGGAGACATCGTGTTCACCCGACGAAAGATCGTCGTGTTCATCGACGGGTGTTTTTGGCACGGCTGTCCTGAACATGCGACTTCGCCGGTCAACAATGCTGAGTGGTGGCGTATGAAGTTGGCGGCGAACGTCGAACGCGATCGACGTAACACTCGAGCGCTGGAGGAAATCGGCTGGACTGTCCTGCGCGTTTGGGAACACGAAGCCCTAGACGAGGCCGTCGCCCGGATCACTGCGACACTCCGCCTGTGAGGACCGGTCTCGTCGCGAAGATCAGGCGGACCGAGCGCCGATATGGTGTTCTATGCGTGGAAGGGACTTGCTGTGGAAATCGATGAAGAGCGGCGATTCCGGGACGCAGCCATGGCGTGGCTGGCTGCACGAGCCGAAAAGGGCCATCGGCGGATTCCGTACGGCGAATTGGCGGACTTCGAGTTCGAGGGTCTGCGCGTACCCCTGATGGACCGCCAGCGAGGAATCCGTAAACCAGCAGGTTTTCACGCTGCCCTGTCGATACGGACGACCTATACGCCGCCGGGCCAAGCGAAACCATACGATGACCGTGTGTCCAACGACGGCTTGCTCCTATACAAGTATCGAGGGGATGATCCTAAACACCACGAGAACCGAGCAATCCGTGCGGCTTTCGATCTCGAGCTGCCGTTGATCTGGTTCGTCGGTGTCGCCAAGGGGATCTACGAAGCTCGGTATCCCGTTTGGGTCCGTGATGATCAGCCGCAGAAGCTGGAGTTCGCTCTGCAGTTGCCGAGCTAGAATCGCCTCGATGCTTCATAATCGGGGGCGATTCTGGTGAAGCGCCCGCTGGCGAGAGGCGAGTCCCTCGCACATTCAACATGACAGCCGACCTGGTTACTCGCTGAGAGTTGGCGAGGACAGCGATGCTGGCCGATCGACGATCGTCAACGCTCTAGTTGCTTGGGCTCGCCGTCGGTGATTTCCGCCGGCGACAGACCGTTCTGGATCATGAAACGAAGCAGAAGATTGATTGCCGTTTGTGCACCAGACAGTTGAGTCAGTCTCTGCGACTTGGGATCATTGAAAGGCCGCAATCTGTTCAGAGCCGCGGAGATCTGGCTCTCGAAGTCTGTGAGTTGGTACCAAAGAATCGGGTCGTGCGGGAGACCGAGCTTCTTGCGTGCGTGCTCTGTGGCGACCCGCATCATCAGGCTTTCCAGATTGGGGCCCGTCGCCTGGCCGCCCGGTACTGAGACAGCCGCGGCCGTCGCCGCCGCAGCACCAGTGCCTGCAAGGCCGCCGAGCATCGCCAGTCCGCCCATCATCCCGCCGGGACCGAAGGCAGCGAGGCTGCTCGTTACGGCCGCAGCTCCGAACACGCCTGCGGGAGCAGCCACAGCTAGGCCCACGGGTCCGGCGGCGAGGAGAGCCACCCCTGCCGCCGCTGTGAGTACACGACCCCACGGCACTCCGCCCTTAGGGGAGACGCATCGCTGAACGTCATCGATGGCCGCGGCGACTGCTTTACCGATGCGACGGGTGAACCCGAGTTCCACTGCAATGTGTTCTAGCGCGAGTGGGATGGCGGCACCCGCGTCGATCTCGTACGGCGTCACCGGATTCGTGAGAGCGAGCACCACCAGCTCTGCGACTGCTTCGTGGATTTCCCAGCGGTGCGGCAACGGCGGTAACGATCCATTGGAGAGTTGCACCATCTCGGGGGCGAGGAGTTGTGCCGCAGCTTCCTGCTGTAGCAACTGCGCCGCGACGTCGTCGCGCAAGATACGCAGTGCGGCACGGTAGCGAGACCCCAGAGCTTCGTCTTTGATGTTGTTGGCCACGGCTTCGGCAAAGTGCTGCATTAGCAGCAGGGACGCCTCGCCGTCTCCCATCCGTACAGCGATGTCGGCAGACACCCTTGCCACCTCTTTCGTGGGATAGAGGATGGCGGCGACCAACGCCGATACAGAGCTTTCCCCTAGGTATGTTGCGGCGTCGTGGCCGCTGATCGTGGTGAGTAGGAAGTCCTGGGCTCCCGGGAATGTACTGGCTAGACCGCGCCCTCCCGTCACGATGTCCCGAACGTTGAGGAAGTTCGACCAATCGTCGACCCGCGAGTACGGGAACTTCTTCAAGAGCCGTTCACTGCCCTCGTGAAGTGCGCGGATGTTCGCCGGGCTCCCGATGGTGATGAACCGGCGGACGTGAAGGTTCTCTGGCAGATGATCGAGAAGATCAATAGCAATGACTGAGCCGAGGCTATGGGCGATGAGGATGATGTCACCGTAGGAGGGCAGATGGTCGATGATGTGGTTCATGACGTCGGCTCGGACCTTGTCGTCTCGGACGTACCGACGGACCTGATCGAGGTCCATGACCGGTACATGACCGAACACGAGCTCGGGCACGAGGTCCCACACGGGTCCGGGGATGAGATTGAACCCGAAGGTTCGGACACCGTGCTGAATGCGAAGCAAACGCTGTACGCGCGCCTGCCTGCGTTCGAATTCCTGACGCGAGGAGGGCTCGTCTTTCGGCTTGTAGGTTACGGGCGGGAGTTTGCCTGATCGTCCTTCAGTCTTGAGGTACGAGGAGTAGCGAGGCGCAATCACCTGCTCACGGTCGACGGGGTCGTGGCCGGCTTGAGCGAGGCCTCGGTTCAGTCCGTCGAGCCACAGGTAGTTGGGGTCGCCGTCACCGATCCCGTGCAGAAATACGATCTTCATTGATTGTCCCTTCCGCTTGGTGGCTTGCGTCCTCCACGCAAGCTGACCAAGCACACTTCCGAGCGTATGCCCCGGCTTGACAAGGTTGATTTGCTCAAAGCAAGCACTTTCGTACGAATCTAACCGTCGCGCAGTTGCTCTGGTGACAGAACATCGGCCTGTGCTTGCTTAGCGGACGATGCCAACGAGAGTCAAGCAAGCGCTGGAGGGGATCTGCTCGCAGTCGATACATAGACCCCAGACTTGGTAGGCGTCGAGCTGAAGGCCGAAGAAACCGATCAGGGCCCGTAGCCTATGCCTCCAAGTAAATGAAGGCGTTGAAAGCTCTCGCAGAAAAGGTTGGGCGCCCCGGTGCTCACCTGGTCATCATCACCGGGCAACCCGACGATGAGCTTGCCGATCTTGTTCAGCTCCAGGCGGAGAAACTGGTGTGAAGACAGATTGGTTCCTCTATCGGGTTGGATTCGATTTGAACAAGCACTGAGGAAGGTCTCGGTCTGTCAACGGCAACCGAAAACTGATCAGTTGTCGTCACTTGCCGCGCAGTGGTCAGTATTCAGGTGCCGCCGACAAGTCGCAGTACACCACTCGCCTACATAGGGTGAGTGAGCATCGAAGTGAACGATGCGCCGACACCGACTGGCGTGATCGGGGAGTCACGGGATCTCTGATGGAGTTCCGTTTGGTTGTCCAATCCTCCGCTCGTCCAGGACAAAGTTGAGGGCGTCCCGCAGCACTCTGGCTTCATCTGTCGACATCAGCATTGTCTTGTGCCAGTGAGGAAAAAAGACACCCCAACCTATGGGCGTTCCGTCTTGCAACTCCCATTTGGATACGCAGATGCCATAGGTGCGGTAGACAATCTTGCGTTCATCCATCGCTAGCAGATCGTCTGTCGCTGGCAGGTCGCTCATGTTCAGCGGACCGTCGGCCGCTGGCAGTTTCACTTTCGCTACTTGCGTGGCAGCGATGCCGACCTCGATCTCGTAGCCGGCGGAAGGGGCGACGCTGACGTGCAGGCCGAGTTCGGTGATCCTGCCGTCGAGCGGATTCCAGGCGCGGTCCGGATATGTACGGCCGAGAAGCGGGTCTAACGCATCGATTGTCTCTTTCCAGAGGTTGAGCCAGTTTCTGCCTGGACCGACGACGAAGGAGAGTTCGAGCTTGACGGGTCCGGGGGGCAGTTGTGCTGCGCCTACGACTGCGGCATGAATCTGCTGTTTATAACCAGGGGCGGAGGTAGCGCGAGCTATCAACACTGCCGTCGATGGTGGGAATACTTCTTGAGCAGGTTCGATCCGCGCGAAGGATTGCATACTGTGGCGTTTAGTGCACCATACCGACACGAGGTTGCGATCCTTCAGGCGATCCGCAAGGGGCTGGGCGTAGTTGTCGAGGTCCGCCATGTTGAGCAAGTCCCGACCGACCGGCAGTCCGACGTCGAGGCGAAGCGCCCACGGGCCATCGACTCTGGATTCTGCGAGGAGCGCTTCGGTGTCATCCAGATACTCCCGAAGTTGAACTTGATCTGGATGGTCTGCTTTGTCCCACGACGCGAGCCGAGGCGCGACCCTGAGTACGTGGGCGGCGTTTTCGGGACGGGCATACCAGCGCATGGCGATAAGGTAACGCGCGGAACAGAAAAATTGTCGTTGGTAAGCAAAGCGCGACCGTAGCGGCCGCCCTTAGTGTCAGCCGTGCCACTATTTTCTTTACTCTCTCCGCAGCAAAATGAAACGATGACCTCCGCGATGCAGAACACGCCCGAGACTCCGCTGACGACGCGCTGCCATACACGTGACGAAGTCATCAGTCGCCCCTGCCCCATCCCGAAATCGCCTGGCGTCTACGGATGGTGGTTCCGCAGCATTCCTGGACCCATTGACACCTCCCGTTGTGTGAAGCGGGACGGATTGACGCTGCTCTATACCGGCATTAGTCCGAGCCGACCGCCGACCAACGGGAAGCCTCCGAGCAGGCAAAGTCTTTGGCATCGGATTCGGTACCACTACACCGGCAATGCAGAAGGTTCGACCCTTCGAAAGACTCTCGGCATACTCTTAGAGGACGACCTCGCCATACAACTACGTCGTGTCGGCTCAGGCACCCGCCGAACGTTCGGCGCCGTTGGCGAAAAGAAGTTGTCCCGATGGATGGCTGACAACGCGTTGGTCTCCTGGGTGGTCCATCCAGAACCATGGCTTTTGGAAGATCAGCTCATCGCAACCCTGGACGTCCCGCTCAACCTGCAAGGCAACGGCCATAACCCGTTTTATCCGGTCTTGAAGCAGCTGAGAGCGCGGGCCGAACGGACAGCCAGAGAACTCCCCATCGCCGGTATCGATCCCGTCGTGTGACGACTGCGGCATGTCGCGATTCGCGTCTGCGTCATCCATGTCGGATTCCTGCGATACGGTCGACCGCATGGACACGTCCACTTTTGAGGGCGACCGCAATCTCCTCTTGCTCGCAGTCGATGAGTCGCTCGGAGTTCCACGGCACAATGAATTGGCCCCCGAGCCTCGCGGCTACCCCGACTCCCTGGCGCTTTGCCTGATCGACTCAGTGCAGTCGTTGAGGAACGGCTATGGAGCGATTGTCGTCCCCGTGCTCAAGAAATACGCCGCATACAGGACACGGGAAGGCGCGGACGCCTATACCGACGGACTTACAGAGTTTCTGGCTGCATTGGACGAAATGGGCGGCGTCGAGCAGTGGACCTCTACAGTCGGCACCCGCCACAAAGCGCCCGGCACCTCGGTACTCAAAGGCGAAGCGATGCAGCGGGCAGCCGAAGCACTGCTCGCAATCAATATCGACAACACCTCAGACCTTGGCGCCTAGTGCAGAACATTCCGGTTGGTCATCGCGCAACTCCTGCGCACGTGTCGGTATCTCACCGCCGCAATGCCTCTCGAAATGCGGAATTGGGCAAGGCATTCGGCAGTGCCGCCGTCACCACTTCGAGTGCCTCATCGGTGTCGACCCCTCGCAGTCTCACCCCATACAACGCCGCTACCGTGGGCGTGCGACTTTGAGCCTCGACGCAGTGCAGCAGCACAGTCCGGCCCGCGCTCCGTAGCCGCTCCACAGTCCGAACCGCCTCCAGCAGTACGAAGTCCAGGTGCGGGTTCTCGTCGGCATCCTCGCGATCGATCAACCGCACCTCAACGTGCGGGATGTCGGTGCGAACGTCGTTGTCGCCGATCCGACACAACGACACCACCGCATCCACACCGTCGGGCAGGTCACGCAGCGCACCGATACCGCCGAGCAGAACCTTCTCGTCGTACGGGTGCGCGGCGAGCGCTCCGGTCCGGTAACCCTGATAGCGGAAGTCGAAGCTGTCCGGCCGCCCACGGCGTCCGATCGCCCCGGCGAGGCCAACCAGGTTCCTGGCGGTCAGATCCGGCCAGCCGTGCAGCAGCTCGCGCCACTCCAGGGGGACCGCAGAGGAGCCATGCGCCGCCCCCAGCAGTCCGCCCGCGATCGCCGCGACCGTATCGGTGTCGAACCCCGCCCTCACCGCCGCGTCGAGCGCCAAGCGCAGATGGTCCGCCCGGAACGTCCCCGCGGCAGGATCATCGGTCGGCTTAGGTGTCGTCGTGATGGCGGACCAAGCCGCTTGCAGCGCGGAAACCACCCAGCCGTTGTTCGGGAAGTCCGCGGGGCGCGCCGCCTCGGCGGCATCCAGACGCGCCGACCACAACGCGCTTCGTTCGGAGTCGATGTGGCCCAGACCAATTCGGACGTCGAGCTCGCCGGTGAGCACCGCGTGGCGGATCGCACTGCACCACAGCACACACGCATCGCCGGCATCGGGATCAAAATGGGTGAGCTCGCTGATGCTGCGCGCCGCCTGGACCATCGCGTCCTCGTCGTCGAGGTAGGCCAACGCAACCGGGGCGGTGCGCATCAGCGACCCGTTGCCTGCGGTGCGGCCGGTGTCCTCGTGCAGCGCCGCGGACGCAGCGCGCGTCCGTGCTGCGGTGATCGCACCGCCGGTGGCCGCCGAGCTGAGCACGGAGCGTGTCTGGATGCCGACGTCCTTGGCGCCGAGCGACCATTCGTGCCAGCGCGCGACGATGGCGTCCTGCGCCGCCTCATCCCGCAGATCCGCACCGGTCGCCGCCACTTCGGCGATCGCCACGGCCATGGCGGTGTCGTCGGTCCACTCGCCGGCCGCCCACGGACCGCCTCCAGTCATCACGACGTCGAGTTCCGGTCCGCGCGGTGGCTGGAACTCGTACGGTGCGCCGAGCGCGTCTCCTGCCGCCGTCGCCAGCAGCACTCCCTCGATGCGGTCATTCCGTGAAGCCATAGCGCCCCCTGAGATAGTTAGCGTGAATCTGAGCTAATACGATTACTGTACACCCCGAACCCGACAGAACCGCCCTGATTGTGCTCTAGTGCGGCAGAGCCAGCGGATACTCCGGACCGATCAGGCAGGCAAAGGCATCCCGCGAAGCGACTCGACTGGGCGGCCATGCCTGCTGCCACACCCGCAGTGGAACATCTGCCTGCGAATCGAATCTGCCTGCCAGTCGACCAAACTCATTCTCTCGCCAGTCACGCAGACGACCATCGCCCTGCGCGAACTCGGCCAGCCGCGCGATCTGCTCCTGCTCCAGTTCAGGTGGCGCGCCGCCGCGGACACCGATCCCGTTCATCAGACTGTGCCGCCCCAGAGCGAAGGGCCGGAATCCCCACACCGTCTGGATCGCGGTGTTGACCGAGCGGCAGTCCTCGCATGCCCGCCATGACCAGCGGCTGCGGCCGCCGGCTGTCGCCCGGAAGCAGATGATGCACAGGTCGTGGTCGCGTGAGACGTCGGCGCCCTCCCACTTCTCGGGGGAGTCTTCGTCCTGGCAGGACTGCCAGCGCACCGGCCGATCCGGACGCGACGGACTTCGTCGCTGCAGCGGACCGCGGATCCCGCCGCACGGGATGTGCACTGACAGTTCGGTAATGCGTTCGCGCAGAGCCGCATCGGCTGCGCTCAGTTCGGGCTGTGTCATCATTCGCCGTTCCTGGCGACGCCACCGTCGGACGTCCACCGCTTGCACGCATCGCGTGCCCGCTCTTCCCCTGGGGCACCGTGCGGTGGTCGCGCGGTTGCCGGGACGACGGGCCAGGTACCCGAACAGTCGTCCGCTCGTGAGCTGTGTCCAGACTAGCCGAGGGCCCTGACAGGCTGCCTGGGTCAGGCGAGTTGCACGAAGTTCTCGGCGCGCACTTCGCTCTCGCCCGACCACCGATACGCGGTCAGTGCCCCGCGTTTCACGGCGCTGAAGTCCAGGCATGCCGCGCGTGCTGTCCAGTCGACCAGATAGCTGGGTTCGCCGCTTCGCCAGTAGTGGCCGAAGAACACTGGCACTGACCCGTCGTAGACGTAGGAGCGTGCGGCGGCATTGACCTCGATATCCGGCAGCGGGGGGTAGGGCGAGCCGTCGGCAGTGGTGAAGTTGCCTTCAATCAGTGCGACGTCGCGCAGTGTCGACGCGCTCTCATTCCACCAACGCACTCTGGCGCGTGGGCGGTCGTGGCCGTCCTTGTCGCGATACGGGGGCTGACCGTGTTCGGTCAGGCTGACTTCGGGACCCTTCAGCAGGATTTCGACGGCCTCGTAGAGCGGGTCGCCCTTTGTGCTCGCTCGGACGAGTTGGTCGACCGAGGAGAAGCGGTCGCCACCGAGCGCGTCCTTCACGATGGTCATCGACTCGGTGTGCCAGCAGGCGTGGATGATTCGAAGGTCTCCAAGGTCCAGCCACAGTGGCAGGGTCATGAACCAGTCGAGATACTTCTGACGTTCGGCGCCGGACACCCGCTCGAGGAACACCCGATGCTGAGAGGTGTTCTTGTCGCTGTGCTTTCGCAGAAATCTGCCACTTCCGACGGGCCACTCGGTGGCGTAGGCGAGTGCATTGAACTCGTGATTGCCCATCACGATCTGGGCGGTTCCGGCGTCGGTCATCGCCTTGGCGACCTCGAGGACACGCAGTTGGTCGTCTCCTCGGTCGATCAAGTCGCCGACGAAGATCACGGTGCGCTCCGGATGCCGGTATGCGCCATTCGGACCATCAGGCCGGTAGCCGAGCTGGGTGAGTAGACCTTCCAGCGGAGTGGCGCACCCGTGAATGTCGCCGATGATGTCGTATCCGTGGTTTGCGTTCAATATTGTCTCCTTCTTTTGATCATCTGTTTCGGTGGCCGTGACCCCGGGGCTGCCGTCTGCAGCGGCCGCACGTCGGTGGAGGGGTGGGGGACCCTTGCGCTTAATTCGCGCATAACTGATCTAATACAGTAAAGGTAGCATATGGTCCCGACATGACCGAGCGAACGTATCGAGACAGCAGCGGAAAGACCCTCGCCGACTATCCGCGGCCGTCGGTCGCCGTCGACACCGCGCTACTCACGCTCGACGGCGACCGTGGCTTGGTGGTTCTCGAGGTGCGTCGCAACAACGGCAGGGGCTGGGGTCTGCCGGGCACGTTTCTGCATGAGGGGGAGACGCTGGCCAAAGCAGTTGACCGCTCGCTTCGTGAGAAGGCCGGTGTGGACGGGTTGCAGCCCCGCCAGTTGCACGTGTTCGACGACCCTGACCGCGACGATCGCGGGTGGGTCCTGTCGGTCGCCCACATCGACGTCATACGGGTCGACCGCCTGGCGTCTCGCCACGTCGATTCCACCCGGCTCGCGCCGGTGGACTCTCCGGGCCAACTGCCCTACGACCACCGCAAGATCATCGAACTCGCGGTCGGGCACCTTCGGTCCCGCTACGACAAGAGCCCCGATCCTGACCGCCTGCTCGACGACGAGTTCACGATGCTGGAACTGCGGCTGGCACACGAGGCGATCGCGGGGCGACCGATACAGCGAGACAAGTTCCGCCGCACCATGGAACCCCAATTGGTCCCTACAGGGGAGATGGCCGCCGGCACCAGGGGGCGACCGGCCGAACTGTTCCGGCGGCGTAGCTGACGTTGAGACTGCTCTGGCGGTGCGCGCTACTCGAACTTCTTCGCCGTCAGCGCAGTGTCAACGCCGCCTCTCACCGCTGTCGCGCGGCTCAGTGTCCGTCAGCGTTCCCCTGTGGCCATGCACGTCGCACCCACATCGCTTCGAGGTTGGTCTTCACGTGCTCGGCACCCGGCGGCAACGCGACCGAGTCGATGGCACTGTGCGTACTTTCTATGCAGGACTCCACAATTGCGGTGGCGCGGCGCACCGACATGCCCCAGGAGGCTCCTTCGGCAGCAAGATCCGCGACGTCGACCCGGTCGATCGTGGTCTTGCCGTTGATGACGTGGCCCGTCCCCTTGTATTTGGGATCGAGGTAGGCCGTTGGTGCTACGTCGTAGATCGGTGCCAAGGTAACCCGCCCACTGCGATCGATCATCAGCGAGTAGTTCTTCGAATGCGCGTCGCCGTTGCCGATCACGATGTTGAACGTGACTGCCTGCAACAGCGTGGCGCGAAACGCGTCGGGATCTGGAGCGCGCGCAGCTGCAAGGCGAGCCACTCGCTTGAGTCGGGAGCCGTACCGGTTGAACTCCGGAGTGCTCTCGTACTTCGCGCGTGGGCTGATAGCGAGCGCCTGGCAGAAGTCCTCCTGATGCTGACGCTCGCCGGATGGGCTGCGGTCGTAGCGGGTGACGATGATCGCCTCGCGCGCATCAAATTTCGCGAGTTGGGATTTCGCAGCGCTCAGGCCGGCGGCCGTCGCCACCCGCAACGCCCAATCCTCGGTCTGGATGAGGTTCGGCAGCGCCCCGATCAGGGCTTCTGGCTTGATGATGTGCGTCGACACCGCCCCCTGCTCTGGCCATCCCCACCCGCCGCCATCGAGTGCGGTCAACAAGACCTTGTCCTGGATACCGGCAAGGGACGCTTGGGGCGTTGCGCCGTCGGGTAGGTGATAGGTCGGAAGGTCGGCGATCAGGCGGGTCACCTCCTCGTCGGTGAGCCGACGGACGCGACCCGGTCCGGGGCGCTGTCCGGCGTCGAGGATCTGCACCGCCCCCGCGCATTCGGCGCCGACTCGGCGCAGGAGTTCCATGCTGTCGGTGACGGGCACTCCTGCCTCGGTGCCGATGTGCTCGCGCAGATTCCCCTCGGGCAGAAGCCCTTCGATGAAGGCTGACACCGGTAGCCCGGAGCTGGGTCGCTTGCCGTCCTCGACAGGGTGACCGGAGATCGGCACGGCGAGCGAGAGGACACGGCTGCCTTCGCCGAACGCATCAAATGCATCCTCGGTGAAGTCCAAGCGGAATCGAAAGCGGCTTGGCTCGCTCAGCCGCGCGATGTGCACACCGTGCAGCCACACCTCGAGCGACCTACTGGGCATCGACGACCGCTACGCGCGTGAATTTCGGGACAACGGCGATCGCGTGACCGCACTCCGACAGCGCCCGCAGTGCGGTGTCGACGTTGACGGCCTCGCCCCGTTCGAGGCGGGAGATGGTCATCCGTGTGACGCCGATGCGGTCGGCGAGTTCGTCCTGGCGCAGTCCCTTCTGATGCCGAAGCATGCGAATGCGGGCGCCGAACTCGGCGGTGTCGTAGACGAGCGACACGTTGTGATCCATTTAGCGATCATAGCTGGCCTCCGAACAATTGATCGCTATTTCGATCAGGAGCGTGGTCGGGTGCGAAACTCGGAATATGCATCATGGCGGCTGGGTCGGCGACACCATTCTCCGACGTCGAGACTGCAGCGGCGGCGGGTGCCACTCGCACTTCGTCGCCGCCAGCGCAGTCTGAACGGCCTGCCCCGCGCACTTCGAGGGGTGTCGGGGCCTCCCACTAGCGTGGCCCGGATGTCCACTGAGATCACAGTCCGGGGTTCGTTCTCCGCCTTCCAGCCGCCCGAGCGGGGGACCGTGCACGCCTCCATCAGCTATCACGGTCCCGAGAAGGACTGGGTCTACGACCAGGTGGCGCGTGACCTCGAGGTCGTGAAGGAATCGATCCTCCGGCTCGAGGACGGCGACGACGGCGCCGTCACCCGGTGGTCAGCGGCACAGTTGCGGACCTGGTCGCATCGGCCCAGAAACGAGGATGGTGACGAGCTCCCGGTCATCCATGATGCGAGCGTCAGCGTCGAGGTGAGGTTCCGCGACTTCACCGCACTGTCGCAGTGGGTGGGAGGGCATGTCACCGGCACCGAAGGATTCGAACTCAGGTACGTGGAGTGGGCGCTCACCACCAAAAGCCGGGACGAACTGGTGACGAGAGTCCGTACCCAAGCCGTTCAGGATGCGGCAGCCCGCGCGCAGCTGTACGCCGACGCCCTCGAGCTCGGAAAGGTCCGTCCCATCGCGATCGCCGACGCGGGGATGCTCGGTGCCGAAGCACATTCTCAGGGTGGCGACGGGATGGGTTTCTTACACGCGGCGCCGGCGTCATCAGGCGGCGGCCCCGACGTCGAGCTCGTACCGAAAGACATCAGCGTGTCGGCGACCGTTGATGCGCGGTTCGTCGCAGCCCCCTCCTAGTCACTTCGTCACGAAGGCGGCAACCACCAGCTCGTGCCGCCGGCCGCCGAGGTCGTGCCCGACGTCGTTCCGGTGCAGGTGAGCCGTCCGCGGGCGTCGCAGTTCCGACTGCGCGGCGAACCTGGATGCCCGCTGTGAGGTCCGTGCCCGTAGGCTGGTGTCTCGACACCGACGGTGGCTGGACTGCGCCGATCTGACGCACCCACCCGAGGACTCCCCTGATGGCGATCGCCGATGTCTCCACGTACACGCACCTGAGCACGCAAGACATCGAAGCGATCGCCGACGAACTCGACACGATTCGCCGTGACGTCGAGGAGTCGCTCGGGACCAAGGACGCGGCATACATCCGTCGCACAATCATCTTCCAGCGAGTGCTTGATGTCGGGGCGCGTCTGGTGATCGCGCGCAGTCGGTCGAGGGCCGGTTGGTGGCTGGGAACCGCCTCGTTGGCGTACGCGAAATCCATCGAGAACATGGAACTCGGCCACAACATCTCGCACGGCCAGTGGGACTGGATGAACGACCCCGAGATCCACTCCACCAGTTGGGAGTGGGACATGGCGGGGCTGTCCGCGCAGTGGCGGTATTCGCACAACTACCGGCATCACATCTTCAGCAACGTGCTCGGCATGGACGAGGACATCGGCTACCGCCTGCTGCGGGTGACCCCCGACCAACCATGGCGCCATCCCCACCTGTGGACACCGCTGCGAAACCTGTTGCTGGCAGCGACCTTCGAATGGGGCATCGCCCTGCACGGTCTGCGCTCGGAGCGGGACCGGGTCGACACACCGGCGGGCAGGGCTGCGGAGGAACGCCGGTTCTTCGGCAAGGTCGCCCGTCAGTTGAGCAAGGATTACGTGTTGCTCCCGGCACTGAGCTTGCGACGGTGGCGTCGAACTCTGGCGGCCAACGTCACTGCGAACCTGCTTCGGAACATGTGGGTGTACGTGAACATCATCTGCGGGCACATCCCCGACGGCGCCGAGACGTTCGACCCGGCGGTGCTCGACGGTGAGACCAAAGGCGAGTGGTATCTGCGGCAGATGCTCGGGGCTGCGAACTTCAAAGCGTCTCCGCTGCTGGCACTTTCAGGCGGTCACCTGTGCTATCAGATCGAACACCACCTGTTTCCGGACCTGCCGAGCAACCGCCTCGCTGAGGTCAGCGTCCGCGTACGGGAATTGTGCGCGAAGTACGACCTGCCGTACAACACCGGATCGTTCGCAAGCCAGTTTTTCCGTTCGCAGCGGACCATCCACACCCTGGCGGTTCCCGACGGTGTTCTGGCCTCCAGTCGCTGACAGGGCGCGTTCAGCAGTCCTGTCCAGGCCGTCAGGGCACTCAACGCAGCCCGGCCGGCACGTCCCTATTTCCGTCGCCACCCGATGAGGCGGTACGCGCTCCGCCGCCCAACTGTCACGGCCATTCGCTGACCCGGGCTGCATTGAACTGTGCGAGGGCCGCGCTGATCGCTCGTCCGTGTTCGGTGGGCTCCCAGTCGTCGTCAAGGTTGTCTGCGAGCTCGTCACTTAGGACGGACATGATCTGCTCTGCCTCCGGCCGGGTCACTATCCCTGCGTGGCGAATGCTCTCGAACAAGCGAGGATTCCGACGAGCGAGAATCTCACTGAGTAATTCGCCCTGGTCCGCGCTGAGAAAATCGAAGTGACTATCCACCTGCTCCACCCCCTGCTGTTCCAGTGCTGTTGTTCGCCCAACCAGTCACTACTTTGCCTTGTTCGTTGACAACAACGGTCGCATCTTCGCCGGTGTATCGGTAGCTCACTCGGCCCTGGCCGTCTACCAGGCGCTCTACGTCGCGCACGGGCTCAGTGAATGCATCCTCCAATGCTTCTCTGCGTACTCCGATCCCGCCATCGCGTCCTGAAATTTGGTCTTCGGCGTGTTTGGTGTAGCCAGTCATCGACCTTGGCGCTGTCTCTGGAATCGAGACATTCGGACGAGTCGGCTTCTCCTCCGGCTTTTGCCTCCGCCCGAGGCTTTTGATGCGCTGCAGCTTCTGGCGCAACCCGACGATGTCCTGCGCCCTCTGGACGCCCTTGCCGATGTTCTTCGAAATCTTCCACGCACTAACAGCTTCGCCGATGATGCGGGCGAACTTCGTGATCGACTGGGCAGCCTTGGCTGTCGCCGCGACGGCACCGGCGCCGAACGAGACGAACGACGCGGCGATTCCGATCGCCGCTGTCGCCGCCAGTTCGACCGCCAGATCCTCCAGGATGCTCCCGAGTTGCGTACGCAGATCGTCGAGCGCGGACCTGTAGTCCCTGCAGGACCGCGCCAGCTCGGCGCAGCCATCCAACACCGACGTCGTCGCGTCGCGGAGTTCTTCGAGGTCTCGCACGATGTACTCGACCTCTGGTGACCGGGTATCCCGGAAGCTGCGGGCGTCTACCTCGAGCGCCTCAGCGATCGTCGTCGTCTGATACACCGTGGCGAGCCGATCCCACGCACCTGCGGCCGTCGCCACTTTGTCCGTGTCACCGTCAGGTACTGGCACACCCACCTGCGCCATCAACCCGACGGTGTCGACCAGCCCACTGCCCGGCCCACCCGCAGAGGGCGGAACCGAGAGGACGCCGGCCGTACTTGGGGGTTCCGGTGGCTTCGTCGGCGCGGAACCCTGACTGCCGGGCGTGGCGTTGTGTTCGGCTACCGCGTGATTGTGACCGGCCTGAATGACCACGCCGCCATAGTTCTCCATCGCCGTGACCAGATCATTGACAGCACCGAGCAATTCGCCCACTCGTTCGTCGTACGACGCCGCCCATGCGGTACCCGAGTCGTCGGTGCCCGCCATCGATCCGGTGGCCCCGAGGGCGGCGACGTTGACGTTGAATGCGTCGTAGAGCTTGCCCGCCTTGTCGAACAACCCTCTGCCCACCGCGTAGTAGGTGGCGACGTCGACGTCTTGGGCAGTCACGTCAGCATGGCCACGTTGAGCTGCCCGGCGTCGCGGTAGTTGAGGTGGGCGTTGTGCGCCGCGGCTCGCAGCTGTGTGAGCGCCTCACGCATCTGTGTGGCACCCGCCATCCACTCGTCATGCCGGGCGCGGTGCGCAGCGGAGCCCTCACCGGACCAGGTGGTGTGGAGGTCGGCGATCTGCGCATCGATGTGACGTGCGAGCGCCTCTGCCCGTTCGTCGAAGGACTGCAGGCGAGCCACGAAGTCCAACAATTCCTCGAGCTCGACTCGGTAGCGCATCAGATCCCCAGATCCATCGGTACGGAGTCGATTCCTACCGCTGATTCAGCGTCCTGCTCGGAGTAGCGGACGGCAGCGAGACCGAGGGTGTGCGACCTCTCGGCGAGTGCATCGACCAACGTGCTCGCGCCTCCGAGCCACTCCGCCCACATAGCCGAATACGCGGATGAAGCTAGACCAGTCCATCCCCGAGACAAGTTGTCCCAGTGGCGTTCCAGTCGCGCCAACTCCTCGCGAAGTTCCTCGGCGTCGTTGCCTACGGCACGTGATGTGTTGTACGCATGGTCAGCATCTACTCTCAGGTGATCCATCGAATTCCCCAGTGGCTGCGCCGTCGTCGGCATCGAGCCTAACGGCCACCGAGGGGGCGATCAGACACCAATTTTCTCGCGGTTCGTTCTGCCGAACACCCCCGCGACCTGAATCCGACCAGCGGGCTCACGCCATGTCGGCGGCCGATACGGATACCTCAGCGGCCCGTCAACTCCTCGAGCGCGAAATCCATCTCGGCTGGTTCGCTCACCCGAACCCTGCCGCCGTCGAGTGCATTGACTCGTCGATAGATTTCGCCGTCGAGGCGGTAGGCGAGGAATCGTTCGTCAGACGGCGCGTCGGGGTCGACGATCCAGTAGTGCTCGATGCCCGCCTTGGCATATTCGTCGAGCTTCATGACGTGATCGGTCCCTCGCGAACCCGGCGAGACGATCTCGACGACGAGCAAGACATCGGCTGCCGCGACCCGGGCGGCGCGCCGCTCGACTACGCGCTCCGGTATGACGACGATGTCGGGGTCGCGGACACTCGGCGGGAACGATGCTCTCGTGATCACCTCGATCTCGGGCAGTGCTTCGAGGCCCTCTGGCAGATGATCGTCGAGGAGGCGAGTGAGCCGCTTTGAAATGCGTTGATGCCATAGCTGCGGCCGCGGCGACATGGTCAGGGTTCCCTCACTGAGTTCCCACCGTCGCGTCGGGTCGAGCTCGAGCGCATCCCATTGCTCGAGGCTGAGCAAACCGGGAGGCAGGTGCGCAAGGTCGGACACCGGACACCTCCTTTCGGATCGAACTCAGGTAAGTGCAGGTTACGCGCAACAGCGATCACTTCGGAGTCTGGTGGACCCCGCCGACAAACGAATGCCCGCGATGGCGTCGGTGATGCGTATCCACGCTCATTCATCACAAGTCTGCGCGTTATCCACAGTTGACGCCGTGCAGCTGCATTCACGCGTCCGTTCGTCGAACCCGCGACCGACACTCGACTGACATCGGCGCGCGATCCGCGTCATCACAGATCGGGGCGACATGGGAAACAGGGCGAACTTCGTCATCGTCAAAGATCAGGATTGGCAGCTGTACTACTCACATTGGGGCGGCTGCCGCATGCTCGACGCGTTGATCGGCGGACCCGGCCTCGCGTTGCGGTACGCGGCCTCGCTTCGGCAATGCGAGAAGGATGCGTGGTGCGACCCGGGGTGGGCCGACGGCGGCGCGGTGGTGGATCTGGACCGTCACCGCGTGCTGTTCTTCGGTGAATCATTGATGGTGGAGATGAACACGCGCCGCGCGCTGATGAGGGTGCTCGCCACGGTCTGGTCGGGCTACGAGATCTGCTGGGCATACGACGGAACTGCTGAGCTGGCAGGCTATGTCGGAGCAGAGCTGCGTCAGTCGCCGTGGGACAGGAAGCCGACGCTGAAGCTTGCCCGGCAACGGAATCAGATGTGCCACCTCGTCTCAGTGATCGACGCCGAGGGGAAGCTGCGATTCTGGCCGTTGTGGTGGCACCTCAGCAAGGGGTGGCACGGACCGGAGCTGTTGAACAGGTTGCCCGGTCGGGGTGTCGGCCGCATCATGCTCGGCAAGATCCCGGAGGGCGGCATCCACATCGATGTGCCCCGAAAGACATTGGGGGCGTGGCAGACAGCCGATACAATGGGATTCTTCGCAGCACTTCCGGAGGTGTGGAACGGTTGGCAGGCGGAGATTTGGGAAGACCGCTTCGAGGAACACGTCGGGCGGTGTGGCGGCGATCTTCGGGTACCTGCACTGGACGTGGTCGCCGGCGTAGACAGCGCCGAGGTGCGGATCGGCGAGCGGGTACACGAGAGCTTCGAGGACAGCCCGGCAGGGCAGGTCGTCAAACTCGCGGAACTCTTTGCGCCCACGGCGCCCGGGTTCGTGGTCAGCGACGACGCGGTGTCCGACGCTGCGGTCCGCCCCACGACGGCCGAGTGGTCGCGCTTCGTCGCCGCGTGCGATCTACTGCGTGCAGAGGCAGCATGAGACGAGCTACCGTGCGTCAGCTATAGAGGTACCAATGCCTGCGAAAGCTCCCTGGCCACAGTGGCTTCCGCCAGTTCGCTACTGACCTAGGCGGGACAGGTCCGCAGTTGCCTACCGTGCCAGGTTGAAGAAAGCGCCGGGCGTGTGCGTCATCCTTTGCGGGCCCTATGGCCGAGATCTACGTGACGGCTGTCGATCGCGGCGACTCGATGCCAGTTCACGACCCTGAGGTCGATGTGGCCACGAGGCGTCGAACGGACTCGCTTCACAGACGCAGCGGCCGACGTCCCCGTCGAGGGCCGCCAATTGCAGCACTTGCTACAGTGCCAGGCGAGGGAGTCGGGAATCTGGTGTGAATCCAGGGCTGACGCGCAACGGTATGGGCCTCCACAGGGCCTGAGTCCGACCGCCGGCTTCCTCACGAAATGTCGAGTGGCTCCGCGAAATGAGCCTGACACCGAAGGAAGTGCGCTGTGCGCTCCGTCGCCACGTTGGTGGTTCTTGTCTTTGTCGTCGTCGGATGCGGACGCGCCGAAGATATTCCGCCGGTCGCGGGCGCGGCAGCCCCTGCTGATCCCGGCCGCACCAGCTATCCGCTGACCCTCACCAACTGCGGCGTAGAGGTGACGTTTGACGGCCCACCGCAGCGCGCCGTGTCGCTGTACCAGGCCTCCACCGAGATCCTGCTGTCGCTGGGCCTGGCTGACCGCATGGTCGGCACCTCCACCTGGTTCGACCCGGTGCTACCGAACCTGGCGGCCGCCAATGACACCGTGCCGCGACTGGCCGACAACGACCCCTCCCTGGAGGTGGTGCTCGACGCCGAACCCGACCTCGTCACCTCGGCCAGCGCGCACACCTTCACCCCCGCCGCCGTCGCCGAGCGAAGCCGGTTCGCCGATCTCGGTATCCCGACCTACCAGTCGCCGTCGGTATGCGTCGGCGCCGAGGTCAACGGTGAAGACGTCACCCGCACCGAACCCCTGCGCACCGACACGCTGTTCCAGGAGATCACCGATCTGGCGCAGATTTTCGACGTCCAGGACCGCGGCGCCGACCTGGTCACCGAACTGCAGCAGCGCCTTGACAAGGTGATCCCCGAGAATGTCGACGGACCGCAGCCGACGGTCGCGTTCTGGTTCTCCGGCGTCAAAACCCCCTACATGGCGGGCTGCTGCTCGGCTCCCGGGATGTACGCCGAGATCGTCGACGCATCAAACGTATTCGCCGATTCGCAACAGGACTGGCCGGAGGTCAGCTGGGAGGCGGTGGCCGACCGCAACCCCGACGTGCTGGTGCTGGCGGACCTGAGCCGCAAGCGCATCGAGGGTGATTCGTTGGACACCAAAAAGGAGTTCCTCGAAACCAATCCGATCACCCGAAACATGGATGCGGTGCAGCAGCAGCGCTATGTGGTGCTCACCGGCTCGGAACTGGACCCGGGGATCCGCGAGATCGACGCAATCGAGAAGCTGGCTGCGGGCCTGGAGGTTCGAGGATGATCCGCTTACTTGTGGCTTTGGCCGCAGTCATGGTTATGGTGGGCTGCAGCACCGAGCCCGCACCCGAAACCACCACGACTGCAGCCGATTACCCACTGACGGTGCAGAACTGCGGCCGCGACACCATCGTCGAGGCTCCGCCGCAGCGGGTGGTGTCACTGAACCAAAGCTCCACCGAGATCCTGCTGTCCCTGGGGTTGGCCGACAGGATGGCCGGCACCGCGACGTGGACCGACCCGGTCCGGGACAACCTGGCGGCCGCCAACGAGGCGGTGCCCCGCCTGGCGGAGAACAAGCCCTCATTCGAGACCGTGCTGGACGTGGATCCCGACCTGGTCACCGCGTCGTTCGTCGGCACGCTCGGACCGGGTGGGGTCGCCGACAACGGCCAGTTCGAACAGCTCGGTGTGCCGACGTATATGGCGCCCAGCGACTGCGAGGGCAAGGTCAGCTCCAGCGAGGACGGCGCCCGCACCGACCCGCTCACAATGGACCTGATCTACAAGGAAATCAACGAACTGGCAGCCATTTTCGACGTATCGGACCGTGGAGATCAGCTCGTCGGCGCGTTGCAACAGCGTCTGGATGCCGTGCAACCGGTGGTCACCGACGTCGACGCGGCGTTCTGGTTCTCCGACACTCGCACCCCGTACATGGCCGGCTGCTGCGGATCGCCGGGAATCATCGCCGCAGAGACCGGGCTGCGCAACGTCTTCGACGACACGCAGGACGAGTGGCCGCAGGTCAGCTGGGAGACCGTCGCCGAACGCGATCCCGACGTGCTGGTGCTGGCCGACCTGAGCCGGCGCACGATCGAGGGCGACGCCCTCGGATCGAAAATCGCTTTCCTGGAATCGAATCCGGTGACCAGCCAGCTCAGCGCCGTCCGCGACAAGCGTTACATCGTCGTCAGCGGCGCCGATCTCAACCCGTCCATCCGCACCGTCGACGGCGTCGAGAAGGTCGCCGACGGGCTGACCGAGTTCGGGCTCTCGGCCCCGCAGTGAGAACCCGACCCTGGCTGCTGCCTGCGCTGTGGGCGGCCAGCCTGGTGCTGCTGATCCTGTCGGCGGCGGTGGCGATCACCATCGGGCCGGCGTCGATCTCGGTGCCCGACGTCTACGCCGTGGTCGTCCACCACCTCGGCGGTCCCGCGTCGGGAGTATCACGACTGCAGGACGGCATCGTCTGGCAGCTGCGGCTTCCACGTGCTCTGCTGGCGGCGCTGTGCGGCGCCGGACTGGCGCTCTGCGGTGCGATCCTGCAGTCGCTGCTGCGCAACCCGCTGGCGGATCCGTTTGTACTCGGGGTGTCCTCGGGAGCGTCGACCGGGGCAGTGCTCGTCGCGGTGCTCGGGGTCGGGGGCGGCGCGCTGACACTGTCCGGCGGCGCATTCGTCGGCGCGGTGGTGTCCTTCGCGCTGGTGCTGACCCTGGCCTACTTCGCCGGCGGCGGCACCGACCGCGTGGTGCTCGCGGGAGTAGCCGGCACGCAACTGTTCTCGGCGCTGACGTCGTTTGTGGTGCTGTCGTCGGCCAACGCCGAGCAGACCCGCGGTGTGCTGTTCTGGCTGCTCGGGTCGCTGTCGGGCGCGTCGTGGACCGATGTGTGGTTGTGTGCAGCGGTGGTGGGTTTCGGCCTGGTGTGCTGCCTGCTGATGGCGTCGACGATGGATGCGTTCGCGTTCGGGCAGGACACCGCGGCGACGCTCGGGGTGTCGGTGCACCGCACCCGTGCGGTGCTGCTGGTGCTCACCGCGCTGATGACGGCGACGGTGGTCGCCGCGGCGGGTGCGATCGGCTTCGTCGGCCTGGTGCTGCCGCACGCCGCGCGGTTCCTCGTCGGGCCCGGCCACACCAGGTTGCTACCGACCGTCGCGCTGCTGGGCGCGATCTTCATGGTGTGGGTCGACGCGCTGGCGCGGACGGTGTTCCAACCGCAGGAACTGCCGACCGGGGTCGTCACCGCACTCATCGGTGTGCCGGCGTTCGCGCTGATCCTGTTCCGCCGTCGAGGTGTCGCAGCATGACGCTTCGCGCGATCGATGTGACCTGGACACGGTCGGGCAAGGTGGTGCTCGACCGCGTGTCCGTGCATCCCGAACCGGGCTGTGTGCTCGGACTGTTGGGGCCCAACGGATCTGGCAAGTCATCGCTGCTACGGCTGCTGGCCGGACTCGATCATCCCGACTTCGGACGGGTGGAGTTGCACGGCTCGTTGCTGGGCAGCGTCCGGCGCAAGGAGGTGGCCCGGGCGGTGGCGATGGTCGGCCAGCATGCCGACACCGAGTTGGACATCCGCGTCGCCGAGGTGGTCCGGCTGGGGCGACTGCCGCACCGGCGGGTGTTCGGCGCCGACCCCGACGCGGACGTCGCGGTGCACGATGCGTTGGCAGCGACAGGACTCTCCGACATGGGGGATCGACTGTGGCACAGCCTCTCCGGCGGAGAGAGGCAACGTGTCCAGATCGCGCGGGCTCTTGCGCAGCGTCCCACCGAACTGCTGCTCGACGAGCCGACCAACCATCTCGACATCGCGCACCAACTCGAGATCCTGGCGCTGGTAGGGCATCTCGACGTAACTGCGATCGTCGCGCTGCACGACCTGAACCTGGCCGCGATGTTCTGCGACCAGTTGGTGGTGCTGGACGCGGGGCGGGTGGTGGCCGCCGGTGCGCCCGCGACGGTTCTCACCGAGCAGCTGATCGCACAGGTCTACGGGGTGCAGAGCCGGGTCGGCTCCGAGCGCGGACGCCCCTTCATCCGTTTCGACGCGCCACGCCGGTGATCCTGCCTGGCGGTCCTAAGCCGTCTGCTTGCTGTTGAACTCCCGTGCGAATGTCTCGGCGAGACCCTGCGCGCGGCGGTGATACTCGGGGCCGTCGAGGGTGCTGTCGCCCAACGCATATCGCGAAGCAAGGCGCGCCAGGGCGTCGGCGCCCTCATTGAGGGGCTCACCTCGGTGGCCCTTCACCCACACCGGTGTGATCCGCGCGCGGTCCTCCTGGATCATCCGCTGCGCCCGAACGAGTCCCGGCGTCTTGCCGCTGGTGCGGAAGGCCGAGTATCCCTCCGGGAGCACATCCTCACCGGCCATCCAGCGCTTCACCATCGCCACCGCGAGCTTGCTGTCACTGAAGACTGTGATGTTACGCCCGCGCAGTTTCTGCACCGCCGCCCCGATCGCGCGCAACTCCGCGACCAACACCACCTTCGGGCCGATCAACTTCGTCGAATGCCGAAATCCCTGCAGGCCGTACTCACCCGTCGACGCGAGCCACCCGTAGCCGGTGAACTTGCCCCGCACCGAGCCGTCCGTCGCAACGCATACCGGCTCTGCCTGCGCCGCAACCTGTCTGGATTCACGCAGCCCCGCAAAGGCTTGCCGTACCAGCTTCTCGTCGGAGAGCCTCGGCCGTTCGATCCAGACCCCGGGCATCAGCAGCGCGATCTCGTCGCGCAGCGCCCACAGCATGCTGCGCGTCGGCACCTGCAGCAGAAACAGAAACCGTTCCGAGTCGGATGCCGCCCGGATGCCGCTGATGACGTCGAGTAAAGCGGTGTCGATGGACTCGGCCCCGACTGTGCCGCTCCAGTGTTGCTCGTCGGCCCCCGCCGCGGAGTACCGGAACATGGTTTCGCCGCGTTGGGTGACGACTACCGCGACCGGGAGCATCGGGCGCGGCCGCGCCGGCACGATGTCGATCCGGCGCGACGGCGCCGTGGGCTTGGATGCCATATCCGTCTCCTCCCCAGGTGGATAGGTGTGATCGCACTCTATGGGGACGGTCTGACACGCTGCCCGACCGCTCCGACCTGTCGGCCGTCGCGGGTAACGTCCGCTCCGTGAACGAGGCACGCAAGCGTCGAAAGGCCAAGCAGGCGCGTCGTGATGCACAGCGGATCAGAGCGCGCGAGCCGGAGACGCCTGACGAAACGCCGTTGATCGACGAGGTGCGTAGGGCGTTGGCCGGCCCCCCGCTCGAGCTACTCGGCATGGTGAGCATGCTCATCGAAGCGACCAAACCCGACCCGCTGGCGTGGCTGCCGTCGCGCCCGAAGCGGGAGACGGTCGACCTCGCGCGCCTGCTGGACAGTTTGGTCGGCGTCCACGTCCGCGAGACGACCGCCCTGCTTGCCGTACTGGGCGAACTCCTCGATGCCAGCGATGCACAACAGCGATGCCGCCGGGAGGTCGCCGCCCGGCAGGACGTCATGCCACCGTGGATCGCAGATCTGGCGGACGTCGACGTGTATCGGGCGGTGCGGAAAACCCACGTGCTCGGTGACGGCGACGAAATACTGATCGGCGCGAAGCTTGCCACCGGCGACGAACTGACCTGCGCCGCGTATGTCGACCACGCTCTGTACTCCGTCGTCAAAGATGCCTTCGTCATCCCGGATTCGATCGACACCGTGGTCCGCGTGGCCTCAGAGCACAACACCGACCCCGACACCACGTTTGTCGACATGGACCTGGCCGACGCGCGGGCCTGGCTCGATCATGGACTGGCGCAGGACCCCCTCTTTACGGGCCAGACGGATACGTGGCCCGGCTGCCGTCCTCTCCTGCACTGGCTGATCCGTCACCTGCCGACCGGCGGCAACAAACGCGAGTCGCCCGACTGGGACACCGAATCCCTCGAAGAGTTGTGTGACGCCTTCTTCGCCTCCGAGCGGGGCGCAACATTCGACCGACGCGAGCACCGCAGATTGCTCGAAGGGCTGCTCGCCACCGGCGACCCGCTGCGCTGGAGCGTGCCGCGGATCGAGCGACTGTTCCGTACCGACGACTACGAAGGCGACGTGCCGTTGGCTGTGGTGCTCGACGCCCCCGAACTGCTGGCAACCTTTATCCCATTCGCCCACGCACGCAGCGGAATCCGCGACGAACTCACCGCGGAAGCGCTTGCCGCGATCGAGGAGATCACCAGGAAGGCGGCGTCTGACAACTGACCTTCAGCCCTTCGAGATGCGCCCGAACGTGCGGAGTGCGGACCTGTGAGGGTGGTGATCAGCGGATACCAAGGTACCATCGTTAGGGTGGAAAGGTACCAACATGGCTTTGAACATCAAAGACGAGTCGGTCCACGACGCTGTCCGACAGCTCGCCAAGCTCACGGGTGAGTCGCAGGCCCAAGCGGTGGCGACCGCCGTGAACGACCGCCTGGCCAAGCTCCAGCAGGATGACCTCGCGGCACGCCTCATGGCACTCGGACACCGGACTGGGCAAAGGGTGTCTGCGGAGACCAAGACGCTCGATCACGCAGAGATGCTCTACGACGACAAGGGCCTTCCGGCGTGATCGCCGATACGTCAGCGATTATCGCAATCCTGCGCGATGAAGGCGACGCAGCGGTCTACGCCAGAGCGATCGCGTCGGCTGATGTGCGGCGACTGTCCGCTGCCAGTTATCTCGAATGCGGCATCGTGCTCGACTCACAGCGGGACCCAGTCGTGAGCAGAGCGTTGGACGAGTTGATCGACGAAGCCGGGATGGCGGTCGAGGCGGTCACTGAGCGCCAGGCTCGTCTGGCCCGCCAGGCCTATGCGGATTTCGGCAAGGGAAGCGGGCACCCTGCCCGGCTGAATTTTGGTGATTGCCTCTCGTACGCGCTTGCGACGGATCTACGCGAACCGCTGCTGTGGAAAGGGGGCGACTTCGGCTATACCGGCGTGCGATCCGCACTCGAGTAGCTCCGGCGCGCGCAACCGCGCCGTGCTTGGAGGTTCCCGGCTCGGTCGTGGGCTGTTACTCGGGTACGAAGTCTTCGGTCCTGAGTCGCTCGAGCGCGCGGCCATCGGCGAGTTCACCTCGGTTCTCCGGATGTAGCCAGTAGTGCCGAACCATCCAGTACAGCGCTGCGCTGTTGGTGGCATATCCGCTCGCGTTGTTCACGACCATCGGTCTCTCAGTGTCTTTGAGATAGAACGAGAACGGATCACGCCGGGGTCTCTGCGGCGCGGTAGGGGTGATCGCGGTGACGTCATCCCAAGTCGCTGCGTCGATGCGGAAAAGCTCGGTGTTCTCGATCCCGTTAGGAGTCAGTCGAAAGTGGCCCCGGCCGCGCACGATGAGCACACCCAGGCCGATCACCGCACAGATGAACAGCACTAACAGGAGACCCGGCTCGCGAACACGATCCACCGACGAAAACGGAAGCTCGTCACCATCGCGGTTGCGGAACAGCAGGGTGAATCCAGATGCCAAGGCGCCACCGAGGAAACTGCACCCGAGCAGCCAGGGCGCGAGCGGATCCGGGCGGAACGTGACACCGGACTGCTCGATGGCGCCAACACGTTGCTCCGATCGCAGCCAGCCGACGGCGATGCCAGCGAGCATGCCCAGAAAGAACATTGTCCAACCGCTGGCAACGACCGCGGCGAGTAAGTCGTTGCGGCTGATGGCAATTGCGGTGAGAACGAGGCCTTGAATGGCGCCACCGATAAATATCAGAAGGCCGAAGATGGTGAGCCAAGCTCGTCGCTTCCAGGTGGGAGGAGATGGCAGTTTCCCTACTGGCAAAATCGCTCCCCGACCTTGGCACCGAGCGACTCCATCCATCCGCCGATGGCCATGGAGCCGCCTATAGCGCCGGCGGGAACCATGACTGCCTGTACCGGCGGGAAGGGAAACACTGCGCCTGCAATTGCGCCGCCACCCGCTGCCCCGCCCACCTCACCGACGACCCCGAAGCTGCCCGCGAACCCCGTCACGCAGCGGTCATACGGCGTCTCAGCCGCCGCCACGGAGTAGATCGAGCTCAGGATGCTGACTGCCGGACCGCCGAACTTGGCGCCCTTGCCGATGGTCTCCGCGGCGTCCATCGACACCATCGGCAACCTGCCGCCGCGACCGACATGCGCATCCAACCCCGTCAGCGCGCTACTGATCGTGGCCGGCACCGGCCCGGTGAAGAACGGGTTGTCCGGCGGAAGCACCCCGTGGCGACCGTCGGGCAACGTGAAGCCGGCCGCGCGGACACCGTCCGGGGTTTCCGTGGCCTTGAAGATCGTGCCGTCGGCCCATTCGATCTCGGTGTTGTGAATCCCCTCGAACGTGGTCCACGACATCGTGCTGGATATGACGTCTCCATCGGTGTCGTAGTGCATGTGGCTGACGGTCGGATACTCCGGCGGGCCATACTCCCAGATGACGTGCTTGCTGCCGTCCTGCATGATCAGCGTCTTGCGAAACTCGTCTCCGTTGACGATCTCTTCCTTGGTGTCGCGCACCGTGGTGGCCATGTCTTCACCGCGCATCACCGACTGTTGTACGAGTCCCAGCGGATCCCGTGGGTTGGGTACTTCGTCCGCCGGTTTATCGAACCCGGGCAGCATCATTCCGCCCAGACCGTCCGCATTCGGCGCGACAAACCCGGACGGTTGCGCGGCGGCAGTGAGTCTTTCGGCGGCGGCGTCGTCGGCGTCTCCGACAGCCAGCAGCAGATCGTTGACGACGACCTGCTCGGCGGCCACCTTTTCCATCAGCGTGGCGACCTTCTCCGCCGACATCGCCGCCGGTTTGATCAGCACCACCCACTGGTCCGTCACCTGCAGCTCACCGGAGTCGATCTCGTCGGCCTTGTTCAACAGTGCGGTTCGGGTGGCGCCCAACGACGTCGCGCCGTCACATAAGGCCTTTCCGATCGCGGCGGTGTAGTCGCCGAACTCGGTAGCGTGGGTGTGCCCGCGGTTGAACATCTTCGACGCCGCGGTGTGGGCCGGGCCCTCCCAGGACCGGGTTTCGTCCATGGCTTCGAGATTGGCGTTGATCCCATCGACGGAGCGTTCGACTGTCTTGCCGGCAGATGTGACGGCAGGACCTGTGGACGACAGCGTGTCGGGGTTCCAGCTGGTGAGTCGTGAGCGGGACGGCAACACGTCAGAAGATGCGCTCGAAACTGCTGGCCAGGTCGGAATCTGTCACCTCGTAGGCGTCGCCCGCCCCGCGGACTGCGACACCGATGTCGCCGAGCTCGGCGGCGAGACCCTCGGCGCTTTCGGTGACGTGGCCGCCGACGAGCCGCGCCGCCCACTGGGTGGTGGATCCGGAGAGTCCGTCGGCGGCCGTGCCGACCCGGTGGCCGACGTTGGTGCTGCGAATGACTCCCGATGCCACGTCCACCTGACCGGCGAATGCTCTCAAGATCTCAGGATCAACCAGCACTACCGCCTCCTCACTCGACTGGACCAGCTACCAACCTAAGTGACTGCGGTCGACCGTCATGACACCAATTCGGCGGCGTCGGCGAACGGTGTTGAGGCTGCGCTGGCGGCGGAGTTTTCACCGGACTCCTCGCCGTGGCTGCAGTGTCAACGTCGGGGAACGGCCAGATTCGTCGGTCCCGCTCGCTACCATCCCAGGGACGAACGGGGGGACGTCCGCATGAGCATCACCGTCGCCGAGACACCTCGGCTGGCCAACGGCGCCGAGCGCAGGGTGTACCAGCTGCTGATCGACCAGCTCGAGCCCGGAGATCTCGTCATCCCGGGCAAGCGGGTCACCGACCACCTCAAGGACCACGAGGTCGACTTCTTCGTCGCCATCGAGGGCGCCGGCATCATCTGCGTCGAGGTCAAGGGCGGCGAGCTGTGGCACGACGGCGAGACCTGGTGGCAGAAGCGTGGCGGACACGAGCACAAGATCGACCCCGTGCGCCAGGCCCGCGAAGCCTGCTACGCGCTGCGGGACTTCATCGAGAAGGACCCGCGCTGGAGTCAGAATCGGCTGCGCTGGGACCACGTCGTCGTGCTGCCCAACACCGACCTCCCCGAGGACTTTGCGCTGCCCGAGTGTCCCCGCTGGAAAGTCATCGACCGCACCGATCTGCCCACGATGGTCGCCAAACTGCGGGCGATCCTGCTCGCCCAGGAACTCGACCGGCCGATGCTCACCCAGGACGGCATCGCCCAGCTCAACGAGGCCCTCAGCGGACGCGGCCTGCCGCAACGCAGCGTGGTCGCCCGCGCCCTCGAAAACGAAGACGCCGCAGACGTTCTCACCGAGCACCAGTCCGTCATCCTCGATGCGGTCCGGCTGCTGAACCGTGTGGAGGTCCGCGGCGGCGCCGGCAGCGGCAAGACGTTCCTGGCGATGGAGCAGGCCCGTCGGCTGGCCCGTGCCGGTCAACGTGTCGCGTTGGTCTGCTACTCCCACGGCTTGGCGTCCTACCTCGAGCGGATCACCGCGGCGTGGAACCGTCGCCATCACCCCGCCTACGTCGGCGAGTTCCACGACTTGGGCAAGACCTGGGGTGCACCCGAGGGACCCGACGAGACACTGCGTAACGACGAGACCGTCAAGTTCTGGGAACACGACCTGCCACTCCAGATGGCCCAGCTCGCTGCAGAACTCGAGCCCGGGCACCGGTTCGACGCGATCGTCGTCGACGAGGCACAGGACTTCGCCGACTCCTGGTGGGATCCGCTGCTGGCCGCGCTGAAAGACGAGGAGACCAGCGGCATCTACCTGTTCACCGATGAAGGTCAGCGGGTGTTCAGCCGGCACGGGTCGCCGCCGGTGCCGTTGGTCCCGCTGATCCTCGACCACAACCTGCGCAACACCCGCCAGATCGCGAACGCCTTCCAGCCGCTGGTGGATCACCCGATGCGGTTCCTCGGCGGTGAAGGGCCAGCGGTGAAGTACGTTGCCTGCGCGCGCGAGGACGCGATGGATGTCGGCGACGACGAGGTCGAGGTGCTGCTCGAACAGGGCTGGCGCCCCGAGGATGTTGCGCTACTCACCACCGGCACAAGGCATCCCGAGCAGAAGGAACGCCAAGCGGCCGGCAGCTCCGCGTACTGGGACAGCTTCTGGGACGCCGATCAAGTGTTCTATGGTCACGTGCTCGGCTTCAAAGGCCTCGAACGCCGGGCCGTCGTGCTCGTCGTCAACGAGGATGCCGCGTTCGAGCGCTCCCGCGAACGCCTCTACGTCGGGCTCTCGCGCGCCCGCGACCAACTCGTCGTCTGTGGTGACCCGGAGTTCATCCGGACTGTCGGGGGACCGGACCTGGCGCGGCGGTTGAACATTCCAGAGGTCTGAGGGCGGGGCTTTTCCACGGTTGTCGTTGAACGACTTGTGCCGCGCGTAGGCAGGTCCTGAGATTCTGACTGATCTGAAATGGAGAACGTCATCGCGTTTCCTAGGTAGAGGAGTAGCTGGTGGAGACAGAACTACTATGGGAATCGCTTCTTCCCCTGCTTCCGCACAACCGAACGGTCTGTCGTGGCATCCTTGGCCACCGAGTGGCTACGCAGGGCAGCGGGCCGTGCGAAGAGGGAGAGTTCGACGAGTTCTTGGACGCGTGTGGGATCGGTGTCCATGTCCTCTCGAATGACGGCACCCCACCTGCTGTGGTGATCTTTGGCCGCGAGGAATGGCAAGAGGCGGATGTCGACGCGCTTTGGGCTCGGACCGAAGGCGAGGGCGTGCGGGTCTATTCGCAGGAGATGGTACTTGCGTCAATGGCTATTGGCGTAGATCTGTATGAAATCTCGAATGGCGAGATCACCGACCTGATGCATAACTTCATAATTGGCCACGCAGCTCTCGAACGATTCTTTTATGTCGAACCCGACTCTGCTGTCAACACTGTCAACTTTCCTGACACCGTGAGCGTTGCTCCGAAGTCTGATCGGAAGCTTGTAGTCAACTTAGATACCGGCCATTGGCCGAGTTCGGGAGTGCTCGGGGCTTTGGGGTACCGCGTGGGTCGAAACGGGCTCCCTCAATCCGAAAGAAGAACTATTCTTGCCGAGGTTCTGACGGTCGAGTTGGTGGCTGGATCTCCCGCGGCGAATGAATACATCAAGCAATGGGGCGAGCCGGACAGCGTTCGTCGCCTTCAGAAGATGATCAACTCAATCGCCGCTTTCGCGCGGAATGCTCGTCGCAGGACGGGCGACTTCTCAGAAGCGATTGCCGACTGGGAAAGTGATCTGCAGTGGCTGCGATCAAGCTACGGGTAGAGAAGTCCGCCCGTCACTCGCAAATTCCCGTGGCGCCAAGGCTGGTAGCCATTTCGTCGAGTGTTGTGATCTGAGATAGATCGTTCCTGGCGTCGGCGGGCTCGATTCGCGACTCCTCAAGGTTTCATATTCTTGAGACCGCTTTCCGCCGCATTGAGACTGCGCTGACGGCGGGTTTTTCGACGATTTCGCCGCCGTGGCTGCAGTCTCAACGGAGCGGTCGGATCGGTTCACAATCCGAGATGGAGCCGCAGGGCGTCGTCGAGGAGGCGCCCCTCGTCCGGCGAGATTCTTCCGATGCGGCGGGAGAGACGTTGCACAGCAACTGATCTGACCTGCTCGGCTTGTGCTTTGGAATCCACCGGGAGGCCGTTGTCGAGATCGGCAGCGAGCGCCACTTGGAACGGATAGACGTTCTCGACATTGCTGGTCACCGGGACCACCGTGACGACTCCGCGCCCCAGTCGGTACGCGGTGGCGTTGGCGCGGTCATTGCTGACGACGACCGCCGGTCCGGTCTTGTCGGCCTCGCTGCCTCGAACAGGATCGAGCGCGACCTGCCAGATCTCACCGCGCCGCACTAGCGGACACCATCGCCGCTCGCACTCTCCCAGGCCTCGTCGTGGCCGGACCACTCCGACCACGCGTGCGCGTAGTCCTCTTCCAGGGCGGGATACCGCAGCATCTGAACGGCGCGTTGGATGGCCGCCGACCGCGACGACAGTCCCGCGGTTTCCACGTACGCGTCGATCACGGCCACGTCATCGTCGGACAGGCTCACGCTCAACTTCATGACCGCTATGCTACCCCGGTAGCATACGGGTAGCTACGTTGAGACTGCGCTGGCGGCGGGCTTTTCGACTGTTTCGCCGCCGTGGCTGCAGTCTCAACGCTCAGTGATGCGCTGTGCCACATCGCCGTAGCGTTCGATCCGCTCAGCATCGGCCAGCGCGTTGTACAGCACGATCCGCGTCGCCTTGTCGCCGTATCTCTCGATCAAAGCGTCGGCGAGACCGTCCCACGTCGACTCGGTTGCGAACGCCGTGATGTGCTCGTCGGAGATCTGCGCCGCCATGCCGGCGATATCGCCGGCCTTCTGCTTCTCCCGGATCCGCCCCGTGGTTCCCTCGAAGCCGGCTTCGTCCCAGATGAACGCGTAGTTCGGTGTGCTGCCGTAGAAGCTCATGCTGGCCCGCACCAACTCCCGCTCGCGATGGCGTTCCTCGTCGGTGTCGCCGACGATCGTCATCACCGGCACGATCACGGCGATATCCTCCGTCGACCGGTCCGACTTCGCCGCTCCCTCAGCCAGTTTCGGGAGGACATGCCGCGTGATGTACCCCGGCTCGCCGAGCGGGTGCACATGAATACCGTCGGCCACCTCGCCGGCCATCCGCAGCATCCACGGATTGACCGCGGCGACATCAACCTTCGGATCCGGCGCGTCGATCGGCCCGGCGCTCCACTGCGGGGTGATGAAGTCCAGGTCGTAGAACTCGCCGTGATGGTCGAGCGTGCCGGTTCGAAAGGCGGCAAAGCAGGCCTTGACCGCGAGCACGTAGTCCCGCAGGCGTGGGCCGGGATGGTCGAACGGCACGCCGTATCGGCGCACCACATGGGTGCGCACCTGAGTGCCGAGACCGAGCCGGAAGTTCCCGCCGGTGGCCTCCTGCAGCTCCCACGCCGTCGCGGCCGTCACGAACGGGCTGCGCGGGAATGCCACCGCGACGCCGGTCGACAGCTCCAGTCCCGGCGCTGCCTGCGCGGCGACCGCGGCGTTGAGATACGCGGTTCGGCCTGTCTCGGTGAAGAGCATCCCGGAGAAGTGCGCGGACTGCGTTCGTCGGGCGAGGTCGCCGATCGCCCGGAGCGGCTGGGGAGTGGTCATCACGTCGACGTGCACGGTTGGCACCCTACGCCGGGATGCGGCTGCCGTGTTCCAGATCCAGCCAGTCTGAATTCTCGCTCAGCAATCTTCTGCGGACACGAATTGTCTTAGTGCTCTGGAATAATGGCACAGTGACGCAAACACTGACCGAACGTCTGCACATCGTCGAAGGCAGCACCTGGAAAGACGCGGTGATCTCCCTGCTGGACTCCCGCTCACCCTACCGGCCATGGCGATACGGATTCGGTGAAGCCCAGATGGGCGATCCGGTCGCCATCGTGCTGAACACCGATCCGCCCTCGGTCCTGACCGTGTTGGGCCGGATCGGCGCCGACGGAACGCCCGACCGGGCCTTGGTCAACTGGCCCATGAGTTCGCCCGGTCTCGTCGATCTGGCGACGCTGGCAGTTATCGGCGATTTTGCGGACGATCCTCGGTCCACGTGGCAGCTCCGGGGCGACGCGGCGATCCAGATGGAGTTGGCGTTGACCGAGAGCGCCTACCGGGTCGACGAGTCCATGCGATTCGGCCACTCCTCGGTGGTGCAAGCCCGGATCCTGCTGTACTCAGAAGGCGAGTGCACGGGGTGTGGGGATGACATCGACTTCACCTGCGATGACGCCCGCGACGCCGTGCGCATCCACACCGTCGATGCGCCGGCACGAGCTTCGTCGCCGCCGGTGGTCAGGACGGAACGGCGTGCGAGCTACACATACGGTTGGGTTCGCGACAAGTGGTGGCTGCCGGAGTTACCCGCCGACCTTCCGGGGGTTCTCTGCCGTCGGTGCGCGGAGCACATGGACGACGAGGGCTGCTCGAGCCTGGTGGACTTCAGGTTCGAACGCCATCCGAAGTGTCCACGTTGTCGCGTCAGTCGGACGCAGAAGGTGATTCACACGGACATGTCGAATCCTCGGCGGCTCCCGTGGTTCGACTACCGCGGATGCATGAGAAACGATCAACACACCTGGACCTGCGGTGCATGCGGACTGGAATGGTGGTGATGCGGCCAGTCCGGTTGTGGACCGGCGGCACAAGGTTCGCGCGCGGGGGTCTCCGGACACGTGTGATGATTGACCACGTCATGGGTGAGTTCCAGGTTTCGGCATCGGGATGAGCGCGCAGCAATAGGGGGAAGCGTTGTGCCAGTTGCGATTCATCGGTCGCGACCCAGCAACCATCGTCACGATCGGCGCGAGGTCCTGAGCCGCCGCCAGTCACTGCCGGACATACTCGTCTCTCGAGAGCACCAAGGTGTCGGCGGGCTTTGAGATATCTACATACTGATGACCGGGACGATTGTTGCCAGAAAGGGAGTCCAGATTGTCGATGACTTCGCTTACCTTGGCAGGGTCAAATTTCCAGACGACGCTGGCGCCGTCTAGTTCAACGACGGACTCTCCGTTCCGGACAAAGAAATGGTGAGTGACGCCGTCGTGTGTCAGGCGCGATTGACCCTGCTGCACAGCGTTTTTCAGCGCATCAGCGAAGGTGGTGACGCCAGCGCCGTCCATGGCCAGAAGCACCACGTCATCGCCGAACATGAACTCGTGAGCGAGATCGACACGGATGATGCTCATGCGTCCCCTTGCGGATGTGGCTGACTGTGTCTAGGTCAACGATAGTCCGCACGGTAGCCACGCGAGTACACCAAGTTGGCTGACACTATGCTAGCGCTGACTGCAGAGCCTCCGAGAGGTCCCTAACCATACCGACGAGTTCGAGGTGGACTCTGTGGTCAGCTTCGGCGGTGACGAAGGTGTGATGTTCCACTAGAGCGCCCCGGCGAATCTGCCCGCGGATGCCAATGTCGCCGGCTTCCTGCACGAGGTAAGCGCTGTAACGCCCTCGCACCCTGCGCTTGTTCATCGCGAAATTGCCGACGGCCAGTGCCGCCGACACGTCATAACCAGGCGAACTCGGCAGGGACAGCGGTTCGATGGCTATGTTGTCGGCCTCAATGGCCTGCAATGTGCATGCCACATTGGCGTGCACGAACTCATGTGGAAGCGACCCGGTAAACGCGAAGAGGTTGACGATCTCGCAACCATCCCATGACAAACTGGATGAATTTCGATGCAATGCTATTCGCGTCGGCGCTTGATCGATGTCGGGTTGTCCAATGAGCCACCCTTCCGGAGGACTGGAAAGTGTCGGCAGCCAAGCCGGTAGATCCTGTCCTGTGGCGAGCGCTAGATCCGCAACGAAGTTTCTAGCGATATCCACAAGGGCCGGCACTGGCGCCAGTGCACTAAACCGATAAAACATGCTGGTGATCAATTCTGAACCAGCAGCATGTAGAGCATCGCGAGGAGGCCGCCGCCGGCAACAATGCCCGTACCAGTCGCGCCGGCGTTCGCCATGTCCTCAGGTGTTGGTGCAGGGATGTCGATGCGCGGGAGCGAAAGACTTGGAGTCGCCCCCGGTAGCGTGGTCGGAGCCGGCATGTCGGTGCTGGGAAATGGATCAAGCAGAGGATTCAAGGGCGGCCCCACGATGCCGGGGGCTGCCGGATTCTCCAACCAAGGCGGTAGGCCAGTGATGATCTGATTGTCTTTCACAGGCGGAAGGTCGCCGATCGGCACGTTGTCCCAAGGCGCATTCGGAGCGTTGTGCGGATTGAAGTCCCAATGTGGGTTGTGGTACCTATCGCCCGGGAAATACCGCCATTCACCTCCGTTTTCATCCCACAAACTCTGTCCGCCTTTTCCTGCCTCGCTGGGGCGGCTCGCAGGACCCGGCACGAGGTCGCCTGGGGTGGGCGGCTGTACTCCCTCTGGTGGTAGGCCCCGGGCCGGTTGCGATCCGCCCGGCGAGGTGCCGTCTAGATCCTCGGCTGGCGACTGCTTCCAATCGACCGCCTGAACCACGTGGTCGGTTGCGGTACTTTCGCCGAAGACAAGATCGCCGAGAGTGACTGAAGCGGAGGTAATATCAGCCGCCCGCTCCGTGTCGAGCGCCGCCAGAGCTGCTGCCCTGGTTCGAATATCAACCGCAAACGACTCCGCCTGGGCCTGCCGCGCGAACGCCTCGGCAGGGAACCACCCAGTCCTCTGCGTGTCGTGAACAGAGAGATCTTCGCTGACGGTGAAACCTTGCGACTCTGCTTCGCCAATGGCGATCAGTGCCTGCCTCTTCGCGAGTTCCAACTCGCTAGCGGCGTTGTCTGCGTAAGCCGCAGCTAAACGGAGCCCTTTGATGCAATCATTCACGCGCAGTCGATCCGTCCTTGCGCGTTCCTGCGCGGCAGCCGCGCCTCTGCCCGTCCATGGCGTCCCACCCGGCGATCCGATAAGCCGATGAACCTGTTCGAACGCGACTTCCCACGATTCAGCGACTCGATTCCAGAACCCCGCGCAATCCCGCAATTGTTCGGTTTCCCAATTGTGGATCTGAGACCGGCTCGGTACCGGCACGCTGGCTGGCACTTGCTATATCACCGTGGCGCCGATTTCCCGGGCCGATGCGGCGTCCTGGACGGTGTAATCACCCGCGGTCTGAGAAAGCTTGGCCGAGGTAGCCAACATTCTGCCTGCAAGCCTCTGGGCGGTCGCGTCGACACTGGTATTGACCGTGTTCATGGCAGCAGTAGTCGGCTGCCACGTATTCCCGGAGGTCTGAGGTGCGCCCGAAGTGGCTATCTCATCGGCGAGGTCCTCGCACCGAGTAGCCAAGGCGTGCAGACCTTCGGTGTTGACCCCCAAAACACCCATGCAGGGCAGTCTAGTGAAAACCGACGGGACGGCATTGCACTATTTGTTTGCGTGACCCCGTGGAATGGCTGGGCCACGGCAGCGCACCTCCTATGCAGGATGCCGCGTCGGAGCGGTTCCGCCGCTGGCGTCGGCAGTCACGAAATCTCATGACTTACTGATAGCCCTCAAGCGCTTGAAAATTCGAGATTCGAGCTGGGCGTCGAGGTCCAGGTCCAGCACCACCGAACCCATGTGCACGTCGCCCGTCGCGTGCTGTAACACCTTCGGCAGCGCCTCGACCACGTCGACCATGTCGGCGATGAACACGCGGTAGCTCTGCAGCGGAACATCAAACAGCCGTGCGCAATCGGTGAGAATGTCGGTGTATTGCGCCGAGGCGGACAGCCCACGGCAGCGTTCCGACAACTCGAGAAGTCGCTCGTGGTAGTCCATCACCCGGTGTGCGACGTGCTTGACCGCCTCGGCGTCGGTGGGATCGGCGATCGACCCCATGAACGCCGGCGAACCCATGAAACTCTCCAATTGACTTGCTGTCGTCAGCAATTCGTCCATCAGGCCGAGTAACGTGCCTGCCAGCTCCCTACCCGAGTACACCCTCGTGGTGTCCGCCGGGGTGAAGCCGAGCTCGCTGTCCCGCAGCCGCGGCAACAGGGGAGTCGTCCGCTGCACCAGAATCGACGTGAACAGCGCCCACTGCCACGCCTGCGGCTTGTCCCGCTCCAGCGCCAGCAGCTCGGCGGGCGTCTCGGCCATCGTTGCGATCGGCTCGAGCTCCTCGCCGTCGTCGCCATCCGGCAGTGCGGGCGCCGGCGCCACCTTGCGCATCGCGTCCGCTCCCTTCTGCCCGTAGATGGCGCGCGGATCGCCGGCCAGCATCCACCGGTGCTGGCGGTCCGCGCGGCGTTGCAGCTCCGCCGCTCGCTCCTCGGCCAGTTCCCGACGCTTCTGCACCTCCCGCGTGACCGCTCGTCCGACGAAGAACAGCCCCACCAGCGCCCCCGCGCCGACGACCCACCAGATGTACTTGACGATGAGCCCGACGATCAGCAACAGGACGACAATGGCAACGAACACGGACCCGTCGCCCACTTGAGGTTGCCGTCGTGCTGCCATGGCGTAACGGTACGAAGGACCACCGACACGTTGAGACTGTGCTGATGGCGGATGTTTCGCTGATTTCGGCGCCGCCACTGCAGTCTCAACGCTAAACATAAGCGGGGAACGACCGAAGGAGACGTTGTGGGACAGCCCGAGACCAGGAGCGTGGATGAGCTCCGCGCCGGCCTGGAGCACTGCTACGCCGCGATTGAAGCGCTCTGCGCGGACCTGAGCGACGACGAGTGGCAGGCGCAGTCTCTCTGCCCGGACTGGACCGTCCGCGACGTCGTCGACCACGTCACCAGCATCGAAGCCGTCATGGCCGGCTGGTTGCCCGACGATGACAAAACTCCGCCGTCGTTCGAGAAGGCCGGGGATTTCCTCGCCGACACCACCCCCTACCCGGACAAGGTCCGCGGCATCTACGACCTCCGGCGTCGTGACCTGGCGGCCCTGACCGACGAGGACGCCAACCGCCCGTCGTGGATGCCCGTCGGCCCCGGAACCTACGGCCGGTTCCTGGCCATCCGGGTGTTCGACTTCTGGGTGCACGAGCGCGACATCACGACCCCACTCGGCCGCACCACCGACGACACCGGAATCGCGGCGGAGCTCGCCCTGGCCGAGGTGGAGAACTCGATCGGCTACATCGTCGGCAAGAAGGTCGGCCTGCCCGACGGCAAGAGCCTCACCTTCGACCTCACCGGACCCCTCGCCCGTCAGCTGCATGTCGCCGTCAACGGACGGGCCGCGAGAGTCGACCACCTCGACCACCCCGACGTCACGGTGACCACCGACTCCACAACGCTCATCCAACTCGCCTGTGGGCGCATCGATCCACAGGCCCAGATCGACTCCGGCGCGATCAGCTGGACTGGTGACGACCAACTCGGTGACCGCGCCGCCCGCAACCTGCGGTTCACGATGTGACGAATCACCCTGTTTCCGTTGACTTCCACTTCGACATCATGTGCCCGTACGCATACCAGACGTCGCGGTGGATCCGCGAGGTGCGCGATCTGACCGGCCTGGAGGTGAACTGGCGGTTCTTCAGCCTCGAGGAGATCAACCGCCTGGAGGGCAAGAAGCACCCGTGGGAGCGGGAGTGGTCCTACGGCTGGTCGATGATGCGCATCGGCGCGCTGCTGCGTCGCCAGTCGATGGCCGACGTCGACGCCTGGTACGAACGGGCAGCGCGGGCACTGCACGTCGAGGGGCACAAGCCGCACGAAAAGGCCGTCGCGCAGCACCTTCTGGAGGAACTCGGCTTCGATCCGGGGTTGGTCGACCAGGCGATCGCCGACCCGACCACCGGCGACGAGGTGATGGCCGACCATCAGCGCGTCGTCGACGCGGACGGCTACGGGGTGCCCACGCTGTTCTTCCCCGACGGGCAGTGCCTGTTCGGGCCGGTGCTCATCGACCCGCCGGCGGGTGACGCGGCGGTGCGACTGTGGGACGCCGTGGTCGCGTGGACGGAGTTCCCGCATCTGTACGAGTTGCAGCGGCCAAAGACTGCCGCCGACCAGCAGGCGATCGCGGAGACCTTCCGCCCGTACATCGAGGCCAGGGACTGGGTGTCGATCAACCGCGGCAAGGTCGTCACCTTCGACAAGCCCCGTTGAGACTGCGCTGACGGCGGACTTTCTGCCCGAAACGGCGCCCTGAGCGCAGCCTCAACGAGGGGGCTGGCGCAGCCTCGACGAAGGGGGCTCGGGTTTGGCTTATCGGCCCGCGGGGGTACCTGGGCCGGGTGGAACGGCTGAGCGGTCTCGATGCAGGGCTCCTGTACAGCGAATCGTCGCGGGTGCTGCTCCATGTGTGCTCGGTCGTCGAGTTGGACACCGCGACGGTGCCCGGCGGCTACAGCTTCGAACGGTTCAGCGAGGACCTGGGGTCGCGGATGCAGGCGCTGCCCGAGCTGCGGGCGAAGCTCGGTGACAGCCAGCTGAACCTGGACCATCCGGTGTGGGTGGAGGACCACAACTTCGACCTGACCCGGCACCTGAAACGCATCGCTCTACCGTCGCCCGGTGGCCGCGTCGAGCTGGCCGATATCTGCGGGCACATCGCGTCGCAGCCGCTGGACCGCAGCAAGCCGCTGTGGGAGATGTGGGTGATCGAGGGTGTCGACGGCACCACTCCGGACGACGACGGCGGCCGGTTGGCGCTGATGCTCAAGGTGCACCACGCCGCGGTCGACGGGGTATCGGCAGCCAACCTGCTCAACACGCTGTGTGATCTCGAGATCGACGCCCCGCGCCCCGAACCGGTCGACGGGGTCGGCGACCCGTCGCCGCTGGCGATCGCGGCGGACGGGTTGGTGCGATTCGCGACCCGGCCGTGGGAGTTGACCAAGGTGATCCCCGAGACCGCGGCGATGGTGGTCAAGACTTTTAACCGTGCGGTCAACGGCACGGCCATGGCGGCGCCGTTCTCCGCGCCAGCGACCCGGTTCAACGCGGAACTGACGTCGGAGCGCTGCATCGCGCTGGTTCAGTTGGACCTGGCGGACGTCAAGAAGGTGAAGAACCTGTGCGAGGTCAAAGTCAACGACGTGGTGATGGCGCTGTGCGCGGGCGCACTGCGCGGTTTCCTGGCCGACCGCGAGGAGCTTCCGGACAAGCCGCTGATCGCTGTGGTGCCGGCCTCGGTGCACGACAGTTCAGACCGCCCGGGCCGCAACCAGCTGTCGGGGATGTTCTGCAACCTGCACACTGATATCGACGACCCGGCGCAGCGGCTGCGCGCGATCGCCGAATCAGACCTGCACGCAAAGGAACACAGCGGATCGCTGGGGCCGACGCTGCTGGTGGACCTGGCGCAGAGCATCTCCCGCGGCATGTTCGGCTGGATGCTGGGGCTGTTGTCCCGGACCCCGCTGGCCAGCACCCCGATTCTCAACGTCGTCATCTCCAACGTGGCGGGTCCGGCGTCGACGTTGTACAGCTGCGGCGCCGAGGTGACAGCGTTGTATCCGCTCGGCCCGATCTTCCACGGTGCCGGCCTGAACATCACGGTGATGTCGGTGGGGGACAAGCTGAACGTCGGCCTCATCTCCTGCCCGCAACTGGTGGATGACCTGTGGGACCTGGCTGACCGCTTCGACGTCGAACTGGGTGAGCTGCTCCGTCGTTGCTGAGCCTGTGAGCGAGATTGCACTCAGGGTCGTGATAGCACGGTGCAGAGCCGAATCCGCGGCCCTCAGTGCAATCTCGGCTATAGGGCCCGGGACCGTCCCGTGGCCGGCCGGCGCGTCACCTCACGGCAGGTTGCGCACCGCGATCAGATGATGGGAGACGGGCGCGCCGTCGACGTACTTCTCCACTGCCTGCTCGATCACCAGATCCTGCCCGGTGAGCCGGACGTAGTGCTGGTGCAGATGCTCGCCCCACGACCGGACGACGAACGTCTCGACGAACGTGTTCTCCCGTTCCACGCTGCGGTACAACCGCCACCGGGCGGCACCGGTGCGCTGCCGGGATCGGCCGAGAACCGCCATGACGGCCAGGAACTCGGCCTCGTCCTGCGGATCGACGCGGTAGGACGTCACCACCAGCACGGGTCCGTCGAGCGGTTCGGGCTCGAAGAGAAGAGTCGGTTCCGGCCAGTGCGTGGACGGGGTCAGGTCGAGGTCTCCGGTCCGCGCGTGCAGCGGCCACCAGAGCGACGACAGCGCGCACACCACCAACAGGCCTGCGCTGACCAGCAGGCTGGTGACGCTGGTCGTCGCACCCGCGAGCACACCCCACACCAGCGACCCCAGCGCCTGGCCACCCATGAAGATCAGCTGGTACACCGACAGTCCCCGCGCGCGCACCCACGCCGGCAAGCTCAACTGCATCGACGCATTGAGCGTCGACAGACACAACAGCCAGGCCGCGCCGCCGATCACCAAGGCGCCCAGCACCACACCGAAGTTGGGCACCAGCGCCAACACCGCGGTCGCCCCGGCGAATCCGGCGGCCGCGACCGTAAGCAACGTGTTCTGACTGAACCGCGCCCGCAACCGGGACAACCCGAACGCCCCGAGAACCGCGCCCACACCGAGCGCCCCGAGCAGCAGACCGTAACCCGCCGACGACAACCCCAGCTGGCGATCCGCGATCACCGGCAGCAGACCCCACAGCGCGCTGCCCGGCGCGATGAACAGCGCCGTCCGCAGCAGAATGCGCCGCACGATCGGCGCGCTGCGGATGAACCTGCCGCCGGCACTGAGTGCCGCCAGCGCCCGCTCCGACGGGTAGGACTGCTCGACGGTGGGCCGGCGCCACATGACCAGCACGAGGACGATCCCGGCGAAGGACACGGCGTTGAGTGCAAACACCAGCGTCGGCCCGGCCAGCGACACCAGCACACCGGCGATCGCGGGGCCGATCGCCCGCGCACCGTTCATGCTCATGCTGCCCAGTGCCGCAGCCGCCGGAATCTGCTCGGCCGGAACAAGATCAGGCTGGATGGCCTGCCACGCCGGCGCGGTGAGCGCCTGCCCGCAGCCGATGATGAACAGCAACAGCAGCAGCACGGTGGGGGTGGTCAGGCCGGCGCCGGTCAGCGTCGCCAGCGCGCCCACCGTCGCGGCCATCGCTCCCTGGGTCGCGATGAGCAGTCGACGCCGGTCGATCAGATCGGCGAGAACGCCGGAGGGCAGCGCCAGCAGCATCACCGGCAGCGTGGCCGCGGTCTGCACCAGTGGCACCAGCACCGCGGCGCGGGGGTCGCCGACGAGCATCCACTGCGCACCCACCATCTGCATCCAGGTGCCCAGGTTGGAGACGAACTGCGCGATCCACAGCGCACGGAACACCGGCGAGCGCAGCGGCGCCCACGTGGAGACGGCGTCAGCACGTGGTCTCGCCGATGTCATGGGCCACCTCGATGTCGAGTTACCCGAACAATGTAGCGGCGGAGCCTGGCCGTCCACCGCGTTGAGACTGCGCGGGCGGCGGGCCGCACTCACATCTCGTCGCGCTGGGTGCAGTCTGAACGGGGGATTTACCGCGATCCTTTGCTAACGTCTGCGTCAGGCGATACATGGGCAGGCAGGGGTGGATGGATGGCCGTCTTCATCAGTTACTCCAGCCATGACGGCGCCCGGGTGGAGCAACTGGCGGCCACGCTGCGGCGGGCGCGCGAGGAGATCTGGTACGACAGCGAACTCGGCGGCGGCGACGCCTGGTGGCGGATGATCCTCGACCGGATTCGGGTCTGTGACGTCTTCCTCGTGGCTTTGTCCCAGAACATGGCCCAGTCCAAAGCGTGCCAACTCGAGCTGCAGTACGCCCAGGCGCTCGGAAAGCCGATCGTGCCCGTCCAGGTGGGCCACATAGACAGCATGCGTACCAATCCGCTGGCGGCGACCCAGGTCATCGACTTCCAGAACCCCACCATCGACACCGGCATCGAGTTGGTTGCCTCGCTGAACGCGGCCCGTCGCCAGTCGGCGCCGCTGCCCGATCCGCTGCCGGACGAGCCGCCCATGCCGTTCGCGTACCTGATGCGGCTGGGCGGTCTGATCGCCGGCCCGGCTCTGACACCGCAACAGCAGACCGTCGTCGTCGCCGAGTTGCGGGCCGGCATCGAGGACGACGGTGACGACCCGTCGGCGCGCCAGGACATCCTGTCGCTGCTGCAGAGGCTGCGCGACCGGTCCGACGTCACCTACCGCACCCGCACCGAGGTCGACTCGCTGCTGGCGGCGATGGCTCCGCGACCGGCGGCGCCCCACTACCCGCCGCCGCCGATGCAGCGCCCGCCGGCCCCGCCGCAGCCCACATCGAAGAAGGGGCTGTTCATCGGCGCCGGCGTGGCCGTCGCGGCGATCATCGCGGTGGTGGTGGTGATCATCGTGGCGACCTCGGGCGGCGGATCCTCCGACAGCGAAGCGGCCGCGCCGTCGGACTCGCCCTCGGACGACACAACCGTGTCGGCGAGTCCCCGGTCGATGCTGCTCACACCCGAGGAAGTTGCATCGACGGTCGGGCTCGACAGCATCGAGCCCAATCCCATTGTCGCCCAAATGGATCTCACCACAGGCGAATTGTCGCGGCCCGAGTGCCTCGGCGCCTCGTACGTCACGATGGGAGACGCCTATCAGAACAGCGGCTACACGGCGGTGGCCTTTCAAGGGTTGAAGGCCGACGGTTACGACTCCGTCTGGGTCGGTCAGGGCGTGGTGGCCTTCCCGTCCGGCACCGAAGCGCAGGCGTTCCTGGACGCGGCCGCCAACCAGTGGTCAGCCTGCGCCGGGGACATCATCACGGTGACGTTCAGTGGCGCGCCGACACAGCAGTGGTCCTACAAGGACATCGAGCGCAGCGATGCGCAGATCACCCAGCAATCGCAGCAGATCGGTGCGGCGGGATACGGGTGTCAGCACACGCTGCGCCGCGAAGCGAACGTCCTCATCGACGTGATGGGCTGCCGTACGCCGCCCGGCGACGAAGCCGTTCAGCTCGCCGAGAAGATCGCCTCGAAGGTCGACGCCGCCTGAGCCTGCGCCGTCATCGGGCGGCGACGGGCGTCAGCGCGTGGGTCAGGAAGTCGCGCAGTGACGTCGGTGCGCGACCGGTGACGTCGAACACCGTGGAGGTGACGAAGTCCTGTTCGCCGGCGCGGATCCGCTCATCGAGGGCGGCGAGTCCCGCCGCGAAATCAGCCGAAAGACCCGCTGCGACAAGGCGGTTCGCCAGCGCATCGGTGGTGATGTCGACATGTCCGACCGGCTCGCCGAGCACCTCCGACACGATGGCCGCAGCCTGCGGATAGGACAGTGCCTCGGGTCCGGTGAGCACCAGGTCGTCGCCGACGGACTCGACCGACACCAGCGCCTGCACGGCGACCGCGGCGATATCGGCGGCGTCGATGAATCCGAGGCGGCCGTCACCAGTAGCTGTCATGACCTCGCGGGATTGCCGGATGCCTTCGGCCAGTGGACTATTGCCGACGAAGTTCTGCATGAACCACGACGGGCGCAGCACCGTGAAGTCGGTGAACAATCCGGCGACGACGTCATGGATCTCACCGAGCGCGGGTTCCCCGCGTGCTACCGCCGACGAACTCAACTGCACTACACGGCGCACGCCGCCCGCGGCGGCCTGCTCGAGAAACGGCCGAACCAGAGGGGCCGGATCGGCCACTCCGACCGGAGCGACGAGATAAACGGCGCGCACATCCGCCAGCGCCGAGGCGAAGGTGGTGTCGTCGGCCCAGTCGAAGCGCACGGCATCGCCGTCGCCGGTGTCGGGCCGCCGGCTCGCCGCCCGCACCGGATGGCCTCGGCTGCGCAGCCGAGCCACCACCTGGCTGCCGGTGTTGCCCGTCGCGCCGGTGACGAGAATCCAACCGTCGTCAGGCATTCTGATCCTGCGTGAAACCTGCCATCAGGCTCTCGGCCCCGCCCATCGCGATGGCGGCGGCCAGCGAATTCCAGTAGTCCCGATAGTGTTCGATGCCGTCGGGGCCGATGGTGATCACCGCGATGTAGTCCATGTGATAGTCGGTGCCGGTCCGCAGTGCGGCGCCGTCGGCGGTGAACTCCAGGATCACGGTGCCGGGGTCGAGTGTGTGCAGACGTCGATGCTCGGTGATCTCGTCGAGTCGGATGCTGGCGTTGTAGTCCTTCACGTACTCCCAGACCTCGTCGCGGCTCCGCAGCACGGGGTAGCCGGGTGGGGCGAACGGGAACTCCATCACGCCGTCGGGTGCCCATTGGTCGGCGAAGGCCCGCATGTCTCTGCGTCGCAAGCTGTCGAGCAGGTCATCGATCACTCGGTCAGCGTGGTCGCGACGTTCGTTGTCGGTGGACATTGCTTCCCTTTCGGTCGTTGGGAGTGTTGCGAGACGGAACGGTTCCGTATCGCGATAGTATGTCGACATGATGCTGACGTCCAGTGGCCCGCTTGTCAGGGTGCGCAATGTCTGAGGTGACCGCCGGCGGCCGGACCGCACTGAAGGCCGATGTCACCGACGGGATCATCGAAGCGGTGCTCGACGAACTCGCCGACGTCGGCTACGGCAAGCTCTCGATGGACGGAGTAGCCCGGCGCGCCCGAGCGGGAAAGGCCGCACTGTATCGGCGGTGGCCCTCCAAGCAGGACATGGTGCTCGATGCGGTGACGCGGATCAGCCTCCCGGCGGTGGTGGGCGGCAGCTCGGGGGACCTGGTCACCGACGTCGTCAACCTTGTTCAGAGCGTGGACGATTGGCTGAGCAACCCTCGGATGGCGCGGATCCTGCCGGATCTGCTGGCCGAGGCCAAGCGCAACACCAGCCTCGCCGACGCGCTCACCGAGCAGGTGGGTGTGACCCGTCGTGAGTACGGGCACGCGATGATGCGGGAAGCGGTGAAGCGCGGGGAGCTGAGCGCGGACCTCGACGTCGAGTACGCGCTCGACCTGGTGGCCGCACCCGTCTTCTGGCGGATCTGCGGCCGCCGTCAGGACACCACGCCGGAGTATCTCGACCGGGTGGTCGACACAGTGCTGCACGCGCTGGGGGGCGCCACGCCACCCACGTTGAGACTGCGCTGAGGGCGGGCCTCACTCGATTTTCTCCGCCCTGGCTGCAGTCTCAGCGCGCAGCGTCGCAGTCTCAAGGCACGGCGCGGTGTCTCAGTGCGGGCTGTTGTCCTCCCGGTGACCGCGCAGTGAACCCGGATGCGCCTTGGCCGTCGGGTCGCGGCGCGTCTTGAGCAGGCTGGCGACGGTGACGACCGCGAGGATCACCACGATCACCACCAGGCTGACGTAGGTGTCGATCTCGGGGATCTGCGGATTGACGTCGACGTGGCCCCAGTGCAGCACGAGCTTGACGCCGATGAACGCCAGGATGATCGACAACCCGGTCGACAGGTACACCAGCCGGTCCAGCAGGCCCTTGACGAGGAAGAACAGTGCCCGCAGGCCCAGCAGCGCAAAGGCGTTCGCGGTGAACACGATGTAGGGCTCGGCGGTGATGCCGAAGACGGCGGGGATGGAGTCCAGCGCGAACAGCAGATCCACGCTGCCGATCGCGATCAGCACCGCTACCAGCGGCGTGAACATCCGGCGTCCGTCGATGCGGGTGACCAGCTTGCCGCCGTGGTAGTCCTCGGTGACGGGCAGGAAGCGGCGCGTGGCGCGGACCATGATGTTGTTCTCGATGTCGGGGTCCTCGTCGCGATGCCGGAACAGCTGGATCGCGGTGAAGATCAGCAGCAGGCCGAACACCAGGAACATGAACGAGAACAGCGACAGCAACGTCGCTCCCAGCACGATGAAGATCGCGCGCATGATCAGGGCCAGGATGATGCCGAACGTCAGGACCTTGTGCTGATGCTCTTCGGGCACCGCGAACGTCGCCATGATGATCACGAACACGAAGAGGTTGTCGACCGACAGGCTCTTCTCGACGATGTAGCCGGCGAAGTACTCGGTGCCTAAGGTGCCGCCGTAGGTCGCGGTGAACCACACGCCGAACAACACGGCGACCATGATGTAGAACACCGACCATGCGGTGGCTTCCTTGAACCCGACGCGGTGGGGCCGGATGGCCGCCAGGGTGAGGTCCAGGGCGAGCAGGGCGATGATCACGCCGATCGTCGCACCCCATACCCACGGGCTGATATCGAGCATCTGGTCCGCTGACCTCCGTCTTGTCGAATTTCCTCCATATTTACGGGGGATGCGCGACCCGTCAAAGTCCGGCGCGTCTGGTCGCCGAATCGTAAGGTTCGCCACACCGGAGCGCCCGGTCGATAGCGCTACATTCGGCTGATGGCGACCACGGTGTGGAGACTGGATTCCGCGGACGGTCAGTTGCTGGTGACGACCGGAGTCGCGGGCCCGGCGGCGAAGATGGGTCACCGGTTGACGCTGTCGCTGACCTGGGAGGCGACCGTGCAATGGGTCGACGACGCACCGTCCGAGGTCGAGTTCGTCGCCGACGTCGGCTCTCTGCAGGTGCTGCGCGGCGACGGCGGTGTCAAGGGCCTGACGAGCCCGGAGAAGGCGCTGGCGCGATCGAACGCGCTGAAGGTGTTCGACGCCGGCCGGTATCCGCAGATCCGCTTTCACGCCGCCGACATCACACGCGCCGGCGACGGCTACCGCCTCACCGGCACGCTGGAAATCCACGGCACCACGCGCCCGCACGTCGTGGACCTGCAGGTGGAGGATCTCGGCGACACCTCGCGGATGTCGTGCGAAGGCCAGGTCAGGCACTCCGACTTCGGTCTGAAGCCGTACTCGTTGATGATGGGTGCGATGAAAGTCACCGACGAGGTGACGGTGTCGTTCAGCGCTGAGCGCGCCACGGGTTAGCAGTCACGTCCCGCGGGAACCCTGATCGGGCCGTGGAGACCCGCTGCGCGTGTCGCGAGAGGAGGAGCAACGTAGATGAACCCGAACGGCGTCGCTCGTCTGGGCACCCGCTTTGGTCCCTATGAACTGCAGTCGCTGATCGGCGTCGGCGGGATGGGCGAGGTCTACCGCGCCTACGACACCGTCCGCGAGCGGGTCGTGGCCATCAAGCTGCTGCGGGCCGACATGGCCGCCGACCCGAGCTTCCAGCAGCGCTTCCGGCGTGAGTCACGCATCGCCGCGAGACTGCAGGACCCCCACGTGATCCCGGTGCACGACTTCGGCGAGATCGACGGCGTGCTCTACATCGACATGCGCCTGGTCGAGGGCGCCAGCCTCAAGGACGAGTTGCGTGTCGCCGGTGCGCTGCCGGCGGCGCGCACGGTGTCGCTGATCGGTCAGGTCGCGACCGCGGTGGACGCCGCCCATGCCAGCGGCCTCGTACATCGCGACATCAAGCCGGAGAACGTGCTGCTGACCCCCGACGATTTTGTCTACCTGGTCGACTTCGGCATCGCTCAGGGCGGCGGTGAGGCGAACGTCACCAGCACCGGGCTGGTCATCGGATCCTGCGCGTACATGGCTCCCGAGCGGCTCAACGGCGTACGCGGCGGCCCGCCGTCGGACGTGTACTCGCTGACGTGCATGGTGTTCGAATGCCTCACCGGCCGGTCGCCGTTCCAATCCGGTGACCTGCGGGAGGTGATGGCCGCACACCTGTTCTCCGCGCCGCCACGGCCGAGCGCGGTGCGGCCCGGCATCAACCCCGCGTTCGACGACGTGATCGCACGCGGCATGGCCAAGAACCCCGCGGAGCGGTACCCGTCGGCCGGCGCACTCGCCAAGGCGGTCGCCGCGGCTGCCCATGCGCCGGTGTCGGCAGCGCGAGCCCCTGTTGCGGCGGCGCGGCCGGGTCCGCCGCCGAGCACCCGTCAGTTCTCGACCGCGGATCCGAACCCGGCTGCGTCCGGCCCCGTTCGGCAGGCCCTGCGGCCGCCGCCTCCCGCACCGCGGCCCCGCCGGTCGCATGTCGCTCCGATGTTGGTGATCGCCACGGTGCTGCTGTTCGGGGTGGCCGCGCTGTTGGCAGCCATTCTGGTGTCCGGCTCCGACAGCGGGGGGTCCGAGCCCGGGATCGCCGCCCCGTCACCGCCGAATCCGGGCAGCACGCCCGAGGCGACCACGACGGCCGAAGCGACCGCGATCGCCGGCGTCTCGGGAACCGACGGCCAGGGCTTCATCGGCCACACGGCGCGCTGCGAGGAGGGGACCTCGCCCGTCGCCGCGATCAGGACGGCTAGCTCGCTGGCCGTGATCTGCGAGGACTCGTCCGGGGACTACTCCTACCGCGGAGAACGGCTGCGTGACGGCGCGAACCTGCAACTGGAGAATGCCAGACGTTCCCGTGGTGGGTTCGAGGCAAGAAATCCCGCCGATGGCGCGCGGTACCTGGTGCAGCCCGACATGCTGACGATCTCGAGCAACGGCCGAGTGGACTCCGCGGAGCCGGCGCTGGAATACGGTACGGGATAACGGATCACGCGGCGTACCGATAGTCGGTGTCGGTCTCGTCGTCCTCCTGGGCAGAATGGCCCTGTGCGGGGCGGTAATTCAGCAGATACCGGTCGATCTGCACCCTGCGTAGCGGTTGCGCCCAGATGTTTGCGCCGTCGGTGGGATTGCCACTTTCATCCGACGCTGCGAGTTCGCGTGCGCCGGCGCGGAACCCGACGACGGCCGCGGTGAACAGCGTCACCAACACGGCGCCGGCGGCCCCGGTGAAGCGACTCCCCGTCGCCAGGGCGTACACGAACATCCCCAGCGCCGCGAACCCCGCCAACAGGGTGAGGTACGCCACGTACGTGCGCGACATTCGTCGTACTGCGTTGAACACTTTTTGACCCTCTCTCTCGACAATACGCTACGCGTAGCGTAGCGCTACGGTGGGTGTAGCGTGAAACCGACCGCGGATATTCCATCGGTGAGGGGAGAGCGGATGGCGCAGCGCCGTGACGTCGACGACGGCATCCGTGAAGCGACCCTGGAACTCCTGCGAACAAAAGGCCCGCGCGCGGTGACGGTCGAGGCGGTCGCAGCACGGTCGGGCATCGCCAAGACCACGATCTACCGGCGGCACCGAGACCGGCGGGACATGTTGTCGCAGGCGCTGTCTGAGGTGACGACACCAGAACCGCTGCCACCGCAGACCGCGGCCGCTGATCGGCTCCGCTGGGTGATCACGCAGGCAGTCAAGGCGGTGGAGGACGGCATCGGGTTCGGTGGCTTCGCCGCGATGCTCACCACCGAGGATCCGGAGTTCACCGACCTCTTCCGCCAGATCCTCGTGGCTCAGCGTGCCCAACTGGAATCGGTGATCAACGCGGACAAAGCCGACGGATCGATGCGTCCCGACGTCGACGCCGCAACGCTCATCGACGCGGTGGTCGGTGCGCACATCGCCGAGCGCGCCCGCACGGGGCGGGTGGCAGACGACTGGGAGATGCGGTTGTTCGAGCTCTTCTGGCCCGTGGTGCGCGCCTGAGCGCTACGCCATCTTGGATTCGAGCACCGAAAGTGCTTCCAGGATGGCTTCTTCGGGCATCGGGTTGTTGTGCGAGAAGGCGATCAACACGCCGACGATGGCCCCGGCCATCACCCGTCGTTCGGTTTCGTCGCCCGGTACACCGCCACGGCGGGCCAGAGCCTCCTCGATCAGGGCGATCAGCTTGACGTAGGTGGTGTAGATCAGACCCCGCGCCTCCGGTACCTGGTACAGCATTTGCTGGCCGGTGACGGCATCGTCGCGTTCCTCCGGTGAGTAGGCGCCGAACACCGCAGCGACCGCGTGTCGATAGGCGCCGACGGTGCTCAGATCGCCGGGCGCGTCGACGAACGCGTCGACGATGGGCGTCGACTGATCGTCGGAGACCAGCAGTGCTTCCTTGATGCCGAAGTGCCGGTACAGAGTCCGCGGTGAGACCTCGGCAGCGGCGGCGATCTGCTCGACGGTGGTGTTGGCGTACCCCTGCTTGTCGAACAGTCGGAACGCCTCTCGGCGGATAGCGAGACGGGTCTGGATCTTCTTGCGCTCCCGCATACCCGGCGGGGGCTCAGGGGTGGGCATCAGGCCGCATCCGCACCCAACGCCCGCGCGGCGAAACCGAGGATCGGCTTCTCCAGAGCGAGGATGGACTTTGCGTCGCCGGCGGCGAGACCGTGGGTGACCAGCGTCGAGATGCTCCGGACGAGCGCCTGGCAGGCGAAACGATCAGACTTGCTGCGCGCGTTGAAGACCCTGGCGACACCGTCGACGAAGTCCTGCTGAAGTGCGAGCCGACGACGCATGGCCTCTGGGCCCGCCGCGAAGACCTCGAGCAGGTAGAGCCGAGCGGTCGCGGGATCCGAGGCCACGAACCCGAGGTACTTGTGCAGCATGGTGGCGAAACGCTGCATCGGGGTTCCGGCTTCAGGTGCGGTCAGGATGAACTCGATGACCAGGCCCTGCATTCGTTCATAGCCGGCCATGAAGCAATCCTGTTTGGAATCGAAGTGCTGGTAAAAGGTAGACCTCGATACCTTCGCGTGCTTTATCAAATCGTCGACCGTGGTGTTGCTGTAGCCATTCTTGCCCATCACCTCGGCGAGCGCCTGCAAGAGTCGCCTTTTCTGATTGGCGGCTACCTCGTCACGGGTCAGATGGTGGCGACCAGAAGCCAGCCGCTCGGCCATGCGGAGGTCTCCCTCTCTCGTTGCGGCCAACAGCGTCGGCTCAGTTCGGTCGTACCCCCGGTTGCCGGTAAGTATAGGTCGGTGCACACAGTGCCGGCGGTGATCCCCGCCCGCGGTTGTCTCGACCACTCAATTCGACTAGGTCGCTCAGCGAACAGCTGACCCGCGGGTTGATCGTGGAGGAATTAGCTGCAGGGCACTGTGACCACTCCGCCGAGTGCCCGACACCGCGCAGCAACCACCCATGATTCGATCGGCCACGCCGGAAAAGTGTTGTCCGTGGGACGCTCCCGTACCGCATAAGCCCGGGGAGCGAACCCCTGGGGTCGCGTGCTTCGAGAACTTGTTCACTCTTCGAAAACACGGACGTTTATGTACGATATGCGTGGTTTCGGAGGTCGGGTCGGAATCAGCGGGGCGCGCGCAATTGAGGGGTTGAGCGACGCCTGAGAGGTGGCGCGTCGGTCTCTGGTGTTCCCGGATGGGGGAGGACGGATCACCAGAGCCGACGACGCCGTCGAGACTGCGCTGGCGGCGGCCGCTTCTCGCGCTTTTCCGCCGGGGGTGCAGTCTCAACGTGAGGGCCTACACGTCAACGTGAGGGCTACACGTCAACGGGAGGGCTACACGCCCGCCGGGACCTTCGACCTCATCTGCTGGCGCAACGTGGTGAACTCCGAGATCGTGCGGGTGGACACCGTCGCCACCGGTCGGGCATTGCGGCCCGTGGCCTCGGTCTTCGACACCATCACCACGCTGTCGATGTAGGGCTGGATGGTCGTGGCGTTCTGCACCGTCGCCACGATGACCAGCTGGAACCCGAACTTGCGGAACGCCTGCAGCGCCTGCTGGGCGAACTGCGGATCGGACTTGGAGAACGCCTCGTCGAGCATCAGCTGCGCGAAAACCGGCTTGTTGTCCGCACTTTCGGGATTCGCCAGGTTGAAGCTCAGCGCGCCGGCCAGGCAGAACGCCATCAGCTTCTCCTGCTCGCCGCCGGAGTTGTCGCCGGCGTTGCTGTGCGTGCGGATCAACTCCTCGCTGCTGACGTCCCACTCCGCGCAGTCGAACGTGAACCGGTTGCGGACATCCAGCGCATCCCGCGTCCACGCCTTGTCCTCGGGCGCCGTCGAGGCCAACCGGTTGCGCAGCCGCAGGATGTCGGCGTACTGGTCGAGGATCGCCTGCTTGTCGCCCAACCCGACCTCGGCGATGCGCCGTGAGATGGCCCGCACGATCTCCGTCAGCTCCGACACCGCCGCCAACGCCCGCGGCGTGGCCCGCAACGTCAACCGCGTGCCCCGGTTGAACTCCACCGCGCCCAAACCTGTGTTGACGCGGTCGATCTGCTCGCTGATCCGCCGCGCCTCCTGCTCGGCCACCCGGTGCAACGTCAGGATCGCATCCGGAGCCTGCTCGGTGACCAGCCGCATCATCCGTTCATAGGCCTCGGGCAGCTCGCGTTCGTCGATGTGCCGGCACAGCGCCACATAGTCGTGCACCCGCTCGTCGAACTGGTCGGAGTCGTTCGGGATCGCATCCGGGAACGCGGTGTCGAAAGTGTTGAGGATGCGCGCCAATTCGTCGTAGGACCGCCGTCGGCTCTCCCGCAGCTGATCGCGCTCCCGCTTGATCGCGGTGAACAGCGCCTCCCGGTGCGGCTCGGGGCTCAGCAGCTCCAGCGACACCGGCAGTTGTGCGGCGTACCGCTGCAGCAATTCGGTCAGGGGTTCGGACACGAACGCCGGCTGCAGTCGTTCGGACAGCTCCAGCAGCTGCGTGCGGCGCCCGTCGAGATCGTCGCGGCGGGTCTGCACCGCACCGCGGCGGGTCATCAATCTCTGTATCTGCGACCAGCATTCGTCGGCGCGGGAGTTGAGCGCCTCGATGTCGGGATGCTCGGCCAGCAGCAGTTCGTACTGTTCGCGCAGCCGGTCGGCATGCCCGTCGGCGGTCTCGGTGTCGATCTGGCTCCACTGCGGGTACTGCTCGCAGATCGCCTTGCACGCCGATGCCCGATCGCGCCACTGCTGACGCTGTGCGGCGATGTCGTCGGCGACCCGGCGCGCCTTCTGGTAGGCCTCCTCGGCGGCGGCCAGATCCATCGTCAACGCGTTGATCTTGGCCGACACGTCACCCTGGAACAGGTACTCGGACTGCTTGAGTGGACGCCGGTCGTCCTTGATCGCCAGCCGGTCGGAGTCCTTGTAGAGGCCGCTGTCGGTGACTGCCCGGCGGAACCGCGCGAACACCTCGGGGGTGTCGACGCAGATGTGGTCGCCGGCGCCCGAGACGATGTCGACGGCCTCGGCGGCGCACGGGTGCGTGGGGTCGACGGCAAACAGCTTGGCCGCCAGCGTGTTCGACGCCGGTTCGACCGGGTCGGTGCCGTAGGACTTGACCCGCACATGGTGCAGCGCCAGCCGGCCGTGCATGTTGGTCTCGTTGACGAACCGCAGCACCTTCGTGTGGTGGCGATCGGGGACCAGAAGCCGCAGACCTGCACCGCGCAGCACCTTCTCCACCGCGACCCGCCACCGGTTCTGCTCGGGCCGCAGATCCATCAGCTCGGCGACATACGGCAGCTCGGTCGCATCGACTCCGATTGCCGCGCAGATGTGGTCGCGCATCGTCAGCGCGAACTCCGGCAGCGCCGACCCCACATGCTCGACGCGCTTGAGCTCCTTGGCGGCGTCGTCGCGGGTGATGCGGGCGGACTTCTGCGCGTACTCGGCGTCGGTGGACGCCTCGCGGTTGCGTTCCACCTTGGCCAGCAGTTCGGTGGCCTGTCCGAGGAGTTCCTCGCGCAGGTTCCAGAACTCGTCGGCGGTGTCCGGCACGTCCAGGCCCTGCGCGGTCAGCAGGTCCTCGTAGCCGGCGCGCCGGCGCGACACCTGCTCGGCCTCGGTCTCGGCGGCGGTGACCTGTGACTGCAACGGGCCGATGCTGGTACTGGTGCCGCTGATCTGGGCGTTGAGCGAATCCGCCTCGGCCTTGGCCAGATTCAGCGACCGGGTGACGTCCTCGTACTCGTTGTCGAGCTGGTCGATCGTGGTGTCCAGTTGCGCGATCTGCGGGGGACACTGCGCCAGCCGGACGTGATCGGTGAACGCGCGCACCATCGGGGCGTCGACCAGATCGATGATGCCCAGGTCCGAGGACTCCGAGGCATAGCGGTGCTGGATGGTCTCGATGTCGCCGAGGATCTTGCGTTTGCGCTGAGCGACGGCCAGCAGCTCGCGGGCCTCCACCAGCGGGTCGATCTGCTTGAGCGCTTCGGGAAGCCGGGCGAGGCTGGCGGGCTCGTCGAGCATGAACTCCCGCACGAACTGTTCCAGCCCGCCCACGCTTTTCAGCGACTTCGCCTTGCCGAGCAGCTGCTGGGCCGCGTCGGAGGCGCGGATGCCGATGGTCGCGTACAGCTGGGCCAGATACTGCGACTCCACCTTGGTGGTGAACCGCCAACCCGGACTTTTCCCGTCGCTTCGCTCGCCCCGATCCTCCTTGAACACGCCGGTGTCGAAACGGCCTGCGGCCCAGCGGTTGCAGACGTCCTCGATGTCGAGGTCACCGTCACCGAGGACAAATCGGCTCGACGAATCCGATCGGGATTCGCCGGTGAGCCATTTGAGCACCAGACCGGTGACCGAGCGCCCGGAGTCGCCGGCGTAGGTGACCGCGACCGCCGACCACGCCGTGCCCTCGCCGCGCAGGTACATCACCCGGCTGGTGCCGCCGTCGCTGCGCTGCCCCCACGCGCCGCGCACGTACTTGTCGACGGTGCGCCGGCCGGCGCTCGACCCCGCGGCGGTGTTGTCGCCGGAGGCGTTGAAGTTGCGTCGGTTGAACGGTAGGAAGCCCAGCGAAATGGCATCCAGCAGTGAGGATTTACCGCTTCCCGAGGCGCCGGCGATCAGCGCGCCGCCGACGCTGAAGGGGATCGAGTGGTACCCGTCGAACACCCCCCAGTTGACGACCTGCAGCCGCGACAGGTGGAACTGCTCAGTCAAGTGGGATCTCCTCGGCCGGGGCGCCGCCGCGCTGCAGCTGCTCGAACTGCTGCTGCAGCTCGGTGATCACCGACGCGGTCATGATCGCGGTGATCACCGGGCTGATGGTGTAGCTGTCCTCGTCGTCGCGGCTGCGGCGCAGGATCTCCAGGCCGGTCAGCCGGGCGATCGCGGCGTCGACGCGCGCGGTGAACGTGACCGCGTCGCGGTCGGTGTCGTTGAGCACGCCGGAGAACAGGCCGTGCATCTCCTCGCGGCTGATCAACACGCTCTGCCCGCCGGCGGCGCGCATCATCTGCGCCAGGTGCAGCGCCAGGATGGAGTCGTAGGTGCCGAGCGGTTCACGGCGTAACAGCTTGATGCCCTTGGCGGATTCGTAGCGGGCTTGCTCCACGAACGCCACATCGGTTCCGTCGACGATACGCAGCAACAGGTCCAGTTCGGACAACCGCACGCTCAGCTGATCGCGGTACTCCAGCACCCAGCGGTAGACGTCGGCATCGGTTTCGGCGCTGATGTACCGGCGGGTCAGCAGGTGCTGCAGCGCCCAGCAGGCGCGGTCGGGCAGTTCGGAGACGTCACCGTCGAAGCGCGGCCGACGCTGGTGAGGAGGGCGGGCGCTCTGGTCGACCTGGGGCAGATCGGAGAATGCGGCGAAGTCGGCTTCCCGCTCGGCAGACGGTGACGTCACGAGGCTCCCGCCAGGGTGGTGATCGGTTCGGTGAACATCAGTTCCGGCACGGCGATCTCGCGGTCGAGGCCGTCCAACGAGCGGAACCGCACGGTGCTCGAGGCGGCCGTCGGCGACGCGTCGGGCTGTTTGAGCGCCCAGGACCACAGCACGATGACATGCCCGAGATACGCGGACTCCAGCATGCCGACCACCTGGGGCAGCGACACCGGCCCGGCGCTGACCGCGGCGTTGATCATCTCCGACATCGCCGGTGCGTCGACCTGCGTTGTCAGCGCGGCGAAGCCGGCCAGGTCCACCTCGCCCTCGGCGGCTTTGGCGGGCTTGGGGTTCGACAAGTCGCCGATCTTGAAGCTGAGCGCGCCGACGGAGCTGATCGCGTGCCGGGCCAGCGGCACGTCGATGTCGAGGCGTGAGTCGATCAGTGACGTCTTCAGGAGGGCACGTGCCGAGCCGATCGCCTCGTTGAGTTGACGGGCCACGCCCCGGCTCTGCTCCAGCGTGCCGAACGCGGTGAACCGCTTGACCCGCTGCGCACAACGCTGCTGGATCCGTTCGACCTCGTCGATCTGGTGACCGACCAGTTCGAAGAACCCGGCCATCACCTTGCGCAGCGCCGGGTCCAGCAGCGGCAGCGCCTCGGCGACGTCGGCGACGTCGGCCTCGAACTCGGCGCGCTGGTCGGGGTCGTTGATCATCCGCAGGAACGCGCGGTGGCTGTCGCGGCCCTGGGAATCCCAGGCCGCCTGGTAGTCGGTGTACATCTGGCGCTGCCGGTCGCGGTACTCGACGTTGCTGTCGATCGGCTCGTCCAGCGCCGCGGTGGCCTGCTCGATCATCGTGCCGTACTGGCCGATGTCGGTGATCATCCGCTCCATCTGCAGGGCGATGGCGCGGGCCTCGTCGTAGGAGTCGGTGAGGTCCGGGTTCGGGCGTTCGCCGGCGTCCAGTTCGTCGAGTTCGGCCTGCAGCGTCGCGATCTCGCCCTCGATGCTCTTGCGGATGCGGGCAGGATCGGTGCCGATGCGGACCGCGACCTGCTTGAGGCGGGAGGCGATGCCGTTGATCGAGCCGCCGGTGGCGATGGTGTCGTTGCGCCGCATGCCACGGACGAAATCCAGCGCGCGCCGGGCGTCCTGGGTGAGATAGCAGACGTTCTGATCGCGGCGCTCGTCGACAATGCGGTGCAGCCAGCCCTGGCTGGCCCACGACTTGATCAGCGCCAGCCCGGACTGCCCGTCGGGATGGTCCAGCTCGTCGAGGTCACGCTCCAGCTGCACCACCAGCTCGGTCTCGGGGACCACGCCGCCGCTGAGGTGGCGTTCCATCAACGTCGCGTACAGCCCCAGGTTGACGGTCGCGAGCAGCCGCATCGCGCGGGATCCCTGCACGTCACGGTTGAGTTCGAGCAGCTCGGGGGCCGACAGCACGGTGTCGTCGGCGTCCACCTCGGCTCCTCATCTGTGTGTGCGGTTCGGACGGTCCAAGATAGGCCACCGGTGGGACATCGTCGGTGTCGGGTTGGGGTGCCTGGAAGGGTGCTCAAGCCCAGATCGCGCTCAGGGCTGTGCTCGCCACCGCCCATCGGCTTGCCGACAACCGTCAGTGCAATCTCGCGACGAGGGCCGAACCGGGGGTGGTGTCGAAGGCAGGGTGCCGGTCACCAACCCGTTGCCGGGCGTTCACCGGCCGATCCCCATCAGCTCACCTGCCCGCGACAAGCTCACTCGACTCAACGGCACAACTGAAGAGGGTGACGGGTGAAGGCCTCGAATCTGGCTCGGGCAGCGGCAGCGGCGACCGTGGTGGCACTGGTGGCGGCCGGGTGCGCCACCGACGCTCAGGACGACGCCCCCGGCGAACCCACCCCGGACACCCCGCGAGCCACGTCGCCGATCGACTGGAACCTGCCGGCCGCCGAGCGCTTCCACCGCGCGGCCACCTACCCGGTGTATCTGAACAGACCTACCGAGGATCCCGTCGAGGCAGAGACCGTCGCCGAGATCTCCACCGTCACCCCGGACGGCAACACCGTCATCTACACCGACGCCGCCGCCAAGCGGATCGGGTTCCTCGACCTCCGCGACCCTGCCAAACCCGTTGGCCTGGGCACGCTTTCGCTGGCCGATCTCGGCAACGCCGACGACCAGCCCACCTCGGTGGCCGCCGTCGGCGAATTCGTGTTGGTCGTCGTCGACACCACGGGCGGTGACTTCCCCAACCCGTCGGGACGCGTCGACGTCGTGCGGGTCGCCGATCGCACCCCGGTGCACAGCATCGACCTGGGCGGTCAACCGGACTCGATCGCGATCAGCCCGGACGGGTCGTTCGCCGCGATCGCGATGGAGAATCAGCGCGACGAGGAGTTCACACCGCCCGGTGTCGAGGAGGGTGACCTTCCGCAACCGCCAACGGGATTCATGCAGTTCATCGATCTCACCGGTGCTCCGACCGCCTGGACGGCCCGCAGGGTCGACTTCGACGTAGAGACGGCACGCGCAGCCGGCCTCGACACGCCCGAAGACCTCGAACCGGAGTACGTCAGCATCAACTCCCGCGGCCAGGTCGCGGTGACGCTGCAGGAGAACAACGGGATCGCTGTCCTCGACGGCCGCACCGGCGAAGTCGCTCGGATCTTCAGCGCCGGAACACAATCGGTCGACGGTATCGACACCGCCGAGGACGGCGCGATCGACCAGACCGGCTCGATCCCCGAGACGCCGAGGGAGCCCGACGCGCTCGGCTGGATCGGCGACGACCACGTTGCCACCGCCAATGAGGGCGACTGGAAGGGCGGCACCCGTGGCTGGAGCATCTTCGACGCCACCACCGGTGAGGTGGTCTGGGATGCCGGCAACTCGTTCGAACAGCTCGCCGTGCGCACCGGTCTGCACATCGAGAGCCGGGCGGAATCGAAGGGGCCGGAGCCGGAAGGGCTGGCGATCACCGAGATCGGCGGCCGCCCAATGGCGTTGGTGGCATCGGAGCGCAGCAACTTCGTCGCGGCCTACGACGTCAGCGACGTCACGTCGCCGCGATTCCGGCAGCTGATGCCGACCACGCCGGGGCCTGAGGGCATCCTGCCGATCCCGCAGCGTGACCTGCTGGTCATCTCGTCGGAGGCCGACGACGCCGAGGCTCGGGTGCGTGCGTCGGTCAACGTGTACGGATTCGGTGATCAGTTTGCGGGCCCGACGCCGTTCCCGTCGATCGTGTCCGGCGACATCGACGGTGTGCCGATCGGATGGGGAGCGCTCGGTGCGTTGACTGCCGACCCCGCCGACGAGAACCGGTTGTTCACCGCCACCGACAACGCCTACGGTCCGGCGCGGGTCCTGGGCGTCGACGTCTCGCAGACCCCGGCGCTGATCGACACCGAACTGCGGATCACCGAAGACGGTGAGCCCGTCACACTCGACGTCGAGGGTGTTTCGGCACGACCGGACGGCGGATTCGTGTTGGCGGTGGAAGGCGAAGAGGGGCCCGGCAACGAACTGGTGTACGTCGCCGCCGACGGCAGCGTCGAGGACCGGGTTCTGCTGCCCGCCGACATCGCCGGCGAACTGGGAAGCCAAGGCCTGGAGGGTGTTGCGGTCGACGGGGACACGGTGTGGGTGGCACTGCAGCGCGAGTTGGAGACCGACCCGGCGGGTGTGGTCCGCATCGGGCGCTACACCCCCGACGGCGGAACATGGGAATGGTTCGGTTACCAGCTGGACACCACCGACGTCGCCGACGACTGGATCGGGTTGTCCGAGATCGCCGTCCACGACGGCGCCCTGCTGGTGTTGGAGCGTGACAAGCTCAACGGGCCCGACGCGCGGGTGAAGGCGATCTACCGCGTCGAGATGCCATCCGAGGCGGGAGTGACATCGGCCGACGAAGCGCCGCCGGTGCTGCCGAAGGCGTTGGCCCGCAACCTGTTGCCCGACCTGCAGGCGACCAACGGATTCGTTCAGGAGAAGGTGGAAGGCTTCGCGATCGCCGGCAACCAGAACCTGTACGTCGTCACCGACAATGACGGACTCGACGACGCGAATGGGGAGACGGTGTTCCTCGACCTCGGACCAGCGGGGGAGGCGCTGAGCGGTTAGTGTCGGTCCCGTTGGCTTTAAGCATGGAATCCAACGCATAGTTCGTTGACTTGTAGCACTGCGTCATGCAGAATGCCTTATGCCTTCAATTTCAGGCATAAGGAGCGACATGGCTGGGCCTCGCCGAACGAACCCGCAAGTGGACCACTCTATGCCTGAAATCGCACGCATAGGAAGGGTGGTTGCTGATCGTCGGATCGCGCTACGCCTCACCCAGCAGACGCTGGCCGATGTGGCCGGAGTCTCCCGATCTACCGTCCAGGCAGTGGAACGTGGAAGTGGCGCAGTCAAGTTCGGCTCTCTGATCGAAATCGTCGAAGCCCTGGGCCTGCACATGGACGTAAGCCTCGGCGCACAATGACCGTAACGAACGCCGACCTGCGGACCGTCACCGAAGGTGATGTGTATCTCGGGCACGAGCTGGTCGCTCGGTTGGCACGCGACGACAGCGACTTGGTGAGCTTCGACTATGTCTCCGATGTGCCACTTGATGATCGGCGCCTGCGCGACCAGTCAGTGGCGTGGTCGCTGCTACGAAGCGCCGAATATCCGATCATCACCAACGGGGGCGCGGTGCCGGCCTTCTTCGCGGGCCTTCTGCCCGAGGGTGTTCGACTCGGCGTGGTGACGTCATCGACGAAGACATCGGCCGACGACCACCTCACGTTGCTGTTGGCGATCGGCGGGGACACCATCGGCAATGTCCGTGTCCTGCCCTCAGGCATGACTGCAGACCGTCCCCCGCCGATGTTCGACCCCCAGCGCGACAACGATTTCCACGCTGTGTTCGGCAGGCTGACCGGTTCCCTCCGGAATGATCCGGTCGGAATGCCGGGCGTTCAGCCGAAGGTCAGCGCCGCAATGGTCTCGGCACCGGCCCGGACACCCACCGGTCACGCGATACTGAAGCTCAATCCCCAGCAGTATCCCCTGCTGGTCGAGAACGAGCACTTCTTCATGACGATGGCCCACGCCTGCGGCATCCGCACCGCCGCTACGTCGTTGCTTCACGATGTGAACGGCCGCAGCGCATTGCTCGTCAAACGTTTTGATCGATTGGGAGACAACACAATCGCCCAGGAAGACGCCTGCCAGGTCGCTGGGCTCTACCCGGCCTCGAAATACCGCATCAAAGCGGAGACTGCGATCAGCTCACTGGCCGATGCGTGCGCTCTCGGCGGTGGAGCCAGGGCGGTCTCAATTCTGGAGTTGCTCAGGATCGTCGTGTTCTCGTGGCTGATCGGCAACGGGGATCTGCACGGCAAGAACCTCTCGATCTTCAACCCCGATGGGATCTGGCAGCCGACACCGGCTTACGACCTGCTGACAACACAGCCGTACACGGGCTGGCGGGACCCGATGGCACTCAACCTCTACGGCCGCGCCAACCGGTTCGATCGGCAGCACTTTGTGGAAGCCGGCGAGCGCCTAGGCGTTCGGAGCCGGGCTGTGGCCCGAATGATCGATGCGATCGTCGATGCCGCCCGACCGTGGTCGGATCGATGCGGCGACATCGGATTTGATGCCCGGCAGACCGAGCGGTTGGCCAAACTGCTTCGCGACCGGGCGGCGGGTCTCAGCCCGAACAGCTGATCAGAGTTCAAGCCGGCTCGTCGGGACGAACAGCATCGCGGAACTTCTCGAGAACCGCGGGACCTTCCGGGCCGTTCCACAACACCTGCGTCAGCAGCAGATCGGTCACCCCGGTCCGGGGATCGGTCCGCCAGCCGGTGCCCAGGCCACCGTCCCAGCCATAGCGCCCGTCGGGTTCGACGCACAGGCCGTAACCCCACCCCGCTCCGTTGAGGAAGACCTCGGCGTCGTCGCGTTGCTCAGGGCTCAGATGATCGCTTGTCATCGCCGCCAGCGATTCGGCAGAGATCAGTCGGCCGTCCCGCAGCGCGTCGGTGAACACCATGAGGTCGTCGATCGTCGACACCAAACCCGAGGAGCCCGAGGGGAAGTCGGGCGGTGCCGCCCACATGCCGTGCACCGGGTCGAACACCTCGAACCCGCCCTCGGTCAGTGACAACTGCGGCACAAAGCGCGCCAGCTTGTCGGTCGGCACGTGGAATGCCTTGTCCACCAAGCCTGCCGGCGCGAACACCCGGTCGATGAGAACTTCGGGCAGTGGACTGCCTGCGACCCGGGCCAGCAACACCCCGAGCAGATCGGCCGACGTCTGATAGAGCCACCGCGCTCCCGGCTGCGCGATCAAGGGCAGTGCCGCAAGACGGCGGAGCCACTCCTCGGGGGGCGGTGGGGCGTACCGGCCGGGCGGGCCGTCGCTGCCCAGGCGGGCGTCGGCGTACGCCAGCTGGATCGGTGCATCCATCGGAAACCGGGGCAGCATCCCGTCGCCGCAGCGAAACGTCAGCACATCCTCGACCGTGACCTCCCGCCCAGCGGGAACCGTGTCGTTCAGCTCGCCGTCGTCGGCCCGCAGCACCGGTCGATCCGCGAGCTCGGGCAGCCAACGGACGATCGGGTCACGCAGGGTCAGCTCACCGGAATCCAGCATGCTCAGCGCAGCCGCGGCGACGATCGGCTTGGAGATCGACGCGATCCGCATGATCGTGTCGCGTCTCAGTGGTGTGCCCATGCCATCGTCGCCGCCGACGTAGATCAGCGGAGCCCGGCCGGGTACCGTCACCGCCGCTATCGCACCAGGCACCTTGCCATCGGCGATCGCTTCATCCAGAACGTGTTCGACGGTCATGTCGGTACTGACCGTAGGCACGTCCCGGACTCATCGTCAGGCGGGGTCAGGACAGCGCGAACCGCAGCCCGGCCACCGCGGTCCCGGTCCAGATGTCGGCCGTGATCTCTTCGGGTCGCACCGCGATGACCTCGCCGCCCCTGTCGAGCACCGCGACCGCGATCCGCGACAGCAGGTCGTACCCGTCGTCGTCATAGGTCACCATCCCGGTGGCGTCGTTGAGCCGCCCGAGGATGTCGACGGTGAAGTCATAGACCAGCGTGGACACCGCACCGGCCATGGCGGCCTTGCTGATGTCGGCGAGGTCGGTGGCCACCAGACCACGGGCCACCCCGTCGCCGATGTCGTCGACCCGCGCATTGGTGCGCTGGGCGTTCAGCGACGACAGCGACCCGCGGATCGCGTCGTCGATCTGGTCGGGGCGCAGCGTGTCCGGCCCGCCGGGGACCGCGACGATCTCACGTTTGTGGTCCCGGGCGCGGTACAGCTCCAGCAACGGATCGGTCGCGAACAGGAACAGCGGTCGGCTCGCCGACGGATCCACCTGTCCCAGTTCGGATTCCACCGCTTCGGAGACCCGCTTGGCGTAGACGTCCAGCAGTGCCTTCTTGCCCTCGTCGCCGACCAGCCTTCGGACATGGTCGCGGTCGCGGATCGTCGCGCGGTTGGTCGCTTCCGCCGCGTCCGCGGGGTACTCGCCGATCAACGGCAACTCCTCGGCGCGGGTGGTGGCCGTGGCCCGCCAAAGATTCCACCCGTTGGTCGACAGCGTCAGTGCGTAGGCCTCCTGCGGGGTGGTCACCGCGCGGACCAGCTGGCCGATGTCGAAGTAGGCGCCCACCTGCGACTGGTTCTGCAGCGCGTTGGGCAGCACGTACACCTCGTGGACGTCGTCGGCGATGAAGATCGCCAGCGACCGCGACAGCCGCAGCCACAGGTCGGATTCGGCGATCTCGGTCCACCGGTCGCGCAGCTTCCGCTCGACGGCGTTCTTGGCGCCTCGCTCCCGGATCGCGCGCAGAGCGCGGTCGACGGCGCTCTTGGCGTTCAGCAGGCTGGCCTCGCGCTGGTCGGGGGCCGGCGAGGTCTCCGCGTAGATCGTGATGGCGTGTTCGTGGGGTTCGCCGAGCCGGGTCAGGTCGAACGTGTCGGGCAGGTGGTAACGCGTCACCGGTCACTCCTTTGTGTTGGGTGTCCCCATCCACCATAGGCACGCGGCGAGACCGAGCACTGCTGGCAAAGGTCCTCAGATCCCAGCCGACGGGAGCGAGCGGATGCGAATACCGTTGCCAAGAGCCATATTCACGAAATCAGCAGCTGTTGCTGCGAGGATGGGTGCGAACGCGAAGGGAAGGCAGGTCATGACGTTCGCCGCCGCACTGCAGCGTCGAATGCTGCTGGCATTCCTCGGGGTGCTGCTGGTGCTGTACACGTCGGCGGTGTTCACCACCGAGCAGTGGTCTGTCACCCGCGGCGAGATGGTGGCGGTGCTCTTGTGCGCGGCCGGCCTGGCATTCGCCCTTCCCACCCCGCTGCGCCGCTGGCGCTACCTGGTGTCGGTGGTGTGTCTGTGTGTGGCACCGATCGTGCCGATGATCCACCACGACCTCATCGTCGCCCAGGTGTGGGCGCTGATCCCGCTGATGTTCGCCGCCATCTACATCAGGGTGTGGCATCGCCCAGCACCTGGCGCGCGCAGTGGCCGTGCTGCTTTCGGCGGCCAGTGCGGCGGCGCTGGCGGTGGCGCCTGCTCCGGCGCCGTGGCCGTGGTACTTCATGTTCGCGGTGTGCATCATCGCCGCCGCGGAGATCATCGGCGTGCTGCACTCCACACTCTTTGATGCCGCGCTGCGTGACCCGCTGACCTCTGCGTGGAATCGTGCCGGCGTCGAACGCCACGCCGCCGACCTGATCGCTCGCGCGCAGCGACGAGCGGAACCGGTGGGCGTCATCGTCCTCGACGTCGACGACTTCAAGGCCGTCAACGATCACGACGGGCACGCCGCGGGTGACCGCGTACTGGCCCAACTCGCACGCGCCTGGACCTCACGGCTGCCCACATCCGCGCTCATCGGCCGGCTCGGCGGCGACGAGTTCGTGGTCGTGTTAAGTGGATTCGATGACCGGCGGGCCCGTGACCTGGCCCGCGACCTCGCCGCGGCAGGCCCGGTCCGGGTCAGTGCGGGGACCGCGGTCGGCCGACCCGTCGACGCGGAGGGCTTCGCACTGCTGATGGCTTCTGCGGACGACGAGCTCTATCGCATCAAGCGGGAACGCAAGAGCCGTGACTGAGAGTTGCCCGGTCGTCTACAGCAGCCCGCGCAGTGCTGCCAGCACCGCGTCGACCTCGCCGTCGCTGGTCGACCAGGAACACACGAACCGCACCACCGGCTCGGCGATGTCCGGCTGGTGCACCAGGTAGTCGCGGGCGATCGCGTGGTGCACGTCGACGTCGAGTTCAACGAACACCTCGTTGGCCTCCACCGGAGAGGCCAGGTGGAGGCCGAGGTCGGTCATGCCGGTGCTGAGCCTGCGTGCCATCGCATTGGCATGTGCCGCGGTCTCCAGCCAGAGATCGTCCTCCAGCATTCCCAGGAACTGTGCGGCGACGAAGCGGTGCTTGCTTGCAAGGTGACCGATCTGCTTCTGCACAAAGTGGATTCCGCTGAACTGTTCGGGGCGGCGGACCAGCAGGGCGTCGCCGAATAGCATGCCGTTCTTGGTTCCGCCGACGGTGACGATGTCCGCGTCGCCGATCGCCTCGACAGGTGAGACACCCAGCGCGGCAATGGCATTGGCGATGCGGGAGCCGTCGACGTGGACCAGCAGGTCGAGGGCATGGGCGCGGTCGACGAACTCCGCGATGGCCTGTGCGGGCCAGACGCGACCGTTCTCGGTGGACTGGGTGATCGTGACGATGCGGGGCTGCGAATGATGGACCGCGCCACGGCGGGCGACCCGACGGTCGAGGTCGTCGGGGCTGATCAGGCCATCATCGCTGGGCAACCGGGTCAGCTGGGCGCCGGAGAGCCGGACAGGTCCGCCGGCCTCGTCGAGCAGGACGTGTGCGACGTCGCTGCAGAGGATCTCGTGCCACGGCTGCACCGCCGATGCCAGCGCGATGATGTTGGCCGCCGTGCCGGTGAACGGGAACAGCACCTCGGCCCCGGGTGAGTCGAAGGCATCCCGGAGCGCGTCGGTCGCACGCTGGGTGACGGCGTCGGCGCCATAGGCCGGAGCGGACCCGTCGTTGGCCCGGTGCAGGGCTTCCAGAGCTCTGGGGTGCGCCGGGGCGGCGTTGTCCGAGGCGAACGCGGGGGACGGCACGCTCCCCATTCTGCGCCGAGCGTGAAGCCACGGCTGTGGTTGGGGCCGCGATCGCAGCCGGGAACGCTATTCCGCGGGGACGGGGCGTCACCGCGCGGGGACGGGGCGTCACCGCGCGGCGAGCCAGGCGAAGAACTCGTCGGCGCACACCACCGGCTTGTTGTACTCCCCGGCCTTGCGTGCCTTGCCCGACTGGGTTCCCTCCTCCGCCGTCACCAGCACGTCGCAGCGGGTCTTGCTCACGGTCTTCACCGGTGTGAGCCCGGCCGAGATGGCCAAGCGCTCCATCTCGTCACGTTCCACCACCCGACCGGTCGTGTCCTGCGCGGTCCCGGTGAAACAGACGCGCGTGCCTGGCACCAGGATCGTGTAGATGTCATGTCGCTCGAGAAGCATGTCGTCGGTGACGATGTCGGCGTCGAGCAGCGTCTCCACCGCACGCAGCCGCTGCACGACCTCGTCGGTGAGCGTCACCCGGGTGGCCGCCGCCCGCAGCTGGTCGGCGACCGACTGCCGGACCGCCGCATCCTCACCGTGAAGTGGTCGCGCCGATTCGCCGATCAGCACCGGGCCGACGCATCGACTCACCCGCAGCAGCGCCGACAGTGCCGGCAGGTGGTCTGCATTCGGTGTCGGCGTCTGCTGATCGCGGCTGACCAGCAGCCCCGAGACCTCGGAGGAGTCGGCTTCGTCGAACGCCGACGATCCGGTGTCGGGAACACCCAACTCGGTGAAGGCCTGCATCGTCGCCGCCGCGACGTCCACGGCTGACCGTGCCGCGGCTACCGCGCGGCGCGGCATGTCGACGCCCATCGGCATCGGCGTGACGTGGCCCAGCCGCTTCAACTCGAAATCGATCAGACCCATCGTCTCGTCGATACCCACACCGACCGGCGTGCAGCCGGCCAACATCGGCGAGATCACCGCCCACGCCTCCCGAAGCGTGGGGGCGAGCAGAACGTCGGACACGCTGATGCCGAATGCTTTTCGTGCATCGGCCAGATCGCGTTGCGGGTTCACCAACGTGGCCACCGCGGTTCCGTCGTCGAAGGCCACCGCCAGCTCGACCGGGCGCGGCCGAGACAACCGTCCCTCGTCGCCGACGGTGAGGATGGCGACCGCACAGTATCGGCGGTCGCGGTCGTCGTGCACCGCAGCGCGCAGGAACCGGGCGATCCGCCGGTCGGTCTTCATGTCCTTGGGCAGCACCGGGCGTTTGAGGACCAGACCCTGCAGCGAGGTGCAGCGGCTCAGGGCCACATAGAGCTGACCGAACGAGAACATGCCACCGGTGAGATCCACGACCAGTCGGTGCAGCGTCTGCCCTTGGCTCTTGTGGATCGTGATCGCCCACGCCAGCTTGAACGGCATCTGCGTGTAGGTGCCCACCACTTCCCGGCGGAGCGCGCCGCCGTCGACGACCGGGCGCGTCGCCTCCCAGGTGAACGGGGTGACGTCGGCGGTGCTGCCGTCCGGGAACTCCACGACGACGACGGCTCCGTGGCGGTCGTGGTCGACGCCGACCACGCGGCCGATCGTGCCGTTCACCCAGCGATCGGACTGGTCGTTGTTGAGCATCATGATCTGGGCGCCCACCTTGAAGCGGACCGTCTCCTCGACCGGCGGGTCGAACAACGCCAGATCGCCGGAAGTCTTGGCGTGGTGCACCATCTCGTCGCCGGACAACCGCTCCAGATGCTGGCGATTGCGTGCCGTGACCAGCCGGTTGGTGGGAGCCAGCGTCAACCAGAACTCGTCCTCGGGCGGGACGAAGTCGGGATCGGTGCGCGCATTGAGCTGCTCTCGGGCGTGGCCGAGCAGCACCCCTTCGCGAATCTCATTGAGGATGGCCGCCATTCGATCGTCACCGAGCTGACGGAACACCGTGGTCAACGCGACGGTGGGGAAGTCTTCGCGACGGAAACTGCGGGCGGAGAAGAAGTACGGGGTCTCGTAGGTCGTGGAGAAGTAGTGCGCTTCGCTCTCGGTGACGACCGGTGGCAGCTGGTACAGGTCACCGACGAGGACGACCTGCACCCCGCCGAACGGCTGCCCCGGATGAGGGCCGAACTGCTGCAGGGCGGCGGCGAGCATGTCGAACAGATCGGCGCGCACCATCGACGCCTCGTCGATGATCAGCGTGTCCAGCGATGCGAGGGTCTTGGCGAAGCGGCCCGGTCGGTAGTCGCCGGAGCGCACCTCGTGCAAACCGGTGGTGGTGCGGAACCCGAACAGTCGGTGGATCGTGTAGCCGTCGACGTTGAGCGCGGCGATCCCGGTCGGTGCGACCACCACGACGTTGCGATCGGTGTCGGCCATGAACCGGCGGATCAGCGTCGACTTGCCGGTACCGGCCTTGCCGGTGAGGAAGGTGTTGTGACCCTCGTTCAGCAGTGCCAGCGCGCGACGGAATTCGTCGGTGAGGACGATGTCGTCGGGGGTCTGCACGGATGCCCACGCTACCGCCGTTGACCGCCGCCCAAGGTGCCCCCAGGGTCGCGGCCGGGGCCGAATCCACGACCGTCAGCGCACACTCGCGGGAGCTCAGCCGCGGCTGGCCCGCCACGATCGCCAACCCCGGTGCGCCGCGAACGCGCCCACTCCCGCGGTCAGGCACCACACCGCGATCGCGGTATAGGCCAGCGGCGCCGAGAACTCCCCGATCGACGCCCCCAGCGCGGTGTACACGAACGCCCGTGGCGCCGACCCGATGAACGCCCCGACCGCCATCTGCCACAACGGAACTCCGAAAGCGCCGAATGTGTACGAGGCCAGCGCGTCGGAGATCCCCGGCACGAATCGCTGACCGACGACGGCCCACAGCCCGCCGCGCTGGATCATCCCGTCGATGCGATCGGAGCGCTGCGGCCCCAGAAGCGCCCGCGCGCTGTCCCGTCCGGCCCGGCGACCGGCATACGCCGAGATGACCGCACTCCCGACGGTCGCGCCCAGCGTCACTAACGTGCCGAGCAGCGGCCCGAACAGGAATCCGCTGCCCGCGGCCAACAGCGGCCCCGGCACCAGCAGGGCGCCGAGGACCGCGGACACCACCACATACGTCAGCGGCGCCAGCGGGCCCGTCGACTCGATCAGGCGACGCACCGAATCGACGTCGATCACCTGCTGGATTGCTGTTAAATAGAACAGCACCGTCAAAACCGCGACGACCAGCGCGAGTCGGACCAGCGCGCGCCGTTTCGAGGTTTCGGGAACACCGACGGGATCAACCATGGCAGAACAATCCTGCCGCACCCCGTTAAGTTGGCAGACGTGAGTGTGACGGCGGGGGATCTGACGGGAACCGAACGGGCGGTGCTGCTGGTGCTGATGGCTGAATCACGGTCGGTACCCAACCCCGAACTTGCCGTGCTGGGCCCTGCGCTGGACAAACCGGGCCGCGAGAAACTCAATCGGCTCGGGCTGATCGAATCCGAGCGTGTCGGAAACAGATTCGTCCACGAGCTCACCGATCGCGGCTGGCGACTGTGCCGCGACCTCATCGACGCAGGCCCGCCGCCCCGTTCGACCGGTTCGGCAAAGACGGTCTACACCGTGCTCGGAGCCCTCGGCCGCTACCTGAGCCACGCCGACCTCAGCCTGGCCGACGTCTTCGGTGTCACCCCCTCCTCCACCGAGGACCGAATCCGCGACGCCTACCGGCGGCTGACACCGCGTCCCGGCGGCTGGGTCTCGCTGACCCGGCTTCGGGCCGAGCTGCAGGTGCCCCGCGCCGACGTCGATGCCGCGCTGGCCGCGCTGCACCGCGCCCCGGGCGTCAGCGTGATCCCGCAGGAGGACCAGAAAGTCCTGACCGCCGAGGACCGCGCCGCCGCCGTCGTCATCGGGGACCGGCCCAAGCATCTGATCGCGATTGACGCGTGATGGACACACGACACCGGGATGCGCTCGCCTCGCTGCGGCTGACCTGGGCGCCGACCTCCGACGACCTGTGGCGACCCCAGGCCGCCACCCACGTGACGGGCCTCAACGAGCACGCCGTCGACGACGTCATGGATGCCTTCGGCGACGCGCTGCGCGACGAGAGCTCCAGCCCGCTCGGCGTCGTCATCCGAGGCCCGGCGGGGTCGGGCAAGACCCACCTGCTCGGTCAGATCCGCGAGCGTGTGCAGGCCGACGGCGGCTTCTTCTTCGTCGTCGAACTGCTCGACGCCGCCAGCTTCTGGCAATCGGTGCGCAGCGGCATCCTGGAGAGCCTCGGCCGTCCTGGCGCACAGCGCGAGACGCAGTTGAAGGATCTGCTGTGGGACCTGTCGTCGCTGGCGCATGTGTCGCGTGCCGATCGCCGGGCCATCATCGGTGACGACGACCTGGATGCCGAAACGCTCTACCGCTTCATCAAGGCGCTGTCGGCTGCTGCGAAAGAGACCGTGCGGCAATGTCATCAGACGCTCCGGGCGCTGGTCCTACTCGGGTCCAACGACTTCATCGCCCACGACATCGGTGAAGGCTTCCTGCAGGGCAGTGAGGAATTCAGCGTCGAAGAGCGCGGACCGTGGGGATTGCGCGCGGCCCCGGCGTCGGCGCAGGAGTGTGTCCGCGACATCTCGCGCCTGGTCGCGCTGGCGGGGCCGTCGGTGCTCGCCGTCGACCAGATCGACACGCTGCTGGCCCAATCGCTGGCAGGGACGTCGGGCGACGGGGTACTCGAACAGGTCGCCCACGGGTTGATGTCGTTGCGGCAGACGACGCGGCGCACCGTGCCGGTGGTGGCCTGTCTGCCCGCGGTGTGGGAACACATCCAGGACCGCGCTGCGGCCAGCGTCGCCGATCGCTTCCGGGTGACGGGCGTGCTGACGCCGTTGCCCAGCGCCGACATCGGACGCGCCATCCTGGAGCGCAGGTTCGCGGCGAGCTATGCGTCGGCGGGATTCACCCCGCCGTACCCGAGTTGGCCGCTGGCGCCGGTAGCGTTCGAGGAGGCGCCGTCCTACACGCCACGCCAGCTGCTGATCCGGGCAGATACCCACGTGCGGGAGTGCCTCAAGCACGGCGAGATCGTCGAGCTCGAACATCTCGGTGCCGATGACCAACCGTCGTGGGAAACTCAGGACTCCGTCGGAACAGCTTCGGCCTCTGCGGCTTTGGACCGGCGGTTCGCGGAGTACCGGCGGCGGGCGGTGCCCGAGGCGGCCGTGGCGCACGACGGCGAGGACATCACGATGCCCGAGTTGCTGTCGGCGGCGTTGCGGGCATGGATCACCGAGCGCGACGGTGAGAGCATGTTCGTGTCCGACCCGCCGCCGGGCACGCACGTCATGCTGCACGCCCGGCTGCGCGAGAGTCTGGACAGCGACACCGACGACGAGCGGCACTGGGCATTCCGTGCCATCGCAGCGTCCAACGCCAGCGCCGCACTGAGCCGAGTGCGAAAGGCGCTGACTGCCACGGGATTCAGCTCGGGATCGGATCGTCGACAGCTGTTCCTGCTGCGTAATGCGCCGTGGCCGAGCGGTAAGACGACGGCCGCGGAGATCGACGCGTTCCACGCGGCGGGTGGCCGTACGCTGCCGCTATCCGACGATGACGTGCGCACCATGACGGCGCTGCGCGATCTGATCGACGATGACGATCCGGAATTGACCGCGTGGTTGCGGGCCCGCAGACCGGCTCACGGCCTGTCGCTGTTGGCCGAAACTCTGGCTGCCGACGACGACGCGCCCGAGTCTGTCGTCGTGACAGAGGACGAGCCGGAGCCTGTGTCCGAGACCGTCGACGATCACACCTTCTCCGCGACGGAGATCCCACTCGGTATGGAGCTGAAAACCGAAGACCCGGTGACGATCCCGCTGTCAGCGCTGCGCAAACATGTGGCGATCTTCGCCGGCTCGGGGTCAGGGAAGACGGTGCTGATCCGCCGTCTGGTCGAGGAGTGCGCGCTGCGGGGCGTGTCGTCGATCGTGCTCGATCCCAACAACGACCTGTCGCGGCTGGGGACGGCGTGGCCGCAACAGCCGTCCGGGTGGCGGCAATCCGACGGGGCGCGCGCCGACGACTACCTGACCAACACCGAGGTGAAGATCTGGACGCCGCGCCGCACCAACGGCCGCCCGCTGGCGTTCCAGCCGTTGCCCGACTTCGCCAGCGTCGTCGACGACTTCGACGAGTTCACCGAGGCGGTCGAGTCGGCATGCGAGGCGCTGGAGCCGCGGGCCCTGATCTCGGGAAAGACGCAGAAGGCCACCCGTTCTCGAGCTGTCCTTCGGGAAGCGTTGCAGCACTACGGCAGAACGGCGGAACCGACCCTGGGTGAATTCATCCGCCTGCTCGCCGACCTGCCCGAGGACGTCAGCGATATCGCGGGGGCGCATCAGATCGCGGGAGACCTCTCCCAGAACCTGCGGGCGGCGATGATCAACGACCCGATGTTCGGCGGCGGCGGAACCCCCGTCGACCCCGGGGTGCTGCTGACGCCGGCCGACGGGCACCGCGCCCGGGTGTCGGTGATCAGCATGATCGGTCTGCCCTCGGACGAGCAGCGGCAGAGTTTCGTCAACCAGCTGCAGATGGCGCTGTTCGCCTGGATCAAGCGCCATCCGGCAGGAGATCGCCCGCTCGGCGGCCTGCTGGTGATGGACGAAGCCCAGAACTTCGCACCGGCCAAGGGATTCACCGCCTGCACCCGCAGCACTTTGGCGCTGTCGTCGCAGGCTCGCAAATACGGCCTCGGCTTGGTCTTCGCGACGCAGGCGCCCAAGGGTGTCAACCACAACATCCCCGGCAACGCCGCCACGCAGTTCTACGGCCTGCTCAACTCACCGGCCCAGATCGAGGCGGCCCGCGAGATGGCCCGCGCCAAGGGCGGTCTGGTCCCCGACATCAGCAGGCTGCGGGCCGGCAACTTCTATGTCGCGACCGAGGGTGAATCCTTCCACCGGATCGTCGCGCCGTGGTGCCTGTCCTACCACCCGGCGAGTCCACCGTCAGCGGAAGATGTTCTTGCGCTGGCGACTTCGACGCGGTGAGGGTAGGGAAACGGCTTGCGCCGCCCTCTGGCCGAGATTGACAGCACGGTTGCGGTCCCAGCTCTTGATGAAGGTCTTCACAGCCGTGGTGTCAATCTCGCTGCGAGGCGCGCCGGGGGTGGTTGCGCCAACCTGGCAGTTGCGGTCGGGAATACCATTCCGGGATGGGTAGTCGCGACAGTGTGCTGATCACCGCCGACGAGTTGGCGCGCAGGCTCGACGAGGGCGAGCCGGTGACGCTGCTCGACGTGCGGTGGTCGCTGCCCGAACCGGACGGTGCCGCGGCCTATGAGGCAGGTCATCTGCCCGGGGCGGTGTACGTGTCCCTCGACGATGAGCTCACCGACCACGCAGCGACGGGACGTGGCCGTCATCCGCTGCCGTCCGGGGGCGGGCTGCAGGAGGCCGCGCGGCGCTGGGGGGTGCGCACCGGGGTCCCGGTGGTGGTGTACGACGACTGGAACCGTGCCGCGTCGGCGCGTGCGTGGTGGGTGCTCACGGCCGCGGGGATCTCCGACGTCAGGATCCTCGACGGCGGGCTGTCCGCGTGGCCGGGTGAACTCGACACGGGCACGGTCACTCCGGTGCCCGGCGATGTGACGGTCGCCCATGACGACCTCTATGTGGGGGCCCGCCCCACCGTGACCGCCGAGGGCGTGCCCGGCATCGGGGTGCTGCTCGACGCCCGCGCGCCGGAGCGCTACCGCGGCGAGGTCGAACCCGTCGACCCGGTGGCCGGCCACATCCCCGGAGCACGCAACGTGCCGAGCACCGGCCTGCTGACCGCTGACGGAACCTGGCTGTCGCAGCGCGAGCTCACCGCACTGTTCGACTCCCACGGTGTCACCGCCGGCTCGGATGTCGCGGCGTACTGCGGCTCCGGGGTGACGGCTGCGGTGACTGTCGCCGCGCTTGCGGCCGTCGGGATCGACGCCGCGCTGTATGCCGGGTCGTGGTCGGAGTGGAGTTCGGATCCGGCACGTCCCGTCGCCCGCGAAATCACTCCTTGAGGTCGAGAACCGGGGTGGGTCGCTGGAATCCGCGTGTGACCACCACCAGCCAGAGGACACCGATCGCCAGCCAGATCAGGCCCAGCACCAGCGTCATCCCGGACAAGCTGGTCCACAGCCACACGGTCAGGATGAACCCGATAGCCGGGGCGACGAGGTTGAGCAGCACGTTGGAGCGCTCCCCCCGGTCCACGAAGAAGTGTTTGATCACCGACAGGTTCACCGCCGAGAACGCCACCAGGGCACCGAAGCTGACCAGGGAGGCCAGCATGGCGAGGTCGATCACAATGGCCAGCAGCGACACCACGCTGACCACTGCGATGGCGTACACCGGCGTGCTGAACCGGGCCGACACATGGCCGAACACCTTGCGCGGCAGGACTCCGTCGCGGCCCATCGCGAACAGGATTCGCGCCACCGAGGCCTGAGAGGTCAACGCCGAACCCACGCAGCCGGCCACGTAGGCGGCGGTGAAGAACGTGTTGAGGAACTGCCCGCCTGCGGCGGCCATCACGTCGAGCGAACCGGAATCGACATCGGCGAAGTCGTGGGACGGGAACACCAGGTGCGACACATAGGACAGCACGATGAAGATGGTCCCCGACACGACCGTCGCGATCATGATCGCGTACGGCACGGTGCGTTTGGCGTCCTTGGCCTCCTCGGACAGTGTCGAGACCGCGTCGAAGCCGAGGAAGGACAGACACAGAATCGCCGCGCCGGCCAGGACCGGACTCATCCCCGCGGCACTGCCGTCACCGGTGAACGGGCCCAGCAGGTCGACGGTGCCGTAACCCGAGATCACCCTCACGGCGAGCACCAGGAACGTCACGATGAAGACGGCTTGGATCGCGATGATCAGGAAGTTCGCCCGGGCCACCGACACGATGCCGACGATGTTGAGCACCGTGACGATTGCGATCGCGATGATGATGATCGCCCACTCCGGTAGTGCGGGCACCGCCGCGTTCAGGTAGAGGCCGATGACAAGGTAGTTGAGCATCGGCAGGAACAGGTAGTCCAGCAGCAGCGACCATCCGGCCAGGAAGCCGGCAGGTGCGCCGAACGTCCGCTGTGTGTAGGTGTATGCCGACCCGGCGATCGGTATCGCCCGCGACATCCGGGCGTAGGACAGCGCGGTGAACACCATCGCGGTCAGGGTGACCGCATAGGCCAACGGCACCCGGCCACCGCTGGTCTCGGTGACGATGCCGTAGGTGGTGAACACCGTCAACGGCACCATGTACACCAGGCCGAACAGCACGAGCGACGGCAGGCCCAGCGCGCGTTTCAGATGGCCCTCGCGGGCGTCGAGGTCGGGTACGAACGACTCCGAGGTGCTCATGACTGTCCCTTCACTGCGTCGGCGCGGTAGACCGGATCCCCGCGCAAGTAGGTGGCCCGGATGCCGACCTTCGGCAACTCCAGTGGTGGTGTGGCGCGCGGATCCTGGTGCAGCCAGATCATGTCGGCTTCGGCGCCCGGTCCGAGGCGGCCCCAATTGCTCTCGGCAAAGGCCTGATTCGCGACGCCGGCGGTGTAGGCGCTGAGCGCCTCCTCGATGGGCAGGATCTCGTGCGGCGTCCAGCCGCCTTCGGGCGCACCGTCCTCGGTGCTTCGCGACACCGCGACCGCGATCCCGTCGAGCGGGGCCCCCGAGGACACCGGCCAGTCCGAGCCGAAGCTCAGCGGCGCGCCCGAGCGCTCCAGCGTGCGGATCGGGTACTGCTTGTCGGCCCGCTCGGCGCCCAGTCGCGGGATCGTCAGCACTGTCATCAACGCATCAAGCTGTGCCCACAGCGGTTGCATGTTGGGGATGACACCGAGTTCGGCGAACCGGGCCAGGTCGGCGTCGTCGACCAACTGGCAGTGCGCGATCACCGGTCGCCGGTCCCGCGGGCCGTTCTGTGCGACAACGTATTCGATGGCATCCAGTGCCTGCCGGACCGCGGCGTCGCCGATGGCGTGGATGTGGATCTGCAGTCCGAGTCCGTCGACGCGTCGCGCAGCCTCGGCCAGCGAGTCGCCTTCCCAGTTGCGCATGCCCAGGTGCTCATGCAGGCCCGAGCAGTACGGCGCCAGCAGCGCACCGGTTTCGTTCTCCACCACCCCGTCGGCGAAGAACTTCACCGTCTGTGCGGTGAGCAACGGGTTGGCGGCGGCCTCGACCAGCGCGCGCTGTTCGGCGAAACGGGTTACCTGAGAGTCGAAGTGCCGCGGGTCGGCGTACAGCGCCAGGTTGAACCGCATCCGCAGCTTTCCGCGCCGCGCCGCCTCGACATAGGTCGCCACATCGGCGGGTTCCACCCAGGCATCCTGAACCCACGTCACACCGCGGGCCAGGTAGTAGTCGGCGGCGGTGCCGAGCGCGTCGATGCGCACCTGCTCGTCGAGCGGGGGCATCACGTTCATCACCAGATCGGTGGCGCCCCACTCCCGCAGCGTCCCGAGCACCGATCCGTCGTCGCGGTGCGGGATCTCGCCGAGTGCCGGATCCGGGGTGTCGGCGGTGATTCCCGCCCGGCGCAGGGCCTCGGAGTTGCACCAGACGGTGTGGTAGTCCCACGCCCGCAGCACCACGGGGCGGTCGGGCACCGCTGCGTCGAGCCAGTGTGCGTCGAAGAGCCCGCCGGGTGCCAGGCTGCCGTCGTAGGAGGCACCGACGATCCAGTCCTGCTCGGGGTGATCGTCGGCGTATTTCTTGACCGCAGAGAGGATCTCGTCGACCGAACCGCACCCGCGCACCGGCGGCCCGACTGCCTCCAGTCCGCCGTAGAGGGGGTGGGCGTGCCCGTCGCCGAAGGACGGCATCAGGAACCCGCCACCCAGGTCGACCCGGTCGGCCTCGGCGCCGCGGGCACGTGCCTCGTCGCCGAGTGCGGCCACCACACCGTCGACGACCAGCAGTGCGTCGGTCTCCTCGGAGCCGGTCCAGACGACACCGCCGTCGTACAGCGTCGCGCTCATTTGACCACCGCGGTCGCCCGCTGTCCGACACCGTAAGGATGTTGTGTGTCAACGGGTTCGGTGAGAGCTGCGTAGGTGTCCGGTCTGCGGGTCAGCAGGAACGGGAACAGCTCGAGCCAGTCCCGGCGCTGGTCGAGATCGAGGTCGGCGACCAGCACCGCTTCCTCGTCACGCGGGGCCTGCACCAGCACCCTCCCGTACGGATCGGAGATGAACGACGACCCGTAGAACGTCACCGAGCCCTCATTGCCGACGCGGTTGGGCACCACCATGAACAGGCCGCTGTTGATGCCGTTGGCGACGATGACCTGCTGCCACAGCGGGCGGGTGTCAAAATCCGGGAACACCGGCTCGGAGCCGATGGCGGTGGGGTACACGACGATCTCGGCGCCACCCAGCGAATAGTTGCGCGCCACCTCGGGAAACCATTCGTCCCAGCAGGTCGGCAGCCCGATGCGGGCGCCGAGGCCATCGGGTTCGTACACCGGATAGGGGTCGTCGGCCGGGCCGGCGCGGAAGTAGGTGTCCTCGTAGTAGCCGGCCGAGATCGGGATGTGCAGCTTGCGGGTCCGGGCTACCAGTTCGCCCGCCGGCGACACCAGGATCGCGGTGTTGAAGCCGAGCCCGTCGGCGTCGGGGGCGCTCTCGTAGAGCGACGCGTGTACGAAGACGCCGTGGGCAGCGGCGGCCTCGGCCGCCAGCGCGAACGTCGGTCCGTCGGCCAGACCCTCGGCCAGGGCACCGGGATTGGGCCCGGCAGGCTGATCGGCCGGGTAGCGCAACAGCGTGATCTCGGGCAGGAACACCGCGGTCGCACCCTCGGCGGCGGCGCGGTTGATGCCGTCGCGCAGCACCCGGGTGAGTTCGGCGGCATCCGGGCGCCAGCGGTGCTGAACCAGTCCGACACGCAGCGGCGGGCGCTGGGAGTCCGTCGACCGCGACATCGGCGGGGCGGCGGGGGCAGTGAGCGTGAGCATCCGGCTCCTAAAACGAATGAGGTTCGTTTATTGTGAACTGAGTCACTTCCTCGCGCAAGACGGGAGTTGCGGCATGGGACGACCACGCACACCGCTGCTGTCGACAGACCGGATTGCCGACGCGGCGCTGAAGTCGGTGATGGCGACCGGCGGCTTCACCATCCCGGGAATCGCACGTGCGCTGCGGGTGCGACCGTCGTCGCTGTACAACCACGTCAGCGGCCGCGACGAGATCGTCGAACTGCTGCGGGAACGCGCGATGTCGCAGGTCCAACTCCCCGACGACGACCCAGGCCGGCCCTGGCGCGACGTCGTCGCCGACATCCTGCGCTCCTACCGGCGCAGCTACGCGCGCTACCCGCGGCTGATCCCGCTGATGACCGCCCACGCCGTCAACAGCACGCAGGCGTTCACGATGTACAACGCGCTCGCCGTCACGCTGCACCGCGGCGGTTTCGACCCGGCGGACACGCTGCGGGCGATCACGCTGATGGATTCGTTTGTCCTCGGCTCGGCGCTCGACGTGGCTGCCCCCGACGAACCCTGGCACACCGGCGCCGAGGTCGGACCGGAACTGGCGGCTGCGCTGGCCACCGGTGAGCCCAAGTCGCAACGCGCCGACGACGCCTTCGAATACGGGCTGGCGGTGCTGTTGCGTGGGCTCCTACCCGGGGGAATGTGACCGAGCTCTCAGTGGTTGGCAGTAGGCATGGCGAAGATGAGCAGTGACGAGCGCGAACGATATCTGGCCGACGTGCACGTCGGCGTGATCGCCGTCGAGCGGCCCGACCGTGCCCCGCTGGCGGTACCGATCTGGTACGGCTATCGACCCGGGGGCGAGGTGCTGCTGTGGACCGAGTCAGAGTCCATCAAGCACAAGCTGATTCGTGATGCCGGCCGCTTCGCGATCACCGTGCAGGACGAGCAGCCGCCCTACAAGTACGTCACCGCCGAGGGCGACGTCACCGGCATCGGGCCCGCCGACGACGCGCAGGTGCGCGCGATCGCGGTCCGCTATCTCGGCGACGAAGCCGGCGGCCAGTTCGCCGACGAGAACCTCACCCCGACCTCGGTTGTCATCCGGATGCGCCCGCAGCGCTGGCTCAGCACCGATTACTCGAAGTAGCTTCCTGCGGGGCTGAAATCTGCGACCGTCTGGGGCATGCGGATCTGGGTGGGGCCTCTGGTGGCGGCGAGTCTTGTTCTGGCGGGGTGCGGCGGTGCGCGAGAGCAGCAGCCCGATCCCTCCGAGGCGGCCCCGTCGGGCACGGTCGCGGCAGAGCAGAGCAGCGATCCTGATGTCGAGGACGACGGGGCGATGATCGTCACCTACGAGGATGCACAGACCCCTGATGCGCTCGCCGGGCGCGCGCTGATGCAGGACAACGATCTGCTCGAGGACCTCGCCGACGACATCAACGAAACCCTGGCACTGCCCTACGACATCGACCTGCTCGGCTCACAATGTGATGAGGCGAACGCCTTTTGGGACTCGGACGAACAGTCGATCACCCTGTGTTACGAGGACGCCGCGCTCGCCGAACAGATCTTCACCGAGGCCGGTGACCCCGACCCCGTCGCCTCGGCGCTGAACTCCGAGTACGCGACGTTCTATCACGAGGTCGGCCACATGGCCATCAACATCTACGAGTTGCCGGCCCTCGGCCGCGAGGAGGACGTGGCCGATCAACTCGCCGCGTTCGTGCTCCTGCAACCCGGCGACGACGGTGTGCCGGACCCGGAATCGGTGCAGGCGGTCAAGGACTTCGCGCGGACGTTCGGTGCGTCGGGGGTGCAGCGCGGTGAGGTCAGCGCGGAGGATTTTGCCGACGTGCACTCGCTGGACGAGACGCGGATGTTCAACCTGCAGTGCTGGATCTACGGCTCGAGTCCGGACACCAACGCGGATCTGGTCGCTGCCGGTGAACTCCCCGAAGGCCGAGCCGACGGCTGCGAAGACGAGTGGGCGCAACTCGACAACGCGTGGTCGACACTGCTCGACCCGTACTTCAAGTAGCCGGCTACCCCGGCGGCGGCGGCGGCGGCGGCGGGGGCGGCAGCGGGAGTGGAGGTGGGGGAGGCGGTGGTGGTGGCGTCGTCAGCAGGCGCACGATGTCCGGCTTCATCGCCTGCAGCTGCGCACCCCAGTAACCCCAGCTGTGGGTTCCGTTGGGCGGGAAGTTGAAGATGGCGTTGCGGCCGCCCGCGGCCAGGTACTTGTCGCGGAACTCCTTGTTGGTGCTCAGCGTGATGGTCTCCAGCGAGCCGGCGCTGACATTGATGCCGAGATCGGTGCCGGTGTCGAGGTCGGACGCTATGCCGTTGCCGCAATACACCCACAGCGCAGTGCGATTGGCGACGAGCCGGTTGATGTTGAGCATGGGGTCGGCCCGACGCCACGCCGGTGAGCCCGATGGGCCCCACATGTCGAACGAGTCGAATCCACCGGCGTCCTGCATCGCGATGTCGATGAGCGGCGGCCACAGCTTCTGCGATGGCGCCAGGTAGCCCGACAGCGAGGCGGCGAATTTGTACTGGCGCGGGTAGTACGCGGCCATCGTCAGCGCCGCACTGCCCGACATCGACAATCCGACAACGGCATTGCCGAACGGGTCCTGGCCTTTGTTGGCCGCCAGCCAGGTCGGCAGCTCGTTGGTGAGGAATGTCTCCCACTTGTAGGTCACCGTGCCCGCGTTGTTCTTCGCGGGCCGGTACCAGTCAGCGTAGAAGCTGGACTGTCCGCCGACGGGCATGATCACCGAGATGCCGGACTGGTGGAACCACTCGAATGCAGCGGTGTTGATGTCCCAGCCGTTGAAGTCGTCCTGCGCGCGCAGACCGTCGAGCAGCAGCACCGAATGTGGCCCGCCACCTTGCAATTCGACGCGGATGTTGCGTCCCATCGCCGGCGACGGGACGTCGAGCATTTCGATCGGCAGGCCCTCGCGGGAGAACGCCGTCGCCTGCGGGACGGTGATCGTCGTCAAGCCGGCAGCGAGCATCACCGCGACGGCCAGGCGTGCGCCGACGCGGCGGACCCGTTGTCTCAAGAGCGCCATGGGCGCGAACGTAACAGCGGTCAGCGGGGCGGTCGCGGGGCCGCGCGGGGCAGTGACCGGGTTGTGACCTGAGCGGATCGGGCGCGTTCAGCGACGCGCGGGGTGCGTCAGCGCGCCGGATCCGCAGTGAGTGGCGAGGTCAGCACGATCGGCGCCTGGGCCATGAATCGTGGCGTGCTGCCGCGGTGTTCGTCGGCGGCGTGCACGGTGAACGGGTGCACCACATACATGTCACCCGGTGCGCCCGTCGCGTGCACCACCGGCCGGCCGGAGCTCGCCTCGTCGGCGAGACGTCCCGCGGACACCGCGTCCAGCGCGTCCTCACCCAGCGCGGCGGCGACGTCGCGGTGGGAGCCGACCCGGATCCGTGTCGGCGCGTCGTCGATGGTCACGTCGGACAGCAGGGTCAGCAGCAGCATGGTGTGCGGCCTGCGGCTGACCGCCCACGAACCGTCCGCCTGCGGTGTGTTCAGGTCGATGTGCCAGCCGCGGTCGTCGGCGGGCGGGGACACCGGGAATCGCACCGGGATGTTGCCCAACGATCCGCGCGGTTGCCATCCGCCGACACCGCAGACCGCGTCCAGTGCCTCGGCCAGACGCGGGCTGCGGACCAGGTCGCCGAACGGTCCCGCACCCGTCAGATCGGACGCCCACATCACCGGTCGGGTCCACGTGCTCGGATCATCGGGTGACACACCGAGCTGCTGCCACAGCAGCGCGCGGGCCGCGTCGGCCACCGCCCGTGGCGCCGCCTGCTCGACCTTGACGAACCCGTCCCGCTCGAACGCCTCGACATCGACCATCCGCCGAGGGTGACACATCAGGCGGGTGGCTTTCCAATGGTTTTCGATCGCCGGAATTGCGTTCCAGCAGGCCGTCTCTCGCGATTTGGCTGTTGGAATGCAATTCCGGCGAAGTGGGGTCAGGGGCGCGACGGCCGTGCGCCCGCGACCGAGAACCCGGCACACGCCAGCAGCGAGGCGCAGACCATCACGATGCCCAGCGGCGCCGCGGTGTGCTCACCTCCCAGGCTGACCAACGGCGACACGGCCGCCGCGAGCAGGAACTGCGTGGCACCGAGCGCGGCCGAGGCCGTCCCGGCAGCCCGCGGCGCGGCCGACAACGCCAGGGCCGTGGTGTTGCCGAAGATCAGGCCCATGCCCGCGACCGCGAAGAACAGAGGCAACGCCAACCAACCCGCGGGTGCGCCGAGGACAGCGATCGCGAGCACCGAGATGCTTGCGGTCAGGATGACCGCCAGGCCGACACCGGCCACGGTGCGGGGCTCGCAGCGTGCGGTGAGCCGGGCGCTGAGCGCGCTCATCGAGAGGAGTCCAAAAGCGTTGACCCCGAACATCGCTCCGTACTCGGCGGAGGACAGCCCCATCATGGTCTGGTAGATGAACGGTGATGCCGAGATGTAGGCCATCATCACCGCGAACGCGAAACCGAAGGCGATGAGGTTGCCGAGGTAGGCGCGCTGGGTCAGGTCTTTCAAAGGTGAACCGGCGGTGGTCTTCTGGTTGCGCAGCGCGGCGCGGCGTTGTTCGGTGTGGGTCTCGCGGATCACCGCAAGCGCGGCGCCGAGCATCGCGATGACCAGTACCAGGATCACCGCGAGCGCACCGCGCCAGCCCAGCGGCTCGACGAGGAGACCGCCGGCCAGCGGTGCTGCGATCGGGGCGACCCCGCCGACGATCATCATCAGGCTGAAGGCGCGGGCGGCGTCGCGTCCGGTCGCGAGGTCGGAGATGATCGCGCGGCCGATCACCATGCCGGCGGCTCCGGTGAGTCCCTGTGCCAGACGCGCGGCGATGAGCACCTCGACCGTGGGGGCGAGCACGGTGGCCAGGCTGGCGATCACGCAGATCACGGCGCCGACGACCAGTGGTTTGACCCGGCCGTAGCGATCCGACAGCGGACCGAAGATCAACTGCCCGGCGGCCAGGCCGAGTAGGAACGCGGTCAGCGTCAGCTGGATGTTGGTCGGCGAGGTGTGCAGGTCGTCGACCATCGCCGGGAACGCCGGCAGATAGAGATCGGTGGCGAACGGTGCCACCGCCGAGAGTAGGGCGAGAGTGACGAGCAGGCCGACGGTGATTGCGGGCGTCGCGTCGCGTCCCGTGGTGGTGTCCACGGCGGCGGTCATAGGCGTCTCCAAGGTAATTATCAATTGATAGTTATCACTATATAACTATCAGGTATGGTGGTGCGGTGCAAACCCGACAACCCCGTGCCGAGCAACTCGCGGACCTCGCCGACGTCGTCATGGCGGTGGCGCGTGCGGTCAGGGCCCGGGCCTCCGCGGAACCTGCTGTCGTGGAGCTCTCCGCCACCGAGATCACCGTGCTGCGGTACCTCGACCACCATCCCGATGTCGGCCCGAGCGTCGTCGCGGCCGCGACCGGACTGCAGCGGAGCAATCTGAGCCGGGCGCTGCGCGACCTCGAGACCAAGGGGCTGGTGCGGCGATCGGCCGATCCCACCGACAGCCGGGGTGCGGTACTGCGCTCCACCGAGTTGGCTGCGGAGAACCTGTCGCGGCTCCGGGCGATCTGGGCGCGACTGCTCGACGACGCGATCGATTCGTCGGGGGACAAGCACGACGTCGCGTCGGCGCTGGCGCTGCTGCGGGCGGTCGAACGCGGACTCGACGCGGCCGAATGATGAACCTGTTCCGCCGTCGGCGTATCGCCGTCCCGGTCGGCCGCTTCGACGTCGACACCGATCGGTGGCGTGACGTCGACGACGGCGGATCCGCGCAACGCGAGCAGCTGACGGTGGCGACATTCAACATCTGGTTCAACGAGCTTCACCGAGAGCAGCGCTACCGCGCCATCGCGTCGCTGCTGTCGCGGGAACTCCCGGACATCATGGTCTTTCAGGAAGTGACCGGCACCGCGCTCGAGGTGTTCCTCGCGCAGCCCTGGATACGAGAGCACTACTGCCGCGCCGCGGTGGCCGGCGACGGCTCCTACGGCATGCTGATGTTGTCCCGGCTCCCGATCCGCCGAAGCACCTACACGCGGCTGCCCACGCACCTGTCCCGCGGGTACCTGACAGCCGAACTCAGCGTCAACGGCGTCGACCTGAGGATCGTGTCCGTCCATCTGGAAAGCGGGAAGAAGGCCAGGCAGCTGCGGGCCCGCCAGCTGTCCCGGCTGTTCCGCGCGTTCCGCGGCGACGGCAACGTCGTGCTGCTCGGCGACTTCAACCTGCGAGACGACGAGAATCACGAGCTCGATCCGCAGTATCAGGACGTGTGGCCGAGCCTGCGGCCGGACGAACCGGGATTCACCGAGGACACCTCGATCAATCACATGCGCTACGACATGAAGAACAAGCACCGCCACGTCAGGTTCGACCGGGTGCTGGTCAAAGGCCCGGCGTGGAAGGCCGACGACATCGTGCTACTCGGACGCGAGCCGATCGCCCCGTCGCTGCCGAGGATCTTCCCGTCGGACCACTTCGGCGTGCTGTGCCGGCTCTACTCGAATCACGCGCGCTGACCGACCGTCACGGTCGTTGCGCGCGGCGAACTCGCACGGTCGCGGCGACGACCACCAGCGCCGCGGCGCCCGCCGTCGCCGACACGACCACGCTGTCGCGCTGCGCGGCGCCGATCGTGATCGCCACCAACGCCCACACCGCGCCGGCGAGGTAGCCCCAGGTCCCGCGCAGGACCGTCGTCAGCAGCACCGCGAACACCGCGGCGGCGACCAGGATGACCAACTGCCACCACACCCCGGCAGCCGACACCCCGGAGCCGATCAGTGCGGCGGCGACGTTGGCGAACACCGCCGCACCCAGCCATCCGAGGTACAGGCCGAAGGTCGTGGCCGCCAGGGTGGCCAGCCAGGACGGGCAGGTCAGGTCAGCGCGCCGGCCGACCAGCAGCAGCAGGATGTGGATCAACGCGGCCACCATCACCGCCGCCACCACCACGCTGGCCCACAGCCAGTCCTGCGCCGCGACCGCCAGCCACACGCTGTAGCCGACGAACACCACGCTCGCATCGATCAGCAGGCTGGTCTCCCACGACGAACCCAGCCCGAACCGCAGCACCGCGACCGACGTCACCGCGCTGAGCAGGGTGATGACGCCCCACACGCTGAACGCGTAGCCGGCCGGGGTGATCAACGCCTGGTTGGTCGCACCCGTGCGCAGGAAGTTGCCCGCCACCGCATTGACCACCAGCGGTGCGACCAACTGCGTCAGCGCCAGGACCGCCATGATCCACCGCCACGGCCGCACCGACGGTGAATTCGTCGTGGGCGTCGGACGGCTCGATGTGCGCAAGTAGGTCTCCTGGTCGGGGTGCAACTGCTCTGTATTCGGAGCCGGAACCCGACCAGATGGGGGCTACAGGTCGACCGACATCGGGCCGACGCCCCAGATCTCGTCGCAGTACTCCTTGATCGCGCGGTCGCTGGAGAACATGCCGCTGCGCGCGGTGTTGCGGATCGACATCCGCGACCAGGTGTCCCCGTCGAGCCAGGCGCGGGAGACGTCGTCCTGGCAGTTGACGTAGGACCGGTAGTCGGCCAGGGCGAGGAACGAATCGTGGTGCAGGAAGTTGTCGACGATCGGCCGCAGCACCTCGGTGTCGCCGTGGGTGAACTCGCCGCGCGCCAGCAACTCCAGCACCGACGCCAGCTCGGGATCGCCCTCGACGAAACTCAGCGGCCGATACCCGTCGGCCTTGACGGCCTCCACCTGTGACTCGGTGAGCCCGAACAGGAAGAAGTTCTCCGCGCCCGCCTCCTGCCTGATCTCGACGTTGGCGCCGTCGAGGGTCCCGATCGTCAGCGCGCCGTTGATCATGAACTTCATGTTCCCGGTGCCCGACGCCTCCTTGCCTGCCGTCGAGATCTGCTCGCTGAGGTTGGCGGCGGGATAGACCAGGTGGGCGTTCTTGACGTTGAAGTTCGGCAGGAACACCACTTTGAGATAGCGGTTGACGTCCGGATCGGCGTTCACGGTGTCGCCGACGGCGGTGATCATCTTGATGATGCGCTTGGCCATGAAGTAACCGGGTGCCGCCTTGCCGCCGAAGATGAACACCCGCGGCGGGATCGACAGCCCCGGGTTCTGCTTGAGGCGGTGATACAGCGTGATGATGTGCAGCACCATCAGGTGCTGGCGCTTGTATTCGTGGATGCGCTTGACCTGGACGTCGAACATCCACATCGGGTCCAGCTCGATGCCCGTCGTCGAATGGACGTACTCCGCGAGCCGGGACTTGTTGGCGCGCTTCACCTCTCGCCAGCGCTGCCGGAAAGCGGGGTCGTCGACGAAGGATTCCAGCCCCTTCAGGCGCCCCAGGTTCGTCAACCAGCCGGGGCCGATCGTCTCGTCGAGCAGATCGCGCAGGCCCGGGTTCGACAGCGCCAGGAACCGGCGCGGGGTGACCCCGTTGGTGACGTTGCCGAACTTCTGCGGCCACATCTCGTAGAAGTCCTTCATGACACTGGACTTCAGCAGTTCCGAATGCAGCGCCGCGACGCCGTTGACGGCATGGCTGCCGACCGTGGCCAAGTGCGCCATCCGCACGCATTTGCCGCCGTCCTCGCCGATCAGCGACATGCGGCCCACCCGCTCCTCGTCGCCGGGGAACCGCGCCCGCACCTCCTCGAGGAACCGCTCGTTGATCTCGTAGATCAGCTCCAGGTGGCGTGGCAGGGCCTCACCGAACATCGCCAGCGGCCAGGTCTCCAGCGCTTCCGGCAGCAGCGTGTGGTTGGTGTAGCCGAACGTGCGGACCGTCAGATCCCAGGCGTGATCCCAGGTCAGCTGGTACTCATCGATCAACAGCCGCATCAACTCGGCCACCGCGATCGACGGGTGGGTGTCGTTGAGCTGGATCGCCCACTTGTCCGGCAGTGCCGAGAGCGGCAGGCTCGCCCGCTCCAGGTGGATGTTGAGGATGTCCTGCAGCGAACAGGTCACGAAGAAGTACTGCTGCAGCAGCCGCAGTCGCTTGCCGGCGTCGGGTTCGTCGTTGGGGTAGAGCACCTTGGAGACGGTCTCGGCGGCCACCTCCTCGTCGACGGCCTTGTAGAAGTCGCCGGTGTTGAAGGCGTCCAGCGCGAAGGACTCCAACGCCCGCGCGCTCCACAACGTCAGGGTGTTGCAGGTGTTGACGCCGTAACCCTGCACCGGGGTGTCGTAGGAGACGCCCTGCAGCACCCGCTGCGGCACCCACCGCACCCGGAACTTGCCGGTCACGTCCTCGTACTCCTCGGTGTGGCCGCCCCAGTTCACCAGGTAGCTCGCGTCCGGCTTGTCGATCTCCCACGGATTGCCGCGCACCAGCCAGTTGTCGGTCTTCTCGATCTGCCAGCCGTCGGCGATCTCCTGCCGGAAGATGCCGAACTCGTAGCGGATGCCGTAGCCGATCGACGGCCGCTCCAGGGTGGCCAGCGAATCGAGGTAACAGGCGGCCAACCGGCCGAGCCCGCCGTTGCCGAGGCCGGGTTCCCCCTCGCAGTCCAAGATGACGTCGAGGTCCTGACCGAGGTCGGCCATCGCCTGGCGCGCGGCGGCCTCGATGCCGAGGTTGAGCAGATTGTTACCCAGCTGCGGACCCATCAGGAACTCCGCCGACAGGTAACACGTCACCTTGGCCGACAGGTCGAGCCAGTCCTGGGTGGTGGCCATCCAGCGCTTCTGCATGCGGTCGCGGACCGCCAGCGACAGCGCACGGTAGTAGTGCTCCGGTGTCAGCACCGCCGGCGGGCGCGCGATCGAGTACAGCAGGTGGTCGGACACCGCGTGCCGCAGCGCGTCGGCGCTCATGCCGGTGCGGGTCTGTCCCGTCGGCACCAGCTGCGCGCCGTTGACCTCCGCGGACTCTGAGGAATCGGGCTTCACGACATCGGTCACTGAGTCTCCTGCGGTCGGGCCGTAGTTGCGCGGCCGGGTCATTCTGTCGTTCACGTGTTTCTTGAAGGCGTCCGGAATGTGAACTCCGCTAGCCACTAAACCCGACCTAGCTGGCGAAAGCGTTGCCGAGATGAATATTGACACGGTTGACTGGCTAGATGGTGAGGGGCGAACGACCCGAGCTGACCGGGGCCACCGGTCACTGGGGTCGGCTGCGCGCCCGCGTCGCCGCCGCCGACCTGCTGCCCCCGGTGTGGCAGCTCGTGGGGTGGACGCTTGCGGTGGCCGCCACGTCCTATCTGGTGCGCTACCTCGCTTCGGTCGACGGTCGCACGTTCACCGTCGTCTGGCTGGCGGCGGCACCGCAGCTGGTGGCGCTGCTGACCGCGCGGCGGCGGCACTGGCCCGCGCTGCTGGTGTCCTTCGCCGTTTTCCAGTACGGGCCGGCGTGGCTGGTGTTGGGGCAGCGGCCGGAGCTGGCCGCACTGTCCACGGTCACCGCGGTGGTGTTCGCGGCGTGGATGCTGCAGCCCGACCAGGACTGGGTGACGGGCCGCAGCGACTCGTTGCGCAGCTGGCGGCGGTTCGTCATCTACGGCGTGGCGATTGCGCCGGTGTTCGCCGGGCTCATCGGGGCGCTCAGTGTCGTCGTGCACGAGCAGGGTCCCGGTGATCTGCGATCGCTGGCCACCGTCGCGGCGATCTGGTATCTCGCCGAAGCGGTCGGCATCGCGTTCCTGGCGCCGGTGCTGCTGCGCTGGCGGCACCTGTGGCGTCGGCAATCGTGGCGCCATGTGGCGACATCGGTGGGCTTCTCCCTGCTGATGGTCGCGCTGTGTCTGGTGGCGGCCGCCGAGTCGAACTTCGCGCTGCTGTTCCTCGCCGGGGTGCCCACCCTGCTGGTCCTCATCGACGCCGGGATCGCGGCGGCCTTCGGGCAGATGGCCATCGGCGCGGTGATCATCCTGGGTTCCACGTTCGCCGGATACGGCCCGTTCACCGTCGGCACCGACGACCCCACGCAGGCGATGATGTATGCCCAGGTGTTCCTACTCGCCGGCTACGCGATGGTGGTGCTCGTGGCGGCGGCCCTGGAGGAGCGCAACCGGCTGACCGCGATGGACAACGCCAGCCATGAGGTCTACGACCTCGTGGCCGAGCTGACGGGGGACCTGGTCATCGTCGTCGACTCCCGCGGCGACGTGCTGCACCACGCGATCGCCGGACGGATCAACCTGGACCTGCCCAGCGGTCGGATCTCGCAGGCCGAGTGGCAGAGCCATGTGCACCCCGACGACCTCCACCTGGTGATGAACAGGTGGACCACCGGCCGGACCGAGGCCTCGCTGCCGTTCCGGGTGCGCGCGAAAGACGGATCGTGGCTGTGGTACGTCGTCCACAGTCGGCACGCCGCCAAGGGGCTCTCGGCGGCGATCCTGCGCGACGTCACCCTGGAACGGGCCGTGCAGGAATCGCTGACCGACATGGCGAACTCCGATCCGCTGACCGGGCTGGCGAATCGCCGCGGGCTGACGCAGCGGGGACGCGAGATCTGGTTGCGCGCGGTCCAACTCGAGCAACCGTTGACGGCGTTGTTCGTCGACGTCGACCACTTCAAGGCATTCAACGACCACTACGGGCATCAGGCCGGTGACCGGTGTCTGTGTGATGTCGCCGACGTCCTACTCCATCTCGCCGATCCGGACGGCTGCGTGGCAGCGCGCTACGGCGGCGAGGAATTCGCGATCCTGCTGGCAGGGTGTGACGATCCGGGCACGTTCGCGACCGGCCTGTCGTCGGCGATCCGCGCCCTGGCGATCCCGCATCCGCACTCGGAGTCCGGCGTCGTCACGATCAGCATCGGCGTGTGCACGGTCGACCCGCGCGAGGTCCGATACCGCGGTGTGGATCCCGATGCCGCGGTCGCCGAGTTGCTCGACTGTGCTGATCAGGCTCTCTACACGGCGAAAGCCGAAGGGCGGAATCGGATTTCGGTGGCATGCCGGGATGGCGCGTTAGTCGGCGAGCAGATTCACCACCCCGGTGAACAGCCGTGGGAGGCGGTCGGCGGCGGGCACGATCAGTGACCGCAGCGGCGACGTGCTCGCATGGAGCGTCGCGGCGGTCAGGAACCGGTAGCGCCGCGTTGCCCGGCGCCACTGCTGCTCGTAGTCGGCGGGACGATCGGTGGCCACGCAGTCGACCAGTAGCCGTGCCGCGGCGAACGCCAATCCCAGACCTTCACCGGTGAGGGCGTCGACGTAGCCCGCCGCGTCACCGACCAGCAACACCCGTCCGGCGACCCGACTGCGTGACTTCTGCCGCAGCGGTCCGGCCGCCCGGTCGGCTTCGTAGGTAAGGCCGTCGAGGCGCTCGCGCAGCGCGGGAAACGCGGCGAGGTGCTGCTCGAAACGGCCCTGCCGTGAGGTCAGGATCGCGATGCCCACGCAGTCGTCGGCCACCGGTGTCACGTACGCCTCCCCGGCCTCGGGCTGATCGGACCAGTGCACCTCGACGACGTCGCTCCACGGCGCGACGGCGAAGTGGCGTTTGAGGCCCCAGCGCCGGGTTCTGCCCACCGGCTGGTTCAGGCCGAGGCCGGCCCGGATCGGTGAGTGCAGGCCGTCGGCCGCGGCCAGGTAGCGGGCTCGGATCCCGTTGACCGTCACCGATCGTTCATCCTGGACGATCGCACCGATCCGGTCGTGCACCACCGATAGGCCGGCCGCCTCCGCCTCGCGCTGCAACGCCTCGTGCAGGGTCGTGCGCCGCACCCCCAACCCCGGACCCGAGCCGAACTGTGCTGTGACACAACGACGGCCATCGAGATAGGACACCCCACGGAACGTCCGTCCCGCGGGCCGGACGCCGAGCAGGTCGAGTTGGCGCACCGCGTGCGGCATCAGACCCTCACCGCACGCCTTGTCGATCGGACCGGTGCGCTGCTCGATCACCGTCACCTGCAGGCCCGCGTGGGCCGCAAGGATCGCGGTGGCCAACCCCGCGGGTCCACCGCCTGCGACGGCCAGATCGATCATGTCAGCGACTCGAGGGCCTCGTCCTCCACCGAGATCCGCACCCACAGCAGCACAGCATTGAGCACCGTGAACACCGTTGCGGTGATCCACGCGCTGTGCACCAACGGCAGCGCGACGCCCTCGAGGACGACGGCGACGTAGTTGGGGTGCGAGAGGAACCGGTACGGGCCGCCTGTGATTCGCCCGGCGTCCGGGACGACCATGACGCGGGTGTTCCACTGCCGGCCGAGTGTGGTGATGCACCACCACCGCAATCCCTGGGCGGCGATCACGACGGCGAACATCGACCAACCCAACGTCGGGATGAACTCGCGGTGCGCCGCCTCGACCAGGCAGCCCACCAGCAAGCCGGTGTGCAGCAGCACCATCACCGGGTAGTGGCCGGCGCCGAACTCGACGCCACCATGGGCCCTGCTCCACTTCAGATTCCGTTGGGAGACCACGAGTTCGGCGATCCGCTCGACCCCGACGGCGGCGATCAGCACGGTGTAGGCGAGCATGCTCAACGCCACTGCAGCAGCACGAGTTCGGAGCAGAAGCCGGGTCCCATCGCCATCAGCAGCCCCGGAGATCCGGGCGTCGGCTTCTTGGCGCGGGTGTCGCGCAGCACGTGCAGCACCGACGACGACGACAGGTTGCCCACCTCGGCCAGCGAACGCCACGTCAACTCCAGCGCGTCGTCGGCGAGACCGAGTGCGGCGGTGATCGCCTCGATCACCTTGGGGCCGCCCGGGTGGGACACCCATGCGTCGATGTCGGGGACGGTGAGGTCGTGCCCGCCGAGGAAGCCTGCCATGTCGTCGGCGAGGTAGCGGTCGATGAGCTCGGGCAGGTTCGGCGACAGGATCAGCTGGAAACCGTTGCGCCCGACCTTCCATCCCATGGTGTCCAGCGAGTCCGGGTACATCCGGCTGCGCGAGTCGAGCACTGCGGGTCCGGTCGCGTTGATCTCGCCGGCGCGGGCCTCACCTGCGGCGATCACCGCGGCGGCACCGTCACCGAACAGGGCGCTGCCGACGAGGCTGGCCATCGTCGGTTCGGCGGCCGGGTAGGTCAGCGAACACAACTCCACCGACACCAGCGCGGCGACGTGGTCGGGGGCGCCGCGCAGGTAGTCGTGCATGCGGGCGATGCCGGCCGCACCCGCTACGCAGCCCAGCCCGAACAGCGGCACCCGGCGCACGTCAGGTCGAAGACCCAGCCGGTTGGCGATGCGTGCGTCCAGCGACGGCACCGCCACGCCGGTGACCGTCGTCGTCATGATCATGTCGAGATCGTCGGGGCGCAGACCTGCTTCGTCGAGCGCAGCGGTCAGCGCTTCGCAGGCCAGATCCAGGGCGTGCTCGAGGTAGATGTCGTTGGCGTCGCCGAAGTCGGTCAGCGACGGATAACGCTCCAGCGGGAGCACGAAGTGGCGGCTGTTGACCTTCGCATGGTCGTGAAGCCCGCGGACGACGTCGCCGAGACCGGCGAACGCCGGGACGGCGAGGAAGGCCTCGGTGATCTCGTGCTGGCTGTAGCGGTGGGGCGGCAGCGCCCCCTGCACACCGGCGATGACGCTGATGGGATCGGTCATGTGGTCACCTGCTCTGTCTGACTGACGCTGCGGGGGAGGGTCCTCGGCGCTTCGCTGAAGCCGAGGCGGTTGTGGACACGGGTGAGCCAGCGCGGCGCCCACCAGTTCGATCCACCCATCAGGTGCATGAACGCGGGAACGAGCACCATCCGGATCAGGGTGGCGTCGACGAGCACCGCCAACGTCAGACCGAGGCCGAACATCCGCATGAACGACACGTTGGCGGCGATCAGCGCGGCGAACGAGATGGACATGATCAGCGCGGCGGCGGTGATGATGCGTCCGGTGTAGGCGATGCCGAGCGCCACCGATTCGTCGGACTGTCCTGTCTCCAGCCAGAACTCGCGGATACGCGCGACGAGGAACACCTCGTAGTCCATCGACAACCCGAACGCGATGCAGAACAGCAGCACGGGCATGTTGGCGACGAGTGTGCCGGTCGGTGTGGTCCCGAGCCCTGCCAGGTGGCCGTCCTGGAAGATCCACACCAGGGCGCCGAACGCGGCGGTGAGCGACAGCATGTTGAGCACCAACGCTTTCAGCGGCACCACGACGCTGCCGGAGAGCAGGAACAGCAGGGCGAACATGATGACGGCGATGACGCCGAGCACCAGTGGCAGCGTGGAGGTGATCGCTGCGACGCTGTCACGGTTGATCTGGGCGGTGCCGGTCATCTCGACGGTGCGTCCGCCGGGTCCGGCGACATCGTGCAGTCGGTCGAGTTGTGTCTCGGAGGCGTCGGAGAACAGGGGTGCACTGCTCGCGACGGTGAGGAACGCGCTGCCCTGGTTCTGACCCGCGGGCGCGGACGGCGGGCCGGCCCGGACACCGTCGACGAACGTTCCGGTGGGCGCGGACACCGCGAGGACATCGGGCACGCGGGAGAGTTCGGCGGCATACCCCGAAAGGTCGGCCGGTGTGAGACCGTCGGCGTCAGGAATGACGATCGGCACGGCGGTGTCAGTGTTTCCGGCGGTCCCCGCGAAGTCGCGGCGAAGGTCGTCGCCGACCTGATGCGCCGACGCCGACGGCGGCAGCACCCGGTCGTCGGGGAACCCCCACCGCACGCCGAGGAACGGCGCACCGAGCACCAGCAGCAGCACGACGACGGCCATGCCGAGCGGAAGTGCGCGCCGCATCACGGCTTTGGCGCAGCGGTACCAGAAACGCCGCTCGACCGGGACCGGACCGGGGTCGGGCCGGCGCAGGATCCTGCGGGTCAGCCGTCGGACGTCGAGGGAGTCGAGGCGGGTGCCGAGCACCACTATCGCTGCGGGCGTCACGATCACCGCGGCGGCTGCGGCGAAGCCGACGGTGGCCACCCCGGCGTAGGCGAACGATTTGAGGAAGTGCATCGGGAACAGCACCATCGCCGCCATGGACAGCGCCACCGTGGTGGCCGAGAAGATGACGGTGCGTCCGGCGGTGACCATGGTCCGCGTGAGGGCGGCGGTCGGGTCGGATCCGGTGGCCAGCTCATCGCGATAGCGGCTCAGGATCAGCAGCGTGTAGTCGATGGCCAGGGCCAGCCCCATGGCGGTGGCCAGGTTCAGCGCGAAGATCGACACGTCGGTGGCGTACGTGACCAGCCTCAGCACGGCCAGCGCGCCGATGATCGCCATGCCGCCGATCGCCACCGGGAGCGCGGCGGCGAGCAGGCCGCCGAACACCCAGACGAGCACCAGAAAGCTCAGCGGTATCGCCAGCGACTCCATGAGCAGCAGGTCGCGTTGGGACTGCTCGGTGATCTGCACGTTGACCATCGCGGTGCCGCCGGTACGGACCGTCACTCCGTTGACGTCGCTGTCGTCTCGGGTGACCCGCTCGGAGATCTCCTTGGCCGTGATCTGCTGCTGGGCTTCGCTGCCGTTGATGCCGGCGACGATGAGCCCGGAGGTGCGATCCCTGCCGACGAGGTCCGCCGCGGCCGCAGGCGGGGACGTCCATGCCGACGAGACGGCCGCGACGTTCGGATCGTCGGCCAGCTCGGCGACGATGGCGGTTCCAGCCGCCCGCGCCCGGGGACTGTCGACGCCCTCGGGTGAGGAGACGACAATCACCATCTGCACATCACCCTGACCGAACTTCTCAGTGAGAACTATAGCCGCGCGGGCGGATTCGGAGCCCGGGTCCTGAAACCCGCTGGGGGAGAGATCCTTGGCGACGGGCAGCCCGAAAACTCCCAGGGCAACCGTCAACAGCGCCGCGGCGACGAGGATGCGACGGGGCGCGGCGAAGGCCAACAGAGCGACTCGGTGAAGCAGCGCAGTCTCCAGTCCGGGAGTGGGGCGACTCACCGTACGACACGAGATGCCTTCCGCGGGGGCTCACCTCTGCGAGGTCACGGACCGGTTATCGGCGTTCGAAATGCTGGTAGTCCAGCGGTGTGCGCCAGTGCCCGCCCCAGCGCCAGCCGCGGTCGGTGAAGGCGCGCACGGCCGGGTCGCCGTCGTTCAGCGTCCCGGGATCGGTGCGGCTGCGGTCGACCCACGGCCCGGCGTTGGCCGGCTGGAAATCGCCCCGGCGATCGACGTACGGGTTGAGCCTGGGGTTGATGTCGACGGCCCGGCCGTAGGCGTGCAGCGACCAGTTGCCGGTGCCCGGGATGTCGCGGCAGTTGAACGCCGAGGTGTTGTTGTCCCGCATCGACAGCTCGTCGTCGGCGTCGGGGTAGTGGTCGGCGGTGCGCATCCGCTCGATGGGAAAGCGCAACTCGAAGAGCTGCTGGAAAACGTCGATGACCTCGGCGGTCAGGTCCTGGTGCACCACGAGTCGGCCGCGGTGGGGCCGGTCGTCGAAGCCCCAGTAGTCGAGGTCGACGCGCCGTAACGACTCCGGCGCCAACGGGCATCCGGGACGCCATGTCGTGGCGAGCTCGGCGACGGTGACCGGGTGCACCGAGGCCGGCTGCGGCTGCGGTGGCCGCGGTGGTGGAGGCACACGGGAGAACGTCTCGGGTGACAGTGGCGGCACCGGAGACGTCGCCGCCGTGGGTGTCGAGGTCGCCACAGGCGGCGCCGGGGCCGGGGCGCACTGCACCAGCACCGCCGTCACTGCCGTCAGCGCGGCCAGCCTCGTGATCGTCACCGGAAACCACGTTACCGGCGTCCCGATTGCGATTAGTGGGCCTAATCACTTCTGTTAGTGGAGCTTTCGAACTTCCTCGCAGGTCACAACCTTGGCGTCAATGGTGTGATGCAGACCATTGTGACGTTATATTGTGTGCGCAGTCACAGAGAGGACGGTCATGGTCGGAGTGAGCGAGGGCGGATTCGTCCCGCACGAAGTCGAACCACAACGTGCCGTGCGCGCGTCCGAAACGGTCAACTGGGCGCTCGCCATCCTGATGATGGCCATCCTGGTCGCCGCGGTGGCCGGTGTGGTGGTCGCGCTGTCCAGTGGTATGCCGAACGTCGCGTTGATGATCGCGTTGGTCACCGGCGCGGTGTTCGCCGGCGTCGCCTGCTGACGTTTCTTCGCTCGCGAACGTGCGTTCCCTGTCGTTGGTCGAGGGTTGTAACGACAAGGAACGCACGTTCGGCGTGCCCGGCCGTGGCCTCAGCGCAACCGGGCGACCAGCGCGCTGGTGACCTGCTCAGTGGATGCGGTACCGCCGAGGTCGCGGGTGCGGGTCTCCGGCTCGGCAAGGGTCGATTCCATCGCCGCGATCACGTCGTCGGCGGCGGCCGCATGACCGAGGTGCGACAGCATCAACGCCGCTGACCACACCGCGCCGACGGGATTGGCGATCCCCTGACCCGCGATGTCCGGCGCCGAACCGTGAACCGGTTCGAACATCGACGGGTTCTGTTTGCTCGGGTCGAGGTTGGCCGACGGGGCGATTCCGATGGATCCTGCGACCGCGGCCGCGAGATCGGACAGGATGTCGCCGAACAGGTTCGATCCGACCACGACGTCGAACCGCTCCGGGTGCAGGACGAACTTCGCGGCCAGCGCGTCGATGTGCTCACTGGCCAACTCCACATCCGGGAACCGCGCCGCACGCTCGGCAACGACCTCGTCCCAGAACGGCAACGTGTGCACGATGCCGTTGGACTTGGTCGCCGACGTGACGTGACCCCGCCGCGTTCTGGCCAATTCGAGGGCATAGTCGGCGATCCGGCTCACCCCGACGCGAGTGAACACCGATTCCTGCACGGCGATCTCATCGGGCAGGCCACGATTGAGACGGCCGCCGATCTCGCTGTACTCGCCCTCGACGTTCTCCCGGACGACCACGAAGTCGATGTCGGCGTCCGTGCGCAGGGGTCCCGCCACGCCGGGGAACAGCCGGATCGGGCGCAGGTTGACGTACTGGCGGAACTCCCTGCGGATCGGGATCAGCAGCCCCCACAGCGACACGTGGTCGGGGACGCCGGGCCAGCCGACCGCGCCCAGCAGGATCGCGTCGAACCCGCGCAGCGTGTCCAGTCCATCGTCGGGCATCATCGCACCGACCTCGGCGTAACGCTGGCACGACCAGTCGAATTCGGTGTATTGCAAGTCGATTTCGTGTTTGGCCGCCACGGCGTCGAGCACGGTGCGCGCTGCGGCGGTCACGTCGGTGCCGATACCGTCACCGGGGATGACGGCGATCTTCTGCCCGCTCACGTGCCAAGACCCATCAGCCCGATCAGGATCGGCAACAGCAGGATGATCAGGAAGGCGCCGAGGATGTCGAAGGAGATCCCCGATCGGATCATCGTCGTGATTCGGACCACCCCCGAACCGTAGACGATCGCGTTCTGCGGTGTGGACACCGGGAGCATGAACCCGAACGACGCCGCGAACGTCGCCGCGAGCGCGGGCACGAACGGATTGATGCCGGCGGCCACCGCCACCGGAATGATGATCGGCACGACGACGGCTGCCGAAGCGGTGTTGCTGGTGGTCTCGGACACGATGATCGCCAACAACACGGCGAAGATCGTGATCGCGATCGTGCTCGTGAGGCCCAGGGCGTCGTCGACCGAGGTGCCGATCGTCTCGGCCAGCCCGGTCTCGGCGATCAGCGAGCCGAAGATGATGCCGGAACCGAAGAGAACGATTGTGCCCCAATCGATCTTGGCGGCTTCACTCCAGCGCAGCGTGAACTCCCGGTTCTGCCAGTCGGTGGGCAGGAGGAACAGCAGAGCCGCGCCGAACACCGCCACCATGCCCTCGTCGAGCCGGTCGCTGACCGCGATGTAGACCTCGGACTCGTTGCCGAGGAACAGGGCCACGATGCCGGGCACGATCCACAGCGTCACGGTGACCCCGAACGCGATCAGAGTGTTCTTCTCGGCCCGGCTCAGCGGACCCATCTCCTCGCGCTCGCGGGCGACGTAGTCGGACACCCCGTCGATGCGTTTGATCTCGGGCTTGTTGAGCCGCAACAGGATGAATGCCAGCGCGAGGAACATGGCCAGGCAGATCGGGGCGGCCATCACGATCCACTGGCCGAAGCTGATCCGCTCCCCGGTGGCCTCCTCGATGAGGCCGCGGCCGATGAGGTTCGGCGGGCTGCCCACCGGGGTCAACAAGCCGCCTACACTGGCGCCGTAGGCGAGCATCAACATCAGCGCCGAGCCGACACGCAACCGCAGCGGATCGAAGTCGGGTTCGACCATGTCGCGCTTCTGCAGCAGCTTGGCGATCACCGCGAGGATTCCCAGCGCCGTGGGGAGCAGCATCGCCACGGTGGCGGTGTTGGAGACGAACGCCGACAGCAGGCAGGTGATCGCGCCGAAGGCCAGGATCACACCGGTGGTCGACCCGCCCGCCCGCGGCAGCGCCAGGATGCGGAACGCGAACCGCCGGGCGACGCCGTGTTTGAGCATCGCCTGGGCCAGGATGAACGCACCGATGAAGGTGAACACCGTCGACGATCCGAACGGGCCGAGGACGTCGTCGACGGGCGCGACGCCCAGGAACACGGCGACCGCAACCCCGAGCAGCCCACCGATGGGGATGGGCACCGCTTCGCTGATCCACAGCACGATGACGCCCAGCAGCACCGCGGCCAGCACCTGCTGATTGCGGGGGATGTCGATCGGGCTGACCAGGAAGGCCACCGTGACCAGCGGAGCCAGGAACAGCCCGACGGTCCTGCGGCCCTTCTCGAAGCGTTCCTCCGACGGCGAGAGCTTCTGTTCGCCGAGGCTGCGGTAGGTCGCGCTGCCGATCAACGCCTTGTCGACGTCGGTGCGCGCCGGCTGATTCTCAGTGGTCATCGCGGGCCCCTTGGAGTGGCAGGTGTGTGCTGCCTCACACCTATGCCCTGTCGGGACCCCGGGTTAAACCCATAGGCGCGGGTTATCTCCGCAGGAAGCGCGCCGAACTGTCGTCGAGTTCGTCCCACCAGGTGGTGTGCGGTGTCGGCCCGACGGTGCCCGTGCACGGTGAGGCGAAGCTGCGGTCGCGGTAGCCGGTGATGCTGGCGTCCTTGTCGTGCTCCCAGTCCTCGAAGTGTTTCCGGACGAGGTCGATGTCGAAGTCCGGATAGTCCGTCATCGCCATCAGATCGCGTACGTAGTCGGTCTGGAAGTCGATCTGCCCCATGACATCAGCCACCTCGGCGTATCTCGCCCGCCAGTCGGCGATGTCGGCGTCCATCACCTCGGCGGTGGGCACGTCCACCAAACCCAGCGCGACGTCGCGAGCCAGGAACGCCTGGGCGTCGAACATGTTGAACGTGTAGTACTGATCCTGCATGCCCAGGTACATCAGCTTCGGGTTGGCGGTCCAGACCACGCCCTTGTAAAGGCATTCGGGATAGAGGTTGTTGGTCGTCGACAGCCTCAACTCGGGGGTGATGAACGGGAAGTGATGCTGGTAGCCGGTGCACATGATGATGGCGTCGACCTCGCGGGTGCTGCCGTCGGCAAAATGGGCGGTCCGGCCCTCGAGGTGCTGCAGCGCAGGCACTTCGGAGATCCCGTCGGGCCAGCCGAATCCCATCGGCGTGTTGCGGTAGGCGATGGTGATCGACCCGGCACCGTACTTCAGCGACTGCAGTGCGATGTCCTCCGCTGAGTAGCTGCTACCGAGGATCAGCAGATCCCTGCCCGCGAACTCCACAGCGTCCCGGAAATCGTGCGAATGCAGGATGCGACCCGGAAACGATTCGAAACCAGGATATTCCGGCACATTCGGGGTGGAGAAGTGCCCGGTCGCGACGATGACATGGTCGAACGTCTCGGTGCGCAGCGCGCTGCGGCCGGACTGCCAGGACTCCACGGTGACGGCGAACGCGTCATCGTCGAACACCACATCGCGCACCGCGGTGTCGAACTCGACGAACTGGCGCACATTGCTCTTCTTGGCGCGTCCGACGATGTAGTCGAACAGCACCTCACGCGGCGGGAAAGACGGGATCGGACCGCCGAAATGCTCGTCGAAGGAGTAGTCGGAGAACTCCAGACACTCCTTGGGTCCGTTCGACCACAGGTAGCGGTACATGCTGCCGTGTACCGGATCGCCATGAGGATCCAGGCCCGTACGCCACGTGTAGTTCCACAACCCGCCCCAGTCGCTCTGCTTCTCGAAACACACCACCTCGCCGACGTCGACGCCGTCGAGGCGCGACTGTTCGAACGCGTGCAGTGCCGCCAGGCCGCAGGGTCCTGCGCCGATGATCGCCGTGCGAGGCATGGGATTCCTCCTTGGTGCGCTCACGCGCGGGGACGGGACTTGTCGGGGTCGTAGAACGGAAAGGTGCTGACGGTGGCGGGTATTCGCTTGCGGTGGCCGTCGAGCTTGCCGACCTCGACCTGGGTGCCGGGCTCGGTGTACTGAACTGCGATCCGGCACAACGCGATACTCGTGCTCAGGATGGGGGACCGGACACCGCTGGTGATGACGCCGACCTGGGAGCGGCCGATGTGCACACAGTCGCCGTGCTCGGCTACCTCGTTGCCGTCGAGGCGAAGTCCGACCAGTGCGCGCTGCGGATGGGCCTTCCGTTCGATCAGCGCCTCCCGGCCGACGAAGTCGTCGGCCTTGGTCTTCAACGGGACGGTGAACCCGATGCCGGCCTCGAAAGGGTCTATCTGGTCGTCGAACTCATGGCCTGCGGCGACCAGGCCGGACTCGACCCGCAACAATTCCAGTGCATCCAGACCGAGCGGTGCCAGGCCATGCGGTGCGCCGGCGTTCCACACCCGGTCCCACAGCGTCTCGGCGTCGTCGGGGTGGACCCACAGTTCGTAGCCGAGTTCGCCGGAGTACCCGGTACGCGATACGAGTAGCGGCACTCCTTCGGGACCTCCGAGGCGCCCGATCAGGAAGCGGAACCAGCCCAGATCCCGCAGCGCCGGTTGGCCCGGTGGACTCCACACCAGGTCGGCGAGCAGGTCTCGACTCGCCGGACCCTGGACGGCGATGTTGTGCATCTGATCGGAGGAGTCCTTGATCCAGACCTGCTTGAGGCCGAGCCTGTCCGCCTGGGTGCGCAGCCAGACGCCGTCGTACGGATCGCCACCGATGAACCGGAAGTTGTTGTCACCCAGACGAAGCACGGTGCAGTCGTCGACGACACCGCCGGCTTCGGTGCACATCGCCGAATACACGACCTGACCGCGGGCCAACCGACGGATGTTGCGGGTGAGCGTCGCCTGCAGCAGCGCTTCGGCATCGGGGCCGAGCACCTCGAACTTGCGCAGCGCGGACAGATCCATCACGGCGACCCGCTCGCGGCAGGCCCAGTACTCCTGGTGCGCGCCGAAGTTGTCGAAGCCGGTGGGCAGCCAGTAGCCGCGGTACTCGGTGAATTGTGCTGTCAGCTTCTCGGTTCGGGCCGCAAACGCGGTCGGCTTGGTCAACACCGGCTCCGATTCCGGCGTGAGCCGATGTCCCACCGCAACAGAGAACCTCCTGGTCGAGTCGTAGACACGGACGTGGATGTCGGTGGGCAGCCAGCCGTTGGCCGGATCGATGTCGTCGGGGCATGCCGACGATGCGCAGACCAGGTCTGTGGACGCGCGGAACAACACGTAGTCGCCGGCACGTGACCACGGTTCGTCGGAGATCAACTGATGCTGCGCGTCGAAGGCGGTGTTGTAGAACAGGTTCAGGGCCGGCCATCCCTGGCGGGCGGCGATGCCGAACCCGTCGAGGGCGACGTTGAAGTTGTCGGTGCAGTTGACGTGGCCCGGGTAACCCTGGTCGGCGTAGTACTTGGCGGTGCACGCCAGCGCAAACGTGTCATGGCGACCCACCGTGTCGCGAACCACCTCGACGAGGGGGCGCGCGCGACGGTCGAAGAACTTCCCGAACAGTCCCGGTTGCGGGTAGGCGCCGCCGCCGATGGTCCGGGTGGTGGTGGCGTCCAACCCGAACTCGGAGCCGTCACCGAGGGCGCGGGCGTCGAAGGCCAGGAAGTCCGAACACTGCCGGCCCGCCACATCGATGATCTGGATGAACTGGCCGGCACGCACTTCATACGACGATGCGGTCGAGGCGTCGATGTGCATGTCCCACAGTGGTTCCGCCAATGGCGCGGGTAGCTCCTGCGGTTCGGGCCGAGTCGGATCGGCGCGACGGACCTCGACGACCACCTCCGAGGGCGGGTTCGGGTCGGCTTGCGCCAGGCGCATCGGCGATGCCGGCGCGGCGATGAGGACGACGGCGTCGTCGTCGACGGGGAAGCCGACGCGGGTGCCCGCCGCCGAGTCCGTGTCGAAGAGTCGGGTGGCCACGGCGTCGTGCTGCTCCACCCGATGTCGGGACAGCAGCGTCAGGATGCGACCGGCGGCGTAGCCGTTTTCGTCGGGGCCGGCGACCAGATGCCGCAGCACGGTCGCCGCCGCGTCGGGTTGTGCGCCGGCGACAGCGCGGGGGTCGGAGGCGAGCACGGTCAGTTCAGCGGGCTGGCGGCCGTGGTGGTCGATGATCTCGAGTCGATCACCACCGAAGACCCGGACCGCGGTGACCGATCCCGGAGCGACTCGGAATCGCTCGATCATGCTGTCGTGCAGAAGATCACGGTGCGAACGACCGGTAGCCGACGTAGAACGCCAGTGCCCGGTCCGGGGTGGAGAACAGGATGCGAGAACCCTTCGGGAAGAAGATGGCGTCCTTCGCCTTGGCGATCTGCACCTGGCCGGTGTCCGCGTTCTCCAGGCGGAACTCGCCTTCGAGCACGATCTTCATCTCGTCGTAGTCGTAGTAGTAGTCCAGAGGGGCGTCGGTGTTGCGGAGTTCGAAGTAGCCCGAACACATCGGCACCCCGTTGGGGTTGGCGTAGACGTCGTCGATGAAGCCCTCGGTGCCCGGGTACTGCTCCAACGGCATCTGCGGCAGGGTCTGCCAGAAACCGGATGTCACCAGGAATGTCGGAGCTTCGGTGCTTGTCGTGACGCCTCCAGCGTGATCTCTCGTATGAAACAAAGTCTGATACGAGGAAACCACGGGCTGGTTTCCGGGAGATTACTCTCCGTAGCCACCAGGTATCGCTTGGCGCCTGCGGCGCCGGACACCGTTGACTGGCCGCGGAATAGCGTTCCGGGTTGCGATCGGGGCCTCGATCACTGCCCGGAATGCTATTCCGCGGCAGAAGCGGGGCGCTAGATCATGTCGTTGCGGGTGAGCCACCGCATGATCGGCCAGCCGATGAACACCGGCAGCCAGCAGGTCAGGATCCGGTACAGCAGCACCGACGGCACCGCGATCGCCGCGGGCACGCCGAACGCGGCGAGGCCGCCGATCAGCGCGGCCTCCACGGCGCCGACACCACCGGGTGTGGGCGCGGCCGCGGCGAGCGTGCCGCCCACCATCGTCACGATCGTGACGGTGACGAAGCTGACGTCGCCGCCGAATGCTTCGATGCTCGCCCACAGTGCCAGTGCGGCCCCGAGAGTGGTTGCCGCACAACCGAGTACGATCACCGCCAGCCGCTTGGGCTCGCGGGCCAGCTCGCCGAGGTCGTCGAGGACCTCCTTGAGGCGTGGTCGCACCGCGGTGGCCAGCCAGTGACGCAGCTTCGGCACGAACAGGAACACTCCGACGACCCCGAGTGCGGCACCGGCGATCAGGTACAGCACGGTGGCGCTCGGCACGAAGCGTGACAGGTCCGCCGACACCCCGACCGCGGCGCTGAAGAAGATCAGCAGGGTGAGATGGGTGATGACCTGCACCGACTGCTGAAGAGCCACAGCGGTGGTGGCGCGCAGCGCGCCCAGTCCGCCCTTCTGCAGGAACCTCGTGCTCAGTGCCAGGCCACCGACCCCGGCGGGTGTGGTCGTCGCGGCGAACGTGTTCGCCACCTGCATGATGGCCAGGTTGCGGAACTTCACCAATCCGTCCGCACACGCCCACAGCGCGGCGCCCGCACCGAGGTACTTCAGCGCCGACACCGCCAACCCGGCCAGCGCCCACCACCAGTTCGCCGAGCGTAACTCGGAGAAGAACACCGGCACCGAGGCGATGAACGGATACGCGACATACACCAACGCGACCAGCAGCACGATCTGGATCAGCTGGCCGCGGGTGAACCGGGTGATGGTCTCGGCCTTGATCTGATCGGCCCCGGTCTGCCGTTTCACCTCGTCGCGGGCGGTGGACAGCGCGGTGCCCGCGTCGCGCACCGACACCCAGACCCGGCTCGGGACAGCTGATTTGGTGAGGCGACGCGATGCCGCCAGCACGGTCTCGTTGCCGAAGACGGTGATCGCCGCGCGCACCGCCGGTTCGGCTCCGTAGAGGTCGGTCGTGGTCAGCAGCAGCTGGGCGATGTCGCTGTGCAGATGAGCGTCCGAGGCGCCGTACTCGGCGTAGGTGAAGCCGCCGAACATCGGGGTGCCCTCGACGACCGTGATCTCCTTGCTGCGCAGGTCACCGTGGGAGATCTGCTGGCTGTGGAGGATTCCGAGGGAATCCCAGACCCGCGTCACGGGTGTCTCGTCCACGCAGTCGTCGATCGGGGTACCCCGGGGCGGTCGATGGCCGTAGACGGTCCAGCCGCGGTCCAGCGTGGCCACCGCGATCGGCGAGGTGTTGGCCAGCCCGAGGTCCCCGACGGCGACGGCCATCAGCGCGCGGTGTTCGACGGCGCGGCGCATCGAGGTCTGCAGGGGTGCGGTCTCACTGTCGCGTAGCCGGAGCTTGCCCCAGAACTGGCGCAGCGCACCGCCGCCGCGTTGATGGGGTCCGTACAGTTCGACGAGCGCGACGCAGGCTTCGGCAGCGTCGGATTCCCTGCCGTCGGTGGCGGTGAGCACCAGCGGCCCGCGCCCGGCCGGCCGGACGACCTTCAGCTCCGACACCCGGAACCCGCGTCGTGTCATGGCCCGCACCGCGCCGTCCAGCGGCACCTCCAGCGCCGGCGTGCCGACGACGAGGACCACCAGCGCGCCGACGAACCAGCCCACCGCGAGCCCGAGCAGTGACCGGGCCGGCACGACCGCGCTGACCACCAGATGAATCGGGACGAAGGCCAGCAGCAACGCCCACCACCAGCGCCGCCAGCGAGCCGGCAGCCACGGGCCCGACACCGTCAACACCGCCGCGAGCATCGCGATCCACCGCGGATCGTCGAGGAACTGCGAGAGCAGCCCGTCGAGGCGGTCGGTCAGGTCGAAGTGCCATTGCGGCGCGGCGATGCCGTTGCCGGTGATCGACAGCGACAGGATGGCGATGATCCCGGCCGCAGCGTAGGCGCCCAGCAGCTTCCATTGGCGCGCGACGATCAGCCCGATGAGAATCATGAACGGCAGCGCCAGGATCGCCACGCCGTAGACGAGGTAGACGGCGTTGGACTGCGTGGGGCTGAGCACGCCGACCAGATCGGACAGCGATTTCTCCAGCGCCTCCCACTCGTAGCGGGTGATCAGCGAACTGGTGATGACGACGACCAGGAAGGCCGTGGCCAGCATCAACCGGACGATGTCGTTGGTTCGCCGCGTCAACGGTTGGAGCAGGCTTCCTGAGACAGCGATGTCCCGCCCGTCAACTCGCATATGGCAACGATCTCTCGGATTGGCTGGTGAACCGTGTACGACTCACGCAACAACTTAGCGAGTGTTCGGTGCTCTCCGGTACATGCGACAGGGGCACCCCTGGTGAGATGCCCCTCGCAGTGCGGCGGTGGTCAGCCGATGTCGACGAAGTAGAAACGGCCGGTGTTCTCCACGACCCGGTCGGTGTTGTTGCGATTGTCTCCCTGGCGGTCCATCTTCACGACCACTTGCATCATCTGCGGGCCGGGCCGGACCGCCACGACGTCGGCTTCCTCAATTGGAACGCTGCTGACTCGGTTGACCACGACGTAGTTGCCGTCCGCCTTGAGCATCTCGATCATGTCCACGGCGTTGCCTCCCCCGGGGGCCGCTGCTGCGGGTGCGGCCAATCCGACGATCGCGGCTGCGAGTCCGGCGAATCCGGCAGTGGTGAGAGTGGTGATGTTCATGAGTGGGCCTGCGCTTTCTGCGGTCTGAACGGCTTCTTACTCGGGGGTGTGGCGACAGGCTGAAGGCGTTACACGGGTCGGACGCTTCACGACAAAGGGGCGCCTCCTGGTGGAGGCGCCCCTTTGTGTGGGGGTGTCAGTTGACGTCGACGAAGTAGACGTGGCCGGTGGTCTCGAGGATCCGGTCGTCGCCCTGGGCGTCCCAGACGTACTCGTTGATCGCCGGGCCCTGGCGGACCGAGGTGACGCTGGAAGCGTCGAGTGCGGTGGAGCCCTGGCGGTTGACGATGACCCGGTTCCCGTCGGCTTCGAGTGAGCTGATGGTGTCGGTGGCGGAGCCTCCGGCGGGGGCGGCGGCGGCCGGTGCGGCCAGGCCCACGAGGGCGGCGGCGAATCCTGCGACAGCGGCGGTGGTGGCGGTGATGGCGGTGGTGTTCTTCATTGTTCTGCTCTTCCCTATGTGTGGATCTTGTTGCTTCTGACCGGTCCAACCGCGCCCCCGCAGTGTTCATTTCCCCTGGCAGCAATTGAGCGACCCCTGGCAGAAACCCACCCCCAACCCCCGCCGAAACGGTATTCCACGCGCCAAAAACCCACGAAAGACCGCACAGAACGCAATCTCGGCGAACAGGGGAAGGGGTCTCAGCGCAGGCGGCGGGCCAGGCCGGACGCGCGGACGACCCGCCGCGAGATCGCCTCCCGGATCGCCGGCTCGGAGCCGACGACCCGCACCCGGTGCTTGGCACGGGTCACAGCGGTGTAGAACAGCTCGCGGGTCAGAAGCCGCGATTCCTCCTGCGGCAGCAGCACGGTGATCTCGTCGGCCTGGCTGCCCTGGCTCTTGTGAATGGTCATCGCATGCATGGTGTCGACGTCGGAGAGTCGGCCGGTCGCGAACTCCACCGGTCCGGCGCCCGACCCGACAACCGCGCACAGCCCGGTCCCGCGTACCACCGTCACGCCGGTGTCCCCGTTGTACAGGCCGAGCCCGTAGTCGTTGGCCGTCACCAGCACCGGCCGCCCGGCGTACCAGTCGGTCCAGATCGGTTCACCCGTCGAGTCGGTCAGCCACCGCTCGATCTGCCGGTTCCAGTGCTGTACGCCGAATAGTCCGCGGCGGTGGGCGCACAGCAGCCGGTGCTCACCCAAGGCCGCCAACCCCGCCGCGCCGTCGCCACGCACTGCAGCCTCACGCAGCCGCAGTGCGTGCGGCAGCAGCACGGTGCGTAGCTGTTCACCGGGCTCGTCGGTGTCGAGCCACTCGATGTGCTCGCCACCGGCCGCGAGCAACTCGATCACCCGGTCGTCGTCACCGTCGCGGATGGCGGTCGCCAACGCGCCGATCGACTCGCCGAACCGATGTGAGGTCTGCAGTGACACGATCCGGACGTCGTCGCGCCCGCCGAGCCCGTCGACCAGGTCCGCCAGTACAGCACCGGCTTCCACCGAGGCCAACTGATCCGCGTCGCCGACCAGCAGTAGGCGGCTGTCCGGGCGCACCGCCTCCAGCAGTCGGGCCATCAGCGTCAGCGAGACCATCGACGTCTCGTCGACCACGATGACGTCGTGGGGCAACCGGTTCTCGCGATGATGGCGGAATCGCGACGAGTTGCCCGGCAGCGATCGCAGCAGCCGGTGCAGCGTCGAGGACGTCAACTCCGGCAGCCGATCCCGATCGACCGGATCGAGGGCGTCGACCTCCAACTGCACTGCTTCCAGCAGTCTCGCGGCGGCCTTGCCGGTCGGCGCCGCCAGCGCGATCCGCAGCGGCGGCTGCCCGGCCAGCGACGCCTGCTCGGCCAGAAGCGCCAGCAACCGGGCCACGGTGGTGGTCTTCCCGGTGCCGGGCCCTCCGGTCAGCACCGTAAGTGATTGTGTCAGCGCGACTTCGGCCGCCGATCGCTGCTCCTCCCAGCCTGCGGGGAACAACCGATCCAGGCTCGGCACCGTGCCGCGCAGCGTCGAGGCCAACAACGCCAGCACGTCGTCACACACCTGCTGTTCCTCGAGCCAGTACCTGTCGAGATACAGCAGGTCGCCGAAGAGTCGCAGCACCGGCGTCTTGACCACCATCGGGCTGTCGGTGACCGCGGCCAGCCAGTCATCGGGCGCCGGCCAGGGTAACTCGGGACGTCCGACCTGTTCTGCGACCGAGCGCAGATCGACGCACACCGACCCGCCGCGAAGCGCTCTCACTGCGACGGCGACCGCCAATGCGACTGTTTCGTCGGGCTCCCCGGCGAGCGCGGTCAGACGTCGCGCGACGTGGATGTCGGCTGGTTCGAAGAGGTCGGTGAACGTCTCGAGGATCATGCCGCGACCGCCCCGGCAGCGAGGAGATCCGACATGGCGGTGATCAACGATGCCGGTGGCTGCCAACTGAACACCCCGGCAGGATGTCCGTCGACCACCGGGGTCTGCTCGCCGCACATTCCGCGCACGAACAGGTACAGCACTCCGCCCAGATGCACCTGCGGGTCGTAGCCGGGCTGACGCCATCGCAGAAAACGATGCAGCACAACGCAGTACAGCAGCGCCTGCAATGGGTAGTCGGAGTGCAACATCGCCTCCGCCATCCGCGACTGACCGTACGCGGCGGATGTCAGCGGCTTCTCGGGTTCACCCAGCCAGTTGGTCTTGTAGTCGGCCACGAGGTATCGCTGCCCTACGCGCAGCACCACGTCGAGTGAGCCCGTCAGGTAACCCCTCAGCGACTGCCCGGCCAGCGCTCCGCTCGACAGCCGATCTGCGTACGACACCAGCGGGTCGTCGGCGGCCACATGCTGAGCGAACAGCTTCCCGACGTCGGCCAGTGATATCCGCGGCGCGTCGGCACGCAGGTCACCACCGGCGAGGGGGAACTCGAAGTCCATCTCCCGCAACCGGTCCCGGAATCCGATGTCGCGCAGCGTCACGCCCGAAGCCAACGGTCCCAGGGGCGTGTCGTGCATCGGAACCAGCGCGGCGGCGAGTTCCCCTGCCGGTACGTCGACGGGCCACCAGACCGAGTGTTCGTGGATCTGCGCCTCGAGTTCGGCGGCCAGATCGGAGGCCGACGGGTCCGCCGTCTCCAACACCGCGTGCACCAGCGTGCCGAACTTTGCACCCATCGGCAGGTCCGCCATCGGCGAGGGGACCGCCACCACGCCCGCGTCGGCAGGATCGGGCACCGGCTTGTCGGCCAACGCGCCGGGGGTCTCGTCGTCCTTCTCCACCACTTCGGGCTCGCTGGACACCCCACCGGACGACTCCGCGGCGCGGATCAGGCCGGAGTACGACGTGCGCCGCCACGACGCATCGATGTGACGATCGAAGGTGCGCACCGCGAGACCGGTGGGAGGCGCGGATGGCCGGACCCCGGCATCGGATGCCACCACCGAATCCTCGAGCACCGGACCGCCCCGATCGGACCAGGCGCGCAGCGCCGCCATCGCGTCGGCGTCGTCCGGTACCGGTGGGTCACAGCGATCGGGGACGACCGGATCACCGGGGGCGCGGCCGCGCAGCAGGCGTGACAGCCCGCCGTTGGGCTCATCCCACGACGGCGCCCACCAAGCCACCACCTGCGACTGGGCGCGCGTCAGCGCGACATAGGTGAGCCGGACATCGTCGGAGGCGGCTTCGCGCCTGCCGAGCTTCGTCACCTCGGAGTAGTCCGGGCTGGTCTCACCGCCGATGTGCAGACAGCGCCGCGCTCCGTCGTGGAACAGCACCGCCTCATTGGTCCGGATGTTGCGGTTGAACGCGAAGGGCAGGTACACCACCGGGTACTGCAGGCCCTTGCTGGCGTACACCGTCATGATCTGCACGGCAGCGGCATCGCTGTCGAGGCGGCGGTTGCGTTCGGTTGCGCCACTGCGCTCTTCGCGCTGGGTGCGAAGCCAGTCGCGCAGCGCAGGCAGGCTGAAGTGCTGATGATGGGCGGCGTCATGGAGCACCTGGGTCATGTGGGCGAGGTCGGTGACGTGCCGCTCGCCGTCGGTCCACGACAGCACCCGGCGCCCCATGCCTGCGAGTTGCGCGGCCTCGTAGACCGCCGAGATGCCGCGCTCGCGGACGTGGTCGGCCCACCCGCGGATCGTCTCGGCGACCCGGTTGGTCAAATCATCACCTTGTGTCGCAAGGTCTTCGGCGGTGTGGCCGAAGAACATCGTGGTGGCTGCCGCCCGGACCAGGCCGGTGCGGTGTGGCTGGTCGAACGCCTCCAGCAGGCAGAGCCAGTCGTCAGCGGCATCGGATCGAAAAACATCCGAATCACCGGTGTAGACGGCCGGGATGCCGGCCTCGGTGAGCGCGTCGAAACACGGCCGCCCGTCCTTGTGCATCTCGACGATCACCGCGATGTCGCCGGCCTTCAGCGGGCGTCCGTCGTACGTCGCCCCGCTGGTCAGAAGCGCGCCGATGTCGGCTGCCAGATCGCGGGGAATGTGTTCGCGCAGTTGGCCGATCGTGATTGTCTTGTCCTGCCGGGTCCTGATGGTGTCGCGGGACACCACCCGCAGCCGGAACGGATCATTGTGCGGGGCGCCGGCCAGTCGGTGCCCCTGATGGTGGGCCTCGACCGGGCGCACGACGATGTCGCTGTTGCCGAGTTCGGCGTCGCGGAGCACGGCCTGCAGGCTGTCGACGAGCACCGCGTCGCTGCGCCAGTTGGTGCCCAGCGTCCGGCGTTCTCCTGCGGTTGCTGCGGCGTGCAGATAGGTGGTGATGTCGCCGCCGCGGAAGGCATAGATGGCCTGCTTCGGGTCGCCGATGAGGATCAGCGTGGAGTGGCCGCTGAACGCCCTGTCGATCACCTGCCACTGCACCGGGTCGGTGTCCTGGAATTCGTCGACCATGACGATCGACCACCGCCGGTGCATCCGCGCCCGAGCGGGTGAATCGGCGGCCTCGAGCGCGGTGGCCAGCCGGCTCAGCAGGTCGTCGTAGCCGAGGATGCCGCGGGTGCGCTTGCGGCGCTCCAGCTCTGCGCACACCGCCGTCGCGAAGTCCATCCGGACGGCGGCGGGTCCACCCTCGGGTGGCCTGACCGGCCGCAGTTCGGCGCTCGGATTCTGGACGACGGCGCGTGCCAGGGCCAGTGCGTCGCCGCGGGACAGCGGCGGGTCGTCGTGGCTGCGGCCGAAGTGCGCGAGGTAGAGATCGTCGACGATCTCGACCACCAGATCGTCGAGGCTCTCGGCCAGTGTCACGCCTGCGTCGGTGTCGCCGGCCACACCAAGCGATTTGAGCACCAGATGACAGAACTGGTGGGTGGTCGCGATGGTGGCTGCGTCGAAGCCGGCGAGGGCGTCACGAAGCCGTTGTTCGCGGGCGCCCAGTTCCTCGGGGGTGCCTGTGAGCAGATGCGCAAGGAGTTCGTTGTCACCGGCCCTCGTCGGATCGTGGAACGCCGACACCGCGTCGAGGATCTGCCCGCGAACGCGTTCGCGCAGTTCCTGGCTGGCGGCCTTGCTGAACGTGATCAGCAACATCTCGTCGAGCGTCGCCACGCCGTCGGCCAGGTACCGCGTCACCAGTCCGGCCAACGCGAACGTCTTGCCGGTGCCCGCGCTGGCCTCCAACACCGTCGTGGTGTTGCGCGCGGGCAGCGGGCCGAGCAGATCGAATGTCGGCATCACGTGGGCACCCCTTCCGCCCGCAGCATCGGCAGCCACAGCCGCGCGGCGTACGCGCCGAGTCGAGTGCTCTCACCGTCGGATTCCTCGCCCGGGCGCACCGGCTGGAGCAGGACGTCGAGCTTCGACCGTCCCCACACCCGCACGTGCGCCGGCTGCTCGTTCTCACCCGGGAACGTGCCGGAGTTCCATTTGTAGCCCGCCTGCTTCTCGGGAAAACCGCGGGTGTGTCGGCACTCCGCCCATGCATAGGAAGTCTTGAGCGGCAGGGGGATCGGCTCGCGACGCCCGGCGTCGTAGATGGCCACGAGATCACCGAGCACGTCGACTGCGAGCACCTCGGGAGGCCCCAGCGTCCGCTCCGAGGGTGGGCCACTGCGTCTGGGGCGCCCGATGCACACCGCGGACCATTCCCGTTCCGGATAGCGAGAGATCAACGCCAGCAATTGGATCCACGACTCCAGCAGGTGCCGCCCATCGAGCTTCGAGTACGTGACCGTGACCAGCCGGTCGCTGTACACGCGGGGGACGGTGCCGGTGACCCGCCTGCCGTTGCCGACGTCGATGTCGACGTCGTAGGCCGTCGGTGGCGTACCGCGGTGCTGGTGTGCGGCAACCGCGAGCGCGGCGGCCTGATCACGGATCTCCAGTGCCTTGCGCCACCCGAGTTGACCCGGCGGCAGCGAACCGCGCCGCCACTCGGCCTGCTGCGCCTCCTTCGGGTGCATCCCACGCTGCATGTCGTCGAGCATGCGGTCGCCGATCTTCCACTCCTGCAGGGCGTCGATCTCGACGGGCATCGCATCGTCGATCGCATCGACGTCCCACGGCAGCGTGTAGTCCAGCGCGCGGAAGAAGCCCTTGACCGGGTCGCGGAAGAAACCGATCAGGTCGTCGAGTGCGACATCGTCGGGTGGCGGCGCCGGCAGCGGCTTCCCGAGCAGAGCAGGGCGTTGCGCACGGGCACCGGCGGCGACCTCGGCGGCAGTCTGCGCGGTGGGGTCGAACGTGAAGGGCCGGCCCGCGGGCATGTTGAGCGCCCCGGGGGTGACATTACGAACATCGAAGGGCTGCAGCGGGTGTTCCACCAGGACCTGACTCCGCACCTTCGTCGGCGTGGTGATGTCGAGGGCGTCCAGTAGCTCCATCAGGGGTACCGCGGGAGGTCTACGCTGCCCGGACTGCTCGTTGGAGCCGGTGTAGGTGATGACCAGCTTCTCGGTCGCAGCCCCGATGGCGTCGAGCAGCAGTTGCCGGTCCTCGGAACGGATGTCGCGCTCACCGGTCATCGGGGCACGGGCCAGCGCGTCGTCGCCGTCGACGACGCCCAGTCGCGGGAACACCCCGTCGTCGAGGCCGACCAGGCACACCACCCGGTGTGGCACCGAGCGCATCGGCACCATCGTGCAGACCGTCAGCGTGCCGGTGCGGAAGTTGGCCCGTGTCGGCCGTCCGGCGAGGTGGCGGTCCAGCAGCGCGCGGATGTCGGGCAGGCGCAGCACGGTGTCGCCATGGTGTCCGGCGGATGCCCGCACGCCGCTGAACTCGCGCTGCACCTGGCTGGCCTGCCACGCGTCGGCGTCGGCGACGGCCGTCAGGTCCGTGATGCCGTCGGCGAGCGCGGTCAGCCAGTCACCCAGTGGCCTTGCCCCGGAAAGTGATTCGTTGACGGCGTGCAACCGTTCGATGTACTCGGCGAGCCGGCCGGCCAGCTCAACCCGATTGCTGCCGACGTCGTCGAGCGGCAGCGTGGTGTCGAGCCAGGCGCGCGAGTCGTCGGACATCGCGACCCCGGCCAGAACCCGGTCGATGCCGAACCGCCAGGTGTTCTGCACAAAATCGACGCCGAACGGGTGGCGGTGGGCCGAGTCGAAGCCCCAGCGGATGTTGGCCTCGCGCACCCAGTCGCCGATGGTGTCGAGGTCGTCGTCGCTGAAGCCGAACCGGAACCGGACCGGCGCGGACTCGGCGAGGTCGAGGATCTCGCTGGCGGTCGCCCGACCCCCGGCGAGGGTCAGCAGCTGTGCTGCGACACCGAGCAGCGGGTTCGTCTGGGTCAGCGCCCGGTCGGCGAGCTTGACCCGCAGCCGGTGCGCGGGGTGCGCGCCCTCGACGACGTCGCCGAGACCGAAGCCCGCGACGATCAGGGGTGCGTAGGTCTCGATGTCCGGGCACATCACCAGAATGTCGCGCGGTTCCAGCGTGGGGTCGTCGGCCAGCAAGCCCAGCAGTACCTCCCGCAGCACGTCGATCTGCCGGGCCGGACCGTGGCTGCTGTGCACCTGCACCGAGCGGTCATCGGGGGACGGTTGACGGCCGTCCGGCCGGACCGCATTGGCGGCGATGTCGGATTGCAGCCAGCCCAAGAGGGATTCGGTACGATCGGCCGATCCGAGGCACTCGTCGGTCTGCGTGTCCGTCGGCAGGGTGCGCCGAAGTTCGCGTACGTCGCGCCCGAGGGTGGCGAGCAGCGGATGCCGCGCGTAGCGGTGGGACGTGTCGTCGCCGCGGGAGGTCACGCCGCGGACATCTTCGAGGGAACGCCACAGCTCGTTGCTGGGATGTGGCAGCCACAGGTGCAGATCGTGGTGGGTGCTCAACGCGTCGAGCAACTCGATCTCGGTGAGCGGCAGCCGGGTGTGGCCGAACAGCGACAGCCTGTCGGGAAGATCGGTGCCGGAGTTCTGTAGTCGGGCAACGGTTTCGGCGTGCCGGATGTGTGGCGGGTCGGCGTCGACGTGATCGAGGAGGGCGCGATAGAGCTCGGGTTGCCACTGCAGGTCCGGTTCGAGGTCGTCGGTGCGACCGCCCAACCAGTCGACGAGAAGCTGCGGGCGCTGACGGGCATAGGAGGCGAACAGGCCGGCGAGCCTGCGGGCGACGGCGTAACGCCTGCCCTGTCGAAGCTCCTTCTCCTCGCCGACGGCGAAGTGGCCGAGGTGGGTGGCGAGCGTGGTGCACCACGGTTCGTCGAGTGAGCTGTCGATGACGTCGAGCAGCGGCCACACCATCACCTCCGGTGACCACGGGTCGTCGTCCGGCAGCCCGGTCAGTTCGGCGATCAGCGACGACGGATGCCGGAACGTCACGCCGGCACACACGCCGTCGTCGGCGGCGCCCCGGCCCAGGACATGCGAGAGCCGCTGGCTGAGCCAGCGCTCCATCCCGCGGGCGGAGACCAGGACGAGTTCCTCGGCGAACGGATCGGGAAGCGGCGTGGCGAGCAACTCGCCGAGGCCGTCGGCGAGCAGATCGGTGCGGTCGGCGCGGTGGAGGTGAAGTGCCATCGGGTGTCAGCGCTGACCGGCGAGACCCGGTGCTGGTGCGCGGTGGCTCATCGTCATCTCCCCTCACTGACAGGCAGACCCTATCTGCGGGCACCGACACCGCACACCCGCGGCCGCCTGAGCAGGCCGGGTGGCCTCAGCCCTGTTCGACGGTGTTGCCGGTGCCCGAGGTCGAGATCTCCGGGGCTCCGGCGCGGTAGGTCACCTGGTTGTCGAAGCCCGACGCGGTGATGCTCTGCGCGCTCTCGACGGTGATGACGTTGTCCATGCCCGACACCGAGACCCCGGCGCAGTTGCCCTGGATGTCGATGGTGTTGGTCATGCCGCTGATGTTCACCGTGCCCTGATTGCACACCACCGTCTTGGTCTGCTCGATGCCGCCGAAGCTGAGGGTGTCGCCCGCTCCGACGGTGACGACCTCGCCGCCGGGGTCGAACGGGACCTCGATCTCGGGGATGTCGATGTCGACGTCGGGGACGTCGACGGGTCCGCCGCCGCCGGAGATGCCGGGAGACGGTGGTCGCGTCGGCGAGTCGGTGCCCGAGCCGGCGAGGTTGACGTACGCGACGAGCCCGACGGCGCCGAAACCGATGATCCCGATCACCACCAGCGGTATCAGCCAGAGCATCGTCTGGGGGCGCTTGTGCACGACGTGCTGCGGAGGGGCGTAGTAGGGCGACCCGTACTGAGGTGATCCGTACTGAGGTGATCCGTACTGGGGGTACGCCTCCGGCTGTGGGCTGTACGGATGGTGCGGCACGGGCACGTCCGCCGACGGAATCGCCTCATAGGGGCGGGTCCCCAACTCGCTGGCCTGCGCCTGATCGGCGAGCGGACGCTCGAGGTCGCGGATACGCGCTTCGGGATCGCCCTCTGGCTCCATGCGCAGATGTTTGCACACCGGAACGCCCCAGCTCAACGGTTGCAGGCCGAAGGCGGATCTGACCTAAAGCTGACGATTGCCCGCGCCGCGGTTCGGGGGTGTGCCGGCGTGGTACCCCTGCGCCATGGCGGCACCCGGTTTTCTGGTCATCGGCAGCGGCCCCGCGGGGGTCAGCGCTGCCGAGACGTTCCGCAGCAGACACCGTCACATCCCGGTGCGCATCCTGTCGGCGGACCCGGCGCTGCCCTACGCGAAGCCACTGTTGATCAAGGAGTATCTGCGCGATCGTCAGGCCAACCTCGATCTGCACAGCGCCGGCTGGTTCGACCGAACCGACATCGATCTCATTCGTGGTGTGACCGTGGAGCGAATCGACATCGCTGCCCAGGAGGTGGTCACCGCCGGTGGCGTTCGCTACCCCTACTGGCATCTGGTGCTGGCATCCGGTTCGGCGTCGGTTCCGCTGGACGTCCCCGGTTGGGACCTCGCGCAACCGCTGCGGTCCTTCGCCGACGCGGTGGCATTGAAGATGGCAGCACGGCACGCCCGGTCCGCGTTGGTGATCGGTGCGGGCCTGATCGGCTGTGAGGCGGCGACGTGCCTGGCCGGGCTCGGTCTCGACACCACGGTCATCGCGCCCGAGGCCGTGCCCCTTCAGCGCAGATTCGGGGTGGACGTGGGCGAGCGCGTGGTCAAGATGCTCTCCGATGTCGGAGTCCGGTTCATCGGGGCGAGCACGGTGGGTGAGGTCGCGAGCACCGGCGTGGTCCTGACAACCGGCGAGACCGTCGACGGTGACGTCGTTGTCGCCGCGACGGGTGTTCGCCCGGACATCCGACTCGCCACCGCCGCCGGACTGGAGACCCGCGACGGTCGCATCGTCGTCGACGCACACATGCGCACCTCTGCCCGAAACGTATATGCTGCAGGCGATATCACGCTCGCGCACAATGTCGCGGCCGGGCGCAGCGTCATCGCTGAACACTGGCGCGACGCGGCTCAGCAGGGACTCGTCGCCGGGCTCACAGCGGCAGGGTTTCCGGCGGAGTGGGACAGGGTGTCCGGATTCACCTGCGGCATAGGTGAATTCACCCTGCATTATCGGGGATGGAGTGCGCACTACGACTCGTGCAGGCTGGTCGAGCGGCAGAACGGCTTCAAAGTGATCTACCAGGCTGCCGGTGGCATCGTCGGAACGTTGGACGCTACAGCCAGTCCCGCTTCTTGAACATCACAAAGAGCACGATCACCAGCACCGCGATGATCGCTGTGCTCGTCACGAAGCCGCCCACCGTCTCGATTCCCGGATACAGCACGTTCTGACCGTAGAAGCCGGTGATCGCCGTCGGCACTGCGATGATCGCCGCCCAACCGGTGAGCTTCTTCATCACGATGTTCAAGCGGGCGTCCTGCAGCGACAGGTTCGTCTCGAACACCGTTGTCACCATGTCGCGCAACGATTCCGTCCATTCCGAGACCCTCAGCACATGGTCGTAGAGGTCGGCGTACACCGGATCGAGTTCCACGGCGGTCTTGGCGTCCATTCGACGGTGCTGGATCACCGTCACCACCTCGCGCATCGGCAGCACCACCCGGCGCAAGGCTACGAGGTCCTTGCGCAGCCGGAAGGTGTTGCGCTGCAGTCCACCTCGCGGTACCTGATCGGCGAACAGGTCGTCCTCGAGGCTTTCGATCCCGTCGTCGAGGCACTGGACCGCGTCGAAGTGGCCGTCGACCACCACGTCGAGCAGGCCGTGTACCAGTGAGCCGACGCCGTGTTCCTGACCTCCGAGTTCGTCGAAGCGCCGGGACACCGCGTCGATGTCGAACTCCGGCGAGAGTCGCACCGTGATCAGCCCGCGCGGCAGGATGAACCCGGAGATCCGGTGGATCTGCAGCGTGGACTCCGCGGTGTCGGCGGGCGGGGGATTCTTGACCGTCACCTCGTACACGGTGAAGAACGTGTGCGTTTTGTAGACCACGGCCTTGGTGCGTTCGGCGTCGGCGAGGGCGTCCTCGACGGCCCACGAGTTGAGCTGCAACTCCTCGGCGAGTTCCTTGAGAATCGCGTGGTCGGGGTCGTAGATGTCGCACCACACCAACGTGCCTTCGGCGTCGAGGCATTCCGAGATCGACGAGAACTCGAAGTCGTCCTGGGGCTTGCCATCGCGCCAGATCCGGCCGCGGACGTGGGTCACCCGCTCATCATTGCAGCCTCGTGGCCCGCTGAGTGTGAAGCGAGGGCTGTGCTCAGGGCCGATTTCGCGACCGGGAATGCTATTCCGCGGGGGAGGGGTGACTAGCTGAGGGTGAATTCTGTTGCCAGGCCGTCGATCCCGGCGCGGATGGCGTTCAGCGCCCCTTCGCGGGCCTTGAGCTTGGTGGCCAGATGCGCGCCGGCGTTCAGCGTCGTCGCCGCCTCCTGGGCCACCTGCTGGGCGCGTGCGAGCACCTGGTCGGCTTCGACGATCTCGTCGAGCCAGCCGGCGGCGATCGCCTCGTCCCCCACGAACGTCGACGCCAGGGCGGTGCCACGCTGGAACGCCGCCGGCGTCAGCCGCATCCGCATGATCTCGATGGCCGAGATCGGGATGGTCATGCCGATCGCCACCTCGATGGCCTGGCACCGTGATTTCGGCGCACCCACCCGGTGGTCGGCGGAGAGCAGCAGGAACGATCCCATCGCGATCGCGGGGCCGGTCGCGGCGATGATCACCGGCACCGGGAACGTCAGCGTCCGCACCGACAGTTCGAAGCCGCCGGCGAGCATCCCGAGTGCGGCGGCGGCATCCCCGGAGGAGAACACCGCCAGATCGAACCCGCCGCTGAACACCCGTGAATTACCCGCGAGGACGACCGCTTTGGCCGCGTCGGCCTCGGCCCGGTCCAGCGCCTCGTTGATCGCGCCTTGCATCGCAGGCCCCAGCACGTTGACCTTGCCGTCATCGAGGGTGATGGTGGCCACGGAATCCGTGAGTTCGTAGGAAACGGTGCTGGTCATGGGTCCTCCTGTCGCGCCGGGTCAGGCGGATCGAACCTAACAGCGTCGCCGCACCCCTCACCCAGCCGGGTTTGGCTTCGCGCACCGGGCTTCTCAGGAGGCGGCCGCCAGCATCGGCGTCGACGGCGCCGACGCCAGGCGTTCGGAGCGGGCCTCCCACTCCGTGTCCGCCCAGTGGATGCGGGCGGGAAGCCGCCGCCAGTACGACGGATGCACCCGCAGATAGCCCTCGACACTGGAGTGCACCGCCGCATCTGGTGGAACTCTGCGCAGTGCCACCGGGTGCGCGCTGCCGGCAAGGGCGTCGACGGCGCAGGGTGCCGGCCGGTCCGACGGCGTCAGCACGGCACCGGCGGCCACAGCGCCGTCGAGGACCCAGTCCAGGGCGATGTCCGACAGCGCGGCGCACGCCCCCCGGCCGCCGACGACATCACGGTGGCTGCCACGAAACCAGACCTCCTCGACACCGCCGGCCGCAGGGCAGAGGGATTGCGCTGCGAACGGCCCGTAGCCGCCGTCGATGGCGACGGCGTGACGCGCGACGGCGACGTTGGTGAGCGGTTCAGGCCGGTCGGGGGGTGGCACTCCCGGCACCCCGATGGTGTCCCACAGGCCCAGGAAGTCGACGTCGACCGCGATGTCGCCGCGCCCGACGAGCTGTGCCACCAACGTTCCGAGGCGCTGCCAGTCCGATGCGGTGCGGCGGGTCCGTGGCATGGCGCACGTCGACAACACGTACTGCGTGAAGTCTGTGGCGGGCCACCCTCCGACATCGGGTCCTCGCAGGACTCCGACCGTGCCCAGCAGCCGGGTGAGTGCTCGCGCGCAGGAGGCGCCGCGGCCTCCGCCGAACAGGAAGAGCCGATCGCCGGGCACCCAGCGCTGGACGACGAACTCGTAGGCCTCGATCACCGACGTTCGGGCGACGTCGAGCGCCGCGGACGGCCGCCGTCGGACGGCGAAGTGATACCGGTCGGGCGACTGAGGGCCCGCGGGCGACCAGACGATCTGGTTGTCGTCAGAGCGCATCAGCGCGCGCAGAGCCGATGTGTTGGTGACCTCCGACGGCCGGGAGCGGTCGCGGGAGTGGTCGAAAAACAGCGCGATGTTCTTCACGAAGACCCCCGACGTGAGTGGGTGAGAGCGCTGTCTGACGAGTTTGCCAGAATCGTGGTGCGGTGTCTTCGCTTTGCCGTCGGTTTTCGGAATTCTGCGGCGATTACTTGCAATCGGCAGCTGTCGTCCACGCGGCCGACAGCATTAGCTAGGAGAGCGGCACCTCGACGCCGGGGCTGATCGGGTCCGCGTGCAACTCGATGGACTCGGGTGTGGTCCCCGTCGGCACGTCGAACGCGACCGAGACGTCCGCCTGATCCCCTGGGTTCAGCTCGGCGAGCGCCCCGCCGGTGTAGAACGTCGCCTCGTCATCGATCGAGTACACCGTGCCACCCGCGTTGAGCTTCTGGAACGTCCCGAGGAACGTCGCCGGCGCATCGCTGACGTTGGTCACCGTCATGTGAACGACGATGTACTCGCCCGCGGCGGTCTTCTCGACCGGAACGTCGGCGGAGGCGACGGTCGATCCGACCTCGGTGCCGTGCACCGTGAACGCCAGGGCTCCGTCGACGACATCGCCGGTCTCGGCCTGCGGTGGTGCCGCCGTGGTCGCCTCGGCGGAGGTTTCGGGCGGTCCGTCACCCCAGCCGCCGCCCTCGCTGGTGGTCGTCGGCGCGGTCTCGGACGTCGTCGGATCATCGGTGGCATCGATGCTCACCGAACCGTCGTCGGCGAAGAACGCCGCGTAGACCGCGACCGCGACCAGCACCGCCAACAGGGCCGCGCACACCGACAGGTAACGGACGAGCAGCCGTCGGTGGTCTCCGTCGCCGGCCGGCGCTTCCTCGGGGGCGCGGTGAGCGCCGGCATGGTCGGGTTCCGCAGCCGCAGCCGTGGGCGGGAGAGGTGGGGGTGGGGGAGGCTGCGGTGCAGGGGCGCGGTGTTCGGTCCACGCGTGGCCGTCCCAGTACCGCTGGCCACCGGATCCGTCGGGGTCGGAATACCACCCTGCGGGCGTTTGCGGTGTTGTCATCGCGGTGCGTCCTCCGTTGAGCGCCCGCGGGGCCGAGCACCGGCCGATTATCCCATGACCTGCGCGTTGGTCGAGGAAAACCGGGGTAGCCGGGTGGTCAGCCGCCCATCAGCATGCGCCACTGGTCCAGATTGCTCGCGCGGTAGACGTAGTTGGTGTGCCGGACGTCGGACAACGACGCGCTCGGCTCCGCCGAGTACCAGTGCCCGGGGAAGACCGTCGGATCGCCGGGCAGCTGTGCCAGCGCCTGCAGGCTGTGGAACATCTCGTCGACGTTGCCGCCGGGGAAGTCGGTGCGCCCGCACCCTTCGAGGAACAGAGTGTCACCGGCGACGAGGCGGCCGTCGAGCAGAAAACACTGGCTGCCGGGGGTGTGGCCGGGGGTGTGGAGCAGTTCGATCTCGATGTCGCCGACGCTGACCCTGTCGCCGTGCTGATGAGACGTCAGCTCGCTGGGTGCGATTCCGGTGACACGCGAAACCCATTCCGCCTCATGGGTGTTGACGTGCACCGGCACGCTGGCGCGGTCCAGCAGTTCGGCCAGTCCCTTGAGTTCGAACCCCATCATCGAACCGCCGATGTGATCGGGGTGATGATGGGTGACCAGCACACCCGACAGATGCATGCCGTCGGCCTCGAGCGCGTCGACCAGGTCCCGGGCCGCGTAAGCGGGGTCCACCACCACGGTGTCGCCGGTCTGCCGGTCTCCGATGAGGTAGGCGAAGTTGCGCATCTGCTGGGCGATCATGTCGTCGGCCGCGAAGTCGCGGCCCGCGAGCAGCTGCTTGAAGTAGAGGCGGTCTGAATCGGCCATGACGGTCAGCGTATGCACTCGGTAAGGTGGAGACCGCGCTCAGGGTCGTCCGCGGTCCAGCAGTGACCAGCGGTTTGGCGCCGCAATCGGTGAGAATGTACCCTCTTTAAGGCCCATCGCTCGGCGATGGACCTCAGATCCAAAAGCAAGGTAGCAGCGCCCCCTTAGCTCAGTCGGTAGAGCGTTTCCATGGTAAGGAAAAGGTCAACGGTTCGATTCCGTTAGGGGGCTCGGTGGTTCGGGAGCGGTACGCCGGCCCGTGCCCATCGGGGCGGTGTAGCTCAGCTGGTTAGAGCGCACGACTCATAATCGTGAGGTCGGGGGATCGAGTCCCCCCACCGCTACAAGCACGACGTGGAAGACCGAGTTCGTAGATTTAGGAAGAGGCACCTGACGTGGCGTCCAGTACAGACGTACGGCCGAAGATCACTTTGGCATGCGAGGTGTGCAAGCACCGTAACTACATCACCAAGAAGAACCGTCGCAACGATCCCGACCGGCTCGAGATCAAGAAGTTCTGCCCGAACTGCGGCAAGCACCAGGCTCACAAAGAGTCGCGCTGAGCGATCCGACGCGGGCCGAGTGCGTCGATTCACGGTTATTCAGGTTGACTAGGTAGGTTCAACACTCGTGTCGTTCTTGGACGGTTATGTCGGGTCGCACTTTCGCTACCCGGACCACTACGTGGTCGGCCGCGAGAAGATCCGCGAGTACGCCGTCGCCGTCAAGAACGAGGACGCGGCGTTCTTCGACGAGAAGGCCGCCGCCGAACTCGGCTACGACGCGCTGCTGGCGCCGCTGACGTTCATCTCGGTGTTCGGTTACCAGGCGCAGGTCGCGATGTTCGACGCGGTCGGCATCGCCATCTCCGACGCGCAGATCGTCCAGGTCGATCAGATAGTCAAGTTCGCCAAGCCCATCAAGGCCGGCGACAGGCTGTACTGCGACGTGTGGATCGACTCGCTGCGCAAGGCGCACGGCACCGACATCATTGTCACCAAGAACATCGTCAGCACCGAGAACGGCGACGTGGTCCAGGAGACCTACACCACCCTTGCGGGACGTAGCGAAGAAGACGGAGAGAGTGGCTTCAGCGATGGCACTGCGTGAGTTCAGTTCGGTCAAGGTCGGCGATCAGCTCCCCGAGAAGACCATCCCCCTGACCAGGGCTGACCTGGTCAACTACGCCGGGGTGTCCGGTGACCTCAACCCGATCCACTGGGACGACGAGATCGCCAAGCAGGTCGGCCTGGACACCGCGATCGCGCACGGCATGCTCACGATGGGTCTCGGCGGCGGATACGTCACGTCGTGGGTGGGCGACCCCGGCGCCGTCACCGAGTACAACGTGCGGTTCACGGCGGTGGTGCCGGTGCCCAACGACGGCAAGGGCGCTGAGATCGTCTTCAACGGTCGCGTGAAATCCGTTGATACGGAGAAGAAGTCGGTCACCATAGCGTTGAGCGCGACCTCCGGTGGAAAGAAGATATTCGGCCGCGCCGTCGCGATCGCGACGCTGGCCTAGGCGGCTTCGACCATGGCTCTCAAGATGGACATCCGCGGGGTGGTCTGGCAATACCCCGACACCTACGTCGTCGGCCGCGAACAGGTGCGTCAGTACGCGAAAGCGGTCAAGGCCCTCGACCCGGCCTCACATGACGAGGATGCCGCCACCGAACTCGGGCACAGCAGCATCGTCGCTCCGCCGACCTTCATGGCGATCTTCGCGGTGATGATCCAGAACCACTTCTTCCAGCACAACGACATCGGCATGGAAACCATGCAGATCGTCCAGGTCGACCAGAAGTTCCTGTTCCACAATCCGATCAAGGCCGGCGACGAACTGACGGGCACGCTGTACGTCCAGACGGTCGACGAGCGCTTCGGCGCCGACATCGTCACCACGCGCAACGTGGTCGCCCGCCCGGACGGCGAGGTCGTGATGGAGTCGTACACCACGCTGATGGGGCACGAGGGTGACAACTCGATCTCGGTGAAGTGGGATCCGGAGATCGGCCAGGTCGTCCGTACCGCCACGGTCGAATAACCCGCCTGTGGCGTGGCCCCGGATTAGTAACTCCGCCGGGGTGAAGGCTACAATCGGTCCTCGGGGTTTTCCCAGTTGAGCGCGCTGTCCGTCGGCTTTGATCGATCGAACGGAGAGCGCGCGAATTGTGTGGGCCTCTGACCCGCTATGAAGGGGCGTAGCTCAACTGGCAGAGCAGCGGTCTCCAAAACCGCAGGTTGCAGGTTCAAGTCCTGTCGCCCCTGCAACTGAATACTCGACAAGTGTGGACACTGGAAGGTGACCACACAGGAAACAACGAAAGGCATGCGGTGAGCGACGAGCGCGAAGGTGCCGGCTCCGCAGACACTGGCGCCAACACCGACAGCGGTGACACCGGCGGCCAGACGGCGGTTGTGACACGACCGCTGCGCCCCACCGGGAAGCGGTCGCGTCGCGGTGCGGCACCCGAGACGGACGCCGACGACACCGACGATGCGCCCGATACGGACAGTTCGGGCGGCGACGACGGCGACAAGGGCGGCGGCGGTACCAAGAAGACCGCCAAGAAGCCCAAGGACGGACCGTCGCGCAACCCGTTCGCCTTCATCCTGAACTACCTGCAGGAAGTCATCGGTGAGCTGCGCAAGGTCATCTGGCCGAACCGCAAGCAGATGGTCACCTACACGACCGTCGTGCTGATCTTCCTGGTTTTCATGGTGACGTTGATCGGGTTCACCGACCTGGGTCTCGGCCGGCTCGTGATGATGGTGTTCGGCTGACCCGGGTGGGTTGGCGAACACCGACAGTGAAATTGAGAGAGGACTACACGTGACAAGCTTCGACGGCGAAACGCCTTCGGGTGACACCGTCGACACCATCGAGGTCGACGAGGCCAACGCCGAGGTCGCTTCGGAAGCCGAGGGGACCGACGAGGACGCTGCGACCGCTGAGGTAGCCGACTCCGCCGAGGCTGCTGACTCCGCTGAGGTTGCTGACGAGGACGAAGACCCTGCCGTCGCGCTCAAGAAGGAACTGCGCCTCAAGCCGGGCGAGTGGTACGTCATCCACTCCTACGCCGGCTACGAGAACAAGGTGAAGGCCAACCTCGAGACCCGCGTGCAGAACCTCGACGTCGGCGACTACATCTTCCAGGTCGAGGTGCCCACCGAAGAGGTCACCGAGATCAAGAACGGTCAGCGCAAGCAGGTCAACCGCAAGGTGCTGCCCGGCTACATCCTGGTTCGCATGGAGCTCAACGACGAGTCCTGGGGCGCGGTGCGTAACACCCCCGGCGTGACGGGATTCGTCGGAGCCACCTCGCGTCCGTCGCCGCTGTCGCTCGACGACGTCGTCAAGTTCCTGCTGCCGCCCGCCGCAGCCAAGAAGCCGGCCAAGAGCACATCCGGTGCGGCCGCTGCCGCCGAGACCGGCGGACTCGAGCGTCCGGAGATCCTGGTCGACTTCGAGGTCGGCGAGTCGGTCACCGTCATGGACGGCCCGTTCGCGACGCTGCCGGCGTCGATCAGCGAAGTCAACGCCGAACAGCAGAAACTCAAGGTGCTGGTGTCCATCTTCGGCCGCGAGACACCCGTCGAACTGACCTTCACCCAGGTCGCCAAGATCTAACCGGCACTCGTGCCCACGTAAAGAAAAGGAACACCACAGAGCATGGCCCCGAAGAAGAAAAAGGTCGTCGGGCTGATCAAGCTGCAGATCCAGGCCGGGCAGGCCAACCCCGCCCCGCCGGTTGGTCCCGCGCTCGGTCAGCACGGCGTCAACATCATGGAATTCTGCAAGGCGTACAACGCCGCGACCGAGTCGCAGCGTGGCAACGTCATCCCCGTGGAGATCTCGGTCTACGAAGACCGCACCTTCACGTTTGCGCTGAAGACCCCGCCCGCGGCGAAGCTGCTGCTCAAGGCGGCAGGCGTGGCGAAGGGCTCCGGCGAGCCGCACAAGACCAAGGTCGCCAAGGTGTCCTGGGATCAGGTGCGCGAGATCGCCGAGACCAAGAAGGAAGACCTGAACGCCAACGACATCGATCAGGCCGCCAAGATCATCGCCGGGACCGCCCGGTCGATGGGGATCACCGTCGAATAATTCGGCGTGATCCACCGTTGAGACTGCACTGAGGGCGACAAAGTCCGAGTGTGGACCGCCGTGAGCGCAGTCTCGACTCAATGATCCCGTGGGAGGGCCAGCTGCGGCCCGCTAACCACAACTTCTGAACAGGAGATACCAATGAGCAAGAACAGCAAGGCATACCGCGAGGCCGCCGAGAAGATCGACCGCGAGCACCTGTACACGCCCCTGGAGGCTGCGAAGCTGGCCAAGGAGACGTCGTCGAAGAAGCAGGATTCGACCGTCGAGGTGGCGATCCGTCTCGGTGTTGATCCGCGTAAGGCCGATCAGATGGTGCGCGGCACCGTGAACCTGCCGCACGGCACCGGTAAGACCGCTCGTGTGGCGGTGTTCGCTGTCGGTGACAAGGCCGAGGCCGCCGAAGCCGCGGGCGCTGACATCGTCGGCAGCGACGACCTGATCGAGAAGATCCAGGGCGGTTTCCTGGACTTCGACGCCGCGATCGCGACGCCGGACCAGATGGCCAAAGTCGGTCGTATCGCCCGCATCCTCGGCCCGCGTGGCCTGATGCCGAACCCGAAGACCGGCACCGTCACCCCGGATGTGGCCAAGGCCGTGGCGGACATCAAGGGCGGCAAGATCAACTTCCGCGTCGACAAGCAGGCCAATCTGCACTTCGTGATCGGCAAGGCGTCATTCGACGAGAAGTCGCTGGTCGAGAACTACGGTGCCGCGCTCGACGAGATCCTGCGCGCCAAGCCGTCGTCGTCGAAGGGGCGCTACCTGAAGAAGGTCGTCGTCTCGACCACCACCGGACCGGGTATCGCGGTGGACCCGGCGGTGACCCGGAACTTCGGCGAGGAGTAGGCCGCCAGATACAGACAAGAATCCCCGCACCCATCGGTGCGGGGATTTTTGTGTCCTGAAAAGTTTTTGGAGCGCTCCTCGGTCACCGCATACGTCCGGTTCGGCCGATGCCACCGCCCCCCACGAACGGTGGTTCTGCCTCAACCCGGAAGTTCGACGCCGCGTCCCCCATCTGACTTCGATGTGGTGGCCGAGAAGCACTCCGGCAGCAACATAACACCCGCCGGGTCTGTTGGCGGTCTCATCGGAGAAAATTCTGGGCGAAAGCGTTGTGCGGACCGGTTTCCGCCGGATTTCTGACCCCAGTCCGATGTGCTCGCCCCCGATCTGCCGCGCGGCTGCGCAAACTCATTGCTTTTGATGGCAAACACTTCTGCTGAGCCGCCGCCGGCGATTTTCTGCCACGACGAGTTTGCTGGTTTGCCGGTCTGCAGATGGCGGGATATGTGATCGTGGGCGCATGCGTAATCAGGCCCGTGCGCTGGTGCTCGTCGTCACGTCCCTGCTGACCGCGATGTGCCTGGGCATCGTGTCGGCCTTCATGGGGGCGGTGGCACTCGGCGCCACCGCGCTGATCGTGCCCGGCACCGGGACGCCCAACGCCAATGTCGTCAGCGACTACCGCGAGAACGTATGGAACTGGTACATCGACGGCGTCGCGTGCACCGACGCCGTCGACTGCGCCGATCCGGACCTCGTCGGCATCGACTACCCGGCGTCGTTCTGGCCGATGTCGTTCCTGCCCGACTGGTGCGTCGCCGGCCGCTGCGAGAAGTGGGACGTCTCCGTGGGCGAGGGAACGGACAATCTGATCGCCGCGCTGGCCCCGTTCCTCGATGACACCTCCACCGAGAACGTCTTCATCTTCGGCTACTCCCAGGGAGGCGATGTCGTCGCCCAGACCATGGAGTACCTCGCGGGTCTGAACCTGTCCGACGACGTGAAGGACCGGTTGAAGGTCGTCACGATCGGCGGCATCGAGAATCCCGACGGCGGCCTGTGGCAGCGGTTGGCGTGGCTGCGCTATCTGCTCGGCGAGCCGATCCCGATCCTCGACCTGTCATTCGAGCCGGGCATGCCGGTGGATACCGGAATCGTCAGCACCACAATCGGTTTCGAGTACGATCCGGTGGTCTACGCACCCCGTTACTGGGGGAACCTGCTCGCAGTCCTCAACATGGTCGCCGCCTTCGACACCGTGCACGGGTATTACCTGTCGCCCAACGGCGAGGACGAGTCCGCGGTCCTGCCGTACGGCTACACCCCCGGCACGCTGGCGCCGCAGCTGAACTGTGACCTGAGCCCGGCGAACTGTCGCACCGACAGCTACGGCAACTCCTACATCATGATTCCGGCGACGACGCTGCCGTTGACGGATCTGGTTCGCTCGCTGACGGACTCGATAGGTCTCGGTCCGCTCGCGAAGCCGTTCATCGATCTGGTCGAGCCGGTGCTGAAGGTGATGGTCGACCTCGGTTTCGACTGGTCCGGTGATCCCGGGGTGTCCCGCGGTTCGACGATCCTGCCGTTCAAGATCTTCCAGAACTGGATCAAGGTGGGTGTCGACCTCGTGGTGGCCGCCGCCGAGGGCGTCGAGGCGTTCCTCGGCAACTTCGGCACCGGCGCGGCGGCGACACAACAGCGGATCTCCGAGCAGGACGACCTCGGTCCGGCGCCAGATCCGTCGACGCGCGAGGACGCCGACCGAGTCGTGGCACGGACTGCCGATGACGAACGCGGCGACGGTGTCGAGGCCGATGCGGTGACGGTGGACGAGACCGAGTCCGCAGGTGGTGCGGCCGAGCTCGACGATGTCGCCACGCACGACGTCGTGACCGACGATCAGGTCCCCGGGGACGAGGACAAGAGGCTTGACGACGACGAAGACAAGGCCGCCGAGGACGACGTCACCGAGGAGGACGTCACCGAGGAGGACGTCACGGACGACGACGTCACGGAAGACGAGGCCACGGAAGACGAGGCCACGGAAGACGAGGCCACGGAAGACGAGGCCACGTCGGACTCCGACGCCGGTGAGAGCGACACTGCGGCCGCGGCCTGAGCCGACGTGAAGAATCCCCCGCTATCAGGCTCGCGGGGGATTCTTCACAGCTTTCGAGCGCCGGTGCGTCAGGCGGCGGCACCCTGCTTCAGGTAGGTGACCAGGCTGACGTCGATGGCCTCGTCGATGAAGTAGTACTGGCAGCCGGTCAGGTACTTCATGTACCGGTTGTAGTTCTCCTCGTCGGTGGCGGCGATCGCCTCGTCCTTGGCGGCCTCCAGGCGGCTCGACCAGATGCCCAGCGTCTTGATGTAGTGATTGCGCAGCGACATCGTCTCGGGCACCACGAAGCCGGCCTTTTCGCCGTGCTCGACCATCATCTGGGTGGTGGGCACCCGGCCACCCGGGAAGATCTCGGTGATCATGAACTTCACGAACCGCGCCAGCTCGAAGGTCAGCTTCTTGCCGCGCTCGGCGAGGTCGTACGGGTGGTAACCGACGCTGCTCTGGATCGTCATCCGGCCGTCCTCGGGAAGGATGTCGTAGCAGGTCTTGAAGAAGTCGTCCCAGCGGTCCTTGCCGAAGTGCTCGAACGCCTCGATCGACACGATCCGATCGACGGGGCTGTGGAACTGCTCCCAGCCCTCCAGCCGCACGTCGAAGGTGCGATCAGAATTCACCTTGCTCAGCAGCTGGTTGCAGTAGGCCTGCTGGTTCTTGCTCAGGGTCAGGCCGATGACGTTGACGTCGTACTTCTCCATCGCGCGCTGCAGGGTCAGGCCCCAGCCGCAGCCGACCTCGAGCAGCGTCATGCCGGGCTTGAGGTCCAAGCGGTCCAGGTGCTGGTCGACGTTGGCGATCTGTGCCTCGGACAGCGTGACGTTGGGTCCGGTGAAGAACGCGCAGCTGTACTTACGGGTCGGATCCTGGAAGACGCCGAAAAAATCGTCGGACAGGTCGTAATGAGCCTGGATGTCCTCGAAATGAGGCGTCATATCCTTGGTGCCGGTGGATTGATCAGACATGTTTTCCTTGCTCCGCTGTGCCGACGATGTGGAGAGACCGTACCGAAAGCGCGCCTCGACTTTCTGCAAACACGCGCTCTGAAGCGTCAACCCTAGCGTTTTGGTAGGCCGCCGACCCAATCCCGGACGCGCTGCCCCTTACTTGGCGAGCGTGAACTGATTGACGTCGATGTACCCGATCCGGAATCCGTCCGCGCATCCGGTCAGGTAGTGCATGTACCGGTCGTAGACCTCTTCGGACTGCACGGCGATGGCCTCGTCTTTTTTGGCCTCCAGCGCGGCTGCCCAGAGGTCCAGCGTGCGCGCGTAGTGCGGCTGCAGCGACTGCGTGCGGGTCAGGTCGAACCCTGGCTTTGCTGCATGCTCACCCACCAGTTCGATGGTCGGCAGGTATCCGCCCGGGAAGATCTCCGTCAGGATGAATTTCACGAACTTGGCGACCGAGATGGTGAGCGGCATCCCGCGTTCGGCCATGTCCGGCAGCGTCAGCGCGGTGATGGTGTGCAGCAGCATCACGCCGTCGTCCGGGAGCACCTTGTAGGCCATCGCGAAGAAATCGTCCCAGCGGTCCCGGCCGAAGTGCTCGAATGCGCCGATCGACACGATGCGGTCGACTGGTTGGTCGAACTGCTCCCAGCCCTGCAGAAGGACCTTCTTGTCGCGAGGACTGTCGGAGGCGGCGAACACCGTCTCCACATGGGCCTTCTGGTTTTCGCTCAGTGTCAGGCCGATGACATTGACGTCGTACTTCTCGACCGCCCGCATCATCGTGGAGCCCCAGCCGCAGCCGATGTCGAGCAACGTCATCCCCGGCTGCAGGCCGAGTTTGCCCAGCGCCAGATCCACCTTGGCGAGCTGGGCTTCTTCCAGGGTCATGTCGTCGCGCTCGAAGTAGGCGCAGCTGTACGTCTGCGACGGATCCAGGAACAACCTGAAGAACTCGTCGGACAAGTCGTAGTGCGCCTGGACGTCTTCGAAATGCGGTTTGAGATTGCGTTTTGTCGAAGCCATGGTGTCAGACGTTCCTTGAGGGCACTGCCCGAAGAGGATCTTCTGAAACGGCGGTCATGTGCCCGTCTGGCATGCTACGTGCATTTCGGGAAGCCCGATTTGACGTGTGAGTCAGGCCACCTCGGCGAAGGTGGTCGTCAGCTCGTCGACGATGTCGTCCCACAGCGGTTCGGGAAGCTCGTGACCCATGCCTTCGAAAAGCACCAGCCGGGCCCCGGTGATCGCGCGCGCAATCGCCCGTCCACCGGACGGCCGCATCAGCTTGTCGGCTCTGCCGTGGATGACGACCGTGGGTGCGGTGATCTGCTTGTCGTAGTGCAGCAGGCTGCCGCTACCGGTGATCGCATTGAACTGCCGGGCGATGCCCTGGGGATTGAAAGCCCTGTCGTAGAGCGCAATTGCGTCCGCGCGCAGTGTCTCGTCCGAGGACGGATAACCGGGACTGCCGATGATCCTGCTGACCCGGATCGAGTTCTCGACGATGACCTCACGAGGTGAGTTGGGCGACGGGCCGGTGACGACGGCGAGCAGCTGCTGGGGTCCCGGAGGGGGCAGTAGCGCCTGGTTGTTCGACGAGAAAATCACCCCCAAGGCCCGGGTACGCGCGGCATGGCGCGCCGCGAAGACCTGCGCGATCATGCCGCCCATCGAGGCGCCGACGACGTGCGCCCTGTCGATGCCCAGATGGTCGAGCAGGCCTGCGGCGTCGTCGGCCATGTCCTCGAGCGTGTAGACCGACGGGCTCTTGAGGCCCACCAACGATCGGAGCATGTTGCCGACCTGCGAGCCCTTTGTGCGCTGGCCGTCGAAATGGCTGGACAATCCGGCATCACGGTTGTCGAAGCGGATCACCCGCAGACCCTGGTCTACCAGCTTGCGGCAGAACTCCTCGCGCCAGAGCACCAGCTGCGCCCCGAGTCCCATGACCAGTAGTACCGCCGGGTCGGCGGGGTTGCCCATGTCCTCGTAGTGGATCTTGAGATCCCCGCCTAATCCCGCCTTGCCTTCCCTTACCTCCACGGTTGGCTCAGACCTCCAGCGCGGAGTTCTTGTGCTCGCGGCTGATCTCCACCATGAAGTTGGCGAAGTACCCGGTGAGCTGCGGATCGCTCATCATCTGCCAGCGCGGAGCCAGCAGCTTCATGTAGCGCTCGACGTAGAGGAACTGCTTGCCGATGAGGACCAGCTCACGGGGCAGCTTGACGTCGTACGCCTCGGCCAGCGTCGACAGTTGCTTGCCGATCTCGGCGTAGCTCAGGTCTCCCAGGGACGTCATCGTCAGCGGGGTGGCGAACTTCTCCAGGTCCTGGGCGGCCTGCGCCTCGGGTTTGACGGTGCCGACGGCGCCCATCATCACGACGATCTTGCCCGCCGTGGCGTGGTCCTTCTTCACCAGCAGCGCGTGCACCAACTCGCGGAGCAGCCACCGCGTGCGCGGATCGATGCGGCCCATGATCCCGAAGTCGAAGAACACGATCTTGCCGTCGTCGTCGACGTAGAGGTTGCCCGCGTGCAGATCGCCGTGGAACAGGCCGTGGCGCAGCCCGCCTTCGAACAGGCTGAACAGCAGCGCCTTGACCAGCTCGGTGCCGTCGAACCCCTTCTTGCGGATCGCGGCGACGTCGTCGATGCGTACACCGGTGATGCGTTCCATCGTCAGCACCCGCTCGCTGGTCAGATCCCAGTACACCTGTGGCACCCGGATGTTCTTGCCCAGCGGGGAAGCGTGCATGTGCGCCAGCCACGCGTCCATCGACTGTGCCTCGAGCCGGAAGTCGAGTTCTTCGGCGAGGTTGTCGGCGAAGTCCGCGACGACGTCCTGGGCGGACAGCCGCTGACCGAGCTTCGCGAACTCGACGAGCCGCGCGCCGCGCTTGAGGATCTGCAGATCGGCGGCCACTCGGCGACGGATACCGGGTCGCTGGATCTTGACCACGACCTCTTCGCCGGAATGCAGCGTGGCGTAGTGCACCTGCGCGATCGACGCCGAGGCGAACGGCTTCTCGTCGAACGACTTGAACAGGTTCTTCGGGTCGTCGCCGAGATCTTCGTGGAACAACTTGTGCACGGCATCGGAGTCGGCGGGCGGCACCCGGTCGAGCAGGCTGCGGAACTCGCGGCTGAGCGGTTCGCCGAACGCCCCCGGGCTGGATGCGATGATCTGACCGAACTTCACGTAGGTGGGGCCGAGGTCGGCGAAGGTCTGCGGGATCTGCTTGACGATTTTCTGCTGCAGTGACCCCCGGCCGGCGAGCTTGGAGACCACGCGCGCGCCGGTGCGCGTCACCTGCCATCCGGTGGCTCCGACGCGGGCTGCCTCGACAGGCAGCGGCACCCGGTCGAGCTTGGCAACCTCGCGGTGCTGTGTCTTTCGGGTAGGGCTCATAGCTGCAGTGTCTCAAAATCTGGGGGACCGCGAAAAAAGGTGTGCCCCCGGTCACAGTCGCTGCGATCAGGCGAAGGCGTCCTCGAGCTCGGAACGGGTGCGCACCGGGTCACTGCCCGGCTTGTGGGTCGGCACGGTGTGGGGCGCCAGCGCCGGATCGACGCCGTCGGCGACGCGGGCTTTCGCCTGTTCGAATTCCGGCACCGGGCCGGACGCGATGTGGATCCCGTTGATGATCGACCACACCGTCGCGCGACGCGCGGTGCGCTCGATGATGTTGGGGTCACGGTGCTGGATGAGCCCTTTGGCCCACCGAGGCATGGTGTCGCGGACGGCCCAGTTGAGCGCGCTCTGCGCCAACGGAAGGTTGGGTCCGGTCGCCATCGCGGCGCCGTAGGTGAGGGCCAGTTTGGGCAGGTAGGACTCCAGGCAGTCCAGCGTCTCCTGCTTGGTGGTCGGCAGGTCTGTTCCTCCGAGGGCATGGCCGACACGCACGAACTCCCCGTAGTAGCGGTCGATATCCTTGCCGCGCAACGGTTGTGGATGATAAAGCTGGTGCGCGGTGGCGATGCCCCACACCACCGTCGCATAGTTCCACCGCAACCATTCGGGATCGTCGGCGTCGTAGCGGGCGCCGTCCGGTCGGGTGCCTTTGATGGTGTGGTGCATCGACCGGACCGCCAATGCGAGGCGCTCGGCGGTTGCCGTCGAGCCGTAGGCGGTGCCGATGAAGAACGCAACCGAGTGGCCGAGGCGCACCGCGGCCCCCTTCGGATCGATCTGCGGCATCGCGGCTTCCCGCGATTCCTGCGTGACGAGCCGCGAATGGTGCACCCCCATCCAGTAGATCGACGGGTCGAGGCGTTCGATGTAGGCGGCGCACTGCAAGCCGAACACCAGGGAGTGCATATGGGAGTGCACGTGCCACACCGCGCTGTCCGGCCCGAACCAGCCGGGGTCACCCACCGGTTCGGCGAACTCCATGCCGCGGAATAAGTGTCGCCGCACGTCCTGATCGAACCGCTTGTTCAGCAGTTGTCCGACGATCTGATGTGGCAGGAACATCAAGGCCTCCAGGAGTGGTCACGGGTGTACCCAGAATACAGTTTGGGCACGGTTGTGACCAGAAGTGATCCGACGCGGCTTAGGCTGGGTCGATGTCCAGCGCTGGAGGCGACTCGACGGCAACACCGACGCGGTGGGCCGGGGTGCCGTTGACCGATCGTCGCGCGGAGCGGCGCGCGCAGCTGGTCGACGCTGCATTCAGGCTCTTCGGCGACGGTGGTGAGGCCGCGCTGTCGGTGCGCTCGGTATCTCGCGAGTGCGGGCTGAACACCCGGTACTTCTACGAGAGTTTCGGAGATACCGACGACCTGCTGGGCGCCGTCTACGACCGGGTCAGCGCCGAACTCGGAGAGGCCGTCGGGAACGCCATGGCCCAGGCGGATGACTCGCTGCGGGGACGTACCCGGGCCGGCATCGCCGCGGTGCTCGACTTCAGCTCCGCCGATCCACGGCGCGGCCGGGTGCTGTTCACCGATGCGCGCGCCAACCCGGCGCTCGCGGTACGGCGGGCGGCGACGCAGGATCTGCTTCGCGAAGGCGTGCTGACCGAGGGCTGGCGGCTGAATCCGGGTACCGACCCGATCGCCGCGATGGTGGGAGCGGCGATGTACACCGGCGCGATGGCCGAGTTGGCCCAGCAGTGGCTGGCCGGGCATCTCGGTGACGACCTCGATGCCGTGGTGGAGTACGCGCTGCAGTTCGTGCTCCGCTGACTCGCCCTTTCCTTGTTCGCCTGTTCGCCGAGATTGCGCTCTGTGCGGTCTTTCGTGGGTTTTTGGCGCGTGGAATACCGTTTCGGCGGGGGTTGGGGGTGGCCTAGGAGGCTTCTGCCGGCTTCCAGGGCTTGAGCCAGTCCGTCTCGGGCCAGCCCTCGAGGCCGGCGAGCAGCTCGTAAAGAGTTGCGCCGTCGATGGTTTCGCGAACGATGTCACCCTGGCCGGCATGCCGGGCCAACTCCTCGATCATGTGGAAGATCACCCAGCGCACCGACCAGGCCGCCACGTCCTTCGGAAACCACGGCACGTGCTGGGGGATCGGTACCGCCGCGCCGAGGTCCGCCGCCTCGATCAGCCGCAGCGTCTCGGCGTTCTGCTTGTCGAACTCGGCGAGAATGCCGGCGAGTGTCTCGTCCTCGCCCATGACGAACTCGTCCTGGTAATCCGCGGCCTGATCGGTCATCGGCCGCTTGTCGCTCTCGGTGAGCTCGGGTGCGGCGGCGACTCGCTCCATCCATCCCCGCTGACAGTTCGTGACGTGCTTGATCAACCCGCCGATGGACAACGCACTGACCGACGGCGCGGAGCGGGCCTGCTCGTCGGTGAGTCCGAAGGCGATCGCGTGGAAGGCGTACTGCTGCGCGGCGACGTACTCCTTGAGTCCGGCACGCTCGTCGGCGATGGGAGGGGGCATGGCGGGCATCGGTCAGTTCTCCTTGTGGGTGTGGGTGTAGAGGTCACGGAGCAAGGCGATCTCGGCTCCGTGGTGGATCATTTCGCGGTTGATGTGCAGCACGAGAGTTGTCATCGGCTCCTCGGCGTACGGACCCTCCGCCGGTCCGCACGGTCTGGCGAGGGCTGCGTCGTCGAGACCCAGCACCCCGTCTCGCCACAGTCGGTACGCGTCGTCGAGTTGGTCGAGGGCGGTGCCGGCGTCGGTGGCGTAGTCCCACGAGTCGTAGTCGGCGGGTGGGCCGCCGAAGTGGGAGTGGTTCCGCATCGCCAGCACGCCGACGATCACGTGCGCCAGCCGCCAGGCGATGGTGGTGACCGGCTCGGGTTGCGGCGGCGGATAGTCGAAGTCGATCCGGCCGTCGGGATGCACGGTCCAGCAACCGGGCACCGGTGCCCAGAAGTATTCGTCGTCGGTCAGCCCCACGAGGCGGGGTCGCAGTTGCGTGCGCCAGTGGAAGTCGAGCTGTTCTGCCAGGTGGGGAGCGAGTGCGTTGCTCATGAACACACTCTTGCATCCATTGAGGACAGTTTCTGTCCGCAAAGTGCGGCAGACTCGACGGTATGTCCGAAACAACAGGTCGGGTGCTGCAACTGCTGGGCCTGTTGCAGTCCCGCCGCGTGTGGAGCGGCCAGGAGCTTGCCGAGAGGCTCCGGGTGACCACCCGAAGCGTCCGCCGCGACGTCGATCGGCTGCGGGAGCTCGGCTACCCCGTGCATGCCAGCACCGGGCACGGCGGCGGCTACCAGCTCGGCGCCGGGGCGGCGCTGCCGCCGCTGCTCCTCGATCCCGACGAGGCCGTCGCGATGGCGGTATGCCTGCGCGTGGCCGCAGGTGGCAGTGTCGCCGGCATCGGTGAGTCGGCGCTGCGCGCGCTGAGCAAGCTCGACCAGGTGATGCCCGCGAGGATGCGATCGCAGGTGTCCGCCGTACACGACGCCACGGTGACGCTGGGTGCCGCAACCGACACACCGGTCGATCCGGATGTGCTGATGACGCTCGCCCGTGCGAGTCGGGACCACGAACACGTGGCTGCCGGGTATGTCGACATCCGCGGCACCGCCACCCAACGGCGGTTGGAGCCCTACCAGCTCGTGACGACCGGGCGCCGCTGGTATCTGCTGTGTTTCGATCGCGACCGCCAGGACTGGCGGAGCCTGCGACTGGACCGGATGTCCGACGTCCGGGCGCAGGGAAGCACCTTCGTTGCGCGCGACGCCCCGGACGCGGCCACCTATGTGCGCCGCGCGATCGCGTCGGCGCCCTATCCCTACATTGCGAAGGTGCGCTATTTCGCTGCACAAGACGTTGTCGCCCAGACATTTTCGGCCGCATCGGTGGAAATCGAGGCCGACGGACCCAACGCCTGTATCGTCACCACCGGAGCCGACGACCCCGAACGGATGGTGCCGTGGCTGGCGCTGCCGGGTTGCGACTTCGAGGTGCTGGAGCCGCCGGAGGTCGTCGACGCGGTCCGCGTGGTCGCCGAACGGATCGCGCGTGCCGTCCGGTAGCGCCCGGCGTGTCGAGTGCAAGGCCGCGTGCGCGCGGTGCGGAAGATTGGGGAATGCCCATCGAGGTGCTCGCGGCCGAGTCGACGGAACTGTTCACCGGGCCCGCCCACGAACCGCTTCAGCTCGTCCGGGTGTTCCACCGGGGCGGTGCGGCCCCCACGCCGGTGCACGTCGAGGGGCCCGGATTGCAGAGCATCGACGAGGTCGTCGCGGAACCCGGTGGGGCGCCGGTGGAGGTCGCCGTCCGCGTCCTCGACCCGGAGGTCGGACAGCGGCGGCCGGCGCGGGCGGTCGCAGGCGGGAGCTCTGTCGACTTCGACTTCACCGTTGCCGAGCCGGGTTGGACCATGTTCATGGTCAGTCACTTCCACTACGACCCGGTCTGGTGGAACACCCAGGCGGCCTACACCAGCGTCTGGACCGAGGACCCGCCCGGCAAGGCGCGGCAGACCAACGGTTTCGAACTGGTCAGCGCACACCTCGAAATGGCCAGGCGCGAGGCGGAGTACAAGTTCGTCCTCGCCGAGGTCGACTACCTCAAACCGTTCTGGGACACCCACCCGCAGGACCGCGCAGACCTGCGCAGGCTGATCGCCGAGGGCCGTGTCGAGATCATGGGCGGCACCTACAACGAGCCCAACACCAACCTCACCGGTCCCGAGACGGCGATCCGGAACTTCGTGCACGGCATCGGGTTTCAGCGTGACGTGATGGGTGCCGACCCGGCGACCGCGTGGCAACTCGACGTCTTCGGGCACGATCCGCAGTTCCCGGGCATGGCCGCCGATGCGGGCCTGACGTCGAGTTCCTGGGCACGGGGGCCGCACCACCAGTGGGGCCCGATGGCCTCGGAAAACGGGCACGAGGGCGACGCCGAGCGCATGCAGTTCGCCAGCGAATTCGAATGGATGGCGCCGTCCGGGCGTGGTCTTCTGACCCACTACATGCCCGCCCACTATGCGGCGGGCTGGTGGATGGACTCATCGGCGTCGCTACAGGAGGCCGAGGCCGCCACCTACGAGTTGTTCGCGAAGATGAAGAAGGTTGCGCTGACCCGCAACGTGCTGCTGCCCGTCGGCACCGACTACACCCCGCCGAACAAATGGGTCACCGATATCCACCGCGACTGGAACTCCCGCTACACCTGGCCGCGATTCGTCTGCGCGGTGCCCAGCGAGTTCTTCACCGCGGTGCGCGATGAACTTCAGACGCGCGGGACCACACCGTCGCCGCAGACCCGGGACATGAACCCGATCTACACCGGCAAGGACGTGTCCTACATCGACACCAAGCAGGCCAACCGGGCCGCCGAGGACGCCGTTCTGCAGGCCGAGCGGTTCGCAGCGTTCGCCGGGTTGTTGAGCGGTGCCACCTATCCCGAGGCCGCTCTGGCGAAAGCATGGGTGCAACTCGCCTACGGTGCCCACCACGACGCCATCACCGGATCGGAATCCGACCAGGTCTACCTGGACCTGCTCACCGGTTGGCGAGACGCCTGGCAGCTGGGAAGCGACGCGAGAGACCATGCGCTCGCGTTGATCTCGCGAGCGGTCGACGCGTCGGTGGTGGTGTGGAACCCGTTGGGGCACAGCCGCTCCGATGTCGTCACCCTCCACCTTGATGAGCCGTTCCCGGGTCGGCTGCTCGACGCCGACGGCAACGAGGTCCCACTGCTGTCCGAACACGGCGGACACTCGATCACCTGGCTGGCCCGCGACGTGCCGTCGCTGGGCTGGCGCTCCTACCGGATGGCGCCCGGCGGCGGATCCGACTCATGGGAGCCGTTGACGGGCAACGAGATCACCAACGAGCACTACCTACTTCGGGTCGACGAATCGCGCGGCGGCGGAGTGAGTTCGATGGTCACGGCGGGGCGCGAACTCATCGCCGCCGGCCGGGTGGGCAATGAGCTCGCCGTGTACGACGAGTACCCCGCCCACCCCACCGCAGGGGAGGGGCCCTGGCATCTGCTGCCCAGAGGTGCGGTCACCACGTCGGCGCAGACACCGGCGACGTCGGTGCGCGGCTACCGCTGCGGGTTGGGTGAGCGGTTGATCGTCACCGGCGAGATCCCCGGTCTGCTGCGCTACACCCAGACCCTGACGCTGTGGCGGGATGTCGACCGGGTGGACTGCCGGACCACCGTCGACGACTTCACCGGCGCGGACCGTCTGCTGCGGCTGCGGTGGCCCTGCCCGGTGCCGGGGGCCATGCCGGTCAGCGAGGTCGGCAACGCCGTGATCGGGCGTGGGTTCGGTTTGTTGCACGAACCGGGTTCGGCCGACGCCGTCGACACCGCGGTCTTCCCGTACACGCTGGACAACCCTGCCTACGGCTGGTTTGGTGTGTCATCCGCGGTGCGGGTCCGCTTCCGCGGCGGCGAGGTACGGGCCGTCTCGGTGGCCGAGGTGGTGGCCCCCGCCCACGCCGACCCGGCAACCGACGCACTGATCCGCGACCTGATGGTGGCGCTCGCCCGAGCAGGGGTCACCGCCACCCTCAGCACCGCCGAGTCGCCACGCTACGGCGACCTCGCGGTCGACTCGAATCTGCCCGACATGCGGATCACCGTGGGTACTCCGGATGACAATTCCTTCACCGCAACGGTACTCGGAGAGCGAGACCGTGCATCCCGAATGTGGATCGCGGCTGCCGGACCGCTGCGGGACGTCTGGCTGCCAGGTGCGGACCTACGTGACCCGGCCGCACTGCCGGTGCTGGCGGTCGGGGCCGACGGCGACGTGGCATCCGCGCTCGAGGCGCTGATCGACGATCTGGCCGACGCCGAGATCTCGGTCGACCAGGACGCGATGGGCAGCGTGGCGGAATTCGAATCGCGCACTGTCGCGGTGATCAACCGCGGTGTGCCCGGATTCGCCGTCGACACCGACGGGACCCTGCACGCGTCGCTGCTGCGGTCCTGCACAGGCTGGCCGTCGGGTATCTGGATCGACCCGCCCCGGCGCACCGCCCCCGACGGTTCGAACTTCCAGTTGCAGCACTGGACCCACACCTTCGACTACGCGGTAGTCGCGGGGGAGGGGGACTGGCGCGACATCGACATGCCCTCCCGCAGCGCGGAATTCAACCACACGCTTCAATCTGTCATCGCCCGCCACGATCCGACGTTCGGCGGACTGCCGACCTGGGGGTCGCTGCTGTCGGTCGAACCGGAACGTGTCGTCAGCATCGGAGCGCTCAAGCCGGTGGGCAACCCGACGGCCGGTGGCAGCGCTCGCCACGTCGACGCGGGTGACGGGATCGCCGTCCGACTCGTCGAGACGATGGGCCGCGACGCCGAGGTGACGGTGCAATCCGGGCTGCGCAACATCTCGTCACCGAAAAGGCTCGACCTGATCGAGCAACCGCTTGTCGGCGAATCCGACACCGTCTCGATGCACGGATACGAAATCGCCACGCTGCGAACACAACTGAATCTTCCCCGGGTGCTCGACGCCGACCAGGTGAACCTGGCCCCCGACGCCGAGCCCGCCCAGCCGCTCTACGCCAGGTACTGGCTGCACAATCGCGGACCCGCCCCGCTCGGCGGGCTGCCCGCCGTGGCTCACCTGCATCCGCACCGGATGGAGGTCCAGGCCGGTGCAGTGGTTCCGCTGCGTCTGACGGCGGCCAGCGACGCCACCGACACTGCGCTGCACGGCAGGGTGCGACTGGTGGCACCGCCTGACTGGGAGATCGGAATGGCCGAACTGCCGTTCGTGCTTCCGCCGGGCGAGTACCTCGAGTCCACCGTCGAGGTGGCGGTCCCTGAGACCGCAGCGCCCGGTCTGTATCCGGTGCGTGCCGAGTTGGCTTGCACCGGCGGCGCGATCCCCGCCTCGTGGCACCAGACGGTCGAGGATGTCTGCGTGATGTCGCTCGGCCGCCACGACGACGCACTGCTGCGCATGGTGACCGAGCCGGTCGGGGTCGACGTCAAAGCGGGCGACGTGGCGCAGCTGCGCGTCACCGTCGGCACCGACGCCCATGCCGACCTCGCGGTGGAAGCGCACGCGATCTCCCCATGGGGGACCTGGGAGTGGCTGGGGCCCAACATCATCGGTGATGTCGTCCCGGCGCGGGGCACCGTCGAGCTGGTGTTCGACGTCGCGCCGCCGGTCTGGGTGGAACCGGGGCAGTGGTGGGCGTTGATCCGCGTCGCGTGCGCGGGGGAGTTGGTGTACTCGCCGGCAGTCCCGGTTCGGGTGTACCGATGAGTGGCCGGTTGGCGGCCACCGTGGGCGACGACGTGGTGACCGTCGCCGACGTGGACGCCCGGGAACGAGCGCTGCGCGCCGGCGATCGGGCGAATGCGCTGCCGCGTGTGGGGACCAGTGAGGCTCGACAGTTTCGGCGCTGGATCACCCAGGTGCTGGTGGCGGAGCGGGTGGTGGCCGCTGAGGCGGGAGCGCTCGACGTCGGCCACGACATCCCGCCCGAGACAAACCCGTTGCCCGATGACGTCGCCCGGTTGGAGATCGGCAGTGTGGCGGCGGGCACGCTGGCCGGACCCGCGGGCCGCGCCGTGTTCGCGCGCGTCACCGCGGCCGTGACGGTCAGCGATGCTCAGGTGCGGGACTACCACTGCCGCAATCCTTTCCGATTTGGCACCCGCACGGTGACCACTGATGGCTGGAGTGGCGCCCCCGCCGGTGCCGATCTCGAGGAGGTGCGGTCCGCGATCGCCGGGCATCTGCTGGCAGCGGCCCGGCGCCGCGAGTACCGCCGTTGGCTCGATGCACGGTGCGCCGAGGTCGTGGTGCTCGCCGACGGATACGAACACCCCGGCGATCCCCGGCAACCCGACAACACCCACAGGCACTGATGGCCGATCGAATACTCGCACTCGACATCGGCGGGACGAAGATCGCCGCCGGTCTCGTCGACGCCGACGGCACGCTCGTCCGTCGCGCGCAACGCCCCACTCCGGACGGTGATGCCGAGACCGTGTGGAGCGTGGCCGAGTCGCTGCTGACCGACATGCGAGCCGATGCCGGCGGGGCAGTGACGGCGGTGGGAATCGGCTCGGCGGGTCCGGTGGACCTTCCCGGCGGCACCGTCAGCCCGGTCAACATCGCCGCGTGGCGGCACTTCCCGATCGTGGCGCGCGTCGCGGAAAGCACCGGCCTGCCGGTGCGTCTGGGCGGCGACGGGCTGTGCATGGCGATGGCGGAGTCGAGGCACGGCGCCGGGCGCGGCGCACAGTTCATGCTCGGAATGGTGGTGTCGACCGGCATCGGCGGTGGGTTGGTGCTCGACGGCGCGCCCTATCACGGTCGTACCGGCAACGCGGGCCACGTCGGGCACGTCGTCGTCGAACCCGGTGGCGCCCCCTGCCCATGCGGTGGCCGTGGCTGTGTGGAAATGGTGGCCTCGGGTCCGCACCTGGCGCAGTGGGCGCACGCGAACGGCTGGCAGGCACCCGCGGACGCCGACGCGAAAGCGCTCGCCGAAGCCGCCGCCACCGGTGACCCCGTCGCGGTGCTGGCGTTCCGGCGCGGTGCCGATGCGCTGGCGGCGATGATCGCTTCGGTGGCCGCAGTCTGCGACTTGGACCTCGTCGTCATCGGCGGCGGCGTCGCGAAGGCGGGCCCGGTGTTGTTCGACCCGCTGAGCGAGGCGCTGACCGGCTATGCGGGTTTGGACTTCATCCGTGACCTCAAGGTCGTACCCGCCGAACTCGGCGGCGACGCCGGGCTGATCGGCGCGGCATCATTGGTGGATTCGGCGCGGTGAGCGACGCCCGCGTTTTGGCTGTTCGGCGCCCGGCGCGCTATTCTGGCTCGGTTCCACCGAAGACCGTCGGTCACCGATGAGCGCTTGCGCGAAGAGCAAGTACTCGAGTAATCGGTTGAAGGTCCGGATTATCCGGACGGCCCACGCAGGAGGACGAGGCTAGCTTCCGCGCCCCGACCTGTCTGTGTCGGGGCGTTTGTCATTTCCGGTCCGGCCCGGCGGAATGACACATCAACGAGGAGGCATGCATGGCCAAGGCTGAAAAGGCCACCGCGGTTGCCGACATCGCCGAGCAGTTCAAGGGGGCGACGGCGACGCTCGTCACCGAATACCGCGGACTGTCCGTCGCCAACCTCAAAGACCTGCGCCGTTCGCTCGGCGACACCGCCACGTACACCGTCGCCAAGAACACGCTGGTCAAGCGTGCCGCGGCGGAGGCCGGTGTCGAGGGGCTCGACGATCTGTTCGTCGGTCCCACCGCGATCGCGTTTGTCCAGGGCGAGGCCGTCGACGCCGCCAAGGCGATCAAGACGTTCGCCAAGGACAACAAGGCGCTCGTCATCAAGGGCGGCTACATGGACGGTCGCGCGTTGACCGTCGCAGAGGTCGAGCAGATCGCCGATCTGGAGTCCCGCGAGGTGCTGCTGGCCAAGCTGGCCGGCGCGATGAAGGCAAACCTCTCCAAGGCCGCTGGCCTGTTCAACGCTCCGGCGTCGCAGGTCGCACGGTTGGCAGCCGCGCTGCAGGAGAAGAAGAGCACCGAAGAAGCCGCGTAGCGGCGTTACGACCAGCACCACCCACCAGCCAAGAAGAAAAATCAGGAAGGACCACATCATGGCCAAGATTTCCACCGATGACCTGCTCGACGCGTTCAAGGAACTGACGCTGCTGGAGCTCTCGGAGTTCGTGAAGAAGTTCGAGGAGACCTTCGACGTCACCGCCGCCGCGCCGGTCGCCGTCGCGGCTGCCGGCCCCGCCGGCGGTGCCCCGGCCGAGGCCGCCGAGGAGCAGAGCGAGTTCGACGTCATCCTCGAGGGTGCCGGCGAGAAGAAGATCGGCGTCATCAAGGTCGTTCGCGAGATCGTTTCGGGTCTGGGTCTCAAGGAAGCCAAGGATCTGGTCGACAGCGCCCCCAAGCCGCTGCTCGAGAAGGTCACCAAGGAAGCCGCCGAGGAAGCCAAGGGCAAGCTCGAGGCTGCCGGCGCATCGGTCACCGTCAAGTAAGACCGAACTGCATCACTGTGGGGCCGACCCGTTGGGGTCGGCCCCACAGTGCTGTCTGCAGGAACCCGTAAGGGCGTGACGGCGTCGCTCTGGCAAACTGACCAGCCACGACATGGTCCCGTTCGCCAGTCTCGTCGGTTGTTCACCGACCGAGTGTTGTGGTGTGGGCGGGTAGGTTACAGTGACTCAAGCCACAGGCGGGGAGCATGTGGCGTGGCGTCGAGCACTGGCGAGAGGAATTCGCGTGGGCATTGGTATTCAGGTCGAGGGACTCACGAAGTCCTTCGGGTCCCAGCGAATCTGGGAGGACGTCACCTTCGACCTCCCCGCCGGTGAGGTCAGCGTTCTGCTGGGCCCGTCGGGTACCGGTAAGTCGGTGTTCCTGAAGTCGCTGATCGGTCTGCTGCGTCCTGAACGCGGCAAGATCATCGTCGACGGCACCAACATCATCGAGTGCTCCGCCAAGGAGCTCTACGAGATCCGCACGCTGTTCGGAGTGATGTTCCAGGACGGTGCGCTGTTCGGCTCGATGAGCCTGTACGACAACACCGCCTTCCCCTTGCGTGAGCACACCAAGAAGAAGGAAAGCGAAATCCGTCAGATCGTGATGGAGAAGCTGGATCTGGTGGGCCTCGGCGGCGACGAGACGAAGTTCCCCGGCGAGATCTCCGGCGGTATGCGCAAGCGTGCCGGCCTGGCCCGCTCCCTGGTCCTGGATCCGCAGATCATCCTCTGCGACGAGCCGGACTCGGGTCTGGACCCGGTGCGTACTGCCTACCTGTCTCAGCTGCTGATCGACATCAACGCTCAGATCGACTGCACGATCCTGATCGTGACGCACAACATCAACATCGCCCGCACCGTGCCCGACAACATGGGCATGCTCTTCCGCAAGAAGCTGGTGATGTTCGGGCCCCGCGAGGTGCTGCTGACCAGCGACGAGCCTGTCGTCAAGCAGTTCCTCAACGGTCGGCGCCTCGGCCCGATCGGTATGTCGGAGGAGAAGGACGAAGGCACGATGGCCGAAGAGCAGGCCATGGCCGACGCCGGACACCACGACGGTGGCGTCGAGGAGATCGAAGGTGTGCCGCCACAGATCCAGGCCACCCCGGGTATGCCGGAGCGCCAGGCCGTGGGTCGCCGTCAGGCCCGGGTCCGCGAGATCATGAGCACCCTGCCGCCGGCGGCGCAGGAAGCCATCCGCGACGACCTCGAAGGCACGCACAAGTACAGTTCGCACGAATTCGGCGGCGAGCCCTCCACGCATCATCGTCGCGTCGAGGACGACGCACCCACCGGTCGCATTCCGGTCGCCGGCGAGCGCTAGACCACACCTGCACGACGGCGGCGCACAGAGCGCCGCCGTCGACTCGTGCTGCGCAGCCGTACAGCCGGTCCAGCGCGGACGAGTTCTCCGCGGCTGACCGGCAATTCCCTGGTCAACGGCGTGCCGCACCATATGCGGGCCGGATGTCGGCCTGACGAATCAGTGCAATTTCAGCAACTGATCGATTCGTGATTTCGCAAGCAATGCCGATTCGTGTGGCCGGTGTGACTGCCGTTGCTAATTCACGACGAGTTCGCCGAGAAATAAACCTCTGGTGTCGACCCCTGTGTCATCGGTCCCGTGGCCATCGTTGAAAACCGGCCACTAGCAGTCCGATCAGTATTTTCGTCTACAGCCGTCAATTTTTTGTTCGTTGGTCTTGCGAAGTTGATCTGCCCGCCTATACAGTTTGCCAGAATCGCAAATCAGCGTTGTAAAACCTTTTCCGGGCCGATCGCACGGCGACGCTCCGCGATATTGGGACAGGAGACGTATGGTCGACCGCTACCGGGTCTGGTTGGGGGCAGGCGTTCTAGCGGGGGGTGTATCGGCAGCGATGCTGGCCGGTGCCGGCGTTGCCCTTGCGGACGACGGCACGTCGTCGAGTGCAGGCGCGCAGGGGTACTCGGGGTCCGGGGACTCCGAGAGTGCCAAGGCTGGACCACGATCCAAATCCGAGGCCGACAAGCCCAGCAGGGCAGCGGCCGACGCAGACGCCGACGACAGCGACAGCGGCGTGGACGGGGAAACCGAATCCGGGGTCGACCTGGACGACGAGGCCGCTCCGGACGACGAGGCCGCTCCGGACGACGACGATGAGGACGCTGCGGACGACGCGGAAGTCCCCGAAGACCCTGAAGACGAAGTCGCCGCCCCCGACTCGGACTCCGCGGAGACCGAGTCGCCGGGAGGGAAGCACCGTGCACCCGAGTCCGAGGAATCGACGCCGGCCGAGGGTTCGACGGAGGTGGTTGTCGAGACACCGGCGACGCCGGTCGAGCCTGAGGCGCCGAGTGTCGCGCCAGTTGCTGACGCCGCCGTCGGGAGACCCGACGCCGAGGAGCCCAGCACATTCGTCGCGAGCATCGAGACAGACCTCACCAGCGAGGCCGGAGCCGTGGTGATGCGGACCGCCGCGGAGACCGTCCCGTGGGCAGCGGACGCCCCGCCCGCGCTGCTCGACTTCTTCAACGACATGGGCACCTTCGTCTACAACCTGTACACCAGCACGATGCAGTTCCTTGCCGGGCCGGCGCGCGCCCCGTTCGGCAGCAGCGTCCGGGTCGAGAGGTCGACACTGACGCTCGGAAGCGGCGTCGTCGTTCCCGCGGACTGGTATTTCCCCGACAACGACGAGGCCCCGACCGGGCTGATCTACTTCCAGCACGGCTTCCTCGCGACCGCGTCGTTCTACAGCGCAACTGCGGCATACCTGGCGGAGAAGACGAACAGCATCGTCGTGGCGCCGACGCTGACATGGAACGTCTTCGACACCGATGACTATCCGCTGATGCTGCCGCACACCCACCGTGCCGTCGCCGACCTGTTCGTGGGCGACCGCTCGGTGCTCAATGCGAGCGCCCGAGCGGCGGGATTCGCCGGGACGTTGCCCACCCGGGTCGTGCTTGCCGGTCATTCGGCCGGCGGCGGTCTGGTCGCAGGCACGGCTCGGTACCTGGTCGAATCCGGTGTCGCCGACGACCTGGCCGGTGTGGTGATGTTCGACGGCGTGGGGTTCCTGGACCACATGAGCGCGGATCTGGCGAAGATCCCGCACTCCATCCCGGTGTACAACCTCGCCGCTGAGCCCGATAGTTGGAACACCTACGGTGACGCCAACATCCGGCTCGTAGAGGCGCGGCCGGGTATGTTCACCGGCGTCATGGTCGAAGGCGGATCGCACTCCGATTCCATGCAGAGCGCCAGCCCGATCGTGCAGTTCATGTCCTACCTTGCGACCGGTTTCTCGACGCAGATGAACATCAATGCCAACGAGATCCTCGCGGCCGGCTGGATCAACGACATGTTCGCCGGGACGCACACGGCGAAGCTCTACGGTCCCGCGGGCACCACCCTCGACATCGTGGACGGCTGGTGGACACGGGTGGCCCACATCCTGCCCACCGAGTGGGTCGACCTGAAGCTGTACGAGCAGGTGTATGCGTGCCTGCTCAATCCGACGACCATGTACTGCAGCTACTTCCCGTGGTTCCAGACGGCCCGCTGGTTCGAGCCGATGATTCCGCACCGCTCGGACACCGTCGCCGCCTGATCTGTCGCCCGGGGCGACTGCACAGATTCCGGAAATCGGCATTTGAGTCGAGCGACCGCGATACGGTTTGCCGGATTTGGATAGGGGTCAACGATGTTCGACCGAGTGTCGATGTGGATGGGCGCAGGCGTGGTCACGGCCGGTGTGGCCGCCGCCATGCTCGGCGGAGCCGGAGTGGCGATCGCATCCACGGAACCGGGCGCCGGCGGTGAGACATCCACGTCCGACGCGTCGGAAGCCGGCAACCCCCGCGCCGAACGCGACAAGGCCGAATCCGACACCAAAACCGACGCCGAAGAAACCGACCCCGACACCGACGAAACCGACGCTGACGAGACCGACGGCGCCGAGGCCGACGCTGACCAGACCGACGCCGAAGCCGAGGAGACCGACGGCGACGAGATCGACGCCGACGAGATCGACGCCGAGGAACCCGAAGCCGAGGAGACCGCAGCCGAGGAAACCGATTCGACCGGCCGGAACGACGAGACGGATGTCGACACGGATGTCGACACGGATGTCGACACGGATGTCGAGACCGAGGTCGAGACGACCTTGCCCGTGACCCCGGTGACGCCGGTGACGCCGGTGACCGAAACGCTCGACATGACGCCGGATGCGCTCGTTCTCGCCGATCCCACCGAACCGACGACCGGGTCGGCCGGCGCCGCGGACACCGCCCTCGATACCGATACCGATGCCGAGGCGGCGGAGGTGATCGAGCCGACCCCGGCCGTCGCGCGGCTGACGGTGGTGTCGGCGGCGGCCGAGACCACCGCCGAGGTGTCAGCGCCCAAGCAGACGCTGCTCAGCATCGTCGGGACCATCGTCTTCAACCTGTATTCGTTTGCGATCAGGGTGTTCGGCGGTCCACCGCTGCTGCCGTGGGGCAGCACGGTCACGGTCCGCAGCTCGAAGGTGGAGATCGACTGCGGCGACGGATATGTGGTGCCCGCGGACTGGTATGTCCCGGAGGGGCCGACGCCGACACGACTGATCTACCTGCAGCACGGCTTCCTGGCTGCCGGACCGTTCTACAGCTACACGGCGTCCCGGTTGGCGGAAGCCACCCACAGCATCGTCGTCACCACGTCGCTGACGTCGAACTTCCTGGCGTGTGACGGCTGCTGGGTCGGCGGCACGCAGATGCACGAGGCGGTGGCGGGCCTGTTCGTCGACGGCAACACCGCTCTGGCCGACAGCGCGGCAGCGGCGGGGTACAGCCCTTCGCTGCTGGCCGGCGTCGACCGGGTGGTGCTGATGGGGCACTCCGCGGGCGGCGGGCTGGCGGCAGGGGCCGCGGGCTACATGGCCCACAACGGCGCGGTCGACCGGCTGGCAGGGGTGGTGATGCTCGACGGCGTGGGCTTCGGTCAGGTCCTGCCCGAGGCATTGGAGAAACTGCCCGACGAAGTGCCCATCTACAACCTCGCCGGCAAGGCCTACTACTGGAACATGAACGGGTCCTCTGGCATCGCGCTCGAGCAGGCCCGGTCCGGCCAGTTCCACAGCGTGCGCCTCATCGGTGGCTTGCACTCCGACACGATGCTCGGCGGTAACCCGCTGGTCCAGGCCGGGCTCAACCTGGTCACCGGATGGTCGAAGATCGAGAACGTCAAGGCGGCCGAAATCCTCAGTGCCGCCTGGGTCAACGACATGTTCGCCGGAGCACCCACGCCCGGGTCGCCCTACTACGGAGTCGCGGGCGACACGCTCACGATCGACACTCCCAGGGGCACCGCGACGGCCTACGTGATGCCGGGGCCGCCCGAGCGGCTGACGTTCATCGACAAGGTGTTCCAGTTCTTCGCGAACATCGCCTTCGGCATCAACTTCGCGACCTGTGTTGCGCCCTCGGACGAATTGTCCACATCAAACACCGTGTTATCTCTTGACGGAAGGACGAAACCGGGCCAATCTATTGGCCAGCAATGTATGCAGGGATGAGAGCGATCAGGGCCGCCAGCCAGCGCCTGACCGTCCCTGCTTGCGGATGTTGAGGAATATGCCGTCCTGCGGTACTGTTGGACGTTGCGCTGGCTGCATCCTGCCCACCTCACCCGCCTACGACATCGTGAACAAGCCTGAGCCCTGCTCAGTGATCTAGTCGCGTGCCGTGCGTCAGAGTTCCGGGCCTGAGCGGCCAGCCGAACCGACGCAGATATCGCGACAAATGGTCCGGTCCCATCCGGCTCCTGATAGTCGCATGAGGTGCTGGAAGGATGCATCTTGGCAGGGTCCCGCCAGATCGAGTCAGAAGTAGCTACCACCAATAGTTCCGTTCCCGGAGCACCAAATCGAATTTCTTTCGCGAAGCTTCGCGAGCCCCTCGAGGTTCCGGGGCTACTCGACGTGCAGACCGATTCGTTCGAGTGGTTGATCGGTTCCGAGCGTTGGCGTGCCAACGCCAGTGGTCGCGGTCTCGCCAGTCCGGTGGGTGGCCTCGAAGAGGTCCTCACCGAGCTGTCGCCGATCGAGGACTTCTCGGGCTCGATGTCGCTTTCTTTCTCTGATCCACGCTTCGACGAGGTCAAGGCCCCGGTCGACGAGTGCAAAGACAAGGACATGACGTACGCGGCTCCGCTGTTCGTCACGGCCGAGTTCATCAACAACAACACCGGCGAGATCAAGAGCCAGACGGTCTTCATGGGCGACTTCCCGATGATGACCGAGAAGGGCACTTTCATCATCAACGGCACCGAGCGTGTCGTGGTGAGCCAGCTGGTCCGTTCGCCCGGTGTGTACTTCGACGAGTCGATCGACAAGTCCACCGAGAAGACGCTGCACAGCGTCAAGGTGATCCCAGGCCGCGGCGCCTGGCTGGAGTTCGACGTCGACAAGCGCGACACCGTCGGCGTCCGCATCGACCGCAAGCGGCGTCAGCCGGTCACCGTACTGCTGAAGGCACTCGGCTGGTCCAACGAGCAGATCGTGGAGCGCTTCGGCTTCTCCGAGATCATGATGGGCACGCTGGAGAAGGACAACACCGCAGGCACCGACGAGGCGCTTCTGGACATCTACCGGAAGCTGCGACCGGGCGAGCCGCCGACCAAGGAGTCCGCGCAGACCCTGCTGGAGAACCTGTTCTTCAAGGAGAAGCGTTACGACCTGGCCCGCGTGGGCCGCTACAAGGTCAACAAGAAGCTCGGGCTGAACGTCGGGGAACCGATCACCAGCTCGACGCTGACCGAAGAGGACGTCGTCGCCACCATCGAGTACCTGGTGCGGTTGCAGCAGGGCGACAAGATGATGACGGTGCCCGGCGGGGTCGAGGTCCCGGTGGAGACCGACGACATCGACCACTTCGGCAACCGCCGTCTGCGCACGGTCGGTGAGCTGATCCAGAATCAGATCCGCGTCGGCCTGTCCCGCATGGAGCGTGTCGTTCGTGAGCGGATGACCACCCAGGACGTCGAGGCGATCACGCCGCAGACCCTGATCAACATCCGTCCCGTTGTGGCGGCGATCAAGGAGTTCTTCGGAACCTCGCAGCTGTCGCAGTTCATGGATCAGAACAACCCGCTGTCGGGTCTGACCCACAAGCGCCGCCTGTCGGCGCTGGGCCCCGGCGGTCTGTCCCGTGAGCGCGCCGGCCTCGAGGTCCGCGACGTGCACTCCAGCCACTACGGCCGGATGTGTCCGATCGAGACCCCCGAAGGTCCGAACATCGGTCTGATCGGTTCGCTGTCGGTGTACGCACGGGTCAACCCGTTCGGTTTCATCGAGACGCCGTACCGCAAGGTCGTGGACGGGGTCGTCACCGACGACGTCGAGTACCTGACGGCCGACGAGGAGGACCGCCACGTCGTGGCGCAGGCCAACTCGCCGATCGACGAGCAGGGTCGATTCGTCGAGGACCGCATCCTGGTTCGCCGTAAGGGCGGCGAGGTCGAGAACGTGTCCAGCTCCGAGGTCGACTACATGGACGTCTCACCGCGCCAGATGGTGTCGGTCGCGACGGCGATGATTCCGTTCCTCGAGCACGACGACGCCAACCGTGCCCTGATGGGCGCCAACATGCAGCGCCAGGCGGTTCCGCTGGTGCGTAGTGAGGCCCCGCTGGTCGGCACCGGCATGGAATTGCGTGCCGCGATCGACGCGGGCGATGTCGTCGTGGCCGACAAGGCCGGCGTCATCGAGGAGGTTTCGGCCGACTACGTCACCGTGATGGCCGACGACGGCACCCGGCACACCTACCGGATGCGCAAGTTCGCCCGCTCAAACCACGGCACCTGCGCCAACCAGCGTCCGATCGTGGACTCCGGGCAGCGTGTCGAGGCCGGTCAGGTCATCGCCGACGGGCCGTGCACCGAAAACGGTGAGATGGCACTGGGCAAGAACCTGCTCGTGGCGATCATGCCGTGGGAGGGCCACAACTACGAAGACGCGATCATCCTCTCCAACCGCCTGGTCGAAGAGGACGTGCTCACCTCGATTCACATCGAGGAGCACGAGATCGACGCCCGCGACACCAAGCTGGGCGCCGAGGAGATCACCCGGGACATCCCGAACGTCTCCGATGAGGTGCTGGCCGATCTCGACGAGCGCGGCATCGTCCGCATCGGCGCCGAGGTCCGCGACGGCGACATCCTGGTCGGCAAGGTCACGCCCAAGGGCGAGACGGAGCTGACCCCGGAAGAGCGTCTGCTGCGTGCCATCTTCGGTGAGAAGGCCCGCGAGGTCCGCGACACCTCCCTGAAGGTGCCGCACGGCGAGTCCGGCAAGGTCATCGGCATCCGCGTGTTCTCTCGCGAGGACGACGACGAGCTGCCCGCCGGCGTCAACGAACTGGTCCGCGTCTACGTGGCCCAGAAGCGCAAGATCTCCGACGGTGACAAGCTCGCCGGACGCCACGGCAACAAGGGCGTCATCGGCAAGATCCTGGCAGTCGAGGACATGCCGTTCATGCCGGACGGAACCCCGGTGGACATCATCCTGAACACCCACGGTGTTCCGCGACGGATGAACATCGGCCAGATCCTCGAGACGCATCTGGGCTGGGTGGCGAAAGCCGGCTGGAACATCGATGTGGCCGGTGGAACGCCGGAGTGGGCGGGCAACCTGCCCGAGTCCCTGCTCTCGGCACCGGCCGACAGCATCGTGGCCACCCCGGTCTTCGACGGCGCGCGTGAGGGTGAGTTGGAGGGCCTGCTGGGCTCGACGCTTCCCAACCGCGACGGCGACGTCATGGTCAACGCCGAGGGCAAGTCGCAGTTGTTCGATGGACGCAGTGGCGAACCGTTCCCGTACCCGGTGACGGTCGGCTACATGTACATCCTGAAGCTGCACCACTTGGTGGACGACAAGATCCACGCCCGCTCGACCGGCCCGTACTCGATGATCACGCAGCAGCCGCTGGGTGGTAAGGCGCAGTTCGGTGGTCAGCGATTCGGTGAGATGGAGTGCTGGGCCATGCAGGCCTACGGCGCGGCGTACACGCTGCAGGAGCTCTTGACCATCAAGTCCGACGACACCGTCGGCCGGGTCAAGGTCTACGAGGCGATCGTCAAGGGCGAGAACATCCCCGAGCCGGGCATTCCGGAGTCGTTCAAGGTGCTTCTCAAGGAACTGCAGTCGCTGTGCCTCAACGTCGAGGTGTTGTCTTCTGACGGTGCCGCGATCGAGATGCGTGACGGCGACGACGAGGACCTGGAGCGCGCTGCTGCCAACCTCGGAATCAACCTGTCGCGCAACGAATCCGCGTCCGTCGAAGATCTCGCCTAAGTGTTATTGGCTACAAATCCCGCAAGGGGAAAGGGAGTTACGTGCTAGACGTCAACTTCTTCGATGAACTCCGCATCGGTCTGGCCACCGCGGACGACATCCGTAATTGGTCCTTCGGCGAGGTCAAGAAGCCGGAGACCATCAACTACCGCACGCTGAAGCCTGAGAAGGACGGCCTGTTCTGCGAGAAGATCTTCGGACCTACTCGCGACTGGGAGTGCTACTGCGGCAAGTACAAGCGTGTTCGCTTCAAGGGCATCATCTGTGAGCGCTGCGGCGTCGAGGTCACTCGCGCCAAGGTGCGTCGTGAGCGGATGGGGCACATCGAGCTGGCCGCCCCGGTCACGCACATCTGGTACTTCAAGGGCGTTCCGTCGCGCTTGGGTTACCTGCTGGATCTGGCGCCGAAGGATCTCGAGAAGATCATCTACTTCGCCGCCTACGTGATCACCGCGGTCGACACCGAGATGCGGCACAACGAGCTTTCCACGCTGGAAGCCGAGATGGTCGTCGAGAAGAAGGCCGTCGAGGATCAGCGCGACTCCGACCTGGAGGCCCGGGCGCAGAAGCTCGAGGCCGACATGAAGGAGCTCGAGGAAGAAGGCGCGAAGTCCGACGTCAAGCGCAAGGTGCGCGACGGCGGCGAGCGTGAGATGCGTCAGCTCCGCGACCGGACCCAGCGTGAGCTGGACCGGCTCGACGAGATCTGGACGACGTTCACCAAGCTGGCTCCCAAGCAGCTGATCGTCGACGAGCTGCTCTACCGCGAGCTGCAGGACCGCTACGGCGAGTACTTCGAAGGCGCCATGGGCGCCGAGTCGATCAAGAAGCTCATCGAGAACTTCGACATCGACGCCGAGGCCGAGAGCCTGCGCGACACCATCAAGAACGGCAAGGGCCAGAAGAAGCTCCGTGCCCTCAAGCGACTGAAGGTGGTTGCGGCGTTCCAGACGAACCGGAACTCGCCGATGGGCATGGTGCTCGACGCCGTGCCGGTGATCCCGCCGGAACTGCGTCCGATGGTCCAGCTCGACGGTGGCCGCTTCGCGACCTCCGACCTCAACGACCTGTACCGCCGCGTCATCAACCGCAACAACCGATTGAAGCGACTGATCGATCTGGGCGCGCCCGAGATCATCGTCAACAACGAGAAGCGCATGCTTCAAGAGTCCGTTGACGCGCTGTTCGACAACGGTCGTCGTGGCCGGCCGGTCACCGGACCGGGTAACCGTCCGCTCAAGTCGCTGTCCGATCTGCTCAAGGGCAAGCAGGGCCGGTTCCGTCAGAACCTGCTCGGCAAGCGCGTCGACTACTCGGGCCGTTCGGTCATCGTGGTCGGCCCGCAGCTCAAGCTGCACCAGTGCGGTCTGCCCAAGCTGATGGCACTCGAGCTGTTCAAGCCGTTCGTGATGAAGCGTCTGGTCGACCTGAACCACGCGCAGAACATCAAGAGTGCCAAGCGCATGGTCGAGCGTCAGCGTCCCCAGGTGTGGGATGTCCTCGAAGAGGTCATCGCCGAGCACCCGGTATTGCTGAACCGCGCGCCCACGCTGCACCGCCTCGGTATCCAGGCCTTCGAGCCGCAGCTGGTGGAGGGTAAGGCCATCCAGCTGCACCCGCTGGTCTGTGAGGCGTTCAACGCCGACTTCGACGGCGACCAGATGGCCGTGCACCTTCCGCTGTCCGCGGAGGCGCAGGCCGAGGCCCGCATCCTGATGCTGTCCTCGAACAACATCCTGTCGCCCGCGTCGGGTCGTCCGTTGGCCATGCCGCGTCTGGACATGGTGACCGGGCTGTACTTCCTGACCACCGAGATCGACAGCGAGTTGGGCGAGTTCGTCGCAGCTGCCAAGGATCAGCCGGAGTCCGGTGTGTTCAGCTCGCCGGCCGAAGCCATCATGGCGATGGACCGCGGTGTGCTGTCGGTGCGGGCCAAGATCCGGGTGCGGTTGACGCAGTTGCGTCCGCCCGCCGAGATCGAGGCCGAGCGGTTCCCCGACGGCTGGAAGCCGGGCGACGCCTGGATTGCCGACACGACGCTGGGCCGGGTGCTGTTCAACGAGCTGTTGCCGAGGGGCTATCCGTTCGTCAACGAGCAGCAGCACAAGAAGGTCCAGGCCCGGATCATCAACGATCTGGCCGAGCGCTACCCGATGATCGTGGTCGCGCAGACCGTCGACAAGCTCAAGGACGCCGGCTTCTTCTGGGCCACCCGTTCGGGTGTCACGGTGTCGATGGCCGACGTGCTGGTGCCGCCGCAGAAGCAGGAGATCCTCGACCGCTACGAGAAGGAAGCGGACGCGATCGAGAAGAAGTACCAGCGTGGCGCTCTGAACCACACGGAGCGCAACGAAGCGTTGGTCAAGATCTGGCAGGACGCCACCGAAGAGGTCGGTAAGGCTCTGGAGGATTACTACCCCGAGGACAACCCGATCATCACGATCGTGAAGTCCGGCGCTACGGGCAACCTCACCCAGACCCGCACGCTGGCCGGCATGAAGGGCCTGGTGACCAACCCGAAGGGTGAGTTCATCCCGCGTCCGATCAAGTCCTCGTTCCGCGAGGGTCTGACGGTGTTGGAGTACTTCATCAACACCCACGGCGCCCGTAAGGGCCTGGCGGACACGGCGCTTCGTACCGCCGACTCGGGTTACCTGACCCGACGCCTGGTCGACGTGAGCCAGGACGTCATCGTGCGCGAGACCGACTGTGAGACCGAGCGCGGCATCAACGTCACGCTGGCCGAACTGCAGTCCGAGGGTCCGCTGGTTCGTGATCAGCACATCGAGACCTCCGCCTATGCGCGGACGCTGGCCACCGACGCGGTCGACGCCGACGGCAACGTCGTGGTCGAGCGTGGCCACGACCTCGGTGACCCGGCGATCGACGCATTGTTGGCGGCGGGCATCACCGAGGTGAAGGTCCGCTCCGTGCTGACGTGTGCGACCGGTACCGGTGTGTGTGCGATGTGCTACGGCCGATCGATGGCCACCGGCAAGCTGGTCGACATCGGTGAGGCGGTCGGCATCGTCGCCGCGCAGTCCATCGGTGAGCCCGGCACGCAGCTGACGATGCGTACCTTCCACCAGGGTGGTGTGACCGGCGGGCAGGACATCGTCGGTGGTCTGCCCCGCGTGCAGGAGCTGTTCGAGGCCCGCGTTCCGCGTAACCGCGCCCCGATCGCCGACGTCTCCGGGCGGATCCGCCTGGAGGAGAGCGAGAAGTTCTACAAGATCACGATCGTTCCCGATGACGGGGGCGAAGAGGTCGTGTACGACAAGCTCACTCGTCGCCAGCGGCTGAAGGTCTTCAAGCACGACGACGGTTCCGAGCGTCTGCTGACCGACGGTGACCACGTCGAGGTGGGCCAGCAGCTGATGGAAGGCTCGGCCGACCCGCACGAGGTGCTGCGTGTCCAGGGTCCCCGCGAGGTGCAGATCCACCTCGTCCGGGAGGTCCAGGAGGTCTACCGCGCTCAGGGTGTGTCGATCCACGACAAGCACATCGAGGTCATCGTCCGGCAGATGCTGCGGCGCGTCACGATCATCGATTCGGGCGCGACGGAGTTCCTGCCCGGCTCGCTGACCGAGCGCGGCGAGTTCGAGTCGGAGAACCGTCGGGTGGTGGCCGAGGGCAACGAGCCCGCGGCAGGTCGCCCGGTGCTGATGGGCATCACCAAGGCGTCGCTGGCCACCGATTCGTGGCTGTCTGCGGCGTCGTTCCAGGAGACCACTCGTGTCCTGACCGATGCGGCGATCAACTGCCGCAGCGACAGGCTCAACGGTCTGAAGGAGAACGTGATCATCGGCAAGCTGATCCCGGCCGGTACCGGCATCAGCCGCTACCGCAACATCCAGGTTCAGCCGACCGAAGAGGCCAGGGCTGCGGCGTACACGATCCCGTCCTACGAGGATCAGTACTACAGCCCGGATTTCGGCCAGGCGACCGGTGCTGCGGTGCCGCTGGACGATTACGGCTACTCCGACTACCGCTAGTCGAAACCGAAAGAGCCCCTGCCCCCCGTTCGGGAGGCGGGGGCTTTTTCGTGCGATTGGCTGCACCCTCGGCGCGGCGTAAAATCCGCGCATGACCGCGGTGGTTGTCGTAGCGGTGATCGTCGTGATCGTCGTGATCGTCGTGATCGCCGCGGTGGCCGTCGCCATCCTGCGCCGAAGCGCCTCGCCCGCGGCCCGATACCGGCGTGATCTGCGAGGTATCCGACGGATCCGACGGGGTGCTCGAGGCGGCGAACCCGGTGGGTTGACCATGCACCCGAATCACGATGCAGTCGTCGGCTACCGCACCGGAACGGTCGGCCCCTTCTAGCCGCCGGTGCCCTCCACGATGACCCCTGCGGCGTCCTCGTACGGTTTGACCACCGACGTGAAGTCCGAGTCGGCCCCCTGGGCGGCCATGGTCTGCTCCCAGAGTGCGCCCACCGCGTCGGCGATCGGTGTCGGGGTCTCGAGCATTGCCGCCTCCCGCAGATAGAGCCGGACGTCCTTGACCATGAGACCGGTCGCGAAGCCGTAGTCGAAGGTACGGGGCAGCACTGCGCGGGGGAACTTGTCGCGGCTGGCGTGGGTGCCCCCGGATCCGGCGTTGAGGACGTCGAGGATGGCCTGCGGTTCGAGCCCGGCCTTCACCCCCATCACCATGACCTCGGCGGTCACCGCCAACGTCGTCGCGGCCACCAGGTTGTTCATCAGCTTCATGGTCTGAGCGGCGCCCGGTTTCTCGCCGACGAAGATCGGCCGGCCGATTGCCTCGAGCGCGGGGGCGACCGTGTCGAACTCGCTGCGTGGGCCGGAGACCATCACCGCCAGCGTGCCCTTCTCCGCCCCGGCGACGCCGCCGCTGACCGGGGCGTCGAATGCCGCGATGCTGCGTGCGGCGAACAGTCCGTGATTGTGTTCGGCGACATTGCTTCCCACCGTGGACAGGTCGATGTAATGCGTGATCCGGCTCCCGCCGATGACCCCGTCAGGTCCGGTCGCGACCTGCTCGGACACCGCGGGAGTGGGGAGGCTGGCCAGCACGGTGTCCGCGCGGTCGCCGACCTCCTTGACCGACTGCGCGCCGAGCGCGCCGAGGGCGACCGCAGCCGCCACCGCCTCGGGCCGGGCGTCGTAGACCACGACCCGGTGCCCGGCGGCGACGAGTCGAGCGGCCATGGGCCGACCCATGTTGCCTAGTCCGATGAACCCGAGATCCATGACCGGCATTGTGCCCGGCTACGCGCTCGGGGTGTCCGGCCCCGTCACTAGACTCGACGCCGTGCTCATAGGTTCCCACGTCCACGGTGACGATCCCCTGGCCGCCGCGCAGGCTGACGGCGCCGACGTCGTGCAGTTCTTCCTCGGCAACCCGCAGAGTTGGAAGAAGCCCCCGCCGAGGGAGGACGCCGAGGTGCTGAAGGCCTCGCCGATGCCGATCTACGTGCACGCGCCGTATCTGATCAACGTCGCGTCGGCCAACAACCGGGTGCGGATCCCGTCCCGCAAGATCCTCCAGGACACCTGCGACGCGGCGTCGGCGATCAACGCGACTGCCGTCATCGTGCACGGCGGGCACGCCGACGACAACGACATGGACGCCGGGTTCGAGCGCTGGGTCAAGGCGCTGGCGAGCCTGAAGACCGACGTACCCGTCTATCTCGAGAACACCGCCGGCGGCGACCACGCGATGGCCCGGCACTTCGACACGATCGCTCGACTGTGGGATCACATCGGCGACATGGGTATCGGGTTCTGCCTCGACACGTGCCACGCGTGGGCGGCGGGTGAGGCGCTGGTCGACGCCGTCGAACGGATCAAAGCGATCACCGGCCGGATCGACCTGGTGCACTGCAACGACTCGCGCGACGCCGCGGGTTCGGGCGCGGACCGCCACGCCAACTTCGGCGCCGGCCAGATCGATCCGCAACTGCTGGCCGCCGTCGTCAAGGCCGCCGACGCCCCGGTGATCTGCGAGACCGCCGACGAGGGCCGTAAGGACGACATCGCGTTCCTGCGGGAGCACATCGGCTAGCGCTCGAGCGTTGATCACACTTCGGTAGCCGAACCGGGCTTGAACGGCGGGTGGCCGTTGGGTTAATTAGGCTGACCCCGGGAATTCCCCTCCTTCCCGCGTCGAAAGGCCGATGTGTCCACAATTGACCAGTCGTCGATTGTGTTGACGCACGTCGAGGACACCGACCTCCCGCCGCCGAATCGGCGCACCAGGTGGTTGCGCATCGTGCGGTGGGCGGCCATCGCGGTCTGGGCGACCGTGGTGGTCTGGCGCACCGTCACCGACGGTTTCGCCTTCAACCGCGAACTTCTGCTGCTCTACATCTGCACCGGCCTGGCCGCGGCCAGCATCGGACAGGGCCGCCGGGTTCTCTACGTGGTGCGGGACTGGCTGCCGTTCGCGCTCCTGTTGATCGCCTACGACCTGAGCAGGGGCGCGGCCGACCTCGTCGGGCGGCCCACGCTGTGGCACTGGCCGGCCGACATGGATCGCCTGATGTTCTTCGGGACCATGCCGACCGTATGGCTGCAGGAGCACCTGAAACAGCCGGAGCCTCCCTGGTGGGAGGTGGTGATCAGCAGCGTCTACATGTCGTTTTTCATCCTGCCCTACGTGATCGCCGGCATCTTGTGGCTACGTGACCGTGATGAGTGGAAAGCGTTCGTCCGGCTTTTCGTCGGCATGAACTTGGTCGCACTGGTGATCTACGTGCTGCTGCCGGCGGCGCCACCCTGGGCTGCTGCGCGATGCACGGCCGCCGATGTCGAGGGTGGACCGTCCGGCCCACGCTGCATGTTCAGGTCCGCCCGCGAAGCGTCCGACGGTGGCGTCCTGGGTGCCATGCAGACCACGCAGGACGGCGCCAACGGCTGGATCGAGCGCATCGTCGGTCGCGGTTGGGGCAACCTGAACCTGCACTCGGCCACTGCGCTTCTTGATCAGGGGCAGGCCAGCGTCAACCTGGTCGCCGCGATCCCGTCACTGCACGCCGGGATGTCGGCCGCGCTGGCGGCCTTCCTGTGGCACCGCGTGCACCGCGCCTGGCGCCCGCTTCTGGTGGCGTATCCGCTGATCATGGCGTTCACGCTGGTCTACACCGCCGAGCACTATGTGATCGATCTGCTTCTCGGATGGTTACTGGCCGCGGTGGTGATCACCCTTCTCGGTTGGTACGACCGGCGGCGACGCCGGCTGACCGACACCCCCGGTGTTACAAGTTCTTGTGTGACCGTCGAATAAATGTAACAGTGGGTCGCATGGCAGCAGAGTCCGCGGGCACCCACGTCGTCACCAATCAGGTCCCCCCGCTGGAGAACTACAACCCGGCCACATCGCCGGTGTTGGCCGAGGCGCTGATCCGCGAGGGCGGAGAGTGGGGAGTCGACGACGTAGCGCAGTTGGGCGCGCTCGCGGGCAGTCCGCGCGCCCAGCGATGGGGCGAGTTGGCCGATCGCCACCAGCCGATCCTGCGCACCCACGACCGATATGGTCACCGGATCGACGAGGTCGAATACGACCCGGCCTACCACGAGTTGATGACCGTCGCGGTGGGCCACGGCCTGCACGCCGCGCCGTGGGCCGACGACCGAGTGGGAGCGCACGTCGTCCGCGCGGCGAAGACGTCGGTGTGGACGCCGGAGCCCGGTCACGTCTGCCCGATCTCGATGACGTACGCCGTGGTGCCTGCGCTGCGGCACAATCCGGACCTCGCGGCGCTCTACGAGCCGCTGCTGACCAGTCGCACGTACGACCCCAAACTCGCGGTGCCCTCGACCAAGGCGGGCATCACTGCGGGGATGTCGATGACCGAGAAGCAGGGCGGCTCGGATGTCCGCGCGGGCACCACCCAGGCGACTCCCAACGGGGACGGCACGTACCGGCTGACCGGTCACAAATGGTTCACGTCGGCACCGATGTGCGACATCTTCCTGGTGCTCGCCCAGGCGCCCGGCGGTCTGAGTTGCCTCTTCCTGCCGCGGGTGTTGCCCGACGGCACCCGCAACCGGATGTTCCTGCAGCGACTCAAGGACAAGCTGGGCAACCACGCCAACGCCTCCAGCGAGGTCGAATACGACGGTGCCACAGCATGGTTGGTGGGGGAGGAGGGCCGCGGCGTTCCGACCATCATCGAGATGGTCAACCTGACGAGGCTGGATTGCACACTCGGCAGCGCCACCAGCATGCGTACCGGGTTGATGCGGGCGATCCACCATGCCCAACACCGAAAGGCGTTCGGCGCGTATCTGATCGACCAGCCGCTGATGCGCAACGTGCTCGCCGATCTGGCCGTCGAGGCGGAGGCGGCGACCATGCTGGCAATGAGAATGGCCGGTGCCACCGACCGGGCGGTGCGCGGCGACGACCGCGAGACGCTGCTCCGGCGGATCGGGCTGGCGGCGGCCAAGTACTGGGTGTGCAAGCGCGCAACGCCCCACGCCGCCGAAGCGATGGAGTGTCTCGGCGGCAACGGCTACGTCGAGGAGTCGGGAATGCCGAGGCTCTACCGAGAGGCCCCGCTGATGGGCATCTGGGAGGGCTCGGGCAACGTCAGTGCGCTGGACACGTTGCGCGCCATCGCAACCCGGCCCGAATGCATCGAAGTGCTGTTCGACGAACTCGACGTCACAGCCGGCCAGGATCGGCGGCTGGACGCCCATGTCAGCGCGGTGCGCGAGACGCTGGGAGAAGACCTCGCGAGCCTTCAGTACCGCGCCCGCAAGATCGCCGAGGACATCTCGCTGGCATTGCAGGGTTCGTTGCTGGTGCGCCACGGGCATCCCGCCGTGGCCGAGGCGTTCCTGGCCAGCAGGCTCGGCGAAGCGTGGGGCGGGGCGTTCGGAACGCTGCCCACGGGTCTGGATCTGGCGCCGATCCTCGAGCGGGCGGAGATCAAGTCATGACGCACGCGATCAGACCCGTCGACTTCGACAACCTGAAGACGATGACCTACGAGGTCACCGGCCGGGTTGCCCGAATCACGTTCAACCGTCCCGAGAAGGGCAACGCGATCATCGCCGACACCCCGCTGGAGCTCTCGGCGTTGGTGGAACGTGCCGACCTCGACCCAGCCGTTCACGTGATCCTGGTGTCCGGCCGCGGCGCCGGATTCTGCGCGGGCTTCGACCTGTCGGCCTACGCCGAGGGCTCGTCGTCGGCGGGCGGCGGCAACCCGTATCGGGACACCGTGCTGTCCGGTCGCACCCAGGCGGTCAACCACCTGCCTGACCAGCCCTGGGACCCGATGATCGACTACCAGATGATGAGCCGGTTCGTGCGCGGGTTCGCCAGCCTGATGCACGCCGACAAGCCGACGGTGGTCAAGATCCACGGCTACTGCGTGGCCGGCGGCACCGACATCGCGCTGCACGCCGATCAGGTCATCGCCGCTTCCGACGCCAAGATCGGCTACCCACCGACGAGGGTGTGGGGGGTGCCCGCCGCCGGACTGTGGGCGCACCGACTCGGCGACCAGCGTGCCAAACGCCTTCTGCTGACCGGTGATTGCATCAGCGGAGCCCAGGCCGCCGAGTGGGGTCTCGCGGTGGAGGCCCCCGACCCCGCCGACCTCGATGAGCGCACGGAACGACTGGTCGAGCGGATCGCCGCGGTCCCGGTCAACCAGCTGATGATGGTCAAGCTGGCGTTGAACAGCGCGCTGTACAACCAGGGGGTGACCAACAGCGCCATGGTCTCGACGGTGTTCGACGGCGTCGCCCGCCACACGCCCGAGGGTCACGCCTTCGTCGCCGACGCCCGCGAGCACGGCTTCCGAGATGCGGTTCGCCGTCGCGACGAACCGTTCGGCGACCACGGTCGCACCACCTCTGGGGTCTAGGGGTGTCGCGGATGACGGCCCGCTCGGTGGTGTTGAGCGTGCTTCTCGGCGCACATCCGGCTTCGGCGAGCGCTGCCGAACTGCTGCTGCTCACCAGTGATTTCGGGATCAGGGAATCGACGGTGCGGGTGGCGCTGACGCGGATGGTCGGGGCGGGGGATCTGGTGCGCTCTGCGGACGGGTACCGGCTCTCGGACCGCCTGCTGGCACGTCAGCGGCGCCAGGACGATGCGATCAACCCACGCCGGCAGCCGTGGGACGGCACCTGGACGACGGCGGTGATCACCAGCGTCGGCACTGAGCCGCGGACCCGCGCCGCGCTACGGAACACGCTGCAGGACAAGCGCTTCGCCGAGCTCCGCGAGGGTGTGTGGATGCGTCCCCACAACGTCGAGGTCCATCTCGGCGACGAGATCACCGAGCAGGTCCGGCTACTGCGGTCGCACGATGACGCGCCCGTCGAGCTCGCCACCCGACTCTGGGATCTGACGGGGTGGGCGGACGCCGGCCGCGAGCTGCTGGCGGCGATGGCCGGGGCGGGTGACGTGCCGGCACGGTTCGTCGTCGCCGCCTCGATGGTGCGGCACCTGCTGACCGACCCGGTGCTGCCCGATGAGTTGTTGCCCAAGGGCTGGCCGGGTGCCGCCCTGCGGGACGCGTACGAAGTTTTTGCCGCCGAACTGGTCGCGCGGCGTGATGGTGTGGAACTCGCGGAGGTTCGATGAGTGGATCAGGTGGCGTGCGTACCGAGCGCGCCGGCGCGGTGACGACGGTGATCATGAATCGACCGTCGGCGCGCAACGCCGTCAACGGTGCCGCCGCGCGGGAACTGTGCGCCGCGTTCGAGGAGTTCGACCGAGACGACACCGCCTCGGTGGCTGTCCTGTGGGGTGACAACGGAACCTTCTGTGCCGGAGCTGATCTCAAGGCGATCGGCACCCCGGACGGCAACCCGGTACACCGCACCGGAATGGGGCCGATGGGGCCGAGTCGGCTGACGCTGTCCAAACCCGTGATCGCCGCGGTCGCCGGCCACGCCGTCGCCGGCGGACTGGAACTCGCGCTGTGGTGCGACCTGCGGGTGGTCGAACAGGACGCCGTCATGGGGGTGTTCTGTCGCCGCTGGGGCGTCCCCCTGATCGACGGCGGCACGGTGCGGCTACCCCGACTGATCGGGCACAGCCGCGCGATGGATCTGATACTGACCGGCCGCGCCGTCGACGCCGCCGAGGCCCTGGCCATCGGACTGGCCAACCGCGTTGTGCCCCAGGGTGAATCGCGGCAGCGAGCCGAGGAGCTGGCGGCTGAACTGGCCGCGCTGCCCCAGCAGTGTCTGCGTGCGGATCGCCGCTCGGCGATGACGCAGTGGGGTCAGTCGGAGGCCGACGCGATGGACTTCGAGTTCGGCAGCATGTCGCGGGTGGCGGCGGAATCGCTCGAGGGCGCAGCACGTTTCGCCGAGGGCGCGGGCCGCCACGGCGCCCCGCGCTGAGCTCAGCCCTTGGTGACGCTGTTGTTGCTGCCGGTGTCGTTGACGGTCGGATCGCCGTCGCGATAGGTGACGGTGTTGTTCAAGCCGACCACCGACAGCTCGCTGTCGACCCGTTCGAAGGTGATCCGGTTGTCGGCTCCGCCGATGTTGACGTTGGCGCAGGTGCCGGTGACCGTCAGCGTGTTGTTGGATCCGCCGACGTTGAGCGACTTGCCGTCCGCGCAGTCGATGTCCGCGGTGGTGCCGAAGGATCCGTAGTTGATGGTGTTGCCGATCTCCACCTGGGCGCCGTCAGACCCCGCCGTCGCCGAGGGATCTGAGGTGTCCTGGCTGTTCGATCCGCACGCGGTCAACCCAAGAGTCGCCGAGGCCGCAGCGACGCCCACCCAGCCGACGATCCGGTCCGCGGCCCTCACGCAGCCACCCTGTTGACCCGATTGGTCATTCCCAGCTCACGGCCGCGATCCCAGACGATGGGCGCGCCGTTCTTGTAGAACACCGTCTGGTCCCAGCCGTAGACCGTGATGTCGTTGACCACGTTGTCGGCGATGATCACGTTCGACGAGCCCTGCACCGAGACCGCCCAGCAGCTTCCCAGCGCGTTGATCTGATTGCCGGTGCCCACCACGATCAGCGTCGCGTTCCGGCAGTCGACGGTCCGGACGACACCCTGACCGGTGATGTGGGTGTCGCCGTTCTCGGCCTGTGCCACCGGCGCCACGGTCGCCAGCACCGCTGACGCAGCCATCACACTCGCGCCCAGCACCCGCCCAATTGAAGTCACGGTGATCCCTTCACGTCGCCACGAACAACTCGAAGCCTACGACGTCGTGATGCCCGGTTCGGCGGTGTTCGCCCGATGGGCATCGGCGCTCGGTATGAGTCGCCTTGGCGGGGTGCGCTCGGTAGCGTGAGCGGTGATGCGTCGACGGGTCGGACAGGTGCTCATCGTGGCCGTCACGGCGACGATGGCCACAGCGTGTTCGCAGACCGTCGGCGGCACAGCGCAGCGAGCGGATTCCGGGGTCCCCGATCCCGAACGAAGCTACGGCTACGTCGACGACCGCTGCGGGCTGCTCGACGACTCCACGGTGCAGGCCACCCTCGGCGCCGACGACGTGACGCGGCCCTACAGCGGCGCGGTGTGCCAGTACATCCTGACCCGCAGATCCGGCGCGGAGACGATCGACGTCACGTTCTCCTGGTTCGACACCGGCGACCTCGACCGCGAGCGTGAGTTGCTCACTGCGCGCGGGGCGGAGCTCAACGAGATCGTCATCGAACGCCACGACGCGTTCTCGGCGCGTCGGGACACCACCGGCGCTGCCTGCTCGGCCACCGCCGCGGCGGGGACGGGCGTGTTGAGCTGGTGGGTGCAATTCCGTGGTCAGCCCACGGGTGACCCGTGCGCGGACGCCGAGAAGCTCCTGTCGGCGACGCTGCGTTCGGACATGTGACGTGGCCGTCGTGGCATCGGTGGCCCGGGCCTTCGTCGCCCTTTCGGTGGTGGCACTGGCCGGGTGCGGAGAGTCCGCGCCGCCCGGTTCCGCGGGCGGCGAATCGGCACCTCGGGTTTCCGGCGACGGTTTCCAGAGCGTGGACTGCAACGGGATCACCGACGCCGACGTCGACAAGGCGGCCGGGTCGCAGTCCTTCGTTCCGGCCGTGGTCAGCGACTCAGGGTGCTTCTGGCAGGAGAACACCGGGATCGACGGACTCGGTGCCGGCATGGGGATCTCGACGTGGTGGTACCGCGGCAGCGACATGGATACCGAGCGCGAGCTCGAAGAGCTGGCCGGCCGCACGCTCACCGAACTGACGATGGACGGCAACAAGGGTTTCAAGGCGTGGGACGAAACCGCCTGCAGCATCTATGTCGCCAAGGGCGGCGATGTGATCACGTGGTCGATCCAGACCTTGAACTCCGCCACGCTGCCCGATCTCTGCTCGGTCATCGAGCAGCTCGCCGCGTTGAGTCAGCAGCGGGTGAACTGACAGTGAACGGTCGCAGCGATCGCGAGAGGCTAGAGTTTCGCTGACCCGCTGATCTTCGACAGGGGCATATGACTGACCTGAAGGAGACTGGCGAGATGGCAACTCGGCCGCCGCGTTCGGCGAGGCTGAGTCGTGACGCCATCGTCAACGCCGCGCTGACGTTCCTCGACCGTGAAGGTTGGGATGCACTGACGATCAATGCGCTGGCCAATCAGCTGGGCACCAAGGGACCGTCGCTGTACAACCACGTGCACAGCCTCGATGACCTGCGCCGGACGGTGCGGATGCGGGTGGTCGGCGACATCATCGACATGCTCAACACCGTGGGCCAGGGCCGGCCGCCCGACGACGCGGTCATGGTGATGGCCGGCGCCTACCGCAGCTATGCGCACCATCACCCGGGCCGATACTCCGCCTTCACCCGGATGCCTCTCGGCGGCGACGACCCCGAGTTCACCGAGGCCACCAGGTCCGCGGCAGAACCTGTGATCTCGGTGCTGGCCGCCTACGACCTGGACGCCGAGGCGGCGTTTTTCGCCGCGCTGGAGTTCTGGTCGGCGATGCACGGGTTCGTCCTCCTGGAGATGACCGGGGTGATGGCCGGAATCGACACCGACAGGGTCTTCACCGACATGGTGATGAGGCTGGCGGCCGGCATGCGAAGTCGGTGAACATCCGGACGGTGGCGCTGACCTGCAACGATCCCCAGATTGGCGGGTTTGGAGCGGCGCGGTCCGGACTGGTATCGTGGACGATCGTGCCTGGCAGATAAGGCGCTTGTGGTTCTTGCGAGTCACGAGCATGCCTGCACGCCGGGCAACTTCGCATGTCCGCCATGGTTTGGAAATGCAGGCATAGCCTCGGTATTTTCCTCGGCGGCCGCATGCGACACGCCCGGCCCCGGGGTGACCCGGCGGGGCAAAACTGCAGGACACGAGAACTTCAGAAGTAACGACGAGCTACACAGGAAGCCGGTACATGCCAACCATCAACCAGCTGGTCCGCAAGGGTCGCCGCGACAAGATCGCCAAGGTGAAGACGGCGGCCCTCAAGGGGAGCCCGCAGCGCCGCGGCGTGTGCACTCGCGTGTACACCACGACCCCGAAGAAGCCGAACTCCGCGCTTCGTAAGGTCGCGCGCGTGAAGCTGACCAGCCAGGTCGAGGTCACCGCCTACATCCCGGGCGAGGGCCACAACCTGCAGGAGCACTCGATGGTGCTGGTGCGCGGCGGTCGCGTGAAGGACCTCCCCGGTGTGCGCTACAAGATCATCCGCGGTTCGCTCGACACCCAGGGCGTCAAGAACCGCAAGCAAGCACGCAGCCGTTACGGCGCCAAGAAGGAGAAGAGCTAATGCCGCGCAAGGGGCCCGCGCCGAAGCGGCCGTTGGTCAACGACCCGGTCTACGGGTCGCAACTGGTCACCCAGCTGGTGAACAAGGTTCTGCTGGACGGGAAGAAATCGCTGGCCGAGCGCATTGTTTATGGTGCGCTCGAACAGGCTCGCGACAAGACCGGCACCGATCCGGTCGTCACCCTCAAGCGCGCTCTGGACAACGTCAAGCCGGCCCTCGAGGTTCGCAGCCGCCGTGTCGGTGGCGCCACCTACCAGGTGCCCGTCGAGGTGCGTCCGGAGCGTTCGACCACGCTGGCGCTGCGCTGGCTGGTCAGCTTCTCGAAGGCACGTCGCGAGAAGACCATGGTCGAGCGGCTCGCCAACGAGATCCTCGACGCGAGCAATGGCCTGGGTGCCGCCGTCAAGCGACGTGAGGACACCCACAAGATGGCCGAGGCGAACCGGGCCTTCGCACACTACCGCTGGTGATTTCACGCCTGCTGCGGTGTGACCGCAGGCGTTTTGAAGACAGCAACCGAGCAAGCGAAAGAGTGGGAATCTAGCCGTGGCACAGGACGTGCTGACTGACCTGACCAAGGTCCGCAACATCGGCATCATGGCGCACATCGATGCCGGTAAGACGACGACGACCGAGCGCATCCTCTACTACACCGGTATCAGCTACAAGATCGGTGAGGTGCACGACGGCGCCGCCACGATGGACTGGATGGAGCAGGAGCAGGAGCGGGGCATCACCATCACCTCCGCTGCGACCACCTGCTTCTGGAACGACAACCAGATCAACATCATCGACACCCCCGGGCACGTCGACTTCACCGTCGAGGTGGAGCGTTCGCTGCGGGTTCTCGATGGTGCCGTTGCCGTCTTCGACGGCAAGGAGGGTGTCGAGCCGCAGTCCGAGCAGGTGTGGCGCCAAGCCGACAAGTACGACGTTCCCCGTATCTGTTTCGTCAACAAGATGGACAAGATCGGCGCGGACTTCTACTTCTCGGTGCGCACCATGGAAGAACGCCTGGGCGCCAACGTCATCCCGATCCAGCTCCCGATCGGCTCCGAAGGCGACTTCGAGGGCATCGTCGACCTGGTCGAGATGAAGGCCAAGGTCTGGCGCGGCGAGACCAAGCTCGGTGAGACCTACGAGACCATCGACATCCCGGCCGAACTGCAGGACAAGGCCGACGAGTACCGCACCAAGCTGCTCGAAGCGGTCGCCGAGACCGACGAGTCGCTGCTGGAGAAGTACTTCGGCGGCGAGCAGCTGTCCATCGAGGAGATCAAGGGTGCGCTGCGCAAGCTCACCATCAACTCCGAGGCGTACCTGGTGCTGTGCGGCAGCGCGTTCAAGAACAAGGGCGTGCAGCCCATGCTCGACGCGGTGATCGACTACCTGCCCTCGCCGCTGGACGTCGAATCCGTCACGGGCCACGTCCCGGGCAAGGAAGACGAGCTGGTCACGCGCAGGCCGTCGACCGACGAGCCGTTCTCGGCACTGGCGTTCAAGGTTGCGACGCACCCGTTCTTCGGCAAGCTCACCTACGTCCGGGTGTACTCGGGCAAGGTCGACTCCGGCTCGCAGGTCGTCAACGCGACCAAGGGCAAGAAGGAGCGCCTGGGCAAGCTGTTCCAGATGCACTCCAACAAAGAGAACCCGGTGGAGACCGCATCGGCCGGCCACATCTACGCGGTGATCGGTCTGAAGGACACCACGACAGGTGACACGCTGTCGGATTCCAGCGACCAGGTCGTGCTGGAGTCGATGACGTTCCCCGATCCGGTGATCGAGGTGGCCATCGAGCCCAAGACCAAGAGCGACCAGGAGAAGCTGAGCCTCTCGATCCAGAAGTTGGCCGAAGAGGATCCGACCTTCAAGGTGCACCTGGACCAGGAGACCGGCCAGACCGTCATCGGCGGCATGGGCGAGCTGCACCTGGACATCCTGGTGGACCGGATGCGCCGCGAGTTCAAGGTCGAGGCCAACGTCGGCAAGCCGCAGGTGGCCTACAAGGAGACCATCAAGCGCACGGTCGAGAAGGTCGAGTTCACCCACAAGAAGCAGACGGGTGGCTCCGGCCAGTTCGCGAAGGTGCTGGTCAGCATCGAGCCGTTCTCCGGCGAAGATGGTGCGACCTACGAGTTCGAGAACAAGGTCACCGGTGGCCGCATCCCGCGCGAGTACATCCCGTCGGTGGATGCCGGTGCGCAGGACGCCATGCAGTACGGCGTGCTGGCCGGTTACCCGTTGGTCAACGTCAAGCTGACGCTGCTCGACGGCGCCTACCACGAGGTGGACTCTTCGGAAATGGCCTTCAAGGTCGCCGGCTCCCAGGTCATGAAAAAGGCTGCCGCACAGGCACAGCCGGTCATCCTGGAGCCAGTGATGGCCGTCGAGGTCACGACGCCCGAGGATTACATGGGTGAAGTGATCGGTGACCTGAACTCCCGCCGTGGTCAGATCCAGGCCATGGAGGAGCGCAGCGGCGCTCGCGTCGTCAAGGCGCATGTGCCGCTGTCGGAGATGTTCGGCTACGTCGGAGACCTGCGGTCGAAGACCCAGGGCCGGGCGAACTACTCCATGGTTTTCGATTCGTACGCCGAAGTTCCGGCGGCCGTGTCGAAGGAGATCATCGCGAAGGCGACGGGTCAGTAAACCGGACCCCGTCGTCCGGCGGGACCACACAACTGAAAACATCAACACTGCTTTAGAAGAAGCACCAACACAGTCCAGGAGGACACCACAGTGGCGAAGGCGAAGTTCGAGCGGACGAAGCCGCACGTCAACATCGGGACCATCGGTCACGTTGACCACGGCAAGACCACGCTGACTGCAGCAATCACCAAGGTTCTGCACGACAAGTACCCCGCGTTGAACGAATCGCGCGCATTCGACCAGATCGACAATGCGCCTGAGGAGCGTCAGCGCGGTATCACGATCAACATCTCCCACGTGGAGTACCAGACCGAGAAGCGTCACTACGCGCACGTCGACGCCCCCGGTCACGCTGACTACATCAAGAACATGATCACCGGTGCCGCCCAGATGGACGGCGCAATCCTGGTGGTCGCCGCCACTGACGGCCCCATGCCCCAGACCCGCGAGCACGTGCTGCTGGCGCGTCAGGTCGGCGTGCCCTACATCCTGGTCGCGCTGAACAAGGCCGACATGGTCGACGACGAGGAGCTCATCGAGCTCGTCGAACTGGAGGTCCGCGAACTGCTGGCCGCCCAGGACTTCGACGAGGAAGCCCCCGTGGTCAAGGTCTCGGCGCTCAAGGCGCTCGAGGGCGATCCGGAGTGGGTCAAGTCCGTCGAGGATCTGATGGACGCGGTCGACGAGTCGATCCCGGATCCGGTGCGTGACACCGACAAGCCGTTCCTGATGCCCGTCGAGGACGTCTTCACGATCACCGGCCGCGGCACCGTGGTCACCGGTCGTGTCGAGCGCGGCGTGGTCAACGTGAACGAGGAAGTCGAGATCGTCGGCATCAAGCCGACCAGCACCAAGACCACGGTCACCGGTGTGGAGATGTTCCGCAAGCTGCTCGACCAGGGTCAGGCCGGCGACAATGTCGGTCTGCTGCTGCGCGGCATCAAGCGCGAGGACGTGGAGCGCGGCCAGGTCGTCATCAAGCCGGGCACCACCACCCCGCACACCGAGTTCGACGGCAGCGTCTACATCCTGTCCAAGGACGAAGGCGGCCGTCACACGCCGTTCTTCAACAACTACCGTCCGCAGTTCTACTTCCGCACCACGGACGTGACCGGCGTCGTGACCCTCCCCGAGGGCACCGAGATGGTGATGCCCGGTGACAACACCGACATCTCCGTCAAGCTGATTCAGCCCGTCGCCATGGACGAGGGTCTGCGCTTCGCGATTCGCGAGGGCGGCCGTACCGTCGGCGCCGGCCGGGTCACCAAGATCAACAAGTGATCTAGGTTCCAGCCAACGTCAGTGGCGCTCACCCGAAAGGGTGGGCGCCACTGTCGTTTCTGCGCGCGTGCTGTAACGCGTGCGCTGAACAGGCCGATGTATCTCTCGACGGCTGTCGAGGGGTTGGCCGGGGGATCAAGTAAGAGGACATGTTGAAGCGAAGCAATTCCATCACCGCACTCGCAAGCGCCGCCGTCCTGGGCGGCGCCGCCCTGGTCGGGCTGGCCGGACCCGCGTCCGCGCAGCCCGCCTGCCCTGACGTCCACTGGATCGGCGCCGCCGGTTCCGGTGAGCGCGCCGGGGCACTGGCCGGCGACGGCGGCATGGGCCGGGTTGTCCACAAGTCCTACCGCGACTTCGCGCAGCTGGTGCAGCAGGACGGTCGCACCATCACCGCCGAAGCGGTCGAGTACCCCGCGGTCGAGGTCCCCGAGGACGGCGGCATCCTCGACTGGGCCGATTTCATGGGCAGTGTCGACACCGGCGCCGCAGCGCTGGCTGCGCAGTACCACACGTTCGTCACTCAGTGCCCGACATCCCAGGTGGTGCTGGCCGGTTACTCGCAGGGCGCCATGGTGGTGCACCGCAATCTGCATGCCCTGGACGCGAACCCGCAACTGGCTGCGGCGCTGCTGATCGCCGACGGCGACCGGCTGCCGCAGGACCCGACGATCAACCTGGGATCGGCCACATCGGTCCTGGGCGCGGGCAAGGGCGTCGCCCAGGATTGGCCGATCCTCGCCCACGCACCCGCGCCGCTTCCCGTGACCATGGGCAGCAGGACGATCAGCGTGTGCGATCTCGGTGACGCGGTGTGCGACTACGACCCCGACGCCGAGGACACGATGAACCCGGCGGCGGTGGCAGTGCACACCAGCTATGCGCGCAGCGCCGGCGCGCTCGACTCCTGGACGCTGCCCCTCTACCAGCTCGTCGAGCCTGTCGAGATCCAGGACCCGGTCGCAAACCAGATCGAGGTCAACGCCGGATCCTGAGCCTGATCGGGCCGCGGTGGTCATAATCTGACCATGTCCACGTTCTGGCAATACGTGCGTGTCCAGCTCTTTGTCCTGCTGTGCGGCATCGTCGGCCCGATCTTCCTGGTCATCTACTTCGCCGCGGGCGCGGACCCGCTGCTGAGCTGGATGTTCTGGACGGGTCTGCTGATCACCGCGGTCGACGTCCTGATTGCGCTGGCGATCACGGGCTTCCGCTCGAAGAAGGCCGCGAAGACGCAGGCGCTGGAGACCTCCGGTGTGCTGGCTCTGGCGCAGGTCGTCGGTATCCACGAGACCAACTCCCGGATCAACGATCAGCCGTTGGTCAAGCTCGACCTCCAGGTCTCCGGCCCCGGCATCACGCCGTTCTCGACCCAGGACCAGGTGATCGCGTCGGTGTCGCGGCTGCCGATGATCACCAGCCGCAAGCTCGTCGCACTGGTCGACCCGGTGACCCACGACTATCAGATCGATTGGCAGCGAAGCGCTTTGGTGAGCGGGCTGATGCCCGCCACCTTCAGCGTGGCCGAGGACGGCCGGACCTACGACCTCACCGGCCAGGCCGAGCCGCTTATGGAGATCCTCCAGGTGCTCAAGGCGAACCACATCGCCATGGACGACATGGTGGACCTTCGATCGAATCCTGCTGCCCGCCAACAGGTGCAGACCATCGTGCGGCACGCGGCCGCACAGCAGGCCATGCCCCCGCCGGTGCCCGCAGCAGCGCCGTACGTGCCGCCCGCCGAACCGACGACCTCCGAACGTCTGCAGCGACTCGACACGCTACGGGCCACCGGTTCGATCTCCGAGGCCGAGTACACCGCCAAGCGACAGGAAATCATCGCCGAGATCTGATAACCGAGCAGCGATGCCTCCCGATTGGTAGCTTTCACCCAGGTCGGGGCGCGCCTGCTCCGGCGACGGGAGGTCGGATGTGACTGCCACCGATGCGACCACCAAAGATTCGAAGGTCAGTCTGCCCACCCTGACCGCGATGGTGGTCGGTTCGATGATCGGCTCCGGGGTCTTCCTGCTACCCCGCCGATTCGGAGTCGAGACCGGTGTCGTCGGGGCGATCATCGCCTGGACCATTGCCGGCAGCGGAATGCTGATGCTGGCGTTCGTCTTCCAGCGCCTCGCCAACCGCAAACCCGACTTGGACGCCGGTATCTACGCCTACGCCAAGGCTGGATTCGGCGACTACGTCGGCTTCAACTCCGCCTTCGGCTTCTGGGCCTCGGCGTGTGCGGGAAACACGTCCTACTGGGTGGTGATCATGACCACCACGAGTGCACTGTTCCCCGCACTCGGCGCCGGCGACACCGTGGTGGCGGTGTTGGCGTCGTCGGTCGGGGTGTGGTTGTTCTGCTATCTGATCCTGCGCGGTGTCAAAGAGGCGGCGGTGATCAACCGCATCGCCACCGTCGCCAAGGTGGTGCCGATCTTCGTGTTCATCGTGATCGCGGCCATTGCGTTCGAGGCCGAGGTCTTCACCGACAACCTGTGGGGCGGCGACGGGAGCTACTCCTGGAACTCGGTTTTCGAGCAGGCCAAGGGCACCATGCTGATCACCGTGTTCGTGTTCCTCGGGATCGAGGGCGCCAGTGTCTACTCGCGGTTCGCCAGGAAACGCGAAGACGTCGGCCGCGCCACCGTCATCGGGTTTCTCTCGGTGCTGAGCGTTTTCGCCCTGGTGACGTTGCTGTCCTACGGGGTGCTGCCGCAGCAGGAACTGGCGGCCGTCGACCAGCCGTCGATGGCTTCGGTGCTGGAATCTGTTGTCGGACATTGGGGATCGATCTTCATCCGGGTCGGCGTGGTGTTGTCGGTGCTGGGCGCGTACCTCGCCTGGACGTTGATGGCCGCCGAAATCCTCTACATCCCGGCCAAAGCCGACGACATGCCGCGGTTCCTGGGACGCACCAACAGCAATGGTGCGCCGGTCGCCGCACTGGTGCTGGCGGGCATCCTGATCCAGCTGCTCCTCGTGCTGCTGTTGTTCACCGCAGAGGCACTCGATTTCATGCTCGACCTGACCGCGGCCCTGTCGCTGATCCCGTATCTGCTGGCGGCCGCCTACGCGGTGAAGCTGACGATGACCAGGGAAACCTACGAGAACGGCGGGGCCTGGAGGAGCGACGCCGTGGTCTCGGGCATCGCGACCTTCTACACCCTGTTCCTGATCTACGCGGCAGGACTGGACAAGCTGCTCCTGTCCTGCATTCTGTACGCAGCGGGTGCTGCGCTGTACGTCATCGCCCGCCGGGAACGTGGACTGCGGGTCTTCACCAGAGCTGAAGCGGTGTTGTTCGGCGTCATCGTCGTCGGGGCGGTGGCCGGCATCGTGTCGCTGGTCACCGGCGCCATCACGATCTAACGAGAGGATCGATCCATGACCACAGCCGCAGCGTCCCCAGCGCCATCCGCCTCCTACGGTGTGCACTCCGAGGTGGGCAAGCTGCAGAAGGTGCTGGTGTGCTCGCCAGGTCTGGCCCACGAGCGCCTCACCCCGACCAACTGCGACGACCTGCTCTTCGACGATGTGCTCTGGGTGCAGAACGCGCGGCGCGACCATTTCGACTTCATGGACAAGATGCGTGACCGCGACGTCGAGGTCGTCGAACTCCACAACGTGCTCACCGAGACAATGGAGAACGCCGAGGCGAAGGCGTGGCTGTTGGATCGCAAGATCGTGGCGAACGAGGTGGGACCCGGCCTGGTCGAGGACACCCGGGGCTTTCTGGAATCGCTACCGCCGCGCCGACTGACCGAGTTGTTGATCGGCGGGATGTCGATCCTGGATCTGCCGGCGGAGTTGGGTGCGGGATACCGGTCGCTGGCGCGGGAGGACAACGGTGTCACCGAGTACCTGATGCCCCCGCTGCCGAACACGCTCTACACCCGGGACACCACCTGCTGGATCTATGGCGGCCTGACCCTCAACCCGTTGTTCTGGCCCGCGCGCCACGACGAAACCCTTTTGATGAAGGCGATCTATGAGTTCCATCCCGACTTCGTCGGGTCCACGGTGTGGTGGGGTGATCCCGAGGAATCGTGGGGGCTGGCCACCATTGAGGGGGGCGACGTGCTCATCCCCGGCAACGGCGTGGTGCTGATCGGGATGAGCGAGCGCACGTCGCGACAGGCGATCACCCAGGTTGCCGCGGAACTGTTCGTCAGGGGTGCTGCCGACAAAGTGATCGTGGCCGGCATGCCCAAGCTGCGCGCCGCCATGCACCTGGACACCGTGTTCACCTTCGCCGACCGCGACGTCGTCACCATCTACCCTGAAATCGTCAACGGCATCGTGCCTTTCACACTCGTCCCCGGTGACAACGAGGTCGGCGTCGAGGTCATCGAGGAGACCAAGCCGTTCCTCGAAGTCGTCGCCGCGTCGCTGAACCTGCCCGCGCTGAGGGTGGTCGAAACAGGCGGCAACGCCTACGACTCGGAACGTCAGCAGTGGGACAGCGGCAACAACCTCGTCGCCGTCGAGCCGGGGGTGGTGTTCGCCTACGACCGCAACACCCACACCAACTCCCTGCTGAGCAAGGCCGGTATCGAGGTGATCACCATCGTCGGTGCCGAACTCGGCCGCGGCCGCGGCGGTGGGCACTGCATGACGTGCCCGATCATCCGCGATCCACTGGATTGGTGAGTCTCTAGAACGTGTTCTAGTTCTGCTGTTAGCCTGACCTCGGCTCGCAGCAACGAAGGGAGCGGTCATGACAACAGGTGCAGGCTTGGAGGGCCGCGTCGCGTTCATCACCGGAGCGGCGCGCGGACAGGGGCGCGCGCACGCTGTCCGACTGGCCAACGACGGCGCCGACATCATTGCCATCGACGTCTGCGGACCGGTCTCGCCGACCGTCACCTATCCGATGCCCACCGCCGAGGATCTGGCGGAAACGGTGCGGTTGGTCGAAGCCACCGGGCGCAAAGTGCTTGCCCGCGAGGTCGACATCCGTGATCTCGCCGCTCAGCAGCAGGTGGTGGCCGACGGCATCGAACAGTTCGGCCGACTCGACATCGTCGTCGCGAACGCGGGCATCCTCAGCTGGGGCCGGATGTTCGAGATGTCCGAGGAGCAGTGGGACAGCGTCATCGACGTCAACCTCAACGGCACGTGGCGCACCATCCGCGCCGCTGTGCCCGCGATGATCGAGGCAGGCAACGGCGGCTCGATCATCATCGTCAGCTCGTCGGCGGGCACGAAGGCCACCCCGGGCAACGCCCACTACGCGGCCTCCAAGCACGGCCTGGTGGCGATCACCAACGCCTTGGCGATCGAAGCGGGGGAGTTCGGGATCCGGGTCAACTCGATCCACCCGTACTCCATCGACACACCGATGGTCGAACCCGACGCCATGATGGAGATCTTCGGAAAGTACCCGGCCTTCCTGCACAGCTTCTCGCCGATGCCGTACCACCCTGTCAATCACCAGGGCAAGAAGGGGCTGAAGGAATTCATGACGCCCGAAGAGGTTTCGGACGTGGTGGCCTGGCTGGCAAGCGATGGATCGGCGACGATCTCCGGTTCCCAGATCGCCGTCGACCGTGGGACCGCCAAGTACTGACCTCAGGCGGGTAGCACGAGCACCGGCACCGGGCTGTGCCGGATGATCTTGGCGCCGTGCGCTCCCAGGAACACCCCGGTGATGCGTCGCCGCGATGTCGTACCCAGAGCGAGCACGTCGCCGTCCTCCCATTCGGTGGCGTCCAGCGCCTGATCCCACCCGTTGCCCGTGATGACCTGTAGCTCAACGTCTTCGCCGACGATTCCGTCCGATTTCAACTTCGACGTGATCTCCCGAAGTTGGGCCGCCCAGGTCTCGAGCAGGGAGTCCTCGGCGTGCAATCCCACCTGCGGTGGGAACATGGTCCGTCCCCGGATGGCGTAGCTGACGATGCGCAGCGGCACCCCCAGAGTGGTGGCGAGTTCGCTGACGCGCTCGACCACCCGCACCGATTCCGGGGTGCCCGAGTAGGCGCAGGTGATCCGTTGCAACGTGCCGGTACGGGATCCGCGATAACCGCGCGGGCTCAGGGCGACCGGTACCGGAGACGCATGCAGCAGCCAGTCGGTGGTCGATCCCAGCACCACCTGCCCGAGTGCACCGCTCGACGACGAGCCGACGACCAGGACGTCGGCGTCGACGCGCTCGACAGCGTCCAGCAGGCCGTCACCCGCGGTGCGGCTGGCAATCTGGAGGAAATCGACCGAGATGCCCGCCGCCACGGTGTCCAGGTACTCCCGCGCCTCACGCTCCGAGTCCGAACCCAATTGCTGGGCGTAGGCGGCGAATTCGGCATCAACGCGGGCGGGGGACGGTGTCATCCAGGGTCTGGGCACAACAGCGACGACGGTGAGGGAGGTGTTGAGAGTTCGGGCCGCCTCGACGGCGAGGTTGAGTGGGGCGTGTCCGCACTTCCCGGCGAGATACCCCGCCAAGACGGTCACTTCGGTTCCCCGACCGCCACGGTGTTGAGAGCGCTGCGGTGCCGACTCCAGAACATCCAGAAGATCAGGGCGACACCGACCCAGGCGCCGAACGCCACCCACGTGTACCAGTTCAGGCCCCACAGCACCACCAGGCACGCGGCCACCGACAGGATCGGGGTGACCGGGTACAGCGGCACCTTGAAGCCGCGCGGCAGATCGGGTTCGCGAACGCGCAGCACGATGACGCCGACGGAGACGACGATGAACGCGACCAGCGTGCCGATGGACACCATGTCGAGCAGATATCCCAGCGGGACGAAGCCGGCGAGCAGCGCACACACCGTGGCCACGATTACGGTGTTGTTGACCGGCGTCATGGTACGGGGATTGACCTTGGCGAACATCGACGGCAGCAGCCCGTCGCGACCCATCGCGAACAGGATGCGGGTCTGTCCGTACATCACGACCAGCGCGACCGAGAAGATGGAGATGACCGCACCGGCCGCCAGAATGGTGCTCGCCCAGAGGCTTCCGGTGATGTTGTCCAGAATCACCGCCAGGCCTGCGGTGGCCTGCTCCTCGGAACCGAAATCCTCGGTGGGCTGCGATCCGAGTGCGGCGAACGCCACCAGGACATAGAAGCTGGTGACGATCACCAGCGCGGCCAGGATGGCACGGGGCATGGTCTTCTGCGGATTCTTGACCTCGTCACCGGCGGTGGAGATGGCGTCCAGACCGATGTAGGAGAAGAAGATTCCGCTCGCCGCCAGGGTGATCCCGTTGAAGCCGGCATCCCAGAAGCCGGCGAACCGGTCGGAACTGTATGCGGTGAATGCGATGACGACGAACAGCAGCAGCACGCCGAGCTTGATCACCACCATCACGGTGTTGACCAGAGCCGACTCGCTGGCGCCACGGATCAGCAGCAGCGCGCACATGACGATCAGAACGACGGCGGGCAGGTTGACGAACCCGGCCGCGTCGTCCCACGGGGCGGCCGACAGCGCCTGGGGGATCTGCACACCGAACAGGTTGTCCAGCAGCTTGTTCACATAGCCGCTCCAACCGACAGCCACCGCGGAGATCGACACGCCGTATTCGAGCAGCAGACAGGCGCCGATGGCCATCGCGACGAACTCGCCGAGTGTGGTGTAGGCGTAGGAGTAGCTCGACCCGGACACCGGTACGGCAGAAGCCATCTCCGCGTAGCAGATCGCCGACAGACCGGCGGCTATGCCGGCGATGATGAACGAGACGATCACCGCCGGTCCGGCTTCGGGCACCGCCTCGGACAGCACGAAGAAGATGCCGGTGCCGACGGTGGCGCCGACACCGAACATCGTCAGTTGGAAGGTACCGATGCTGCGTTTGAGGCCCTGGGAGGCGCCGTGGGCGACCGGTGCGTCGATCACGGGACGGCGCCGGAGCATCTGTTGGGTGAGGCCTAACGGTGGGGCAGTCATGGCGCCTCCTGGATCGTCGGCAGGACGGGTGTCGAACTAGTGTGAACCCGTTTCGGCCAGAACGTCGGCTAACCGGTCAACGGCCCAATCGATCTCGTCGGCGGTTATCACCAGCGGCGGCGCGAAACGCAGCGTCGACCCGTGGGTGTCCTTGACCAGCACACCGCGCTCGGCCAGCTTCAGGCTGATCTGCTTGCCGGTGCCGTGCACCGGGTCGATGTCGACGCCGGCCCACAGACCTCTTCCGCGGACTGCGATCACCCCGCGGCCGATGAGCCCCCGCAACCGATCGTGCAGGTGAGTGCCGAGTTCAGCTGAGCGGGATTGGAATTCGCCGCGAGCCAGCATCTCGACAACGGTGCTCCCGATCGCAGCCGCCAACGGGTTCCCACCGAAGGTGGAACCGTGCTCGCCCGGATGCAGCACCTCCAGAACTGCGCGATCGGCGACCACCGCCGACAGCGGCACGACGCCACCGCCGAGGGCCTTGCCCAGCAGGTAGACGTCGGGCACGACGCCCCAGTGGTCACACGCGAAGGTCCTTCCGGTGCGGGCCAAGCCGGACTGGATCTCGTCGGCGATCAGCAGCACGTTGCGCGCGGTGCACAGCGCCCGCACCCGCGGCAGGTAGTCGTCGGGCGGCACGATGATCCCCGCCTCACCCTGGATCGGCTCGATCAGCACCGCGACGGTGTTGTCGTCGATGGCGTCGGCGATCGCCTCGGCATGCGGGTCGTCGGGACCGAAGGGCACCGAACGGAATCCCGGTGTGTACGGTCCGAAACCGCGGCGCGCCGTGTCGTCGTCGGAGAAGCTGATGATCGTCGTGGTCCGGCCGTGGAAATTGTTGCGTGCGACCACGATGTTGCCCTGATCGGCGGGAACCCCTTTGACGTCGTGGCCCCATTTGCGTGCGACCTTGATGCCGCTCTCCACGGCTTCGGCGCCGCTGTTCATCGGCAGCACCATGTCTTTGCCGCACAGTGCGGCGAGGGCGGCGCAGAACGGTGCGAGCCGGTCGGAGTGGAAGGCGCGGCTCACCAGCGTCACGGTGTCCAGCTGGGCGTGCGCGGCAGCCGTCACCTCTGGATTGCGGTGGCCGAAGTTGACCGCGGAGTACGCCGCGAGGCAATCGAGATAGCGGCGGCCCTCGACATCGGTGATCCAGGCACCTTCGGCGCCGGCCGCGACGACCGGCAGCGGCGAATAGTTGTGCGCGACATGGCGGCGATCGAGTTCGATCACCATGTCGGTCTCGGTCGTCATGTTCTCCAGCATGGTCACGGATGTACCTCCAGGGTGCAGCATTTGACCGATCCGCCACCCTTGAGGAGCTCCGAGAGGTCCACCCCGACAGGTCGGAAGCCCCGCTGGCGGAGTTGCTCGGCGAAACCGGTGGCGGCTGCCGGCAGGACGACATTGAGGCCGTCGGAGACGACGTTGAGGCCGAGGACGTAGGCGTCGGCGCTGGCCACCTCGATCGCATCGGGGAACAGCTCGATCAGCGCCGCGCGGGATCGCTCGGCGAACGCCGTTGGGTAATAGGCGATCGTGGTGTCGTCGAGGACCGCGAGCGCGGTGTCGAGGTGATAGAAGCGGGGGTCGACGAGCTCCAGGCCGACGACCGGCATTCCGAGGTGTTCGGCGATCTCGTCGTGCGCACGACGGTCCGTGCGGAAACCGTGACCGGCCAGGATCGTCGAGCCGACCACCAACAGGTCGCCCTGGCCCTCGTTGACGTGGCGGGTCTCGAAGGGCAGATACCCGTTGCGGGACATCCATTCGGCGTGCGCGATGGACTCACCGGCACGTTCGGCATGGGCGAAGCGGGCGACGACGGCCCTGCCGTTGACGACCAGTCCGCCGTTGGCCGCGTAGACCATGTCCGGCAGACCTGCCACCGACTCGACCAGTTCGACGGTGTGGCCGAGATCTGTGTAGGTCTGGCGCAACGCCTCCCACTGGGCCACGGCGCGGCAGGCGTCGACAGGGGTGGAGGTGTCCATCCACGGGTTGATGACGTATTCGACGGCGAAGAAGTTCGGGGCCGCCATGACGTACCGGCGGGGCCGGGCCGTTCGGGTGCGGGTGACATCGGTGGCGGGGGTCGCGAGGGCGCCGGCGACATCGGAGAACATCATGAAAGCAACGATATGGACTGCATCTGGCGCAATCAATCGCCAGCTGTTGCGTAATAAGGCATGATTCATTGCGTCAATGCGTTGCTTGTGAACTTCTATTGCGCGGGAGACGTCATGGATCGGCTCGATGAGACCGACGAGCGCATTCTGGTCGAGCTGGCCGAGCATGCCCGGGCCACTTTCGCCGAGATCGGGCAGCGGGTGAACCTGTCGGCACCGGCGGTGAAGCGTCGCGTCGACAGGATGCTCGATACCGGGGTCATCCGGGGATTCACCACCGTGATCGACCGCAACGCGCTCGGCTGGACCACCGAGGCCTACGTCCAGGTCTACTGCCACGGCACCATCGCCCCTGACGAGCTGCGTGCGGCCTGGCAGGACATCCCCGAGGTGGTGAGTGCGGCCACGGTCACCGGCACGTCAGACGCGCTGCTGCACGTCCTGGCCCGCGACATGCGGCACCTCGAGGAGGCGCTGGAGCGGATCCGTGCCAGCGCCGACATCGAGCGCAGCGAGAGCATCGTGGTGCTGTCGAATCTCATCGAGCGATCACCGGGCTGACGGGGTGGCGTACATCGGCCCGACCGGATCGTGTAGAACACCCAAGTGACCACTTCAGGAGGCGTCGTGATCGTCGGCGGCGGGCTGGCCGCCGCCCGAACCGCCGAACAACTGCGTCGTTCCGAGTTCGCCGGCACCATCACGATCGTCAGCGACGAAGCCCACCTGCCCTACGACCGGCCGCCGCTGTCGAAGGAAGTGCTGCGCTCCGAGACCGACGACGTCACGCTCAAACCGGCTGAGTTCTACGCCGAGAACAACATCACGATGCTGCTGGGCAACGGCGCGAGTTCGGTCGACACTGCCGTCCAGACGGTGACCCTGGCGGACGGCACAGAGCTGAGCTACGACGAGCTGATCATTGCGACGGGTCTTGTGCCTCGGCGCATTTCGTCCTTCCCCGATCTTGCGGGCATCCATGTGCTGCGCAACGTCGACGAGAGCCTCGCGTTGCGCCGGGAGGCGGAATCCGCGCGGCGCGCCGTCGTGGTGGGTGCGGGTTTCATCGGGTGTGAGGTGGCCGCGAGCCTGCGCAAGCTGGGCGTCGACGTGGTGCTGGTGGAGCCCCAGCCGTCGCCGTTGGCGTCGGTCCTGGGTCAGACGATCGGTGATCTGGTGACACGACTGCACCGGGCCGAGGGTGTCGACGTCCGCTGCGGCGTCGGCGTTGCGGAGGTCGGCGGCGACGGTCGGGTGCAGAGCGTCACGCTGGGCGACGGCACGGAACTGGAAGCCGACCTCGTGATCGTCGGTATCGGTTCCCACCCGGCCACCGGCTGGCTCGACGGTAGCGGCCTCGAGATCGACAACGGTGTGGTGTGCGACGACGCCGGCCGCGCGAGCGTGCCCCACGTGTGGGCAATCGGCGATGTCGCTTCCTGGCGGGACGTTGTCAAAGGTCAAGTGCGCGTTGAGCATTGGAGCAATGTCGCCGACCAGGCGAGGGTCTTGGTGCCGTCCCTGCTCGGTAACGATGCGCCTGCCGCGGTATCGGTCCCGTACTTCTGGAGCGACCAGTACGACGTCAAGATCCAGTGCCTGGGTGAGCCCGAGGCCACCGACACCGTGCATGTCGTCGAGGATGACGGCCGCAAGTTCCTGGCCTACTACGAGCGCGATGGTGTGGTGGTCGGCGTCGTCGGTGGCGGGATGCCGGGCAAGGTCATGAAGGCCCGCTCGAAGATCGCCGCGGGTGCGCCGATCTCCGACGTCCTGGGGTAGCGCTTCTCGTCGGAATTCTGGGCCGCGTGTGCTTTGGCCCGGGCCAAAGCCAACTTGAGTTCCAGATCATCGTCGTCCTCGTGGGCACCCCGTCGTGATTGATCCTTATCCACAACCTCTCACCAGAGGGCCGCGGTTATCCACAAGCGGCGACCCTGCCAGAAAGTTCGAGTCAGTGGAGCCGGGTAGAATCGAACACATGTTCGACTCGATGTTCGCCGGCGTGGCTGAGGATGCGTTGGTGGGTGTGATCGAGGCTGCCGCGCGGGAGGAAGCGGCGGCCGGCGCGCGGAAGTTGGCGGCGATCGCGGAGTTGGTGGACCGCTGTGTCGACGAAGATGACGAGCGCGGCCGGTGGGCTGTTGATCCGTGGGATCACACCGCGGCGCGGGTGGCGGCGGCGTTGACGGTAGGCCATCGCCGCGCGTCGGGGCAGATGCGGATCGCGGTGGCGTTGCGGTACCGGTTGCCGAAGGTGGCGGCACTGTTCAGTGCCGGGGCGCTCAGTGCGCGGGTGATTTCGGAGTTGACGTGGCGCACCCAGTTGGTCGAGGACCACGCGTTGATCACCCTCATCGATGCCGAACTGGCGGACAAAGCGGTGCGGTGGGGGCCGTTGTCGGTGGTGGTGTTGGGTCGGGCGATCGACGCGGTGATCGAGCGGTATGACCCCGAGGCGGTGCGCCGTGCCCGGGAGGTGATCCGGACCCGGGATTTCCATATCGGGGCGTGTGAGGACACCAATGAGTTCACCGTGGTGTGGGGGCGGTTGTCACCCACGGATGCGGCGGCGTTGCGGGCGCGGATCACCGCGATGGTGGCCGGGGTGTGTCCGGATGATCCGCGCACCGCCGGTGAGCGTTGGGCTGATGCGGTGGGCGCGTTGGGGCACGGGAACACGGTGTTGACGTGCCGGTGCGGCGGCGAACACTGCCCAGCCACACCAGCGCCGTCCTCGTCGGTGGTGATCCGGGTGATCGCCGATCAGGCCGCCGTGGACGCTGCCCGCAAACTGATCGCCGCCCAGAACGCCGAACACGCCCAATCAACAGCCGCCCAGAACCCTGAGCCCGCTGAGAACGCCGAGAACGCCGAGCCTGAGCCGACACTCGCGGACGACGCCGAGAACGCTGAGCCCGACGAAGATATCGAGCCTGAGGCGATGCCGGTCGCTGAACCCGAGCCCGAGTCCGAGCCTGCGGACGATGTCGATTCGATGCCGTCGCGATTGACCGATGCGGGGCTGGCGGTGTTGCCCGGGCGTGGGGTGATCCCCACCGCGGTGCTGGCCGAAGCGCTCCGCGGCGGAGCGAAAGTCGCCCCGCTGTGGCTGCCCGGCCCCGATCCCGAACCGCACTACCGGCCCTCGGCACGGCTGGCGGAGTTCATCCGCGTGCGTGACATGTTCTGCCGGTTCCCGGGCTGCGACGTGCCCGCTGACCGCTGCGACATCGACCACGTCGAGCCGTGGCCGCTGGGGCCCACCCATCCGTCGAACCTGAACTGCAAGTGCAGAAGTCATCATTTGATGAAAACGTTCTGGGGCGGGCCCGACGGCTGGCGGGACCGGCAACTCCCCGATGCCACAGTCATCTGGACTGCCCCCGACGGGCGGACTTACACCACAAAACCCGGCAGCCGACTGTTCTTCCCGTCCTACACCCTGGCCACCGCCGACCTGCCACCTCCAGCGTGCGGCCCACCAATCCATCCCGGCCGCACCGCGATGATGCCCCGCCGACGACGTACCCGCGCCGCCGACAACGCCGCAAGCATCAAAGCCGAACGCGCACTGAACAGTTCGGCCCCTCAGAACTCACCGAGGTAAAACCGCGTGCCCTGGTCGTCGGTACACAGCGCCGACTTGCCGTAGGCCTGCTGTGACGGCTCCTCGATCACCGACCCGCCCGCCTCGCGGACCCGCGCCACGGCGTCGTTGATGTCCTCGACGGTCCACATCGGCACGGTGACCGGGGCGTCGGTGCCGCCCGCAACACCGGCCATGGGATGAGTCGGGGACACCCCCCACCCGTCGTCAACTCGTCCCGGCTCGAACGTCCAGAACAGCAGCCCGCTGTAGAACGCCCTGAACGTGGCCGAGTCTGGGACCTGGTAGGTGATGTAGGACAACTCCCCGGGGCCGTCGCCGTTGAGTGTCGGGCGGGGTTGTCCGGGAGTCGGTTGATAGACAGCGAATTCGAGCCCCTGCGGATCGGTGGCGCCGAGCACGGTTCCGAAGTCGAAGTGCTCGATCTCATCGACAGTGCCGCCGGCGCTGAGGATGCTCTCCCGTGCCCCCGCGAGGTCTGTCACCGCGTAGCAGCAGAACAGCGTGTTCTTTCCCGGGATGGAGTAGATACCGATGCGCTGGCCGGTGTTGGTGACCTGCTGGGTGGCCGCATCGTAGGTCCAGCCGAGAACATGCCCGTAGAAGGCTGCCGCGCGTCGGGCGTCGGGCGTCCACACCGAGACATATCCGACGTCGCCGTGCTGGATGGGGACGGGCGAACCGGTCATCGGGCCGGTGATCATCCAGCGGTGCCCGAACGGGTCCACGATCGCGGCGGTCCTGCTGCCGTAGTTCTCGTACGGTTCGCGCTGCACGTCTGCGCCGTTCGCCCTGGCCCGCTCGAGCGTGACGTCCGTATCGGCCACCGGCAGCATCAGGCTCACCGAGACCGCCTGCGGCGACGGTGCTTTCAATCCGATCTCCGGGAACTCGTCGGCGAGGTAGAGCACCCCGCCCGAGATCGCCAACTCCGCGTGTCCGATCCGGCCGTCGCCCATCTCGATCGGATCCCCGACCACGGCGGCACCGAAGTTGTCGGTGTACCAGGTGATCGCGGCGCGGGCGTCTGCGACGGCCAGGTAGGGGATCGCGGCGGGCCGCGGAGAGGATGTAACAGCGGGCCGCGCAGAGGGCTGCGGAGCTGGCGTGGTCAGGGTGCGCTCGGCGGCGAGCCAGTCGGGTGCCGACATATCGGCGAGCTCGGCGATGTCGGTTCCGCTCATGATCACTCCTTGGGTTTGATCTGGTTGCTGTTCAAACAATCTCGCGGCCGACTCGAGGCGTGCCCGCAGTCGCGCGGCGAAGGCAGGGTCCGGCTCCGACGGAAGGTCGGTGCCGCGCAGCGCGTCCAGCGGATCGTGGTGGTTGTTCACGACGTCCCTCCTTCCAGCGTTGGGTATTGCGCGCGGAACGCTCGTCGCGCCCGCACCAGCAGCGCCTCGGTGGCGTGCACCGTGCGACCTATCAACTCGGCACATTCGGGCACCGAGCAGTCGTCCAAGTAGCGCAACGCCAGCACCGTGCGGTGGTGCTCGGGCAGCCGGGAGAGCACCTGTTCGGCGACGATGCGGTCGAGTTCGGCGTCCCAGTCGTCGGCGGCGTCGACCGGCTCGGGCAATTCGGCGACGGGTATCAAGAAGCGGTCGTGGCGCCTGCGGTAGTGGTCGGCCAGTTTGTGGCGTGCCACTCCGATCAACCACGGCACCGTCAACGGGGGAGGTGTTTTCCTTCTGGCCGTGTCCATCGCCGCCAGAAAGGTCTCCGACGTGAGGTCCTCGGCCGTCGCGCGGTCACCGCAGCGCCTGACGAAATATCCGTACACCGCCGGCAGGGCTTCGTCGTACAGCTCCAGCAGTGCCCGCGGCGCGTTGTGACCAGTCGGTTGGGCGCTCACATCCTTATCGTCGCCCTTGAGGCCCGAACTCCGACACCCCGAGTTCAGAGTCCGGTCAAGCCTGGCGCGAGCAGGTCGAATGCGTCGCTCAGGGCGGCCGGCAGTGCCACCGTCTCGTCCTCGAGCCACTGCCCGTAGGCGGCCAGCGCCACCCCGAGCATCGTCCACGCCACTGTCTGTGGCACCAGATCGGCTGCTGACACATCCAGGCGGCGGGCCACGAAAGCGGCCACCACGGCTCGCCAGCCGCCGTACATCGTCATCGAATATGCCTGCAGGGCCTCGGTTTCCAGAATCAACCGCATCCGCTGGCGGTGACGATCGGGGTCGTCGAACTCGTTGAAAGCCAACAGGGCGGTGCGGAGCGCGTCGCGGACCGGGACGCCGGGGTCGAGGCCGGCCAACAGGGCCTGCATGTTTCCGAGGTGTGCGTCGAAGTCACCCCACGGCAGTGCGTTCTTGGAGGGGTAGTAGCGGAACAGGGTCCGCCGGGCGATCCCCGCGGCCGTCGCCACGTCATCGACGCTGACGTCGTCGAATCCGCGCGTCATGAACAAGTCGATCGCGACGTCGCTGATGTGCTCCCAGCTCGTCGACCGGCGACGGCCCACGCGACCCTTCCCAGCGTCCACCGGAATCCGCCCTTCCATTTAGGCACCCGATGCCATATTGTTGCGACCTGCATCACAAATGTCGAGACCCTACCGGGGACCGCATCGGGAGAAAGGCGAGATCAATGGAACCGAATCAGCACGTGGAGACCGAAGAGCTGGTCACCGAGAGCTTGGTCGAGGAAGTCTCGATCGACGGGATGTGCGGGGTCTACTGACCGTGACTGCGTCGACGGTGGAAACCGACCGTGTCTTCGATCCGGACCTGTCCTGGCGGCTGCACCCTCAGGTGGCGGTGCGGCCCGAACCGTTCGGCGCGCTGCTGTATCACTTCGGCACCCGCAAGCTCTCGTTCTTGAAGAACCGGACGATCGTCGAGGTGATCAACCTCCTGGCTGATCACCCCGACGCTCGATCCGCCTGCCGCGCCGCGGGAATCGACGACGACGCGCAGGCCCCCTACCTACACGCTCTGGGTGTACTGGTCCAGTCCCAGATGCTGGTTCGCGAGGAGATGTCATGACCACTATGCAACCCGTGCCCCGGCTCGTCGATCAGTTCGAGCGCGGTCTGGACGCGCCGATCTGCCTGACGTGGGAGCTGACGTACGCCTGCAACCTGTCGTGTGTGCACTGCCTGTCGTCGTCGGGCAAGCGCGATCCGCGCGAGCTGTCCACGCAACAGTGCAAGGACATCATCGACGAGCTGGAACGGATGCAGGTGTTCTACGTGAACATCGGCGGCGGCGAACCCACTGTGCGATCGGACTTCTGGGAGCTCGTCGACTACGCGACCGCCCACCACGTCGGCGTCAAGTTCTCCACCAACGGAGTTCGCATCAATCGCGAGGTGGCAGCGAAGCTGGCTGCCAGCGACTACGTCGACGTGCAGATCTCGCTGGACGGCGCGACCGCCGAGGTCAACGATGCGGTGCGCGGTCCGGGATCCTTCGCGATGGCGACGCGCGCGTTGGAGAACCTCAGGGAGGCCGGCTTCACCGACGCCAAGATCTCGGTGGTGGTGACCCGCCACAACGTGGGCCAGCTCGACGATTTCAAGGCCCTGGCCGACAGCTACGACGCGACGCTGCGCATCACCCGACTGCGGCCGTCGGGCCGGGGCGCCGACGTGTGGGACGAACTCCACCCGACCCCCGCACAGCAGGTTCAGCTCTACGACTGGCTGGTGGCCAACGGCGAGCGGGTCCTCACCGGTGACTCGTTCTTCCACCTGTCGGGCCTGGGTGAACCGGGTGCGCTGGCCGGGTTGAATCTGTGCGGAGCGGGCCGGGTGGTTTGCCTGATCGATCCCCTGGGTGACGTCTACGCCTGCCCGTTCGCCATCCACGACACGTTCCTTGCCGGTAATGTGTTGTCGGACAACGGGTTCCAGAACGTCTGGCAGAACTCGGAGCTGTTCCGGGAGCTGCGTGAGCCGCAGTCGGCCGGCGCGTGCGGAAGCTGCGGCCATTACGACAGCTGCCGCGGAGGCTGCATGGCCGCCAAGTTCTTCACCGGTCTTCCGCTCGACGGCCCGGACCCGGAGTGCGTCGAGGGCTACGGCGAGCCGGCATTGGCTCGCGAGCGTGACAAGCCCAAGTCCAGCGTCGACCACTCCCGTACCGGGAACCGCAAGACGCCGTCAGGTCCCATCCCGCTCACACTGCTGAGCGCTCCCCCCAAAAAGTTCTGCAACGAAAGTCCTGTGTAACCCATGGCACGCGATACCTGGTTCGAAACGGTCGCCATCGCTCAGCAGCGGGCGAAGAAGCGCCTTCCCAAGTCCGCCTACCTGTCGCTGGTGTCCGCCAGCGAGAAGGGCGTGACGGTCTCCGACAACGTCGAGTCGTTCGCGGAGCTCGGCTTCGCACCGCACGTCATCGGCGCCACCGAGAAGCGGGATATGTCGACAACGGTGATGGGGCAGGACATTTCGATGCCCGTCATCATCTCTCCGACCGGTGTGCAGGCCATCGACCCCGACGGTGAGGTGGCCGTGGCGCGGGCCGCCGCCGCGCGCGGTACCGCGATGGGCCTGTCGTCCTTCGCCAGCAAGCCGATGGAAGAGGTCACCGCGGTCAACGACAAGATCTTCTTCCAGATCTACTGGCTGGGCAGCCGCGACGAGATACTGCAGCGGATGGAGCGGGCCCGGGCCGCGGGCGCCAAGGGTCTGATCCTGACCACCGACTGGAGTTTCTCGCACGGTCGCGACTGGGGCAGCCCCAAGATCCCCGAGGCGATGAACCTCGCCACCATGGTGCGGATGTTCCCCGAGGTGGTCACCAAGCCGCGCTGGCTGTGGAGCTTCGGCAAGGGGCTGCGGCCACCGGCCCTGCGGGTGCCCAACCAGGGCCGACGCGGTGAGGCCGGCCCGGCGTTCTTCGAGGCGTACGGGCAGTGGATGGGCACCCCGCCGCCGACCTGGGAGGACGTCGCCTGGTTGCGTCAGCAGTGGGGCGGACAGTTCATGCTGAAGGGAACGGTGCGGGTCGACGACGCCAAACGTGCTGTTGATGCGGGCGTTTCGGCGATCACCGTGTCCAACCACGGCGGCAACAATCTCGATGGCACCCCGGCGGCGATCCGGTGCCTGCCCGCCATTGCCGATGCGGTCGGCGATCAGATCGAGGTTTTGCTGGATGGCGGAGTCCGGCGGGGCAGCGATGTGGTCAAGGCCGTCGCTCTCGGCGCGAGGGCGGTCATGCTCGGCAGGGCATATCTGTGGGGTCTGGCCGCCAACGGCCAGGCGGGTGTCGAGAATGTTCTGGACATCATGCACGGCGGTATCGACTCGGCCCTGATGGGTCTCGGCAAATCTTCGATCCACGAATTGACGCGCGAGGACATTCTGATTCCCGACGGATTCACCCGCACGCTCGGAGTGTGAACGGGCCGCGCGGCGGGTGGTCTCGCTGCGCGGGACTGTGGTGCAGACGTGGCGCGGGGGGCTGGCGTGGTTCCCCGATCGTGGACCACATCCCATGATCGGAAATCAATTGCCACGCATGCGTCAACAATTGGCGCACGCCAGATGAATTCGGCCTACGATCGTCGCGTGGCATTCCCCAGCAAGCTCGGGGACTCAACGTCGAGGCAGCTGCAGAACACGTCGCCCGCGCTGGTCGTCCCAGTAGGTTCCACCGAGCAGCATGGACCCCATCTGCCTCTGGACACCGATACTCGCATCGCAACCGCGGTCGCCGCTGCGCTCGTGGAGCGCCTGGGTGGGAGTGCCGACCACTGGCTGGTCGCCCCTGCCGTTGGCTACGGCGCCAGCGGCGAGCACGAAGGCTTCCCCGGCACGATCTCGATTGGCACACCGGTACTGGCGGAACTGCTTGTGGAGTTCGCCCGTTCGGCCTCTCGCTGGACCTCGCGCCTGGTGTTCGTCAACGGCCACGGCGGAAACGTCGATGCGCTGCGCCGGGCGGTGGGGACGCTCCGGTACGAAGGGCGGGACGCGGGGTGGTGCTCGTGCAGCTCCAGCAACGCCGACGCGCATGCCGGGCACACCGAAACATCTGTATTGCTACATATTTCACCGGGTGTCGTGAGGGAGGATCAGCGAGTACCGGGCAACCGGGCTCCCTTGTCCGAACTGATGCCTGAGATGCTTCGTGGGGGAGTCGCCGCAGTCAGTTCGCTGGGGGTACTCGGCGACCCGACCACGGCGACGGCGGAGGAGGGGAGAAGGATCTTTGCCGAAATGGTTGACGCATGTCTGGGGAGGGTCATCCGGTGGGCGCCCGATCAGCAGGGAATGTTGAGGTGACCGGGCCGCGCCTGCCCGACGGGTTCGCGGTTCAGGTGGATCGACGGGTGCGAGTCCTCGGGGAGGGGGCTGCGCTTCTGGGCGGTTCGCCCACCCGCCTGCTCCGGCTGGCCCCGGCCGCGCAGACCATGCTGGCCGGCGGCAGGCTCGAGGTGCACGACGCGGTCAGCGCTCAATTGGCGCGCACCCTGCTGGACGCAACTGTTGCCCATCCGCGACCGCTCAGTGGACCGTCACACCGGGACGTCACCGTCGTGATTCCGGTGCGGGACAATCCTTCCGGGCTCGACAGGTTGGTCTATTCGCTGCGTGGTCTGCGCGTTGTGATCGTCGACGACGGTTCCGTGACCCCGGTGCTGGAATCCGACTTCACCGGCGTGCACTGCGACCTGACGATCCTGCGGCACTCGCGCAACAAGGGGCCGGCCGCCGCACGTAACACCGGACTGCGGGCGTGTGACACCGACTTCGTCGCCTTCCTCGACTCCGATGTGGTGCCCCGCCGCGGTTGGCTCGAGGCACTGCTCGGGCACTTCTGTGATCCTGCGGTGGCACTGGCAGCACCGCGGATCGTCGCGTTGCATCCGTCCGACAGCGCGGTGGCGCGTTACGAGGCGGTGCGGTCGTCGCTCGACCTCGGGTTGCGCGAGGCCCCGGTGGTTCCGCTCGGCACGGTGTCCTATGTTCCGAGCGCCGCTATCATCTGCCGCCGTCGAACCTTGATCGAGGTCGGCGGCTTCGACGAGTCACTGGTGTCCGGTGAGGACGTCGACCTGTGCTGGCGGCTGAACGAGGTGGGCGCGCGGCTTCGGTACGAACCGATCGCCACGGTGGCCCACGATCACCGCACCGAGCTGCGAAAGTGGTTCGTCCGCAAGTCGTTCTACGGCGGCTCGGCGGCACCGCTGGCGATCCGTCATCCCGGCAAGACGGCGCCACTGGTGATCTCGGGGTGGACGTTGGTGGTCTGGCTGCTGGCGGCAATCGGCTCGAGCCTCGGGTACCTGGGATCCGCCGCCGTCGCGGGTATCACCGGGCGCCGCATCGCCAAGTCGTTGTCCAGCGTGCAGACAGAACCGATCGAGGTCGCGCTCGTCGCGGTGCACGGGCTGTGGTCGGCGGCCCTGCAGTTGGCGTCGGCGATCTGCCGCCACTACTGGCCGATCGCGCTGGTCGCCGCGGTGTTTTCACGACGCTGTCGCCAGGTGGTGTTGGTGGCCGCGGTGCTCGACGGCGTGTTCGACTGGATCACCCGAAACGGCAACGCCGACGACGAGACCCAGCGGGTCGGCGTGCTCACCTATGTGCTGCTCAAACGTCTCGACGACATCGCCTACGGTTTGGGGCTGTGGAGCGGCGTGGTGCGCGAGCGGCATGCCGGCGCGCTCAAGCCGCAGATCCGGACCTGACGCGCCTTTGCACAGCGACCGTTTTGCTCCTCGCGTCCGCAGTGACATCCTGATCGTCGGCGCCGGGAGTGCGGGATCCGTGCTTGCAGAACGGCTTTCCGCCGACGACCGTTGCCGGGTGACCGTGGTGGAAGCGGGTCCCGGGCCGGGTGACCCGCGGATCTACAGCCAGATCACCGATGGTCTGCGCCTTCCGATCGGGGAGGCGAGTTCGGTGGTCCGGCGGTATCAGACGACGCTGACCGACGCACCCGAACGGTCCGCGCAGATCATGCGCGGCGCCGTCGTCGGCGGATCGGGTGCGATCAACGGGGGGTACTTCTGTCGCGCCCTGCCGTCCGACGTCGACGGATGGGCGCTGCCGGGCTGGTCCTGGTCCGAGGTCCTCCCACACTTCATCGCGATCGAGAACGACCTGGACTTCGACAGTCCACTGCATGGCTCGGCCGGGCCGATCACCGTGCGTCGGGTCAATGAATTCAACGGCTGCACAGCAGCATTCGTGGAATCGGCACAGTCGGCGGGGTTCGGCTGGATCGACGATCTCAACGGGTCGACACCGGAGGTCCCGCTGGGGCCGGGAGTCGGTGCGGTGCCGCTCAACATCGAGGGCGGCACCCGCGTCGGCCCCGGGGGTGCCTTTCTGCAACCGGCGTTGCAGCGTCCCAACCTGACCCTGCTCGCCGATACCCAGGTGCGCCGGATTCGGGTGGACGCCGGGCGGGCCACCGCGCTGGAGTGCCGCGGGCCCGGCGGAGACGTGGTGCTGACCGCCGACCGGATCGTGCTGTCCGCCGGCGCCATCGGTTCCGCCCACCTGCTGATGCTGTCGGGAATCGGACCCGGGGACGACCTGAGGCACGCGGGCGTGTCCGTGGGGGTGGATCTGCCCGTCGGCGTCGGTACCGTCGATCACCCGGAATGGGTGCTACCGGTGAGCTGGCCGCCGACGCATGGCGTGCCCCCGTTGGAGGCGGTGCTGACGACTGGTGAGGGCCTTGAGATCAGGCCTTACACAGCGGGTTTCGGAGCGATGACCAGCGGTCGCCGCGATGACCCGACCGACCGGCCGCACCTCGGGGTGACGTTGATGCGTCCCCGGTCGCGAGGCCGGATCACGCTCGTGTCCGCGGATCCCGACCGCGCCCCGGTGATCGAACATCACTACGACAGCGAGGCCGCAGATGTCGAGCTGCTCCGGAGAGGGTCCGAGCTCGCGCATGAATTAGCCGGTACCACAGTAGAATCCGAACCCTCGTGGTCGACATCGCAGCACCTGTGCGGTAGTGCCCGGATGGGCGGTGACGGTGACCCGACTGCGGTGGTCGACGCTCAGTGTCGGGTATTGGGCGTCGACGGACTGTGGGTCGTCGATGGGTCGATCCTGCCCGCCATCACCAGTCGCGGACCGCACGCGACGATCGTGATGGCCGGCCACCGCGCGACGGAGTTCATCGCCGCTCGGTGAGCTTGCGGACCGCGCGGGACTGCCGACCGTCGCGACCGGGTGACCAGACCGCGACGAAGGCCGCCGCGACGAGGATCGCCGCGGAGAGCACCAGCAGCGCCTGGTCCATCGCGTGCAGGAATGCCGACTCGGCGAGGGCGGCCAGTTGTGCGCCCATCGGGCCCATCTGTTCGGCGACGGACAGTGCGTAGGCGAGCGATTCGGTCGCGGCTTCGCGGCTCTGGTCCGGGAAGGCGCCCACGTTCGGTGCCAACGCGTGCTGATAGCCCGCAGCGAGAACCGATCCGGCGACGGCGATGCCGAGCGCCGCACCGATCTCACGGGTGGCGTCGTTGACCGCGGAGGCCACACCTTGCTTCTCGTCCGGTACCGCGCCCATGATCGCCGAAGTCGTCGGCGCCGTGCACAGTCCGATACCCGAGGCCATGATCAGCAGCGGCCACGCCAGATCCAGGTACGACGACTCGGCTTCGAGGGTGCGCATGCAGAACAGCCCGGTTGCCAACATCAACAAACCGACGGTCACCACCGCCCGCAGGCCGAATCTGGGGAGATAGAGGTGCACGGTGGCGCTGAGGATGAGCACGGGGAAGACCAGCGGTGTCAACGCGAATGCGGTCGTGATGGGGCTGTACCCGAGCACCAACTGCATGAACTGCATTGCCACGAAGAAGAATCCGAAGTTCGCGAAGAACAGGAAGGTGATGCCGACGGCGCCGGTGGCGAAATCGGGTCTGCCGAAGAGTCGCACGTCGAGGAGCGGGTGCTCTCGCCGCAACTGGACCCGCGTGAAGACCGCGGCGATGGCCACGCCGGCCGCCATGCAGAACAGCACGGCGGGGTCGGTCCACCCGCGGTGGGGGGCCTCGATCACCCCGAGCGCGAACACCGCGATCGCCGCTCCGATGAGTCCGCCGCCGAGCCAGTCGACCGGCGCGGCGCTCTCGTCACGCGACGACCCGATGGTGCAGGTGAGCCCGAACAGTACTACTGCGGCTGCGCCGAACGCGTAGAAGATGGACTGCCACGGGAAGAAGTGCAGCAGTGTCCCGGTGCCCAGGAATCCGACGATCGCCGCGGAACCCGCAACGCCCGCCCAGATCCCGACGGCCTTGTTGCGTTCGGACTTCGGAAACGCCGCGGTGAGCAGTGACAGCGTCGCAGGCATGATGAACGCTGCGCCGAAACCCGCCACCGCGCGTGCAGCGATGATCTGCGTCGGACTGTCCCACACCACGGGGGCCAGGGAAGCCACGCCGAAGATCGCGAGCCCGGCGAGGAGCGCGCCGCGGCGGCCGTAACGGTCGCCGAGGGCCCCGGCGAGCAGCAGCAGACAGGCCAGCGCGAGCGTGTAGCCGTCGATCACCCACGTCAGTTGCGTCTGGGTCGCCGACGTCTCGACCGCGAGGTCGGGCAGTGCGGCGTTGAGCGCGACCATGGACGCGATGACCAGGAGGACGTCGGCGCACGCGATGGTGAGCAGCCACGTCCGTCTGCGCGGGGACAGGGTGGCGGCGTCGGCGTCGATATCCTGGCTGGACCCGTCGAGGGTGTCGACCATGTCGTCTCTCTCTCGGCAGGGGATACTTTTGAGACTAACAGTCTCGTACCCGTGCGGAAGGTGGCGGAAACGATGAGTACGGCGGGAGGCGACCCGCGGCCGGCCAGATCCCGGGCGCGACTGCTCGACGCGGCGACGGCGCTGCTGCGCACAGGCGGGCCCGGCGCGGTGACCGTCGACGCCGTCACCCGCAGCGCCAACGTGGCGCGGGCCACGCTGTATCGGCACTTCCCCAGTGCGAATGATCTTGTCGCAGCGGCATTCATGAGCCTCATTCCGCCACCGCCGATGCCGCCGGACGACGGCGGTCTACGGGACCGGCTCATCTCGATCGTCGTCGAGTGGGCCGAGGCGATCGCGGAGGTGCCGACCACCCTGACCGCGATGGCGTGGCTGTCGCTCGGGCCGGACATCGCGCAGGTGCCCAACGCCGGACATCCTGTCGCGGGCAGTCAGGAGGTGCTCTCGCTGCGCGAGAGAATCGCCGAACAGTACTCGGCACCGTTCGACGCGATCTTCGACGGGCCGCAGGCCGCTGCCGAGTTGCGCCCTGTCGACAGGCCGATGGCGTTTGCGCTGCTGATCGGCCCACTGGCCTTCGGCCGGATCAGCACCCTGGCCGATTTCGACTACCGGGCGGTGGCGATCGCCGCGGTCGACGGCTTCCTGGCCAACTTCGCCGCACCGCCCGATGCCGAAATCACCTCAGCGAGTAGCGAATAGGGAGATGCTTGAGGCCGCCGACGAACGTGGTGGCCGCCAGCTCGGGCTCGCCCGCCAGCTCGATCGAGTCCAGTCGGGGCAGCAACTCGGTGAACAGGCTGTTCATCTCCATCCTCGCCAGCGCCGCGCCGAGGCAGAAGTGCACGCCGTACCCGAACGACAGATGCTTGTTCGGGTCGCGGCCCACATCGAAGCGGAACGGGTCGGCGAAGACGTCTTCGTCCCGGTTGGCCGAGACGTACGCCAGGTACACCGACTCGCCCTCGGCGATGGGCACCCCGCGGATCTCGGTGTCGGCGGTCGCGGTACGCATGAACTCCTTCACCGGCGTCGTCCACCGGATCATCTCCTCGACCGCGGTGCCCATCAGGCTCGGATCGTCCTGCAGGCGGGCGAGCTGATCCGGATTGTCGATGAGGGCGCGCAGTCCACCCGAGATCGCGTCCTTGGTGGTGTCGTGGCCCGCGCTGGCGACGATCACGTAGTAGGAGACGGTGTCCATGTCCGACATCAGCTCGCCGTTGATGGTGCCGTTGGCGATCGCCGAGGCCAGATCGTCGGTGGGGTGCTCACGGCGGGAGGCGGTCAGTGCCGAGAAGTAGGCGAAGAAATCCATCAGCACGGCCAACAGGTCTTCGGTGGTGCCCTCGCCGCGCTTGTGCTCGGTGTCGTCGCCGCCGAACATCTCCTGGGTGAGCTTGAGCATCCGGGGGAAGTCGTCCTCGGGGAGTCCGAGGAGCGAAAGAATCACGTAGAGCGGGTAATTGACCGCGATGTCGGTGACGAAGTCACATTCGGGACCGATGTCGCGCATCCGGTCGACGTACCGCTTGGCCAGTTCGTCGACGCGCACCTTGAGGTCGCGCATCGCCTTGGGCCGGAACCAGTCGGCGCCGATCTTGCGCACGTCGCGGTGGTGCGGGTCGTCCATGTGGATGAGCGTCCGCAGACCGATGCCGGCATCCTGCTGCTGCTTCATCACGTCATCGGCGTCGGCCGGGGCGAGCAGCGGGCGCGGGCCGCTGACGAAGAGTTCGTTGTCACGCTCGATCGCCATGATGTCGGCGTGTCTGGTGATCGCCCAGAACGGCCGGTACGGCGGATTGTCCACCCACGCGACGGGTTCGTTGGCCCGCAGATGGGCCAGCGCCGCGTGCAGTCGGTCGTCGTCGGCATAGGCCTCCGGATCGGCCAGAACCTTCGCGGCATCGTCCGTCGTGGGTGTGCTCATGCGGTCTCCTCGTCGGGGCTGTCAGCGACTTGACGGGTGTCAACTCGACAGTCTATGTGACGGGCGCCACGTGACGGAAGGGAGGCCGGGTGAGATCACCATTAGGCTCGGACCCTGTGGCGCCCACTTCGGTACTCGGTCGCATCGGGTGCCTGTTGGTAGCCGTGGCGATGATCGCCGGGTGTACACAGGGGGTGCAGGATCCGCCGGCCGTGCACTCCGATCCGGCACTGGTGCAGACCGTGGCGGGGACGGTGCGCGGCGTGGTCGCCGAAGACCACCGGCTGTTCGCCGGAATCCCTTATGCGGCACCGCCTGTCGGGCCGTTGCGTTGGCAGCCGCCGGAGCCGGCGCCGGCATGGGATGGGGTGCGTGATGCGACCAGGTTCGGTCCACGGTGCCCGCAGCCTCTCGAGGGTGACATCGAGTTGGGCCGCCAGACCGACGAGGACTGCCTCAATCTGCACGTCTGGACCCCGGCCTCGGATTCCGGCTCGGCGGCGCTGCGTCCGGTGATGGTGTGGATCCACGGCGGCGCGTTCGTCACCGGAACCGCCGCGGCCTACGACGCGCGCCGTCTGGTCGCCCGCGGCGACATCGTCGTCGTGACGATCAACTACCGATTGGGCGCGCTGGGGTTTCTGGCGCACCCCGCCCTCGGGCCCGCGGGCGAGGTGGGCAACTACGGTCTGGCCGATCAGCAGGCCGCGCTGCGGTGGGTGCGCGACAACATCGAAGCATTCGGCGGCGACCCCGGCAGGGTCACCGTCGCTGGGGAGTCCGCGGGCGGCATGTCGGTGTGCGACCACCTCGTCGCCCCGGACTCGCAGGGGTTGTTCGGCGCGGCCCTCATCCAGAGCGGTCCGTGCCAGGCTCAGCTGGCGCTGCCGGCCGCAGAACGCATCAGCATCGACTACGCGCGCAACGCCGGGTGCGGCGATCCGGCGGTCGCCGCCGAGTGTCTGCGGTCGCTGCCCGTCAACGAGCTACGAGAACCGGTGCGGTACTACAGGATCGGAGACGACGCGCTCAGCGGTCCGGTCACCGGCACGACGATCCTGCCGCAGGATCCGATGGTGGCTTTCGCCGACGGCGGCGCGGCCCGGGTGCCGGTCGCGATCGGCAGCAACCGAGACGAGTTCACGCTGTTCATGGCACTCGAGTACCTACGGGGGATCGAACTGCTGCCCGAGGACTATCCGCGGGCGCTGGCAGACGCGTTCGGTGCCGATGCGGCTGCGGTCGCCGACCGCTACCCGCTGAACCGATACGACGACAGCGCGCCGCTGGCCTACTCGGCCGCTGTCACCGACGCCGACTTCGCGTGTGTGGACGAGCGCATCGGTGACGACCTCGCACGGCACTCGCCGGTGTACGCCTACGAGTTCAACGACCGGCGGGCGCCCGCCCCGGAGCCGTTTCGCACCCTGCCCTTCCCCGTCGGCGCAAGTCACTCGTTGGAACTGCGGTATCTGTTCGACATCGGTGGTGCGCCGGACCTGGACCCCGCCCAGCAGGCGCTGTCCGACCAGATGATCGATTACTGGAGCGCGTTCGTCAGCACCGGCACACCGAACGGCGACGGCCTGCCCGACTGGCCCGAGGTCGGAGACGATCCGGCGGCCGGGCAGCGGTTGTCGCTCGAACCCGACGCCACCAGGGTGGTCGACGACTTCGAGCAGGTGCACCAGTGCGCGTTCTGGGAGAACCTCAGGTAGGAGTGACCCACGTCGTGATGTCGGCGTGCACGACCTCGACGCCGCTGCGGTCGGTGACGCTCACCGGGACGACGAGTTCGACGCCCTCGGTGAGCGCGTCGAAAACGGGCACATCGATGCGCGCGGTGGCGCGCAGCGACGTCGTCGCCTTCTGCAGGTACTGCACGTTCATCGCCTTGGGGATCCAGCGGTGCGTCGTCGGCACCGTCGCCTCCATCAGCATCCCCATCGCCATCTCGGCGGCGTTGCACGACGCGATCGCGTGCACGGTCGAAAGGTGGTTGTGCACGAAGAACCACTTCGGCACGTCGACCTCCGCCAGACCGGGTTCCATCCGCTTGACGTGGGGCAGCACCGAGGCGAAGTAAGGAACCCGCGCCATCGCGGCGACCGAGAACAGCCGGCTGCCCGTTGGTAGTCTCTCCAATCGCTGCCACATGCGGTACGTGGTGGTCGAGGCGGTCATCCGGCCTACCTTACTTGTCGGTAAGATAGGACCTCGACCGGTCACCTCCGAAGATTTGGAGGAGGCTCGGTCCGTCAGGCATACTGTTCGGGTTGCCTTGAGCCGGGTTCGCCTGGCCGGGCATGCGACCAGCGCCTTCACGGGCGCATCCGGTCCCAACCTCGATCGTGACGGATTTCCGCCTCTTTCGAGTCTGCGCGAGGGCGACACACCCGACCGCGGGGGCCGGTGGACCACAGACAGGTAAACAGCGGCGGCACAGCCAGGCCCGAGTTCGGGCCCGTTAGTAGTGAGGTAGGAGAAGCGTGGCGGGACAAAAGATCCGCATCAGGCTCAAGGCCTACGACCATGAGGCCATTGACGCCTCGGCGCGCAAGATCGTCGAGACGGTCACCCGGACGGGCGCCAGCGTGGTCGGCCCTGTACCGCTGCCGACCGAGAAGAACGTGTACTGCGTCATTCGGTCCCCGCACAAGTACAAGGACTCGCGGGAGCACTTCGAGATGCGTACGCACAAGCGGCTGATCGACATTCTCGACCCGACCCCGAAGACCGTTGACGCTCTGATGCGCATCGATCTGCCGGCCAGCGTCGACGTCAACATCCAGTAGGAGATTCCAGAACATGGCACGCAAAGGCATTCTGGGCACCAAGCTGGGAATGACGCAGGTGTTCGACGAGAACAACAAGGTCGTCCCAGTAACGGTCGTCAAGGCCGGTCCCAACGTGGTGACCCGTATCCGCACCCCCGAGCGCGACGGCTACAGCGCCGTGCAACTCGCCTACGGCGAGATCAGCCCGCGCAAGGTGAACAAGCCGGTCACCGGTCAGTACGCGGCCGCCGGGGTCAACCCGCGCCGTCATCTCGCCGAGTTCCGGCTCGAAGACGAGGCATCGGCCGCGGAGTACGAGGTCGGCCAGGAGCTGACCGCTGAGATCTTCGCCGACGGGAACTACGTCGACGTGACCGGCACCTCCAAGGGCAAGGGTTTCGCGGGAACCATGAAGCGTCACGGCTTCAAGGGCCAGGGCGCCAGCCACGGTGCGCAGGCAGTGCACCGTCGGCCCGGCTCGATCGGTGGCTGCGCCACCCCGGGTCGCGTCTTCAAGGGCACCCGCATGTCCGGCCGGATGGGTAGCGATCGGATCACGACGCAGAACCTGAAGGTGCACAAGGTCGACGCCGAGAACGGCGTGCTGTTGATCAAGGGCGCCATCCCCGGTCGCAACGGTGGACTGGTAGTTGTCCGCAGCGCAATCAAGCGAGGCGAGAAGTAATGACTGTGAAGATTGATGTGAGGACGCCGGCAGGCAAGAAGGACGGCAGCGTCGAGTTGCCCGCCGAGCTGTTCGACGTGGAGCCCAACATCGCGCTGATGCACCAGGTGGTCGTCGCGCAGTTGGCCGCCAAGCGTCAGGGCACGCACTCGACCAAGACCCGTGGTGAGGTCTCCGGCGGTGGCAAGAAGCCGTACCGGCAGAAGGGCACCGGCCGCGCCCGTCAGGGTTCGACCCGCGCGCCGCAGTTCGCCGGTGGTGGCGTGGTGCACGGCCCGCAGCCGCGTGACTACAGCCAGCGCACCCCGAAGAAGATGATCGCCGCAGCACTGCGTGGCGCGTTGTCCGACCGGGCGCGTAACGAACGCATCCACGCGATCACCGAGCTGGTGGCCGGTCAAACGCCGTCGACCAAGAGCGCGAAGTCGTTCCTGGCGACACTGACCGAGAGCAAGAAGGTGCTCGTCGTGATCGGGCGCGCTGATGAGGTGGGCGCCAAGAGCGTTCGCAATCTGCCTGGCGTGCATGTGATCTCGCCGGATCAGCTGAACACCTACGACGTGCTCGACGCCGACGACGTGATCTTCAGCGTGGAGGCACTGAACGCCTACATCGAGGCCAACTCAGCCAATACCAAGCAGGATCAGGAGGTTTCGGCCTGATGGCTACCGTGACCGACCCCCGCGACATCATCTTGGCCCCGGTCATCTCCGAGAAGTCGTACGGACTGATCGAGGACAACGTCTACACGTTCGTCGTTCACCCCGACTCGAACAAGACCCAGATCAAGATCGCGATCGAGAAGATCTTCAAGGTGAAGGTCGACTCGGTGAACACCATGAACCGCCAGGGCAAGCGCAAGCGCACTCGGGCCGGGTACGGCACGCGCAAGAGCACCAAGCGCGCGATCGTCACCCTGGCTGCGGGCAGCAAGCCGATCGACCTGTTCGGAGCGCCGGCCTAGCGCCCGGCAGGACGTAAGAGGACTCAACAGACATGGCAATTCGCAAGTACAAGCCGACGACCCCGGGCCGCCGTGGCTCCAGCGTCTCCGACTTCGCCGAGATCACTCGTGATCATCCGGAGAAGTCGTTGGTGCGGCCGCTGCACGGCAAGGGTGGACGTAACGCGCACGGCCGGATCACGACGCGGCACAAGGGCGGCGGGCACAAGCGCGCTTACCGGGTGATCGACTTCCGTCGCCACGACAAGGACGGCGTCAACGCCAAGGTCGCGCACATCGAGTACGACCCGAACCGCACGGCGAACATCGCGCTGCTGCACTTCCTGGACGGCGAGAAGCGGTACATCATCGCGCCGCACGGTCTCAAGCAGGGCGACATCGTGGAGTCGGGCGCCAACGCCGACATCAAGCCGGGCAACAACCTGCCGCTGCGCAACATCCCCGCCGGCACCGTCATCCACGCCGTGGAGCTGCGGCCCGGCGGTGGCGCCAAGATGGCGCGCTCCGCGGGAGCCAGCATTCAGCTGCTCGGCAAGGAGGGCACCTACGCGTCGTTGCGCATGCCGTCCGGTGAGATCCGCCGCGTCGACGTCCGCTGCCGCGGCACCGTCGGCGAGGTCGGCAACGCCGAGCAGGCGAACATCAACTGGGGCAAGGCCGGCCGGATGCGCTGGAAGGGCAAGCGTCCCACCGTCCGCGGTGTCGTGATGAACCCGGTCGACCACCCGCACGGCGGTGGCGAGGGCAAGACCTCCGGTGGTCGTCACCCGGTCAGCCCGTGGGGCAAGCCGGAAGGCCGTACCCGCAAGCCGAACAAGCAGAGCGACAAGCTCATCGTCCGACGCCGGCGCACCGGCAAGAACAAGCGCTAGGAGAACCCAGCGATGCCACGCAGCCTGAAGAAGGGCCCGTTCGTCGACGACCATCTCCTCAAGAAGGTCGACGTCCAGAACGAGAAGAACACCAAGCAGGTCATCAAGACCTGGTCCCGTCGGTCGACCATCATCCCCGACTTCATCGGGCACACCTTCGCCGTCCACGACGGTCGCAAGCATGTCCCGGTGTTCGTCACCGAGGCGATGGTCGGGCACAAGCTGGGCGAGTTCGCTCCCACCCGCACCTTCAAGGGTCACATCAAGGATGACCGGAAGAGCAAGAGGCGATGAGTACCACGATCGAATATCCGTCCGCGACGGCTGTGGCGCGTTTTGTGCCCATCTCGCCGACCAAGGCACGCCGGGTGATCGACCTGGTCCGCGGCAAGAGCGTCGAGGCAGCCCTCGACATCCTGCGGTGGGCGCCGCAGTCCGCCAGTGATCCGGTCGCCAAGGTGATCGCCAGCGCTGCGGCCAACGCGCAGAACAACGAGGGCCTCGATCCGGCCACGCTCGTTGTCGCCACCGTGTACGCCGACGGGGGCCCCACCGCCAAGCGCATCCGGCCGCGCGCGCAGGGTCGCGCCTTCCGGATCCGCAAGCGCTCCTGCCACATCACCGTGATCGTCGAGAGCAGGCCGCCTCGCGAAAAGGGCGCCAGGACGTCCGCCTCGGCGGCCAACTCCCGCTCGCGGCGCGCGCAGGGCAGCAAGGCCGCCGCTGCCAAGGCCACGCCGAAGAAGGCCACCGAGACCACATCGACCACCAAGGCTTCGGCAGAAGCGAAGGAGGGCTCAGAGTAGTGGGCCAGAAGATCAACCCCCACGGCTTCCGGCTGGGCATCACCACCGACTGGAAGTCCCGTTGGTACGCCGACAAGCAGTACGCCGACTACATCAAGGAAGATGTGGCCATCCGCAAGCTGCTGGCCACCGGCCTGGAGCGCGCCGGCATCGCCGATGTGGAGATCGAAAGGACCCGTGACCGGGTTCGGGTCGACATCCACACCGCGCGGCCCGGCATCGTGATCGGCCGCCGCGGCACCGAGGCCGACCGCATCCGCACCGACCTGGAGAAGCTGACCAAGAAGCAGGTCCAGCTCAACATCCTCGAGGTGAAGAACCCCGAGTCGGTCGCGCAGTTGGTGGCCCAGGGTGTCGCCGAACAGCTGAGCAACCGCGTGGCGTTCCGCCGCGCGATGCGCAAGGCGATCCAGTCGGCGATGCGTCAGCCGTCGGTCAAGGGCATCCGGGTGCAGTGCTCGGGTCGCCTCGGCGGCGCCGAGATGAGCCGCTCGGAGTTCTACCGCGAAGGTCGCGTCCCGCTGCACACGCTGCGCGCGGACATCGACTACGGCCTCTACGAGGCCAAGACCACCTTCGGCCGCATCGGTGTGAAGGTGTGGATCTACAAGGGCGATATCGTCGGCGGCAAGCGTGAGGCCGTCGCCGCCGCGCCCGCAGGCGCCGACCGTCCGCGTCGTGAGCGTCCGTCGGGCACCCGGCCGCGCCGCAGCGGCGCGTCGGGCACCACCGCGACGAGCACCGACGCAGGACGGGCCGCGACCTCGGAAGAGGCTGCAGCACCGGTCGCCGAGACCGCCGTCGTCGAGGCACCCGCAGCAGTTGAGAGCACGGAGAGTTAGTCATGTTGATTCCCCGCAAGGTCAAGCACCGTAAGCAGCACCACCCGCGGCAGCGTGGCATCGCCAGCGGCGGGACCTCGGTGAGCTTCGGTGACTACGGCATCCAGGCCCTGGGCCATGCCTACATCACCAACCGGCAGATCGAGTCCGCTCGTATCGCCATCAACCGGCACATCAAGCGCGGCGGCAAGGTGTGGATCAACATCTTCCCGGACCGCCCGCTGACCAAGAAGCCCGCCGAGACCCGCATGGGTTCGGGCAAGGGCTCACCGGAGTGGTGGGTCGCCAACGTCAAGCCCGGCCGTGTGCTGTTCGAGCTGAGCTACCCGGACGAGAAGATCGCCAGGGAAGCGCTGACCCGCGCGATCCACAAGCTGCCGATCAAGGCACGCATCGTCACCAGAGAGGAGCAGTTCTGATGGCAGTCGGAACAACGACGGGCGAACTGCGCGAGCTCACCGACAACGAACTGACCGACAAGCTGCGCGAGTCGAAGGAAGAGCTGTTCAACCTGCGCTTCCAGATGGCGACGGGCCAGCTCACCAACAACCGCCGGCTGCGTGTCGTGCGGCAGGAGATCGCACGGCTCTACACCGTGCTGCGCGAACGTGAATTGGGTCTGGCCGCCGGACCCGGAGGTGAGGATTCCTGATGGCTGAAGCAACAGAAAAGGGCCCGGCCACGACGCCGCGGACCGAGAAGCCACGCAACCGCCGCAAGACGGCGATCGGCTACGTGGTGAGCGACAAGATGCAGAAGACGATCGTGGTCGAGCTGGAAGATCGTAAGAGCCACCCGCTCTACGGCAAGATCATCCGGACCACCTCGAAGGTCAAGGCGCACGACGAGAACGGTGACGCCGGTGTCGGCGACCGTGTTTCGCTGATGGAGACGCGGCCGTTGTCCGCGACCAAGCGCTGGCGCCTCGTCGAGATCCTCGAGAAGGCGAAGTAGGCCAAGGCCCTTCGCCACATCACAGGAATCCCCGCATGCCACATCGGCGGCGGGGATTTTTGTATGGTCCGCCCGTTACACCACGATCGGTGTAGCGTCCGGAGCCATGGCCAGGGATTTCAACGGCAAGATCGAGCTCGACATCCGCGATTCCGAGCCCGACTGGGGTCCGTTCGCCGCCCCGACGGCGCAGCCCGATGCGCCCAATGTCCTCTACCTCGTGTGGGATGACATCGGCATCGCGACGTGGGATTGCTTCGGCGGGCTCGTCGAGATGCCGACCATGAACCGGATCGCCGAACGTGGCGTGCGGCTTTCGCAGTTCCACACCACCGCGCTGTGCTCACCGACCAGGGCGTCGCTGCTGACCGGCCGCAACGCCACGACGGTGGGAATGGCGATGGTCGAAGAGTTCACCGAGGGCTTTCCCGGCATCAACGGCCGCATCCCCGATGACACCGCGCTGATCTCCGAGGTGCTTGCCGAAAACGGCTACAACACCTACTGCGTGGGCAAGTGGCACCTGACCCCGATCGAGGAATCCAACCTCGCAGCGACCAGACGGCACTGGCCGTTGTCGCGCGGCTTCGAGCGGTTCTACGGGTTCATGGGCGGCGAGACCGACCAGTGGTATCCCGAGTTGATCCACGACGGCCACCCGGTGGAAGCGCCCGCCACCCCCGAGGAGGGTTACCACCTCTCCAAGGACATCGCCGACAAGACAATCGAATTCATCCGCGACTCGACGATGATCGCCCCTGACAAGCCGTGGTTCTCGTATGTCTGTCCCGGTGCCGGCCACGCTCCGCACCATGTGTCCAAGGAGTGGGCAGACGGCTACACCGGCACGTTCGACATGGGGTACGAGCGCTACCGGGAGATCGTGCTGGAGAACCAGAAACGACTGGGCATCGTGCCCGCCGACACCGAACTGTCGGCGGTCAACCCCTATTCGGACGTCACCGGACCCAACGGCGAACCGTGGCCGGACCAGGACACCGTGCGGCCCTGGGATTCCCTGGGCGACGAAGAGAAGCGACTGTTCGCCCGCATGGCCGAGGTGTTCGCGGGGTTCCTGTCGTACACCGATGCCCAGATCGGGCGGATCCTGGACTATCTCGACGAATCCGGTCAGTTGGACAACACCGTCATCGTCGTCATCTCCGACAACGGCGCCAGCGGCGAGGGCGGGCCGAACGGGTCTGTCAACGAAGGCAAGTTCTTCAACGGCTACATCGACACCGTCGAGGAGAGCATGCGGTTCTTCGACGAGTTGGGCGGTCCCACCACCTACGGCCATTACCCGATCGGCTGGGCGATGGCCTTCAACACCCCCTACAAGCTCTACAAGCGATACGCCTCCCACGAGGGCGGGATCGCCGACGCCGCAATCATCTCCTGGCCCAACGGAATCGCCGCGCACGGCGAGGTCCGGGACAACTACGTCAACGTCTGCGACATCACGCCGACGGTGTACGACCTGCTGGACATCACCCCGCCGGCTCTGGTCAAGGGTGTCGCACAGAAACCGCTCGACGGGGTGAGTTTCAAAGTGACACTGGAGAATCCGGCTGCGCCGACCGGCAAGGAGACGCAGTTCTACACGATGCTCGGCACCCGGGGGATCTGGCATCGGGGTTGGTTCGCCAACACCGTGCACCCCGCCGCTCCTTCTGGTTGGTCCCATTTCGACGACGACCGGTGGGAGCTGTTCCACGTCGAGGCCGATCGCAGCCAGTGCCACGACCTGGCCGGCGAGCACCCGGAGAAACTCGCCGAACTACAGGCGCTCTGGTTCGCCGAAGCCGAGAAGTACAACGGTCTGCCGTTGTCGGATCTCGGGGTGTTCGAGATGATCGGACGCTGGCGACCGTCGTTGGCCGGCGGTCGGTCCAGCTACCTGTATTACCCGAACACCGCGCCGGTACCGGTGGGGGCGTGTGTGGAGATCCAGGGACGATCCTTCTCGGTGCTCGCCGAGGTGACCGTGGACAGTCCGGATGTCGAGGGGGTGTTGTTCAAGCAGGGTGCCGGGCACGGCGGCTACGTGTTGTTCATCGCCGACGGCCGACTGCAGTTCGTCTACAACTTCTTCGGCGAAGAGGAACAGCGGGTGGTTGCGTCCGACCCCCTGTCGCCGGGCAACCACATCCTGGGTGTCGGCTACGCGCGCACCGGCACGGTCGAGGGCAGCCACACCCCACTCGGCGAGGCCACCCTCTACGTCGACGGTTCCGCGGTCGCCACTCTGCCGGAGGTGAGGGCGCACCCGTTCATCTTCGGGCTGGCCGGGGGCGGAGTGAGCGTGGGACGCAATCTCGGACAAGCGGTTTCGCAGGAGTACCGGGCGCCGTTCCCGTTCACCGGCGGCGCCATAGCGCAGGTGAGAGTCGACGTATCCGGCGCGCCGTACCTGGACGTGGAGCGCAACCTCGCGCTGGCCTTCGCCAGGGACTGACACGATGCGACGCGGGGTACTCGCACTGGTGCTGTGCGCCACGCTGCTGACGTCCGCGTGCACCCGCACCGACGAGGGAGTGCCCACGTCGGACGGCGAACGCCGCGCGTCCACCGCGACCTACGAGAGGCCTACCTCCGAAACAGATCCGCCGGACCCCCAAGACGACGAGCCGGGTGTCGTGCCCACCATGGCCCCCGGCGCGGCGGGAACGGTCTGTGCGCCGGCGGAACTGCCCCCGGTGCGGACTGTGGCCCAGATATCGGACCCGGCGGCACCCACAGCCACCGTGGGCGTGCCGGACGGCTGGTCGATGTCCTCAGGCGGCGGCGATCCGGTGGGCGCTCGACTCGAGGGGCCGAGCGGCATGCGGGCCACCGTCACGATCGCCGCGACCTCACTGGCACCCGCGGCCGCGTTCCGCCGGTACTCCGACGACCTCACCGAAGACTCCGTCATGAGCACGGTCAGCCTGCTGCCCGGCGAGATGTGCGGCTACAGCGGTCAGCAGCTGATGGGGATCCTGTCCGACGGCACCGACACCGTGCAGTACGAGGACCGACTGGTGCACGTCCCCGCGCCCGCGCAGGACTATCTGATCGCCATCCACGTCGAGGCGCCGTCGGGCACACCCGGTTTCGAGGATGCCGCGTCGCTGGTGACCGACGATTTCGAGATCGGGCTACCCTGACCGTCATGCTCACCGACCTCGTCGAGTTGGACGGCGGAGCGTTCCGGATGGGGTCGACGCAGTTCTATCCCGAAGAGGCGCCGGTGCACACGGTCACCGTCGCGCCGTTCGCCGTGGAGCGGCACCCGGTGACCAACGCCCAGTTCGAGGCGTTCGTCGCCGACACCGGCTACCGGACGGTCGCCGAGGTCGCCCCCGACCCCGCGCTGTTTCCCGGTGCCGCGCCGGAGGATCTGGTTCCGGGTGCGCTGGTGTTCCAGTCGACGGGCGGCCCCGTGGACCTGCGGGACTGGCGCCAGTGGTGGCGGTGGGTCCCCGGTGCGAGCTGGCGACATCCGTTCGGCCCCGGCAGTTCCATCGCGGACAAGTCCGGTCATCCGGTGGTGCAGGTCTGTTTCGCCGACGCGGCCGCATACGCCCGATGGGCGGGTCGGCGGCTGCCGACGGAAGCGGAGTGGGAGTTCGCCGCCCGCGGCGGGTCGACGGCCGTCTACCCCTGGGGTGACGAACCCGTTCCCGGCGGGCAGCTGATGGCCAACACCTGGCAGGGCAGCTTCCCGTACCGCAACGACGGTGCGCTGGGCTGGTCGGGAACCTCGCCCGTCGGCACGTTCGCGCCGAACACCTACGGCCTGCTCGACATGATCGGCAACGTGTGGGAGTGGACGACAACCCGTTTTGCCGGCCACCACGAGGTGGGTGGTGTGGCGTCGGCGTGCTGCCCTCCGGCGGACCCGGACCCGTCGGTCAACCAGGCGCTCAAGGGCGGCTCTCACCTGTGTGCGCCGGAGTACTGCCACCGGTACCGGCCGACGGCCCGGTCACCGCAGAGCCAGGACAGCGCGACCACCCATATCGGGTTCCGCTGTGTGGTTTGAGCAGCGATTTGGAGCATTCCCTGAGCTCACCTAGTATATGGGGGTTGCCTTGGGCAGACCTCGGTTGTCTTTCACGGATGACCCTGCGTGCTCTTGGGTGACAAAGACCGCGTACGTCAGGGTCGGTAATCCTGCGTGCATACAGAAAACCCAGGTCAGGAGATCGAGTGATTCAGCAGGAATCGCGTCTCAAGGTCGCCGACAACACGGGCGCCAAGGAGATCTTGTGCATCCGTGTACTCGGCGGCTCGGGACGGCGCTACGCCGGCATCGGTGATGTCATCGTGGCGACCGTCAAGGACGCAATCCCGGGCGGCAACGTCAAGCGCGGCGACGTCGTGAAGGCCGTCATCGTGCGCACCGTCAAGGAGCGCCGCCGCGCCGACGGCAGCTACATCAAGTTCGACGAGAACGCCGCCGTCATCATCAAGCCCGACAACGATCCGCGCGGCACCCGCATCTTCGGACCGGTCGGTCGCGAACTGCGCGAGAAGCGCTTCATGAAGATCGTCTCGCTCGCCCCGGAGGTGTTGTAGATGAAGGTCCGCAAAGGCGACACGGTGCTCGTGATCTCCGGCAAGGACAAAGGTGCCAAGGGCAAGGTGCTGGTCGCCTACCCGACCCGGAACAAGGTCCTCGTCGAGGGCGTCAACCGGATCAAGAAGCACACCCCCGAATCGCGCACCGAGCGTGGTGCATCCTCGGGCGGCATCGTCACCCAGGAAGCGGCCATCTCCGTGAGCAACGTCATGGTGATCGACTCCGACGGCACGCCCACCCGCGTTGGCTACCGCAAGGACGACGAGACCGGCAAGAACGTCCGGATCGCCAAGAGCAATGGCAAGGATCTGTGAAATGACCACCACTGAGAAGACCCTGCCGCGCCTCAAGCAGCGCTACCGCGAAGAGATCCGCGAGTCGCTGCAGAAGGAGTTCGGCTACGCGAACGTCATGCAGATCCCCGGCGTCGTCAAGGTCGTCGTCAACATGGGCGTCGGTGACGCCGCCCGCGACGCGAAGCTGATCAACGGCGCGGTCAACGACCTCGCCCTGATCACCGGCCAGAAGCCCGAGATCCGCAAGGCCCGCAAGTCCATCGCCCAGTTCAAGCTGCGCGAGGGCATGCCGATCGGCGCCCGGGTCACCCTGCGCGGCGACCGGATGTGGGAGTTCCTGGACCGGTTGACCTCGATCGCGCTGCCGCGTATCCGCGACTTCCGGGGCCTGAGCCCCAAGCAGTTCGACGGCACCGGCAACTACACCTTCGGGCTCAACGAGCAGTCGATGTTCCACGAGATCAACATCGACGACATCGACCGGCCCCGCGGCATGGACATCACCGTCGTCACCTCGGCGACAAACGACGACGAAGGACGGGCGCTGTTGCGGGCCCTGGGCTTCCCGTTCAAGGAGAACTGAGCAGATGGCAAAGAAGGCTCTGGTCAACAAGGCCAACAAGAAGCCCAAGTTCAAGGTGCGTGGCTACACGCGCTGCAACAGGTGCGGCCGCCCGCATGCGGTGTACCGCAAGTTCGGTCTCTGCCGCATCTGCCTTCGCGAGATGGCACACGCCGGCGAACTGCCCGGCGTGCAGAAGTCCAGCTGGTAAGACAGCTCACCCCCAAACTTCAACTCCAATAACAGGTTGCGGTAGGCCTCCCGAAATCACCTCGGAGGAACCGCCGCGAGAAAGGTGAACCGGCTGTCATGACCATGACGGACCCGATCGCAGACTTCCTCACACGTCTGCGCAACGCCAATTCGGCGTACCACGACGAAGTGACCCTGCCGCACAGCAAGATCAAGGCCAACATCGCCGAGATCCTCAAGGCGGAGGGCTACATCACCGACTTCCACACCGAGGACGCCCGAGTGGGCAAATCGTTGGTCGTCCAACTCAAGTACGGCCCCAGCCGGGAGCGCAGCATCGCCGGGCTCCGCCGGGTGTCCAAGCCCGGACTGCGGGTGTACGCGAAGTCCACCAACCTGCCGCGGGTTCTCGGTGGCCTCGGCGTGGCGATCATCTCCACGTCCTCCGGCCTACTGACCGACCGCCAGGCCTCTCGACAAGGCGTGGGCGGCGAAGTCCTCGCGTACGTCTGGTAGCGGGGGAGGAGAAACTATGTCGCGCATTGGAAAGCAACCGGTTGTCATTCCCGCCGGAGTGGACGTGAACATCGACGGCCAGAAAGTGTCCGTCAAGGGCCCCAAAGGCACGCTGGAACTCGCGATCGCCGAGCCCATCTCGGTGTCCCGTGACGACGACGGCGCCGTGGTGATCGCCCGGCCCGACGACGAGCGGCGCAACCGCTCGCTGCACGGGCTCTCCCGGACACTGGTGGCCAACCTGGTCACGGGTGTGACCGAGGGGTACACCACCAAGATGGAGATCTTCGGCGTCGGCTACCGCGTGGTCGCCAAGGGCAACACGCTGGAGTTCGCGCTGGGTTACAGCCACCCGGTGATCATCGAGGCTCCGGAGGGCATCACCTTCGCGGTGGAGACGCCCACCAAGTTCTCGATCTCGGGTATCGACAAGCAGAAGGTCGGACAGATCTCGGCGAACATCCGTCGGCTGCGCCGCCCGGACCCGTACAAGGGCAAGGGCGTTCGCTACGAGGGTGAGCAGATCCGTCGCAAGGTCGGAAAGACGGGTAAGTAAATGGCTACCAAGACAAATGGCCAAGCGGGGACCAAAGACACCGTACGCAAGCCGGTGGGGCAGAACATCTCCGAGGCACGGCGGACGTCGCGACTGCGTCGGCACGCCCGGCTGCGCAAGAAGGTGTCCGGCACCGCGGAGCGGCCCCGCCTGATGGTCAACCGCTCGGCACGCCACATCCACGTGCAGTTGGTCGACGATCTGGAAGGCGTCACGCTGGCCGCGGCGTCCTCGATCGAGGCGGACGTGCGTGCCCTCGACGGAGACAAGAAGGCACACAGCACCAAGGTCGGACAGCTCATCGCCGAGCGTGCGAAGTCCGCGGGTATCAGCGAGGTCGTCTTCGACCGCGGTGGTTACACCTACGGCGGCCGGATCGCGGCGCTGGCCGACGCGGCGCGCGAGGGCGGGCTGAAGTTCTGATGACCTTTTTCCAAGAGACCGGAAGGATTGCATGATGGCCGAGCAGGCTGTTGGAGCCGGCGGGCCGTCGAGCTCCGAAGGTAGGGGCGGACGCTCCGATGACCGTGGTGGCCGTGGCCGCCGTGACGACCGTGGTGGCCGTGGAGGCCGCGACGGTGGTGACAAGAGCAACTTCATCGAGCGCGTGGTCGCGATCAACCGCGTGTCCAAGGTGGTCAAGGGTGGCCGTCGGTTCAGCTTCACCGCATTGGTGATCGTGGGCGACGGCGCCGGCATGGTCGGTGTCGGATACGGCAAGGCCAAGGAAGTTCCGGCCGCCATCGCCAAGGGTGTCGAAGAGGCGCGCAAGGGCTTCTTCCGCGTCCCGCTCATCGGCGGCACGATCGTGCATCCGGTGCAGGGTGAGGCCGCAGCGGGTGTCGTGATGCTGCGTCCGGCCAGCCCGGGTACCGGTGTGATCGCCGGCGGCGCCGCCCGTGCGGTGCTGGAATGCGCGGGTGTGCACGACATCCTGGCCAAGTCGCTGGGCAGCGACAACGCGATCAACGTCGTGCACGCGACCGTTGCGGCGCTCAAGCAGCTGCAGCGCCCCGAAGAGGTCGCGGCCCGCCGCGGCCTGCCGATCGAAGATGTAGCGCCCGCAGGCATGCTCCGGGCCCGCCGTGAGGCGGAAGCCGTGGCCGCCAGCGCAGCGCGTGAGGGAACGGCTTAACCACCATGGCAGAACTCAAGATCACCCAGGTGCGCAGCACCATCGGTGCGCGCTGGAAGCAGCGGGAGTCCTTGCGGACTCTCGGTCTGCGCAAGATCCGCCAGTCCGTGGTTCGGGAGGACAACTCCCAGACCCGCGGGCTGATCAAGACCGTCCACCACCTCGTGACGGTTGAGGAGGTCTAAACACGATGACAATCAAGTTGCACGATCTGCGGCCCGCTCCGGGCTCGAAGACGGCGAAGACCCGCGTGGGTCGCGGTGAGGGTTCCAAGGGTAAGACCGCCGGCCGCGGCACCAAGGGCACCAAGGCGCGCAAGAACGTCCCCGCGACGTTCGAGGGCGGCCAGATGCCGATCCACATGCGTCTGCCGAAGCTCAAGGGGTTCAAGAACCGCTTTCGCACCGAGTACGACGTCGTCAACGTCGGCGACATCAACAGGCTGTTCCCCAACGGCGGCACCATCGGTGTCGACGAGCTGGTGGCCGCCGGTGCGGCGCGCAAGAACACCCTGGTGAAGGTCCTCGGCGACGGCAAACTGACCGTCAAGGTCGACGTCACCGCCAACAAGTTCAGTGGCAGCGCGCGGGACAAGATCACCGCCGCAGGTGGCACCGCAACCGAACTCTGAGCACACGTCTGGACAGGAAACCCCCGCTTCGGCGGGGGTTTCCTGCGTTGTCGCCGGTAACGCCTACCGCGCCCGGCGCGATTAGACTCTGCGTACACCCATCGAGGAGAAACCCCAATGACCCGTGACCTACGCGCCGTCGCCGCAGTGATGGTCGCCGCAGGATTCTCCCTGTTCGCCGCCGCGGCCCCCGCGGTTGCCGAGACCCCCGACGAACAATTCACCCAGGCGGTGGACGCCATGGGCATCGAGGTGGAACCCGGCACCGACCTCCCCGCGGTGGGCCAGCAGGTCTGCGAGATGTTCGCGACCCAGGTGGTGACCAGCGTCAACCCGGTGCCCGCGGTGCGCGGTGTGGTGACCACGCTGCAGAACAGCGGCATCAGCCGCGAACAGGCAGTGGGTCTGATGCGCGCCTCGGTGGGCGTCTACTGCCCCCAGCAGGCCCGGTTCATCGGACGCTGAGGTGAGCGTCGAAGAACTCGACGATCCGCGACCACGCGTCCTCTGACTCCGGTTCGGAGAACCTGAAACCGGGGATGTGCTCGAACACCCGCAGGCGCCAGGGTGCGTCGCGCCAGTCGTTCATGAAGGAGTGCCCGACGTCGGGGTATTCCTTGACATCGTGCGGCACTGCGCCCTCGGTCAGTATCGACTCCAGGCGCGCACTGTGGCCTTTCAGAGACGGGTCGCGGGCGCCATAGCTGGCGACCACCGGACAGCTTCGGCGCAGAGCATCGGCATCGTCGGCGGACCGCGGCCAGTTGCCGTAATTGGGTGCGGTGGCGTCGAATACGCCCCGGGGTGCCAGCAGCAGGCAGAAGCCGCCCCCGATGCAGAATCCGACCGAACCCACGGTGCCGGTGCAGTCCGGGCGACCCGCCAACTGATCGCGCGCGCCGACTATCTCGTCGACTGCCGGACCAGCCCCGCTGCGTAGTGCGCGCACCATCGCCATCACACAGCGGAGCTGCCGACCCGGTTCGATCAGGTTGGGCGCCAACGCGAGAAAGCCCGCCGCGGCGAGCCGGTCGCAGGCACGGCGGATGTCGTGGGACAGCCCGCCGACGTCGTGGATGACGACCACGCCGGGCCAGGGCCCGTCGCCGTCGGGGATCGAGAGGTGCTGTGGGGCTGAGACGAGAATGTCCACGGATTCGACGGTACAGATCGTCGGTACGCTGAAACGCATGCTCTCCTTCCTTCCCAGCGTTCCCGGTGTCGATGACGTCCGGGCGCTCGCCCGCAAGGTCGACACCGCCCGCCATCACGGCGTACCGGACGGCTGCATCCTCGAACTCGATCTCCAGGCGATGCCGCAGGAGTCCAGCGGGTTCGACCCTCTGGTTCTGATCAACGGTGCGGGCAAACCACTGCTGCTACGGGAGGCGATCGAGGCGATCCATCGCGCCACCGACGATCCGCGGGTCGCGGGCCTGATCGCACGCATCCAGATCCCGGCCGCCTCGCCCGGTCCGGTCCAGGAACTGCGCGAGGCCATCGTGGCGTTCTCCGCCCAGAAGCCTTCCGTGGCGTGGGCGGAGACCTACCCGGGCACGCTGTCCTATTACCTCGCCTCGGCCTTCGGCGAGGTGTGGATGCAGCCCTCGGGCACCGTCGGGTTGGTCGGATTCGCCACCAGCGCGCTGTTCCTGCGCGACGCGCTCGCCAAGGCCGGCCTCGAAGCGGAGTTCGTGGCCCGTGGTGAATACAAGTCGGCGGCAAACGTTTTCACCCAGGACAGCTACACCGACTCCCATCGTGAGGCTGACACCCGGATGGTCGAAAGCCTGCACGCGCAGGTGTGGGAAGCGGTATCGGCCTCGCGCGGTGTTGATGCGGCCGCGCTCGACGCGCTGGCCGACAAAGCGCCGTTGCTGCGTGATGACGCGGTCACCGGAGGTCTCGTCGACCGCATCGGGTTCCGCGACGAGGCCTATGCGCGGATCGCGCAGATGAGCGTCCCGACATCGCAGGAGGCCCCTGATGAAGCGGACGGCGACGACGCGCCACCGCGGTTGTTCCTGACCCGCTACGCCAGGGCCAAGGGACCGTCGGTGTCGATGCCGGGGATCAAGGGCAGGAAGACCGTCGCCGTGGTAACCCTCGCCGGACCGATCGTCAGCGGGCGCGGGCGTCAGATGTCGCCGCTGGGCTCACCGAGCGCCGGTGGTGACACCATCGCCGCGGCGCTGCGTGAGGCGGTCGCCGACGAGGATGTCTCGGCGATCGTGCTGCGGGTCGACAGTCCCGGCGGATCGGTGACCGGATCGGAGACCGTGTGGCGGGAGGTCGTTCGGGCCAGGGCGGCCGGCAAGCCGGTCGTCGCCTCGATGGGCGCCGTCGCGGCATCCGGTGGGTACTACGTGTCGATGGCCGCTGACGAGATCGTCGCCAATCCCGGCACCATCACCGGCTCGATCGGCGTGGTCACCGGCAAGCTGGTGGCGCGAGAACTCAAGGGACGTCTGGGCGTCGGGTCTGACGGCGTGCGTACCAACGCCAACGCCGACGCCTGGTCGGTCAACGCGCCTTTCACCGAGGAGCAGCACGCGCATGTCGTCGCCGAGGCGGACCTGTTCTACACCGACTTCGTCAAGCGGGTGGCCGACGGCCGCGAGTTGAGTGTCGAGGAGGTCGACGGGGTCGCGCGGGGACGGGTGTGGACCGGCGCCGACGCCGCCGAGCGCGGTCTGGTCGACGAACTCGGCGGCCTGCGCACCGCGATCCGCCGGGCCAAGGTGCTCGCCGGGATCGATCCCGACGAGAAAGTCACCGTCAAGAATCTGCCCGGCTCTTCACTCCGGGATATGTTGCGGCCCAAGCCTTCTTCGCAGCCGGCCGCCGCATCCCTGCCCGATGCGATGGGGGCCCTGGTGGTCGCGACGGTGTCCGGGGTTCTCGACCAGACCCAGCGGTCGCTCACCGGCGCGAACGCGCTGTGGCTCGGCGAGTGGCGGTTCTAGCTCACGTGGGCTGAATGTGGGCACTGACGTAGACGATCTCGCCGAGCACGTCATCGTCTTCCGGTGCCGGGAGCGGCACCCCGAACTTGCTGAAGAGTTCGTCGCGGGGTGACCCCGTGACCTGCCAACCGCTGCGGCGCAGGTAGTCGGTCACCTCGTTGCGGCGACCCGCGTACACCAGCGACCCCATGTCGATGTTCAGGCCGTACTCCCGCAGCGGCGCGGACAACTCGCGTGCCTTCTCGGCGTCGAAGTCGACGATGCCCGGCGCGTACTCGGTGCCCAGCGTGCTGCCCGCGGCGGAATGGCGGGTGATCAGGTCGAACAGGTGGTCCTGCGCGTCCGGCGGCAGATAGATCAGCAGCCCCTCGGCGAGCCACGCCGTCGGTTGGGATGCGTCGAATCCGGCGTCGCGCAAGGCCGCCGGCCAATCCTCGCGCAGATCGATCGACACCGTCCGCCGTGTCGCGGTGGGTTCGACGCCGAGGTTGTTGAGTGTCTGCGTCTTGAGGGTGATGACGTCGGGCTGATCGATCTCGTAGACCACCGTGCCGTCGGGCCAGGGCAACCGGTAGGCGCGCGAGTCAAGTCCGGACGCCAGGATGACCACCTGGCGCACGCCGCCGGCGGTGGCGGCCATCAGATGGTCGTCGAAGAACCTGGTACGCACGGCCATCGCGTCGATCATCGACTGCACCCGGTCGGCGGAGCCACCCGGGAGTTGTGACACGTCGAGGTCCCCGTCGAGCATGGTGGTGAAGAAGTCCAGGCCCACCGCGCGGACCAGGGGAGCGGCGAACGGATCGTCGATCAGACCCTTCGGATCGAGCGACGCGAACGCGCGGCCCGCGGCGACCATCGTCGCCGTGGCGCCCACGCTCGACGCGAGATCCCATGAGTCGTCACCGGTGCGTGCCACATGCACTCCTAGTCGAGTCGTGCTGAGAGATAACCGGAGTCGCCGACCATCGCCATCAGATGATCGGCCGGCGGCTCGAAGCCGTTGACGGCGTACGCCTGGGAGTTCGGCAGCACGGTGACCTGCCACCCGCGAGAACGCAGGTGATCCCCGGCGGGGGTGCGCGGGCCGGTGTAGAACAGTTCCTCGAGATCGATGTCGCTGCCGTGTCTGCGGGCGCGGGCGGTCATCGCCTTGGCCCAGTCCCCGGTGAGCGCCTTGGGGTCCATGTGCTCGGTGGCCAGCCTGCTGCCCGGTGCGCTCAGCGCCGTGATGTCGTCGAGCAACCGGTCCTGGGCTTCCGGGGGCAGGTAGATCAGCAGTCCCTCGGCGATCCACGCGGTCGGCACACTCGGGTCGAAACCGGACTCCCGCAACGCTTTCGACCAGTCGTCGCGAAGATCGATGCCGACGGTCCGGCGCTCGACGGCCGCAGCGGCGCCGGCGTCGGCCAGGACCCGGGTCTTGAACTCGATGACGCTGGGTTGATCGATCTCGAAGACCACGGCACCGTCCGGCCAGGACAACCGGTAGGCGCGGGTGTCGAGACCGGAGGCCAGGATCACCGCCTGCCGGACGCCGGCGGCCGCCGCCTCGAGGAAGAAGTCGTCGAAGTATCGGGTGCGCACCGCGATGTGCTCGCGCATCTGCGTGGCGCCGAAGAGCGGATCGTCCCCGAAGTCGGTCCCGCCGCGGGCGACCTCGATGAAGTGGGGCAACCCGACGGCCTCGACCAGGGTGGCGGCATACGGGTCGTCGATCAGGGGGTCGGGACCACGGCTGGCGAATGCCCGGGATGCGGCCACCGACGTGGCGGTGGCGCCGACGCTGGACGCCAGATCCCAGGTGTCGCCCTCGGAGCGAGCCATCGTCGGTCTCCTACTTGAGCGCGGTCACATAAACGACGTCGGCGAAGCCTTCGCCGTCGTCGAGTGGGGCGAGTCCGTACTTGATCAGCAGATCATTGGTCGGCAACGCCTCGACGCGCCACCCGCCTTCACGGAGATACTCGGTGAGGTCGGCGCGGTCACCGAGGAACACCAGCTCGGAGAAGTCGAGGTCGAACCCGTGGCTGCGCCATTGGTCGGATGCGTCCTTCATCTGTTGGCGCATCGCGTCGTGGTCGGCGTCGTGATGGGCGGGTACGCCCTCGGCGGCCAACCGGCTGCCGGCCGCGCTGAGTTCGCCGATCTGGTCGAGCAGGCGGTCCTGCGCCTCCGGTGGCAGGTAGCCGAACAGCCCTTCGGCAATCCAGGCCGTCGGCCTGGTGGTGTCGAAGCCCGCGGCTGCCAGCGCTGCGGGCCAGTCATGGCGCAGATCAACGGCGACCGTCCGCAGATCGGTGGTCGGATGTGCGCCGAGCCCGGCCAACGTCGTCGTCTTGAACGCGATCACCTCGGGCTGGTCGATCTCGAAGAGCGCCATGTCCTCGGGCCACGACAGGCGGTACCCGCGGGCGTCCAGTCCGGAAGCCAGGATCACGGCCTGCCGGACACCGGCGGCGGCAGCATCGGCGAAGAATTCGTCGAAGAACCGGGTGCGGTCGGCCATCCCGTCGGCGAACCGGCCCATGCCCACCGGTGATCGGCCGTCCTCGGTGTCCCGCTCGAGGTCGGCGGGTGTGAGCTCACCGGAGGCGAGGCGGGTGAAGAAGTCGACGCCGACCGCGCGAACCAGTGGTTCGGCGAACGGATCGTCGATCACCGCGTCGTCGGAGCGTGAGGCCACCGCGCGGGCCGCGGCGACCATCGTCGCCGTCGCGCCTACGCTGGAGGCCAGATCCCATGTGTCGTTGTCGGTGCGTGCCACAGCTGAATCCCTTGCACTGGAGGCGTTTAGTTAGGTGAGGTAATGACTTACCCCGACTGTACGCCTCCCCGGACAGGATTCGGGCGGGCGAAGATGCAACTGTTAGTCTCGTAGACTGTTCGGACGCGTGACTTGCGCAGGTCGTATGCCTGCTCGTGACTGCGCGCGCACGACCCAACCACGACGCTGGTCACGCCAGCCAAAGAGCACGCCGCGATCGTCAACTCGGCCGTGCAGGAGGAAAGAGTGCTCTCGGCCTTCATCTCGTCGTTCAGAACCCCGGACCTGAGACGAAAGATCCTTTTCACGCTCGGCATCGTCGTCCTCTACCGGGTCGGCGCCTCGGTGCCGTCCCCCGGCGTGAACTACCCCAACGTGCAGCAGTGCATCGCACAGGTCAGCGGTGGTGAGTCGGGGCAGATCTACTCGCTCATCAACCTGTTCTCCGGCGGCGCGCTGCTCCAGCTCTCGGTGTTCGCGGTGGGCATCATGCCCTACATCACCGCCAGCATCATCGTGCAGTTGCTGGGTGTGGTGATCCCGCGATTCGAGCAGCTGCGTAAAGAGGGCCAGGCCGGCCAGTCGAAACTCACGCAGTACACCCGGTACCTGGCGATCGCGCTGGCCATCCTCCAGGCCACCAGCATCGTGGCGCTCGCCGCCAACGGCGGGCTGCTGCAGGGCTGCTCGCTCGACATCATCCAGGGCCAGAGCGACGGACTGAACTTCACGACGCTGGCCGTCATGGTCATCGTGATGACCGCGGGCGCGGCGCTGGTGATGTGGATGGGCGAGCTGGCCACCGAGCGTGGCGTCGGCAACGGCATGTCGCTGCTGATCTTCGCGAGCATCGCCTCGGCCATCCCCGGTGAGGGCAAGAACATCCTCGACAGCCGCGGCGGCATGGTCTTCACCTTCGTCTGCATCGCGGCGCTGATCATCGTCGTCGGCGTGGTGTTCGTCGAGCAGGGCCAGCGCCGCATCCCCGTCCAGTACGCCAAGCGGATGGTCGGCCGGCGGATGTACGGCGGGACGTCGACCTACCTGCCGCTGAAGGTCAACCAGGCAGGCGTCATCCCGGTCATCTTCGCGTCGTCGCTGATCTACATCCCGCACCTGATCACCCAGCTGATCACCAGCGGCAGCGCGACCCAGAGCACCGGGTGGTGGCAGACGTTCGTCGCGGAGTACCTGACCGACCCGAGCAGCCCGGTCTACATCGCGATCTACTTCGGCCTGATCATCTTCTTCACGTACTTCTATGTGTCGATCACGTTCAACCCCGACGAGCGCGCCGACGAGATGAAGAAGTACGGCGGCTTCATCCCGGGCATCCGCCCGGGTAAGCCGACCGCCGACTACCTGCGGTTCGTGTTGTCCAGGATCACCCTGCCCGGCTCGATCTACCTGGGTACGATCGCGGTTCTACCAAACCTGTTCCTCGAGATCGGCAACACCGGCGCCGTGCAGAACCTGCCGTTCGGCGGCACCGCTGTGCTGATCGCCGTCGGCGTCGGACTCGACACCGTCAAACAGATCGAAAGCCAGCTCATGCAGCGCAACTACGAAGGGTTCCTCAAGTGAGAATCGTGCTGTTGGGGCCGCCCGGGGCGGGCAAGGGAACGCAGGCCCAGAAGCTGGCGGACAAGCTCGGGGTCCCGCAGATCTCCACCGGTGACCTGTTCCGCTTCAACATCAGCAACGGCACCGAGCTCGGGCTCGAAGCCAAGAAGTACCTCGACGCCGGTGACCTGGTTCCGGCCACGCTCACCAACGCTCTGGTCGACGACCGGCTCGATCACGAGGATGCGGCCGGCGGTTTCATCCTCGACGGTTTCCCGCGCTCGGTCGAGCAGGCCAAGGCGCTCGACGAGATGCTCGAGAAGCGCAACCTCGCCCTCGACGCCGTGCTGGAGTTCCGGGTCCCCGAAGAGGAGCTGGTGTCCCGGCTCAAGGGCCGCGGCCGCGCCGATGACACCGAGGACGTCATCCGCAACCGCTTCAAGGTGTACCGCGACGAAACAGCCCCGCTGCTGGACTACTACAGCGACACCCTGGTCACCGTCGACGCCGTCGGTGAACTCGACGAGGTCTTCACCCGCGCGCTGAAGGCGCTCGGCCGCTAGTACCCATGGTCTCTCTGCCCGGCCTCCGCGGCCGCAAGGTCGTCGCCCAGCGCAGCGCCGGTGAACTCGACGCGATGGCCGCCGCCGGCGCGCTGGTCGCCGCCGCGCTCTCCGCGGTGCGCCAGGCTGCCGCCCCCGGCGTGTCCACGCTCGAACTCGACGCTGTCGCCGAGGCGGTCATCCGCGGCGCAGGAGCCATCCCGTCGTTCCTCGGCTATCACGGGTTCCCCGGCAGCATCTGCTCGTCGGTCAACGACCGCGTGGTGCACGGCATCCCGTCGGCGTCGGAGAAACTCGCCGCCGGTGACCTGGTCTCGATCGACTGCGGAGCCATCCTCGACGGCTGGCACGGCGACTCGGCGGTCACCTTCGGGGTCGGGGATGTCATCCCCGTCGACGAGGCGCTCTCGGCCGCCACCAAGGAGTCGATGGAGGCCGGTATCGCCGCCATGGTTCCCGGTAACCGGCTGACCGACATCTCCCACGCCATCGAACTCGGCACCCGCGCCGCCGAGAAGCGCTACGACCGCAAGTTCGGCATCGTCTCGGGCTACGGAGGGCACGGCATCGGCCGGGAGATGCACATGGATCCGTTCCTGCCCAACGAGGGCGCACCCGGTCGCGGACCCTACCTGGCCGCGGGTTCGGTACTGGCGATCGAGCCGATGCTCACGCTCGGGACGACCAAGACCGTCGTGCTCTCCGACGAGTGGACGGTCGTGACCGCCGACGGATCGCGCGCCGCACACTGGGAGCACACCGTCGCCGTCACCGACGACGGACCCCGGATCCTGACCGCCGGGTGAGGCGTGGCCCCGGATCAGCCGTCGGCGAAGCGCGACCCGATCGCGGAGGCGCGCGCCAACTGGGAACGCTCCGGCTGGGGTGAGGTGGCCGACGGCATGGTCGCGGTGACCTCGGTGATGCGTGCACACCAGATCCTGCTCGCCCGCGTCGAGACCGCGTTGCGCCCCTACGGCCTGAGCTTCTCCCGCTACGAGCTGCTGCGGCTGCTGGCGTTCAGCCGCACCGGCGCGCTGCCCATCACCAAAGCCTCCGACCGCCTGCAGGTGCATGTCACCAGCGTCACGCACGCGATCAGACGGCTGGAATCCGATGGCCTGGTCGAGCGACTGCCGCATCCGACGGACGGCCGCACCACTCTGGTTCAGATCACCGAGCTGGGCCGTTCGACGGTCGAGGATGCGACGGCGACGTTGAACGGCGATGTCTTCGCCGACATCGGCATGCCTGACGACGACTCCCGCACGCTTGCCGAGTCGATCCGGACCCTGCGCCGCAGCGCAGGCGACTTCTAGCGGGTGGCCGAGGGCACCGGGATCGTCGCAGTCACCGCGGTGCCGGTGCCCGGACGGGACCGGATGTTGAGCCTGCCGCCGACGATCTCGGCCCGCTCGGCCATCGACAACAGGCCGTAGCCGCCCATCTCGTCGCTGCCCAGGGGATGTTCCAGGGTGTCGAAACCGATTCCGTCGTCGACGATTTCGAGCCGGGCGGTCTCTGCGTGATCACCACGATCGACGGCGAACGTCAGCTTCGCCCGGGACGCCCCGGCGTGTTTGACGACGTTCTGCAGACACTCCTGCGCAATCCGGTACAGCGCCAGCTCGATGTGATCGGGCAGCCGGACATCGTCGAGATCTGTGTCGATCCGGACCTGGGGGATCGATCGCGCCAGGCTCGCGAGCCCGCCGGACAACCCGAGATCGTCGAGCACCGGCGGCCGCAGACCGCTGATGGCGGCGCGGGCTTCCCCCAGCGTCAGCTGGGCGAGTTCGCGCGCCCGGTCGAGCTGCTCGATGAGCGCGACACGATTGTCGACCGCCTGGGCGGCCGCGTCCAGACGGTAGGCCAGCGTCACCAACCGCTGCGAGATGCCGTCGTGGATGTCGCCCGCCAGCCGCCGCCGCTCGAGCTCCTGGGCGTCGATGACCTGCTCGACGAAGTTCTCGTGGGCGCGCTCGCGGGCCACCAGCTGGCGGTGCAGCCGTGCCTGGTGCATCGCCCCGGCGATCAGCCGGCCGATGACGAGCAGTAGCTCCACGTCGCGATCGTCGAATTCGCGCTGGGCCACCGTGTGCACGTTGAGCACCCCGACCAGGCCACCGGGGTCGGTCTCCATCGGCACCGACACCATCGACGTGAAGTCCCGGCCGCGCAGCGACTCGAACGGCAGATACCGCGGGTCGGACTCCTTGTCGTTGCTGATCACCACGGGTTCGTGATGGCTGGCCACCCAGCCGGAAATCCCCTGCCCCAGCGGCAGCCTGATCTTGCCGACCTCGGAGTCGAACGGTGGCGTGGCACCGGCCAGCGTCAACGATCGCTCGGTGTCGTCGAGCACGTGGACGAAGCACACGTCGCTGTCGGTGGCTGCGGTGATGATCCGAGCCGCGGCGGCGGCCAGCGGTTCCACGCCGGGACCGCTGGAGGCGGCCCGGATGAGCTCGCGCAGCAGGGCGAGCTCACGGTCGGCTGCCAGCAACGGCCGCGACGAGGTGCTCACTGGTAGATGCCCTCGCGCAACGCGGTCGCCACCGCGCCGGTGCGGTCGCTGACACCGAGCTTGCGGTAGATCGAGCTCAGGTGCGTCTTGACCGTCTCGTCGCCGATCACCAGCTTGGCGGCGATGGCGCGGTTCGACAGACCGTTGACCACGAACGACAGGATCTCGCTCTCCCGCTGGGTGAGGCCCTGACGGACCCCGGGCCAGAACTCGTCGCGCTGCAGTCGCGCCGCGGTGTCCACCGCCCTGGCCGCCATCCGCGGGTCGATCGCGGTCTCGCCGCTGTGCACGAACTCCAGCTGGCGGACCAGCTCCTCGCTGCTGATGCTCTTGAGCAGGTATCCCGCGGCGCCGACGCGGAAGGCCTGGAACAGGTACTGCTCGTCGTCGTAGACCGAGAGCATCACGACCTTGCGGTCGGGGTCGCGGGCCCGCAGCTGCTGGCACACGTCCAGGCCGCTGGACCCCTGCATCCGCACATCACACAGCACGATGTCGGGGTCCAGATCGCCGACCACGCTGAGCACGTGGTCCGGCCCGACGGCCTGGCCGACGACCGTGACCCTGCTGTCGAAGGCGGCGAGCATCGCCTTGAGTCCCTCGATGACCATCTCGTGGTCATCAACCAGGACGATGCGCACCGGTTGGGCCATTGCCCCACCTTAGGGCCGGTGGACACCCGACCCGTCCAACTTGGCGCGAGGAATCCCCCAAGTGGGGGAGGCGCCGCAAGTGTGACCTGGGACACCATGATCGTGTGCAGCCCACACGAGAGACCACATGGCGTGCCGGCCGATTCTGGTGGGATTGGCCCCGGCCCATCGATGCCCAGGCCCAGCCTCTGAAGACGCTGGGCGCAGTGATCTTCGACCTCGACGCGCTCGCCGACATCGAGTCCTCGGGCCACCGCCTCGCGTTCAACGCCGCGTTCGCCGAACTCGGCCTGGACATCGAGTGGACGCCGACGCGCTACCGGCAACTGCAGGCGCTGCGTGACGAACGTCGGCGGGTCGCCGCCGAACTGCGTAAGCGCGGTGTCAGTTCGGAGTGCGACGTGCTTGCCGAACTACTGGTCGACGAGATCTGCGCGGCGAAGGCGATGATCCTCGACGAGACGATTCTCGACGCCGACATCACGCCGCGCCCCGGCCTGGTCGACCTCATCACCGAGGCCTTCGGTGCGGGTATCGGGATCGGCGTCGTCAGCAGCGGCAGGCACGAGTGGGTCGAACCGCTGGTCCGGCAACTGGTCGGGGAGGGCATCGTGAACACGGTCGTCACCGCCTCCGATGTGGCCGCGACGCCCGGGACGAACCTGTACCAGGCGGCGCTGGCCGATCTGGGCGCCCCGGCACAGGATTCGCTCGCGTTCGCGGGGTCGCCGGCGAATCAGCGACTCGCCACCGCCGCCGGACTCGCATCGGTCCTGGTCGACGACGACGACACTCACGGGGCGCCGTTACGGGTCGCGGATTGCCAGCGGGTGCACGACAAGTGGTTGGAGACCAGCAGGCCGTCGGCTGCTTAACCCGTACGTTGACGCTGCGCTCACGGCGAGGAACTCTGAAAGAGACCCGCCGTGGTTGCAGTCTGAACGTTCCCTAGCCGCGGAGCATGGTGATGATCGCGCTGAAATCCTTGTCGGAGTGGTCGGCGGCGAACTCCGCGTAGATCTCGGCGGCATGGGTGCCCAGTGGGGCGGACGACCCTGTCGAGTCCACGGCGGCCATCGCCAACCCGAGATCCTTGTTCATCAACGCCGTCGCGAACCCGGGCTTGAAGTCGTTGTTGGCCGGTGACGCCGGAACAGGTCCCGGCACCGGACAATTCGTGTGTACCGCCCAGCAGTTGCCGGTGGCACCGGTGATCACGTCGAACAGCGACTGGGCGGGCAGGCCGAGCTTCTCGGCCAGCACGAAGGCTTCGCCGATCGCGATCTGCTGCACCGCCAACACCATGTTGTTGCACAGCTTGGCCGCCTGTCCGGCTCCGGATGCGCCGCAGTGAATGACCTTGCCCGCCATCGGTTCCAGTACGGGTCGGGCACGTTCGACGTCGCTGTCCTCGCCGCCGACCATGAAGGCCAGGGTGCCGGCCGTGGCGCCCTTGATGCCGCCCGACACCGGGGCGTCGAGTTGGGCCAGTCCGGCGGCGACCGCCTGTTGGTGGATCTCGCGGGCGTCGTCGACCGAGATCGTCGACGTGTCGATCAGCAGGGCGCCCTTCTTGACGGCGGGCAGGATCTCGGCGTAACAGGCTTTGACCACCGCACCGTTGGGCAGCGAAGTGATGACCACGTCGGCGTCGGCCACCGCTTCGGCGCCGGTGTCGAACACCTTGGCGCCCTTGCTGGTTGCCGTCTCCTTGAGTGCGGCCACCGGATCGAACCCGTGCACGGAGTGTCCGGCCGAGACAAGGTTGGCGGCCATCGGCCCGCCCATGTTTCCCAGGCCCAGGAACGCGATTGTGGTCATGTATCTCTCCCGTCAGGACGCGCGGGCCCGGGCCGCTGCGGCCCGTCCGATCACCACGCGCATGATTTCGTTGGTGCCCTCCAGGATTCGGTGCACCCGCAGATCCCGGACGATCTTCTCGAGGCCGTACTCCTTGAGGTAGCCGTAGCCGCCGTGCAACTGGAGGGCCTGGTCGGCGACGTCGTAGCAGGCGTCGGTGACGTAGCGCTTGGCCATCGCGCAGAGTTCGACTTTGTCGGCGTCGCCTGCGTCGAGCGCAGAGGCGGCCCGCCACAGCAGGATTCGAGATGTCTCCAGTGAGGTGGCCATGTCGGCGAGGGTGAAGCGGATGGTCGGCTCGTCGAGCAGTGCGCCGCCGAACGCCTCCCGGTCGCGCAGGTACTCCGCAGCTTTCCTGTAGGCCGTCCTGGCGCCGCCGAGGGAGCAGGCGGCGATGTTGACGCGACCGCCGTTGAGCCCGTTCATCGCGATGCCGAACCCGGTGCCTTCGCCCTCGGCGCCGCCGAGCATCGCGTCGGCGGGCACTCGGACCTTGTCGAAGACCACCTGGGCGGTCGGTTGGGCGTTCCACCCCATCTTGGCCTCGTTGACCCCGAAACTCAGCCCCGGCGTGCCCTTTTCGACCACAAACGCCGATATCCCGCGGGGGCCTTCTCCGCCGGTGCGGGCCATCACCACGTACACGTCGGAGACCCCCGCGCCCGAGATGAACTGTTTGACCCCGTCGAGCACCCAGTCCGTCCCGTCCCGCACGGCGCGGGTCCGTAGTGCGGACGCGTCCGAACCCGCTCCCGGTTCGGTCAGGCAGTAGCTGGCGATGGACTCCATCGTGGCCAGCCGTGGCATCCATGTCTTGCGCTGTTCCGGGGTGCCGTAGCTGTCGATCATCCAGGCGCACATGTTGTGGATCGAGATGAACGACGCGATGGTCGGATCGGCCGCGGCGAGTTCCTCGAAGATCCGCACGGCGTCCAGGCGCCGCAGTCCGCTGCCACCGACCTCTTCGGAGCAGTAGATCGCCGCGATCCCGAGTTCTGCGGACTCACGCAGCACTTCGACGGGGAAGTGTTTGTCCGCGTCCCAGTCCAGGGCATGGGGCGCAAGGCGTTTGGTGGCGAACGCCGCCGCGGTCTCGACGATGACACGTTCGTCACCGTCCATCTCGAACAAGGACATCCGGCGCTACTTCATGGTGGGGATGGAGAACTCGGCCCCATCCTTGATGCCTGAGGGCCAGCGTTCGGTGACGGTCTTGACCTTGGTGTAGAACTGGATCGACGCGGGACCGTGCTGGTTGAGGTCGCCGAATCCGGACCGCTTCCAGCCGCCGAAGGTGTGGTAGGCCACCGGAACCGGGATCGGCACGTTGACGCCCACCATGCCGACCTGGACGCGGGAGACGAAGTCGCGGGCGGCGTCGCCGTCGCGGGTGAAGATCGCCACGCCGTTGCCGTACTCGTGCTGGGACGGCAGTGCCAGAGCGGCTTCGTAGTCCTCGGCGCGCACGATGCACAGCACCGGGCCGAAGATCTCGTCGGTGTAGATCGACATGTCGGTGGTGACATGGTCGAACAGAGTGGGTCCGATGAAGTAGCCCTTCGAAAGGTCGTGGTCGTCGAAGGTCAGTTCATCGGTGGCACGCTCACGACCGTCGACGACGAGTTCGGCGCCGGCGTCGACGCCCTGGCCGATGTAGTCGCGGACCCGGTGCAGCGCAGCCTCGGTGACCAGCGGCCCGTAGTCGGCTTTCGGGTCCAGGCTGTGGCCGACCCGGAGCTGGTTGACCCGCTCGACGAGCCTGGCGCGCAGCCGGTTGGCCGTTTCTTCGCCGACCGGGACCGCGACGCTGATCGCCATGCAGCGCTCGCCGGCGCTGCCGTAGCCGGCGCCGATGAGGGCGTCGACGGCCTGGTCGAGGTCGGCGTCGGGCATCACGATCATGTGGTTCTTCGCCCCGCCGAAGCACTGGGAGCGTTTCCCGTGGGCGGCGGCGGTGGAGTAGATGTACTGCGCGATGTCGGAGGATCCGACGAACCCGACGGCCTGGATGTCGGGGTGGGTCAGGATCGCGTCGACGGCTTCCTTGTCGCCGTGGACGACCTGGAAGACCCCGGCGGGCAGTCCGGCTTCGAGGAAGAGTTCGGCCAGCCGCAGCGGGACCGAGGGGTCGCGCTCGGATGGCTTGAGGATGAAGGCGTTTCCGCACGCCAGGGCCGGGCCGGCCTTCCACAGCGGGATCATGGCCGGGAAGTTGAACGGCGTGATGCCGGCGACGACGCCGAGCGGCTGGCGGATCGAGTAGACGTCGATGCCGCCGCCGGCGCCTTCGGTGAACTCACCCTTGAGCAGGTGCGGGATGCCGATCGCGAACTCGATGACCTCGATGCCGCGCTGGATGTCGCCCTTGGAGTCCGGGACGGTTTTGCCGTGCTCCACGCTGAGGAGTTCGGCCAGTTCGTCGACGTTCTGGTTGACCAGGTCGATGAACTTCATCATCACCCGGGCGCGGCGCTGCGGGTTCCACGCGGCCCACTCCTGCTGCGCCTTCACCGCGGTCGCGACCGCGGTGTCGACGTCGGCCGCGCTGGCCAGGACGACCTGCGACTGGACTTCGCCGGTGCTGGGGTTCATCACATCAGCGGTCCGGCTGGATTGCAGCTCGGTGCGCTTGCCGTCGATGAAGTGGGGGATCCGGGCGTTCGCCGTTGTGGTCATGGGGTAAGTCCTCTCGCGACACTAGATACTTGCATATCCTAGTAATGTCGTCAGGGCCTTGGCAAGGGCGACCATGTCGGCAGCAGTCCGTCGGCCAGTGCCTGCGCGAAAGTTGGTGCTGCGCGGTCACGTTCGGACAGGATGAGGTCGCTGTCGGCCAGTGGCCAGGCGATGTCGAGTGCGGGGTCCAGCGGGTTGACGGTGTGCTCCCGGGCCGGGTCGTATCCCGTCGAGCACAGGTACATCACCGTCGAATCGTCTTCGAGTGCCAGGAACGCGTGCCCGAGACCTTCGCTCAGGTAGACCGACCGGCGCGAGCTGTCGTCGAGCGTCACCGCATCCCAGCGGCCGAACGTCGGTGACCCGACACGCAGGTCGACCGCCACATCGAATACCGCCCCCCGCACGCACGTCACGTACTTGGCCTGGCCCGGCGGCACATCGGCAAAATGCAGCCCCCGCAGCACCCCGGCCTGCGACACCGAGCAGTTGGCCTGCCGAAGGTCGAACCGGTGCCCCGCGAACGCGGTGAACCCCGGGTCGGTGAACCATTCGAAGAAGGCACCGCGCGTGTCGGTGTGCACGACGGGTGTCACCTCCCAGGCGCCCGGGACGGCCAGTTCGCGAACGTTCACCGGGCCCGCTCCGCATACGTCTGCTCGACGGCGGCCTTCATGGGACCCCACCACGCTTCGTTGTCGCGGTACCAGGTGATGGTGTCGCGCAGGCCGGCCTCGAAGTCGGTGTGCGCCGGCTTCCAGCCCAGCTCGTCACGCAGCGGTGACGGATCGATCGCGTACCGCAGATCGTGGCCCACCCGGTCGGTGACGTGGTCGAACTCGTCGGTGGGTCGGTCCATCAGCGTCAGGATCGTGCGCATCACGGACAGATTGTCGTGTTCGCCGTCGGCTCCGATCAGATACGTGCGCCCGATCTCGCCGTCTGCGAGGATCCGCCACACCGCACTGTTGTGGTCGTCGACATGGATCCAGTCGCGCACATTGGCACCGCTGCCGTACAGCTTGGGGCGCCGGCCGGTCAGCACATTGGTGATCTGGCGCGGAATGAACTTCTCGACATGCTGGTAGGGGCCGTAGTTGTTGGAGCAGTTCGAGATCGTCGCCGCCACCCCGTAGGAGCGCACCCACGCCCGGACCAGCATGTCGGCCGCCGCCTTGGTCGACGAGTACGGGCTGGACGGGTTGTACGCAGTCGACTCGGTGAATCGTCGCGGATCGTCGAGCGTCAGATCGCCGTACACCTCGTCGGTGGACACATGGTGCAACCGGATGCCCGCCTCAGAACCTCTGTGGCGCACCGCTTCCAGTACCGAGAACGTACCGAGGACATTCGACCGCACGAACGGCTCGGGATCGGCCAGTGCGTTGTCGACGTGGGTCTCCGCGGCGAAGTGCACCACCGCATCGGACTCGGCGACGAGCTTGCCCACCAGCGGCGCATCGGTGATATCACCCTGCACCAACCGGATCTCACCGTCGACCGCCGCCAGCGACTCACGGCTTCCCGCGTAGGTCATGGAGTCGAGAACGGTCACCGCGACCTCGGGATGGTCACGAACCGAGCGGTGCACGAAGTTCGCGCCGATGAATCCGGCGCCGCCGGTGACCAGCAACCGCATGCTCAGACCCTAGCGAGTCAAACCCAGCGGTCCTGACAACTCCTCGAGCGTCGACAGCAGTTCGTCGGGCCCGCCGAGCACCTGGATTGCGACGTGGTCGGCGCCGGCCGCATGGTGTTCGGACAGTCGGGCGGCGATCTGATCGGGAGAGCCGTAGGCGACGACCGCGTCGATGAACCGGTCGGTGCCGGGGCTGGTCAGATCCTCGTCGGTGAAACCGAGCCGCTTCCAGTTGTTCACATAGTTCGACAGACCGAGGTAGAAGTCGACGGTCTCGCGACCGATCTCCCGGGCCTTGTCGGCGTCGTCGGTCAGGACGACCTTGTGTTCAGGGGCCAGAAACACTGTCGGGCCCAGCAATTCGTGAGACCGACCGGTATGCGCCGGTGTGGTCAGGTACGGGTGCGCGCCCGCGCTGCGCTGGGCGGCGAGCTGGAGGACCTTCGGCCCGAGTGCGGCGATGACCATCCGGCTGGTCGGCACCTTGGCCGAATCCAGCGCGTCGAGGTAGTCGACCAGCGCCGTGTAGGGCTTGGTGTATTCCTGGGTGTGTTCGGGATGTCCGACGCCGACGCCGAGCAGGAACCTGCCGGGGAATGCCTTTTCGATGCGGTGATACGACTCTGCGACCTCTTTGGCCTCGGCCGTCCAGATGTTCACGATCCCGGTGGCCACCTGCAGGTTCTGTGTCTTCTCCAGGATCGGCTCGACGAAGGCCAGGTCGGCGGCGGGAGAGGCGCCCACCCACACCGCTCCGTAGCCCAGCTTCTCGATCTCGACGGCCTGTTCGGGTGTGACGGGCGCGCCGGTCCACACCCCGTAGCGGCCCAGGGCCGGCTTGAGCGATACGCCTTCTGTTTCGGTCATGCGGTGCCCCCTTCAGTCAGTCCCAATGGCCCGGCCAGTTCGGCGAGCGCGGGTACCAGCTTGTCAGGTGACGTCAGAACCTGGACGGGCACGTGGTCTGCGCCGGCCTCGAGGTGTTCGATCAGTCGGACCGCGATCTCGTCGGCGGAGCCGTGGGCGACGAGGGCGTCGACGAGCCGGTCGCTGCCGGGTCTCGCCACATCCTCGTCGCTGAAACCCAGCCTCTTCCAGCTGTTCAGGTAGTTGGTCAGATTCAGGTAGACGTCCAGGGCCTTGCGCCCGACGGCGCGAGCCTTCTCGGAATCTGTTGAGAGCACCACCTTGTGTTCCGGCGCCAGGAATGCCTCCGGGCCGATCAGCTCGCGGGCGTGTGCGGTGTGTTCGGGCGTGGTCAGATACGGATGCGCGCCCGCGCTGCGGCGCGCCGACAGGCGCAGCACCCGTGGACCCAGCGCGGCCACGACGCGTCGATCCTGCGGAACGCCGTGCCCGTCGAGTTCGTCGAGGTACTCGGTCAGCGCGTCGTAGGGCTTCTTGTACTCGGTGTGCGCCTCGGGATGGCCGACGCCGATGCCGAGCAGGAATCGGCCCGGGTAGGCCTCGTCGATGCGATGGAAGGATTCCGCGACCGGGCCTGCCTCCGCCGTCCAGATGTTGACGATGCCGGTCGCGACCTGCAGCGTGTCGGTCGCCCCGAGCAGGGTTTCCACCCACGGCAGCTCAGCCGCCGGTGAACCGCCTGCCCAGATGGCGCCGTAACCCAGCGCCTCGATGTCGCGGAGCTGTTCCGGACTCAGTTGCTGCCACTGGGCGTAGTGCGCGAATACGCCGAAGCGGCCGAGGTCAGGCACCGACCGCCGCCTCGGTGGCCATGGGTTCGGGCGCGGGCGCCTGCAGCGGGAGGCACACGATGAACCGGGTGTCCCCGGGCCGAGATTCCACCGACAGGTTGCCGTGGTGCTTTTCGATCACGATGCGCCAGGCCAGGTCCAGACCCAGGCCGGTGCCCTCACCGAACGGCTTGGTGGTGAAGAAAGGTCTGAAGATCCGGTCGACGTTCTCCTCGGGGATGCCGGGACCGTCATCACAAATCTCGATCCGAACCATGTCCTCGTTCTCCCGCATGGTGCGGATCGTCAGCGTGCCCTGGCCGTTCATCGCCTGGATCGCGTTGTCGATGATGTTCGTCCACACCTGGTTGAGATCGCCTGGATAACACTGCAATTCGGGCAGCGACTTGTCCCATTCCTTGGCCAGCCGGATGGGCTTTTCCTTGCCGATCTTGTCGCCGAACATCATCAGTGTGGCGTACAGCAGTTCGTGGACGTCGGCGCTCTGGTACTCCGCACGGTCCATCTGCGAGTACTGCTTGGCGGCGGCGAGCAGCGCGGAGATCCGTTTGCTCGCCTCGGCGATCTGATTCATCAGCAGCTCGTTGTCGATGGTGTACTTCAGCCAGCCGATCGCCCCGGGCAGCGTCGCGGAACAGTCCACGTCGGCGATGGAGGCCTCCACCCGCTCCAGCCAGTCGACGTCGAGTCCGGCCTCCACGAAGGTCGGTGCGTAGTCCCACGCCGCGCCGATGCCGTGGTTCTCGAGCCAGTCGCCTATCTGGTCCTCCCGGTCCGAGGTTTCCATCGAGGACAGCTCGTGGGATTTCGACTTGGACACCTGCTCGGCGACCTCGTCCTGAATGCTGACCAGCACCTTCAGCGCCGCCGGGGTGAATTTTCCATCGGCCAGCATCGCGAGCTTGTGGCGCATCTTGCCCACACCCTCACGCAGGTCGGCGACCGCGCGGGCGGTGGCTCCCGCCGGGTTGTTGAGCTGATGGGTCAGCCCCGCCGACAGCTGGCCCAGGGCCAGCAGCTTCTCGCGCTGGTCGAGGATCTGTCGCTGCCGCAGGCCACCGACCATGTGTCCCTCCAGCAGGTGTACCGCCATCGGGAACTCCTTCTGCATGAACTCGGCGAAGGCGTTCGCGTCCAGCACGAAGAACCGCGAAGGGCGGGTCACCCGGACCGACGCCTGGTACACGTGCTCCTCGCCGGGGATGTAGGCCGACCAGGCCCCGCAGTACACCCCGCGCTGCGATGTCCGATTGGTTTCGATGTCGACGCCGCCCGAGCGTTTCGACATCACGAGCTCGCCGTCGATGAGCACGTAGAAGCAGGTCGCCGGCTCACCCTCGATGTGGATCGGGCCGGTGTCGAAGGTGGCGATGTGGCCGTTTTCGCACAACTTCTGCAGTTGCTCGTCGCTCAGCGCCTCGAAGAGGAACAGCGTGCGCAACTCGTCGGGCAGGCACTTCTCGCCCATGGGGATCCTTCCAGCATCAGGTTCTGGCTTCTGGCGCTTCCAACGGCAGTAACGAGATGAAACGCGTATCACCGGGTGAGGATTCCACCCAGAGGCTTCCGCCGTGCTTGTCGACGGTGCGGGCGGCGAAGTCGAGCCCGAGTCCGGTGCCCTCGCCGATCGGTTTGGTGGTGAAGAACGGGTCGAAGACGCGGGCCTTGAGCTGCTCAGGCACACCCGGCCCGTCATCACACACCTCGACGCGTGCGCAGTCACCCTGGCGGCAGGTACGCACCGTCAAGGTGCCCCTCGATCGCATCGCCGTGACCGCGTTGTCGATGAGGTTGGTCCAGACCTGGTTCAGCTCGGCGGGCCAGCAGGGGATCGCGGGCACCGTGTCGTCGAAGTCCTCGACGACGGTGATCTGCGGCCCGAGCTTGTGGGACAGCATCGCCAAGGTGTCGGTCAGCAGGGTGCGCAGGTCGGCGATGTCGTAGGGGGCCCGGTCGAGCTGGGAGTACTGCTTGGCCTGCAACACCAGAGCCGACACCCGCGCGGTGGCCCCGGTGATCTCGTTCATCAGCAGCTCGGTCTCGACGGTGTAGCTCAGCCAGCGCACGGCGTGATCGAGCGAGCCGCCGGTGTCCGTCATCGCCGCGGCCACCCGATCCAGCCAATCGGTGTCGAGGGCGCCTTCGGCGAACACCGGGGCGATGTCCCACGCGTCGGCGACACCGCGCGCGTCGAGCCACTCGCCGATGACCTCTTCGCGATCGGATTTCTGCAGCGGGCCCAGGCCGGGTCCCTCGGTCAGTCCCTCTGCGGCCGTGTTGCTGATGTCCACCAGCGCCTGCATCGAGTCCAGGCTCATCGAGCCGTCGGCCAGCAGCGCGAGTTTGTTGCGCAGCCCGGCGACCCTGGTGCGCAGCTCGGAGGTGGCCCTGGCCGCGGCGGCTGCCGGGTTGTTGAGCTCGTGGGTGAGGCCCGCGGTGAGCTGGGAGAGCTGGATCAGCCGGTCATGGGGACCCACGATCCGGTTCTGACTGAACCTGCCCAGCGTCGCGCCGACCAGGAAGTGGCACGCCATCGGGAACTCCGAGCGCAGGAAATCCCCGAGGCTTGCCGCGTCGATGATGAACAGGCGGGACGGTGCCGTCGCCCGTGCCGACGTCTCGTAGGTCTGCTCGTCGTCGAGGAAGGCCGACCAGGCGCCGAAATAGGCGCCGCGCTGCGTGGTCCGGATCGTCTCGATGTCGACGCCGCCGGAACGCTTGGTCAACGCGATCTCGCCGTCGAGCAGGACGTAGAAACACGTCGCCAGTTCACCTTCGGTGAACAGCATCGCGGGGTCGAACGTGGCGATCCGGCCGCCGCGGCACAACCGGTCCAGCTGTGCCTGCTCCAGCGACTCGAACAGGAACAGCGAGCGCAGTTCGGTGGTGTCGCACTCGGGCATGGGGTTATGTCTCGGCGAGGTAGCGGTGTACCAGCATGACGGCCATCGACCCTTCGCCGACGGCGGCGGCGACCCGTTTGGCCGACTCGGCGCGCACATCCCCGGCGACGAAGACCCCGGGCACGCTTGATTCGAGGTGGTGTGGCGGCCGCTCCAGGGTCCAGCCGCTGACGTCGCGCAGATCCGGGCCGGACAGGATGAAGCCGTGGTCGTCGCGCACCACCACACCGTCGAGCCACTCGGTGCGGGGTTCGGCGCCGATGAAGATGAACATCCGGCCGCAGGTGAAATCCTCCCGTGCCCCGGTCTCGGTGTTCTCCAGGCAGATGCGCTCGAGGTGACCGTCGCCCTTGGCCGCGTGCACGACGGTGTGCGGCTTCTCCGTGATGTTGTCCTGCGCCCTGATCTGCTGGATCAGGTAGTGCGACATCGAGTCCTCGAGAGTCCGCCTGCAGACGATCGTCACCGACTTCGCGGTCCGGGCCAGGAACATCGCGGCCTGACCGGCCGAGTTGGCCCCGCCGATGACGTAGACCTCGTCGTCCTCACATTCGGCGGCCACCGTGGTGGCCGCGCCGTAGTAGACGCCGGCGCCGGTGAGACTCTCGCAGCCCTCCGCGGCCAATTGCCGGTATTCCACACCCATGGCCAGGATCACCGCGCGGGCGCCGATCGACCTGCCGTCGGACAGGTGCACCGTGCGGGCGACGCCGTCGATCTCCAGCGCGGTGACCTCGGCCGCGGTGATCAACTCGGCTTCGAACTTCTCGGCCTGCCTGCGGGCCCGCTCGGCGAGCTGAGACCCGGACAGGCCGTCCGGGAACCCGAGGTAGTTCTCGATGCGGGAGCTCTGGCCGGCTTGACCGCCGGTCGCGGTGCGCTCGATCAGGACCGTCTTGAGGCCCTCGGATGCGCCGTAGACCGCCGCTGCCAGGCCGGCCGGGCCGCCGCCGATGACCACCAGATCGTAGAAATCGTCCGCCGGGGTGGTGGTCAGCCCCAGCGTCGCCGCGAGCTCCGCGTCGGTGGGGGCCACCAGCGTCTCGCCCTGCTCGGTGATCACCACCGGAAGCGTCATCTCGTCGAGCCCGGCCGCGTCCAGCAGCTGCCTGCCCTTCGGCTCGTCGGCGCGGAACCAGGTGTAGTACAACCGATTTCGGGCCAGGAACTCGCGCACCTCCGAGGACCGCGCATTCCACGGGTGGCCGATGACCTTGGTGTGCGGGATCGCGCGCTCACCGGTTGCCCGCCACGCATCGATCAGCCCGTCGATCACCGGGTAGAGCTTCTCCTCCGGCGGATCCCACGGCTTGAGCAGGTAGTGGTCGAGGTCGACGACGTTGATCGCGTCGATGGCGGCATGGGTGTCGGCGTAGGCGGTGAGCAGCACCCGGCGGGCCATCGGGAAGATGTCCATCGCCGCTTCGAGGAACTCGATGCCGCTCATCTGCGGCATCCGGTAGTCGGCGACGAACACCGCGACCGTCTCACCGCGCAGCTTCAGTTCGTTGAGCGTCTCCAGGGCGTCGGGGCCGGACTCGGCGCGCACGATGCGGTACTTCTCGCCGTAGTGGCGGCGCAGATCGCGAGCGACCGCACGAGAGACCGCGGGGTCGTCGTCGACGGTGAGGATCACGGGTTTACGGGCAACAGCGGCAGGGCCAGTCATCGCAAACAATTATGCGCGCATTGTCCAGCGGGTATCGGCCGTGGCGACGGTCAGTGCCGGGCGACGATGACAGGCACCCGGGCGGCCTGGATCACCGCGGAGCTGACCGAGCCCAGCAGCACGCTCGCGACGGCTCCGTAGCCGTGGCTGCCGACAACCAGCAGCTGTGCGGATTCGGAGTGCTCGATCAGTCGACGCGCGGGCTGATCGAGCACCACCACGGCGCGCACCGGCACCTCCGGGTAGCGCTGCTGCCATCCGGCCAGTTGCCCGGCCAGCTCACGTTCGACGTCGGGACGCACCTCGTCCCAGTCGATCCCGGGCAGCTCGAACGCGCCGGGTGACCACCACGCGCGCACGGCGACGAGCTCCACCCCCCGCCGGGCAGCCTCGCCGAAGGCGATCTCGATCGCCGGTTCGGCGGCGGCTGACCCGTCGGCCCCCACCACGACGGGGGCATCGGGTGCCGGCTCGGTCGTGTTCTCGTCGTGCACCACGGCTACCGGACAGTGGGCACGGTGCACCAACCCGGTCGCCACCGATCCGAGCACGGCGCGCGCGACGGCCCCGCGGCCACGGCTGCCCACGACGACCAGCTGCGCTCGTCGGGACCTCTCGACCAGGGTCGGGGTGGGCGCCTCGACGACGAATTCGGTGGAGACCCGGACCCGCCCCGCGACGATGTCGGTCGCGATCTGCTCGGCGTCCCGGAGGATCCGCAGTCCGGTCTGCTGCTGCCAGTTCAGCAGCCCGGCGGGCGCCGGGACGGCTGACCAGGTGCCCGCGCCGGGCGCGGCGGCGTACACGATCACCAGCGGGCTGTCGCGCAGCGCCGCCTCGGCGGCGGCCCACCGCAGGGCCGGATGGGATTGCGGCGAATCATCCACGCCGACGACGATGTCGGTGGCTGTCGCGTCGGTCATGACGGGTCCGCTGGATCCAGGTTCGGGTCCGCGACGTACTGCGGTTGCGGCGAGCGGTTCAGCATCTCCGCCAGGTCGACGCCGGAGGCCTTCAGGGCCTCGACGATCCTGGCCACCGCGAGCGGTCCGACACCGAGCAGGCCGCCGACGGCATCCTGGGCGTCGGACGCACCGCCGATGATGGACAGCCGCTCGATCTCCGCCAGCGGCATCGCGGCGGCCTCGGTGGCCTTGACCATCGAGGCGAGCACGTCGGGCAGCATCAGCAGGTGTGCGGCCTCGGGGGAGTAACTGTTCAGTGCGACCGCGATCTCCGTCTTACCGGCCGCCTCGGCGACCAACTTGGCCTTCATGCCGTCTGCCTCGGCCTGGCGCTCGACGCGCAGCGCATCGGCGGCCGCCTTGCGCGCGTCGGCCTCGGCCTGGCCTGCCTGGCGGGCTGCCTCCGCCTTGGCCTCGGCGGCCAGGATCGCCGAGCGCCGCTCGCCTTCGGCGCGGGCGATGTCGGCCTGCCGCTGGGCTTCGGCCGGTGCGATGACGTCGGCCTGCAGTGCGGCGGCGGCCTGTTCGCTGCGTCGCTGCTCGACCTCGATCCGGGCCTCGACACGGGCGGCCTCGGCCTGCTCGGTGGCGATGCCGACGTCCTTCTGGGCGCGGGCATTGGCCAGCGGACCGGCCTGGTCGGCCTCGGCGTTCTCGGCCTCGGTCTGAGCACGCAGGCGGGCCAGTTCGACGTCGCGGCGCTGGTTGGCGGTCGCGATCGCGGTGTCGGCCTCGGCCTGGGCGACCGAACCCGCCTGCCGGGCCTTGGCCGACTGGATCTGGGCGTCGCGTTCGGCTTCGGCCGTGCCGACGGCCGCGTCGCGCTTCACCTCGGCGATGCGCCGCTGGCCGAGCGACTTGAGGTAGTCGTTGGCGTCGGAGATGCCCGCGATCTTGAGGACGTCGACCTCCATGCCGATGCGGGCCAGGTCGGCGCCGGCCTCCTCCACCACGCTGCGGGCCAGGGTGTCGCGGTTGGAGTTGAGGTCCTCGACGGTCATGGTGGCGGTGATCCCGCGCAGGCTGCCGGCCAGGATCTCGTTGATCTGGCGCTGCAACTCGTTGAGGTCGGAGGTGAGGAAGCGCTGCACCGCCGTCTGCACGGCCTCCTCGGACGAGCCAATGCGCACCAGTCCGACGGCCTCGACATTGACCGGAACACCGTTGTTGGACAACGCGTTCTGCAGGTTGATGCTGACGTTGAACGGCTCCAGGCTCATGATGTCGACCCGTTCGATGCCGGGCACCCGGAACCTCGCGCCGCCGCGGACCACCTTCGGGGTGCCGCGGCCGGTGAACACCGCGACCTCGTTGGGCGGCACCTTGATGTAGTTCCTGACGTAGACGATCGGCAACACGACGAACAGCAGAAATGCCGCGATCGCCGCGACGATGATGATCATCAGAACGGACACGTTCAGTTCCTCTCGAGGGTGGGCGGGTCTGTTCCTGCCCCGGGAATGGTCACGACGTGGACGTAGTCGTCGTCCACATCGGCGATGTACACCGGGGTGGACTTGGGCAGAGTCTGCGGCTCGGCGGTGACGGCCCGCGCGCGGACCCGGTTGCCCTCGCCGTCGACGAACGCCACCTCACCCCAGCTGTCGGTCGGGACGTCGAGCGTGACGGTGCCGAGCAGACCGATGTAGGACATCCGCCCCCGCTGCGAGTTGGACTGCTGACGACGCAGGTACGGAACGAGCAGTCCCTGCAGTGCGGCGATCAGGGCGACGCCGCTGACCACCGCCACGATCGCTGCGCCGACCGCACCCAACCCCGACCAGGTACTGATCAGACCTCCGGTGCCCGCACCCAGCAGGCCGGCGGACAGACTCGTCAGGCTCAGGAACGGCAGACCGTCGTGGCCGATCCCGGACCCGACCTCGACGTCGGTGAGCAGCAGCGCGGTCAGCACCGCGACACCGCCGACGCCGAAAGCTGCGAGATAGACCGCGGTCACGAGATGATCTTCGCACCTATCCTGCGCAGATTTTGGGCGTGGCCTGTCTGCGAGTAACATGGATCAACGGTGCGGCTTCCGCGCCGACTTCTTGCGTGCCCTGTCAGGAACCGGCTCACGTTCTCAAGTCGGACGAAGGCTGCGCAGTTCAGGCCAAGATACGAAACGAAAGCAAGGATCGCTACACAGTATGGCCAAGAAAGACGGTGCCATCGAGGTCGAGGGTCGCGTGGTCGAGCCCCTGCCCAATGCGATGTTCCGCATTGAGCTGGAGAACGGACACAAGGTGCTCGCCCACATCAGCGGCAAGATGCGGCAGCACTACATCCGCATCCTCCCCGAGGATCGTGTCGTGGTGGAGCTCTCTCCCTACGACCTGACCCGCGGCCGCATCGTGTACCGCTACAAGTAACAGACATCCCACACTCAAGAAGCACAGAAGGATCGAACGAGCCGTGAAGGTGAACCCGAGCGTCAAGCCCATCTGCGACAAGTGCAGGGTGATCCGCCGGCATGGGCGGGTCATGGTGATCTGCTCCGATCCGCGCCACAAGCAGCGGCAGGGCTAGGGCTGAACACAGCCGCGAGCAGTACCCACAACTGAATGACGAACTCCCAGCACCACTGAGGGCATAGGGCCCTCGCCCACGTCCGGCACGGAGGCCGGACCCCGGCAAGCGATCCGGGAACGGACTGGGATCAGACCTCCGCAGAGAAGAAGGAACACTGCCTGATGGCACGTCTTATGGGCGTCGACCTCCCGCGCGACAAGCGCATGGAGATCGCACTGACCTACATCTACGGCGTCGGCCGTACCCGCTCCCAGGAGATCCTGGACGCCACCGGCGTCAGCCGGGACCTGCGCACGAAGGACCTGACCGACGATCAGGTCACCCAGTTGCGCGACTACATCGAGGGCAACCTCAAGGTGGAGGGTGATCTGCGCCGCGAGGTGCAGGCCGACATCCGACGCAAGATCGAGATCGGCTGCTACCAGGGTCTGCGGCACCGCCGCGGCCTGCCGGTGCGTGGCCAGCGGACCAAGACCAACGCGCGCACCCGCAAGGGCCCGAAGCGCACCATCGCCGGCAAGAAGAAGGCCAGGTAACCCCGGATGGCACAAGCAAAGAAGGGTGGCGCTGCTCCCAAGAAGGGGCAGAAGACCCGTCGCAGGGAAAAGAAGAACGTCCCGCACGGCGCCGCGCACATCAAGAGCACGTTCAACAACACCATCGTGTCGATCACCGATCCCCAGGGCAACGTCATCGCCTGGGCATCCTCGGGTCACGTCGGCTTCAAGGGCTCGCGTAAGTCGACCCCGTTCGCCGCGCAGCTCGCCGCCGAGAATGCGGCGCGCAAGGCCCAGGAGCACGGTGTGAAGAAGGTCGACGTCTTCGTCAAGGGCCCCGGCTCGGGACGTGAGACCGCGATCCGTTCGTTGCAGGCCGCCGGTCTGGAGGTCGGCGCCATTTCCGATGTCACGCCGCAGCCGCACAACGGTTGCCGTCCGCCCAAGCGGCGCCGGGTCTAGAGGAGATCAGAGAGACATGGCTCGTTACACCGGACCCGTCACCCGCAAGTCGCGCCGCCTCGGCGTCGACCTCGTCGGTGGAGATCAGTCCTTCGAGAAGCGCCCCTACCCGCCCGGCCAGCACGGTCGCGCGCGGATCAAGGAGAGCGAGTACCGCCAGCAGCTGCAGGAGAAGCAGAAGGCCCGCTTCTCCTACGGCGTGATGGAGAAGCAGTTCCGTCGCTACTACGAGGAAGCCAACCGTCAGCCCGGCAAGACCGGTGACAACCTGCTGCGCATCCTCGAGAGCCGGCTCGACAACGTCGTCTACCGCGCCGGGCTCGCCCGGACCCGTCGGATGGCACGTCAGCTGGTCAGCCACGGCCACTTCACCGTCAACGGCGTGAAGGTCGACATCCCCAGCTACCGGGTGTCGCAATACGACATCATCGACATCAAGGACAAGTCGATCAACACGCTGCCGTTCGAGCTCGCTCGGGCCAACGCGGGCGATCGGCCGATCCCCGGCTGGCTGCAGGTCGTCGGCGAGCGTCAGCGCATCCTCGTGCACCAGTTGCCCGAGCGCGCGCAGATCGACATCCCGCTCACCGAGCAGCTGATCGTCGAGCTCTACTCGAAGTAACACATGTTCGCGGCCCGGTCGGGTCGCGGATCACTGAACGGCATCAAATAGCGGTTGCCGAGAAGGAGAACAAGAAAAATATGCTGATTTCTCAGCGCCCCACACTCAGCGAAGAGGTCATCGCCGAGAACCGGTCCCAGTTCGTCATCGAGCCGCTGGAGCCCGGATTCGGTTACACCCTGGGCAATTCGCTGCGTCGCACGCTGCTGTCGTCGATCCCCGGCGCGGCGGTCACGAGCATCCGCATCGACGGTGTGCTGCACGAATTCACCACCGTCCCCGGGGTGAAGGAAGACGTCACCGACATCATCCTGAACCTCAAGGGTCTGGTCGTGTCCTCCGAGGAGGACGAGCCGGTCACGATGTACCTGCGCAAGCAGGGCCCCGGTGAGGTCACCGCGGGCGACATCGTCCCGCCGGCCGGTGTCACCGTGCACAACCCGGACATGCGCATCGCCACCCTCAACGACAAGGGCAAGCTCGAGGTCGAGCTCGTCGTCGAGCGTGGTCGCGGCTACGTCCCGGCCGTGCAGAACAAGGCCTCCGGTGCCGAAATCGGCCGTATCCCGGTCGATTCCATCTACTCGCCGGTCCTCAAGGTCACCTACAAGGTGGAGGCCACCCGCGTCGAGCAGCGCACCGACTTCGACAAGCTGATCCTCGACGTGGAGACCAAGAGCTCGATCGGTGCCCGCGACGCGCTGGCGTCCGCCGGCAAGACGCTGGTCGAATTGTTCGGTCTGGCACGGGAACTCAACGTCGAAGCCGAGGGCATCGAGATCGGCCCGTCACCGGCCGAGGCCGATCACATCGCGTCGTTCGCGCTGCCGATCGATGACCTCGATCTGACCGTCCGTTCGTACAACTGCCTCAAGCGCGAGGGTGTGCACACGGTGGGCGAGCTCGTGGCCCGCACGGAGTCCGATCTGCTGGACATCCGCAACTTCGGCCAGAAGTCCATCGACGAGGTGAAGATCAAGCTGCACCAGCTGGGTCTGTCGCTCAAGGACAGCCCGGCCAGCTTCGATCCGTCCGAGGTCGCCGGCTACGACGTGGCCACCGGCACCTGGAACAGCGATGCAGGTTACGACCTGGACGCCGACCAGGACTTCGCCGAAACCGAACAGCTCTAACCAATCCGTCCCGGTCCTACCTGATACGGGGACCGGCCCCATTTAGGAGACAGTCGCAATGCCCAAGCCCACCAAGGGTCCTCGCCTCGGCGGGTCGTCCTCGCACCAGAAGGCGCTGCTGGCCAACCTGGCCACGTCGCTCTTCGAGCATGGCCGCATCAAGACGACCGAGCCGAAGGCACGGGCGTTGCGTCCGTACGCGGAGAAGCTCATCACCCATGCCAAGAAGGGCACGCTGCACAACCGGCGTGAGGTGATGAAGAAGATCCGCGACAAGGACGTCGTGCACATCCTGTTCGCCGAGATCGGGCCGTTCTTCTCCGATCGCAGCGGTGGCTACACCCGGATCATCAAGGTCGAGGCCCGCAAGGGTGACAACGCGCCGATGGCGGTCATCGAGCTGGTGCGCGAGAAGACCGTGACGTCGGAGGCGGACCGGGCCCGCCGGGTGTCTTCGTCGAAGACCGAGCAGCCGGTTGCCGCCGCGGCGGCGCCGCAGGCCGCTGTCGAGCCGGAGGCCGCGGAAGGGCCCACGGCCGATGAGGTCGAAGCGGTCGACGAGACGCCGATCGCCGAGGAGGCCGAGGTCGAGACCCCGGGCACCGAGGAGACTCCGGCCGAGGAGACTCCGGCGGAGGATGACAAGAAGTCCTAGCGACAACGCTGTGAACATGCCCGCCATCGATTTCGGTGGCGGGCATGTTCGTCTGCGTCTCGATGTCGCCTACGACGGAACCGGATTCGCCGGCTGGGCGTCGCAGAGCGGACAGCGAACGGTGGCCGGCGTCATCGAGGACGCCCTGTCGACGGTGTTCCGGGTCCCGGTGCTGGTGCGCGCGGCAGGGCGGACCGATGCCGGCGTGCATGCCAGCGGGCAGGTCGCCCACGTGGACGTGCCGGTTGATGCACTTCCGCACGCCTACCCGCGCACTCCCCGTCCGGGAGACAGCGAGTTCGGTCCGCTGGTGCACCGGCTTGCCAAGCTGCTGACCGAGGACGTCCGGGTGGTCGCGATCACGCGTGCCGCACCTGGTTTCGACGCTCGATTCTCCGCGCTGCGCCGCCACTACGTGTACCGCTTGACGACGGCTCCGTACGGCGCCGAACCACACGAGGCGCGGTTCGTGACGGCGTGGCCGCGCGGACTGGATCTCGACGCCATGGCTGCGGGGGCGCGGGAACTGCTGGGGCTGCACGACTTCGCGGCCTTCTGTCGTCACCGCGACGGCGCGACGACCATCCGGGAGCTGCAGCGGCTGGAGTTCACGCGCGACGGGCACCGGATCGAGGTACACGTGAGCGCCGACGCCTTCTGCTGGAACATGGTGCGATCACTGGTCGGGGCGCTGCTCGCGGTGGGAGAGCGGCGTCGTGACCCGGCGTGGTGTGCCGCGCTGCTCACCGCCACGCGGCGCTCGAGTGACTTCGCGGCGGCGCCGGCCCGGGGGTTGACACTGGTCGGGGTGGACTACCCGCCCGACGGTGAGCTCACTGCACGCAACCTGATCACCCGGGATGTGCGCACCGCCGACGAGATCGGTTAGAGCCTGGCTGAACTCATAGCCGACCGACGATGAAGTCGGCGGCCTGGTTGATCATGCCGGCGCCGATATAGGCGGACGCCAGATGCGCGGGCCAGTAGTCCTGCCAGTTCTCCGGCGCGGTGGGATTGCAGATCGGGTCGTCGCCGTGGCACAACTCGATGATCCGGTCGCGCAGCGCCGGGTTGGTGAAGTTGGCGATCGGGCCGACCCAGCTGCTGCCGTTGCCGAACAACGCGACCGCGGCGATGTGCCGGTCGGCGCCGTCCGGCATCGGATTCTTGAAGCCGAACGCGGCGATCGGCACTGCGATCACGACATCGGTGACCGCGGCGCCCAGCGAGTAGCCGCCGAGCACCAGGCGGGTGTCGGGGCAGTTGGCCGTCATGTAGGCGATGCGCTGGCTCATGTCGTTGGCGCCGATGTCGACCTCGGTGTCGGCGGGGTACTTCACCGCGTACAGGTCGATGTCCCTGCCGCTCTTCTCACGTAACGCGCTGGCCAGCGCGTTGCCGATCTGTCCGGCCCCGGGGGACTCGATGCGGCCGCGGGCGAAGATCAGCTCAGCCTGAGGACAGGATTGCGCGGAGGCGACGGGGATCGCCGACGTCGCACCACCGGGGATCGCCGCCGGGGCGATCAGTCCTGAAACAGCGAGAACGACCGCAACCGTCAATTTCCGAATCACCCCGCCGATCATAGCGACCAAGCTGGGTGCCCGCTGTGGAAAAACTGCGGCCGCAAAAGGTGAGGTGTCCGTCGCTCAGATCCGTCCGGCGGCGAAACCCGCTGCTTGGGCGATGTACGGAGAGGACTCGTAGCTGGTGTGGGCGAACGGGTTCCGCCCGTCCGAGCAAATCGGATCACCGTTTGCGCACAGATCGATCGCCTTGCCCGCGAACGAGCCGGCACCGGAAACCGGGTTGCCGAACTTCGTTGCGGGATTACCGAATACCGCGACCGCGGCGACGTTGCCGTTGAGGCCGCCGGGCAGCGGCGGGGCCGATCCGATGTTGCCCACCCTGTTGCCCAGAGGCGGAACGCCGGCCAGCATGTCGATGACCGCCGCGCCTTGGGAGTAGCCGCCGAGCACGATCCGGGTGCCGGGGCACTGCTGGGCCATGAAGGCGATTCGGTTGGTGGCGTCGGTGGCGCCGACCGCGGTGTTGAGGAAGTCGTAGCTGGCGGGATAGTTGACGCCGTAGGTGCCGACCGTGCGGCCGCCGAGCTGCGGTCGCAGTGCGTCGGCGAGGGCCTGGCCCACGCGGCCGACGCCCGCGGGCTCGCTGGTGCCGCGGGCGAAGACGACCTCGACGTCGGGGCAGGGCTGGGCCGCTGCACTCGGCAGGGGCAGCACGAGGGTGGCGGCCATCGGAATTGCCGCCGCGGCAGAGACGGCCGCCAGGATTCGGCGGCTCACGCGGTCAAAAGTCACAAGTCACCGTATCTCACTAGGGGCTACAGCCGTCCCGCCACGAAGCCGGCGGCCTGGTTGGTCAGGCCCGTCGAGACGTAATTGCTGTGCGCGGGGATGTTGTCGCCGGGTCCGCACACCGGGTCACCGGCGTTGCACAGGTCGATGGAGCGTGCTCCCCAGACCGGGCTGGTGGTCAGCGGGAGACCGACTTTTGTCGAAGGATTGCCGAACACCGCGATCGCTGCGACGAAGTCCGGGGTGTTGGGCGGTAGCGGGTTGGTGAACCCGGCGCCGGGGACCGGGATGGCGGCGATGACGTCGATCACCGCGGCGCCCTGAGAGTACCCGCCGAGTACCAGTCGGGTGTTCGGGCAGTTGTTGATCATGTACTGGATGTGACCGCTGGCGTCGTTGGCTCCGGCGGCGACTTGGAGGAAGTCGAAGGTGGCCGGGTAGTTGACGGCGTAGGCGCCGACCGAGCGGCCGCCGACCTGACCGCGCAGCGAGTCGACGAACGCCGACCCGACCCGGCCCAGGCCGGCAGGTTCGTCGGTGCCGCGGGCGAACACCACCTCGATGTCCGGGCAGCCCTGGGCGTGAGCGACGGGGGCGGCGACGGCCGGTGCGATGAGCATCGTGGCGGCGGTGAGGACGGCCGCGGCGAACGACGCGATCCGGCCGGTCGGGCGAGCATCAAGATCGATCTTCATCAGACGATGTTAGCTAGTGGATCTAGCTGATGCCCACCTGATCACTTCGCCAGTTGTGGGGAGTCGACAACGGGCGCATCGGGCCACGTCACGTCGTCGAGTTCCTCGCTTCGGTCCCCCTGGCGGGCCAGCGCGAGACCGATCAGCACGACTGCGCCGCCGATCCCCTGGGTCACGGAGATCGCCTCGCCGAGCAGCACCCATGCCGCCAGCACCGCGAACATCACCTCGGACAGGCCGACCAACGATGCGAACCGGGGCCGGAGCTGGGCGATGCCGATGATGCCGAGCGTGTAGGCGATCGCCGTCGGGACCAGAGCCAGCGCGATGACGGGTACGAGCCACGATGTGGTGAAGCCCGCGATCACGGTGTCGTCGGCGGTGAAGGTCAGCGGCATGACCCCGGCGACGCCGATCAGTCCGACTGTCGCGGCGCCGACGATGAGCCCACCGGCGGCCAGTGTGATCGGGTGCAACCCGGCCTCGCCGTCAGGTCCCGACCCGCCGACCTTGTCCGACATCAGGAAGTAGCAGGCCGCGCAGACGGCGGCGGCCAGGCCGAATGCGACCCCGACGGCGTTGATGTCGGCGCCGGCCAGCCCGCCCGGTCCGAACACCCCGAGGACCAGCATGATGCCCGCGACGGCCAGCGCCACGCCCGCGAGCGTCAGGTTTGTGGGTCGCCGTCGGGTGGTGGCCCAGAGCCAGCCCACCACGATGATGGGGGCGGTGTACTCGAGCAGCAACGCGACGCCGACCGACAGGTGGGCGACCGCGTTGTAGTAGAAGAGTTGGGCGCCTGCGATCGGCACGAGCCCGTACAGAACCACCGTGCGGGCGTGGGTGCGCGCCTCGCCCCACCAGCCGGGGCGCACCACCGAGGCGAAAGCGGCCATCGCCAGGGCGCCGCCGAGCAGCCGGGCCGTGACCGCGGCGGTCGGGCTCCAGCCGGCCTCCATCAGCGACTTCGCGAAGGGTCCCGACGATCCGAACGCGAAGGCCGAGCCGATCGCGAAGAGTAGGCCCATACGGAAATTCGAAGCCACCGGTTCACCTCCAGAAAGATGTCGCCAAGGAATGTAATGAGTAAAATGAGTTACGGTCGTGACGCTATCGCGGAAGGGAGTCACGAGTCAAATGCTTTTTAATCATGACACTGAGCTCACCTTGCGGGCGGTGTGTGTGCTGATCAACACCGACCGGGTCGACGGCGAGCAGCTCGCAGACCTCGCCGCCCTCGATGACTACCTGGCCACGTTCGGTTGGACCGGTCGGCGTGATCACGACGAGGCCGAGTTGGAGTCGGTGCGACAACTCCGGGCGCGGCTCGGTCGGCTGTGGGAGATCGCCGATGACGAGGAACGTGTGGTCGGGCAGGTCAACGCCCTGCTCAGTGACACCCGCGCGGCACCCTGGCTGACGCGCCATGCCGAGATGCCCGAATGGCATCTGCACCTCGCTTCGATCCACGACCCGCTGTGGCAGCGGATGGGTGCGGAGATGGCGATGGCGCTGGCCGACCTGATCCGCTCAGGCGAGTTGCGGCGGCTCAAGGTCTGCGCCGCGCCCGACTGTGAGGCCGTGCTGGTCGACCTGTCCCGCAACCGGTCGGGGAAGTTCTGCGACACCGGTAACTGCGGCAACCGTCAGCACGTGGCGGCCTATCGCGAGCGCCGCTCGAACAAGTGAACAGACCTCTCCCGCAACGCCGTTACGCTGGCGTAGGGGGAGAGAGCCGTTGCAACCTACGACACGCCTGCACGTCAGCGGATACCGGTTCCTGGTGCGTCGGATGGAGCACGCGCTGGTCCGCGGTGACACCCGAATGCTGGACGATCCGATTCGTGCACAATCGATTTCACTGGCCGCGGGAGCGGTGCTGGCCGCCGTCGCCGCGGCAGTCTGTGCCGTCCTCGCGCTGGTGCGGCCGGCCGGCGAACTCGGCGACTCCCTCATCGTCGTCGAACGTGAGACCGGCGCGATGTACGTCAGGGTCGGCGACACCGTGCATCCGGTGTTCAACCTCGCTTCGGCACGGCTGGTGGCAGGTACACCGGCAGACCCGCGCCTTGTCGGCCGCCGGGCGGTCGAGAGCGCCCACCGGGGATCGCTGATCGGCATACCCGCTGCGCCGGAGAAGATCTCGACACCGCTGACCGCCGAGGAATCTGTCTGGACTGTGTGCGACGACGCGCGTGGCGAGACCACTGTCATCGCCGGTCCGATCGCCGACGGTGCCGTCGCGCACGGGCCCGCGGTGCTGGTGACACCGCGGGGCGGTGGCGCCGCCACCACGTACCTGCTCTACGACGGTCGGCGGGCCCGGGTGGACCTGCGTCACCACGCCGTGGTGCGCGCACTGCAACTCGACGGGATCGTCCCGCGACCGGTGTCGGAGGCGGTGCTGTCGGCGATCCCCGAAGCGCCGGCGATCGTCCCGCCGACGATCACCGCCGCCGGCTCTCCGGGCCCCTCCACGCTTCGTGACCACCCGGTCGGATCCGTGCTGAAGGTGCCGCGCGTTGACGCGGAATCATCAAGTGACACAGACTATTTTGTGGTTCTCGCCGACGGTGTGCAGCGTATCGGGCACGTCGTTGCCGATCTGATCCGTTACACCGATGCCCGCGTCGGCGAAGAGATCCCCACGGTGGGGGCAGGCCTGGTCGGCACCGTGCCGGTCGTCGAGGAACTGCCCGTCGCGACCTTCCCGGATCGCGGCGGGGTGACCGACGCCGCGGTGATCTGTTCCCGCTGGCATTCGGATCCTGCCGGGGAGCGGTCCGAAACCACAGTTCTGGTCGGTGAGGTGACGCCGGCGCCCGGGCGTCCGGTTGCGCTGGCGCAGGCCGATGCGGACGGTCCCGCGGTCGATTCCGTGCTCGTGCCCGCCGGACGTAGCGCGTTCGTGTACTCGGTCGGTCTCACCGGTGCCGGACAGGGCACGGGATCGCTTTTCCTGGTTGACGACTCCGGAGTGCGATACGGAATCCGGGACGACGACGCCGCAGGCAGCCTCGGCCTGGATTCCGCGGCCGCGCCGGCGCCGTGGCCGTTGCTTGCGGTGCTTCCCCAGGGACCGGAACTGAGTCGCAGCGGGGCGTCAGTCCCGCACGACCGCGCCATCGCGTCGCCGTAGCCGCTCGATCGCAGCGGAGATCACGATGATCCCGGCGATGACGCCCGAGCAGAGGACCGCTCCCCGAAGCGCCGTCCTCGCGGGGGCCTGCACGACCTCCGTTGCGCTGCCGGCGTCCTCGAGAGGACTGGCGGAAACCGGTTGCGGGGCAACTGAACCCGGATCGCTCACCGCCGCGAGCGCGTCGACCGCACCGTGGCCCACCGTCGAATCCCGGCCGCCGGTCGGGCGGTGTGCGGTCGCCTCGATGCGCGCCATGACCTGCCGGGCCGTCAGTTCGGGGGAGCGAGCGCGGACCAGGGCGGCGATCGCGCTCACCACCGGTGCGGCGTAACTGGTTCCCGACAGTGGTGACCCGTCGGACATGGATTGGACCAGCCCGTCCGCTGCCGGTGCGAGTGACACGATGCCCTCGCCCGGTGCCGCGACGTCGACCCACGGACCGGCGAGGCTGAACTCCGAGGGCGCTCCGTCCGGCCCGATCGAGCCGACGGTGAGCACGTGGTCGTCGTACCACGCCGGACTGACCACCACCGCGACGTCGTCCGATTCGGAGTCCTCCCGGGGATTGTGGCCCGGGCACTGGCCGGGTCCGCCGACGTTTCCCGCCGCGCTCACCACAACGACGTTCTTGAGATCCACGGCGTAGGCCAGCGCCGCCCCCAGGGCCCGGTCGTCGAGCCCTGCTGTCGCGGGCAGGCATGCCACCGACGAGATGTTGATGACGGTGGCGCCGAGGTCGGCGGCCGTGCGCACCGCCGCAGCGAGTGTCTCGACGTCGCCGAAGCCCGATCCGGCCGGATCGTCAGCAGCGCGGAACTTGTTGCTGGACTGCCGGATCGAGAGGATCGTGGCATCGGGTGCGATCCCGGTGAAGGCTTCGGGTGCCGCGGAATCCGGGGAAGCGCCGATGATTCCCGCGATGAGGGTGCCGTGGCCGTCGCAGTCGGAAGCGCCGTCCTGGGTCGACACGTAGTCCCCGCCGGGGACCAGATGTGGCAGCCGTCGATGGCGGGCGACGCCGGTGTCGATCACGGCGACGGTCTGCCCGGCCCCACGGGTCAACTCCCAGATCGTGGACAGATCGATGCCGGCCAGTTGGCCGGGTTCCTGCCCGGAAGGTGGCGCCGCCGGTGCGGTGGCGCAGTCGTCGTACCGGACGGTGGGACGCGGTGGCGCAGGCGGCCCGGCAACGGGCAGTCGGGAGTCGTCGAGCGGTGGAGGGGTGACCGCGGCGGCGGTCGCCGCGGTCTGGACGGGTGCGAGAGCGAGCACGATGACGGCGACGACGCGGGTGGTCCTCACGACAGGCTCAGGTTCCGGACCAGCCCGAACACCCCGGTCACCCAGGCGGCCAGCGGGATCACCGCTGCGAGAGCGAGGTACTCGAGGACCTGCACACCCTGGCGGATCACCGGCGTGGGTGCCGCGGTGCTCGCTGCCGGGTGGAGGGCGGACACACCGGCGATGACCGTGGCTGCGCAGAGCCAGGGCGCGTGCTGCGGGGTGACGCCGACCGCGACGATGTGGGCGGCGATCAGCGCGCAGAGTCCGGCGGCGCCCGACACGATGCGGCGCCGCCCGTCGATGTGGCTGCGCTGGCGCAGGAGCAGCAGCAGGCCGACATCGGCGGCGAGAAGTGTTGCGACCACCGGCGACACGGCCGCGGCCAGGGCGACGGCCGATACCACGGTGACGCCGAGGGTCGCCGACGACGACCAACCCACGACCAGGCCCGTGAGGATCGTGTGGGCCACAGCCGCCCGCCTGTCACCGATCTCGGGGTATGACGGGCCGAGGCCTGCGACCGCCACTACCAGCTTCGGTGCCGCGGACAGAGCAGCCAGCGACAGCACGGACAGGATGGCACCGGCCGCGGCGAGAGGCACGGACGCGGTCATGCCGATCACTCCCGTCGCGGCGATCGCACCGGTGACCGCCGCGAGAGCGGTCAAGGTCGCGGTTCCTGTGGTTGTCGTGCGCAGCAGCAGGATCGCGACCGCGAAGCCGCAGGATGCGCTGAGCAGAGCGGCGGCCGCCCAGGGCGCCCCCGCCACCGTGAGGAATCCGGTGGCCGCAGCGAAGAGGACTGCGGCCAGGCCCAGCACGACCGACAGCTCGCGCGCGGTTCTCCCGAACGCGACCGCCCCCGTGGCGGAGGCCGCCGCCAGCGCGGCGGCGGTCCACAGCTGCGCCGAGGTGTCAGCCGTGCTCCCGGACCATGCCAGCGTCGCCGCGCTGACGATCACGACGACGGGGCCCGCGGCGGCGCGCACCACGACGGCCGGACCGGGATGAGCGGCCCCGGCAACAACGCCGCTGGGGTCGCGTGGCCGGTGGTGGGGTACCGGTGACGGGGCAGTGGTGAGCAGGAGCAGCTCGCCATCGTCGACAGCGCTCTCCTGCAATGTCATCGAGGTGTCGAGTCGCTGCCCGTCGAGACGGTTGAGGTGCCAGCGCTGCGGGTCGCTCACCGGGTGCGAACCGGGCAGGGCGAGGTCCACCATCGAGGGCAGCAACACCCCCAGCGGGCAGTCGGCGGGCAGCATCAGATCGACGGACGGTCCAGCACCGGGAGCGTGGACTGTCAACCTGCACAACGGGTTCGGCACCCGATGAACGTAGCGTCGCCCGCGGGCAGTGCTTCCGCAGGACTTCACCCGGCTGTGGATGGAACCCGATCTGGGTACGGTGCGTCCTACTCATCGATGGAAGTGCGCCGGATCGTCGTCGAGAAACCGCCGGATCCCCCCACCCCGGCCGCGGTGAACCCGCTGGCGCGTCTGATGCCGATCGTGATGATCGCCGCGGTGGCGGGGATGAGCGCGCTGTACCTGACCTCCGGGGCCGCCTCGGCCCGCAATCCGATGTTCCTGTTCTTTCCCGCCATGATGCTGGTCTCGGTGGTCGGCACACTGGCCTACGGATCCCGCGGCAGTGGCCGCGTCGCCGAGATCAACGCGCAGCGTGCCAGGTATCTGCGGTACCTGGACACCCTCGACGACACGCTGGTGACTGCCTCCGATGAACAACATCTGGCGCTGCATCGGACGCATCCCGATCCCGCGACGCTGTGGTCGCTGGCCGGCGGAGACCGGATGTGGGAGCGCACCGCCGAGCACCTCGACTTCTGTCGGGTGCGACTCGGACTGGGGGAGCAGCCCTCGGCCGTCACAGTGGTGCCACCCGAACTGGACGACGACGACGCTGCCGACCCTGTGACTACCGCGGCGGTCCGCGACCTGGTGCGCCGTCGGCAGGCGGTGGGTGCGGTGCCGGTCACCGTACCGGTGCGCGCGGCACCGGTCGTCACCGTCACCGGTGACCTCGAGGTGTGCCGGGCGATCGTACGCGCGATGGTGTGTCAGCTCGCGACGTTCCACCACCCTGCGCTGCTCAGCATCACCTCGCCGGCCGACGAGGCCTGGGAATGGGCGAAATGGCTTCCGCACCAGCCTGATCGGCGCTTGGAACGGCAGCGGGTGGTGATCGTCGAGGGATCCGGTCAGGTGCCCCCCGACGACGGAGCGGCCACGGTGGTCATCCGCGCCGGGGAACCGGGGTCGCCCGTCACGGTCTGCGTCGGGTCCGGGTCGGTGACAGCCGAGTACGACGAACTGTCGGTTCCCGATGCGCTGGCGTGTGCCAGGCGCCTGGCGCGGCACCTGCCTGCGTCGGGCGCAGCGTCTCGAGCGGGCCCGGTGGCGGACTGGCCGGCGTTGCTGTCGATCGCAGATCCCGAGGTGATCGACGTGGACCGGTTGTGGGGCGGCGCGAGTGTTCGGGACCGGTTACGCGTGCCCATCGGTATCGGCGAGGACGGCACGGTCGTCGACCTAAATATCAGGGAGGCCGCCGCGGGCGGCATGGGCCCGCACGGGTTGTGCGTGGGTGCAACGGGTTCGGGCAAGTCGGAGTTCCTGCGCACACTCATCCTGGGCATGATCGCCACGCATTCCCCCGAGGTGCTCAACCTGGTCCTGGTCGACTTCAAAGGCGGCGCGACCTTCCTCGGGCTGGAGAAGGTCCGGCACGTGTCGGCCGTCATCACCAACCTCGCCGACGAGGCACATCTGGTGGCGAGAATGGCCGAAGCCCTCTCCGGTGAGGTGCACCGCAGGCAGGAGATACTCAGGGCCGCGGGCAACGTCGGCAACATCGGCGACTACGGTCGCGCCCGCGAGCGGGACCGGAGCCTGCCGCCGCTGCCTGCGCTGTTCATCGTCGTCGACGAGTTCTCCGAACTGCTCAGCCGCCATCCCGACTTCGCCGAGTTGTTCGTGGCGATCGGCCGGTTGGGCCGGTCGCTGGGCATGCATCTGCTGTTGGCCAGCCAGCGCCTCGACGAAGGCAGGCTGCGTGGGCTGGAGACCCACCTGTCCTACCGGGTGTGCCTGAAGACGTTCTCGGCGAGCGAATCTCGCGCGGTCCTGGGGGTGGCGGACGCCTACCACCTGCCGACGCAGCCGGGCGCGGCCTACCTCAAGACCTCCTCCGGCGCGATGGTCCGGTTCCAGACGGCGTTCGTCTCCGGCGGATACACACCGCGCCCGCGATCACCGCGTCCTGTCGAGCGTCCCGTTGCTCAGCTGTTCACCGCGGCAAGTGTCGTGCGCCGGGAAACCCCGGTGTCGGAACCGGATACGACAGTCCGGAAGCAGTCGCTGCTGGACACGGTGCTGCACGCGCTGGCAGGATGCGGTCCCGCGGCACACCGCGTGTGGCTGCCGCCGCTGGATAAGCCTCCCCGGCTCGACGCGCTGCTGCAGGCCCACACCCCGGGCCACCTCCGGGTGCCGATCGGACTAGTGGACTGCCCGTTCGAACAGCGTCACGAGCCCTACGTCGTCGAACTCGACGGGGCAGCAGGCAATGTCGCGGTTGTCGGTGCACCCCGGTCCGGCAAGTCGACGACCCTGAGGACCGTGATCTGCGCACTGGCCGCCACCCACGACGCCGGTACCGCGCAGTTCTACTGCCTGGACTTCGGCGGAGGTGGTCTGGCCGCACTCGCCGTCCTACCCCACGTCGGATCTGTTGCCGGCCGCCAGAACCCCGATCTGTGCCGGCGCACGGTGGCCCAGGTGGAATCGGTGCTGCGCCGCCGCGAGGCCGCTTTCCGGCGCCTCGGCGTCGACTCGTACCGCGCGTACCGCGGGATCGGCGACAGCGCTGACGATCCGTACGGCGAGGTGTTCCTGGTGATCGACGGGTGGGCGACGCTGCGCCAGGAGTTCGAGGGCTTGGAGGCGCCGATCAGTGCCCTTGCGGCGCAGGGACTGTCCTTGGGGATCCATGTGATGATCGGTGCCGCCCGGTGGGCCGACCTACGGCCCGCTCTGAAGGATCAGATCGCCACCCGGATAGAGCTCCGGCTCGGTGATCCTGCCGATTCGGAGATGGATCGCAGGCGGGCCCGCGGACTCGCAGACTGTCCGCCGGGCCGGGGGATCACCCGCCATGGACGCGAGATGGCGATCGCCCTTCCTCCGGTGGAGCCGCCGAATCACAGCGATGGCGGTGTGGCGCCTTCTGTCGAGCTGCTGCCCACCCGCGTCACCCTCGGCACGCTCGCGGAGACCGTGGCGCCGTGTCACTCCGAACAGGTGATGGTAGGACTCGGTGAACGCGACCTGACCCCGGTGACAGTGGATTTCGCCGAGAATCCGCATCTGTTGGTGCTGGGTGAGGGTGAATGCGGGAAGACGGCGCTGCTGCGTCTTCTCTGCACCGAGATCATCCGGACCCGCAGTCCGCGCGAGGCGGAGTTGGAGATCGTCGACTACCGCCGAACCATGCTGGGTGTCATCGAGTCGGACCACCTCACCGGCTACTCGGTGTCGAGCACCGCATTGAGCTCGCGGATGGCGGCGCTGTCCGAGCGACTGCACGCCCGGATGCCCGACGAGCATGTCACCCAGCAGCAGCTCAGGGACCGCTCCTGGTGGGACGGGCCGGCCATCTTCGTCATCGTCGACGACTACGATCTGGTCGCGGGTGCGACCGGCAACCCGTTGACACCGCTGGCCGACTTCCTGCCGCACGCCAAGGATCTGGGGTTGCACGTGGTGCTCGCCCGGCGTTCCGGTGGGGCCGCGCGGGCGATGTTCGATCCCGTCCTGGCCCGGCTGCGCGACATGGGCTGCTCCGGGCTGATGATGAGCGCCACCCCCGACGAGGGTGTGCTGCTCGGTACCACCCGACCCACTCCGCTGCCCGCCGGGCGTGGCACCCTGATCGTCCGGGGCCGGCCCGACGAACTACTGCAGGTCGGTTGGGTCGATCCGCCGTGAGCCCCGTCGTCGTCGAGGTGGGCCCGCAGGCCATCCGCGGACCCAATCGTGTTGCTCCGGAATCGGTCTCGGTGGCTCTCGAATGCATCGACGATGACCTCGCCCTGCTCGACGAGCAGCTCGTGGAGGTGCGCCGGCTGTGGAGCGACCTGCTGGCAGCGGCCGCAGGTGAGTGTGACGGGACACTGATGCTGCTCGTCCCGACCTGGTGGTCGGCAGCGCGCGTCGAACTCCTCAGCGGCGCCGCCCCCAACACCGCGGCCGACGTCGTCGTGCTGCGCAGAGGCCCGGTCTTGAGCGCGGACAGCGCAGCCACAGTGGTCGAGTTCGGCGACGAGTTCGTGGTGATCGTGTCACCGTCCGCTGAGGTCGTGGTGCTGCCCCGAGGCGAGCGCGACATCACGGCCTGCCTTGCCGGGGCGACCGAGATCGTCATCGACGTCCCCGCCGGCGTGCGGCCGCCGGCACCGACTTTTGGTGCGCGACTGCAGGCCGGGGGCGCTGCGGTGACCTTCAGTGACCGACGCCGCCTGCTGCGCGCCGCGGGTGCCGCGCTGCCGGGTCCACCGGCGCCGCGGCCGGGCGGTCCCCGATCCCGCACCCGTCGCCGCGTGACCGCCGTGCTCGCCGGCGCCGCGGTGTCGGTCGCGGCGGTTGTCGGTGGCTGGGCGGCGCAGGTGCTGTCCGGTCAGCCTGCCGCGGATCCGTCGAGCGCGCTGCTGGTGGAAGGTCGGGTCGGGGTCCGGGTGCCCGCGGACTGGGCGGTCGAGCGCATCACGTCGGGTCCGGGGTCGGCGCGTCTTCGGGTGTCGGCGCCCACCGGCGACGCGACCGCGATTCACGTCACTCAGTCCACCGGTGCGTCGCCGGAGACGCTCGTCGAGGTCGCCGAATCACTGCGACGCGCCCTCGAAGCCGAACCGGCGGGGGTGTTCACCGACTTCGACCCCGCTGCCCGCATCGGAGGCAGACCCGCGGTGAGCTATCGCGAACTGCGCGCGGGCAGCGAGACCACCTGGGCCGTGGTGATCGACGGTGCGGTCCGCATCGCCGTCGGTTGTCAACGCCCGTCACGCGTCGAAACCATCGACGACGCCTGTGCGCACGCCGTCCGGTCGGCACATGTGGTGCGCTGAAACCCGATGGAACCGAACGGCTTCCCGCCGCGTCCAACTCTGTACATGCTTTTCCACGACACGAAAGGATCGCGATGACGATGCCTGGACCCTCGGGTTCCGCGCTCACCACCGACTTCGACCTGATGGTCGCGGTGGCCGGAAAGACCGACGCCCGCAACGAGGAGATCCGGGCGATGCTGCAGTCGTTCATCGGCCGGATGAGCAGCGTGCCGCCCTCGGTGTGGGGTGGCGCGGCCGCGGCGCGCTTCCGCGACGTCGTGGAACGCTGGAACGGTGAATCGCTCAGACTGCACGCGGCGCTGCAACGCATCGCCGAGACCATCCGGGCCAACGAACGCCTGCTGCGGGAGGCGACCGACAGCCACTCGCAGCGCATCGGCTCCGTCGCCGGCAGCCTCTGAGGAGAACCAGCGATGAACCCGACGCTTTCCTATGACTTCGGCGAGATCGAGTACACCGTCCGGCAGGAGATCCACTCGACGTCGACCCGGCTCAACGCGGCCCTCGACGACCTCCGCGCCCAGATCGCCCCGCTGCAGGCGACCTGGACCCGGGAGGCGTCCGAGGCGTACCGCCTCGAGCAGGCCCGCTGGGAACAGGCGGCCGCGGCGCTCAACGACATCCTGTTCAGCCTGGGCAACGCAGTCCGTGACGGCGCCGAGGATGTGGCCGCCACCGACCGCAGTGCCGCCAACGCCTGGGGCGTCTGAGGACGCCCCGGCCCGAGTTCTGTGCGGCCCCCGAAAGGAGGAGAGCCGATCGGGGGCCGCACAGTGCAACCCGGAACGAAAACCTGAGCAGGACCCGATCCGACCGGGCTGAACTGCGCAGACGCGCGCCGAAATGCGAGTTGTCAAGGCTTGGCCGCGGTTTGAGGATGTAGCGATGGACTTCCGGACCTATGCGGCGTTCCTGCCCGCCACCTACACCACGGACATGATCCCGCCGACCAGCACGTGGTGACCCTGGCGGGGCCGGAACGTGCACATCGCCCGTGCTGTCGTCCCGGATGCCGCCGTTCGTGTCATGGTGATCCACGGCGGCGGTGGCTACAGCGGCGCGCTCTGGCCCGCGGCGGCCGTCGTGGCAGGCGAGGGTGTGGAGGTGCTCGCGCCTGACATGCCGCTCTACGGTGACACGGTCGAACACCACCCGTCCCGCGTCCGCTACGACGACTGGGTGGACCTGCTGTGCGACCTGGTGCGCACCGAACGTGCCACCGATCCGCGGCCGCTGATCCTGTTCGGTGCCAGCCTGGGCGGCATGCTCGCCTATGAGGTCGCGGCCCGTACCGGGCAGATCGCCGCGGTGGTGGCGACGTGTCTGCTCGACCTGTCCGATCCGCAAGCCCGCGCCGCCGCCACCCGGTACGCGTGGATGGGCAGGCCCGCGCCTGCACTGCTCCGGGTGACCGGTCCCGTCCTCGGTGGGTTACGACTGCCGATCCGCTGGATGGCCGACATGATGAACATGAGCTCCGACCCGCGGCTGTCCACGCTGTGTGCCTCGGACCCACGCGGCGGCGGTGTCAGCGTTCCACTGGGCTTCCTGTCCAGCTGGATGGACTACCGCCACACCGCGCCGGAGTCGTTCGACGCCGCGCCGGTCACGCTCGTCGCCCCCGCGGCCGACAAATGGACCCCGCCGGAGCTCAGCATCCGCTTCCTGCAGCGTATTTCAGCACCGACCGACCTCGTCATGCTGGAGAACTGCGGTCATTTCCCGATCGAGGAGCCCGGTCTGGCGCAGTGCCGTGACGCGATGCGGACGCTGCTCACCCGGGTGGCGGCGCAAGCCGGTTGACGGTGACCATCAGCGCTTCGACGTCGAACCCGTGGCGGGTCATGACGCGGTGCAGTTGCGCATCGATCGTGTGAACCAGCATCTGGGCCGTCAACTCGACGTCGTCGCCACCGCGGTCACACCGCTTCAGATGGAACGCGACCTCGTCGCAGATCCGGGCCTCGAAGGCGCGCATCTCGTCGAGTTCGGCGGAGTCCAGCGGCACGACCCGGTGCAGCAGGGCGTGCAGCGTGGGCCGGTCGCTGTGCAGCCCGACGATCGCCTCGAGCATCATGCGCATCGTCGGCTCGAACGGGGCGGCGTCGTGGCGCAGCTGGGCGAAGACCGCTGTCAGCCGGCGCTCCGCCTCACGCAGGTGTCGCTCGGCCACCGCGTGCAGCAGCGCGGCCTTGTCGGGGAAGTACTGGTAGAGCGTGCCGATCGACAATCCGGCGCGCTCGGCGATGCGGTTGGTGGTGGCGGTGAGACCCTCGCGCGAGAAGATCTGCGCGGCGGCTTCCACCAGCGTGTTCACGGTCTCCCGGGACCGCTGCTGGCGGGGTTTTCGCCGATTCGGTTCGATCCGGTCAAGTCTGCCCAACAATGCAACCGTGGTGCAACGGTTGCCCGCGTAGGTTCGGTGACACACGACACACAGGTGTGTGCCGAGCAGAGACGCTGACGAAGACCAGGAGACTGACCATGACTGTGTACGCACGCCCCGGCGCCGACGGCTCGTTGATGTCGTTCAAGCCCCGCTACGAGAACTTCATCGGTGGCCAGTGGGTGCCGCCGACGGCCGGTCGCTACTTCGAGAACCCGACTCCGATCACCGGCCAGACGTTCTGCGAGATCCCCCGGTCCGACGAGTCCGACGTCGAGAAGGCGCTCGATGCCGCCCACGCCGCGGCTCCCGCATGGGGCAAGACTTCGGTGGCCGAGCGCGCGTTGGTGCTCAACAAGATCGCCGACCGCATCGCGGAGAACCTCGAGTCGATCGCGCTGGCCGAGTCGTGGGACAACGGCAAGCCGATCCGCGAAACCCTCAACGCCGACATCCCGCTGGCCGTCGACCACTTCCGCTACTTCGCCGGGGCGATCCGCGCGCAGGAGGGGTCGTTGTCGGAGATCGACGACGACACCGTGGCCTACCACTTCCACGAGCCGCTCGGTGTGGTCGGCCAGATCATCCCGTGGAACTTCCCGATTCTGATGGCCGTCTGGAAGCTGGCCCCGGCGCTGGCCGCAGGCAACGCGATCGTGCTCAAGCCCGCCGAGCAGACCCCCGCCTCCATCCTGTATCTGCTCGAGGTCATCGGCGACCTGCTGCCCGAGGGTGTGCTCAACGTGGTGAACGGGTTCGGCGTCGAGGCCGGTAAGCCGCTGGCATCGAGCAACCGCATCGCCAAGATCGCGTTCACCGGCGAGACCACCACCGGCCGGCTGATCATGCAGTACGCGTCGCAGAACCTGATCCCGGTGACACTGGAACTGGGTGGCAAGAGCCCGAACATCTTCTTCAACGACGTGATGGCCGCGGCCGACAACTATCAGGACAAGGCGCTCGAGGGCTTCACGATGTTCGCCCTCAACCAGGGCGAGGTGTGCACCTGCCCGTCGCGCTCACTGATCCAGGCCGATATCTACGACGAGTTCCTGGCCCTGGCCGCGATCCGCACGAAGGCGGTTCGCCAGGGTGATCCGCTGGACACCGAGACCATGATCGGTGCGCAGGCGTCCAACGATCAGCTCGAGAAGATCCTGTCCTACATCGAGATCGGCAAGAGCGAGGGCGCCAAAGTGGTGACCGGCGGTGAGCGTGCCCAACTCGGTGGGGACCTCAACGGCGGATACTACGTCGCCCCAACGATTTTCACGGGCAACAACAAGATGCGGGTCTTCCAGGAGGAGATCTTCGGCCCGGTCGTCGCCGTCACGTCGTTCACCGATTACGACAACGCAATGGATATCGCCAACGACACCCTCTACGGACTGGGTGCCGGCGTGTGGAGCCGCGACGGCAACACCGCCTACCGGGCGGGCCGCGACATCAAGGCCGGTCGGGTGTGGACGAACTGCTACCACCAGTACCCCGCGCACGCCGCGTTCGGTGGATACAAGCAGTCCGGTATCGGTAGGGAGAACCACAAGATGATGCTCGACCACTACCAGCAGACGAAGAACCTGCTGGTGAGCTACAGCGACAAGGCCCAGGGGTTCTTCTGACGAGCGCTCCAACCCCGGGCACCCAGGAACTCAGATGAAGGAGCAGCGTGGCTGATTTTGTCGTTTCCATCGATCAGGGCACCACCAGCACTCGCGCGATGGTCTTCGACCACGCGGGTGCGGAGGTCGGCCGACATCAACTCGAGCACGAACAGATCCTTCCCCAGGCGGGGTGGGTCGAGCACAGTCCGGTCGAGATCTGGGAGCGCACCTCCTCGGTGCTGACCTCAGTGCTCAACAGCACCAATCTGCAGCCGAGTGACCTTGCGGCACTGGGCATCACCAACCAGCGCGAGACGGCACTGGTGTGGAACAAGCGCACCGGACGGCCGTACTACAACGCCATCGTTTGGCAGGACACCCGCACCGACCGGATCGCCTCGGCGCTGGACCGTGACGGCAGAGGCGATGTCATCCGTCGGAAAGCCGGCCTGCCGCCGGCCACCTACTTCTCCGGCGGCAAGGTGCAGTGGATCCTGGAGAACGTCGACGGTGTCCGGGAGGCTGCCGAGAAGGGCGACGCGATCTTCGGCAACAGTGACTCGTGGGTGGTGTGGAATCTGACCGGCGGCCCGCGCGGTGGTGTGCACGTCACCGATGTCACCAACGCCAGCCGCACCATGCTGATGGATCTCGAGACGCTGGACTGGGACGATGAACTGTTGTCGTTCTTCAACATTCCCCGCCAGATGCTGCCGCGCATCGCGCCGTCGTCCTCGCCTGAACCTTATGGAATGACGTTGGCGACCGGACCGCTCGGCGGCGAGGTCGCGGTGACGGGCATCCTCGGTGACCAGCAGGCGGCCATGGTCGGGCAGGTCTGTCTGTCGCCCGGCGAGGCCAAGAACACCTACGGCACCGGCAACTTCCTGCTGCTGAACACCGGCGAGAAGATCGTCCGGTCGGAGAACGGGCTGCTGACCACGGTCTGTTACCAGTTCGGTGACGCGAAACCCGTGTACGCCCTTGAGGGTTCGATTGCCGTCACCGGATCGGCGGTGCAGTGGCTCCGCGATCAACTGGGCATCATCAGCGGGGCTGCGCAGAGCGAGGCGCTGGCCCGGCAGGTCGAGGACAACGGCGGGGTGTACTTCGTCCCGGCGTTCTCCGGCCTGTTCGCGCCGTACTGGCGCTCCGATGCCCGCGGCGCGATCGTCGGGTTGTCCCGGTTCAACACCAACGCGCACGTGGCCCGGGCGACGCTGGAGGCGATCTGCTACCAGAGTCGCGATGTCGTCGACGCGATGGAAGCCGACTCCGGCGTGCACTTGGAGGTGCTCAAGGTCGACGGCGGCATCACCGCCAATGATCTGTGCATGCAGATCCAGGCTGACGTCGTCGGTGTCGACGTGGTCAAACCCGTTGTGGCGGAGACGACCGCGCTCGGCGCGGCCTATGCGGCCGGGCTGGCCGTCGGCTTCTGGTCGGACCCCGACGAGTTGCGGGCGAACTGGCAGGAAGACAAGCGCTGGACGCCCAACTGGTCCGAAGAGCAGCGGGCCGAAGGCTATGCGGGCTGGCAGAAGGCAGTGCAGCGCACCCTGGACTGGGTCGACGTTTCGTAGCCGGATCTAGAGCGCCGCGACCCCGGCCTCGGCAACCGACACATCTTGCTCGACGCTGCCCGCGCTGACCCCGATGGCGCCGATCACGACGCCGTCCACGGTCAACGGGATGCCGCCGCCGAAGATCACCATTCCGCCCGAGGTCTGTTCCAGGCCGTACAGCTCGGCCCCGGGTTGAACGAGGGGCATGAGTGCGCTGGTCGGGGCGTTCATCAGAATCGACGTGCGCGCCTTGCGAATCGAGATGTCGATGCTGGCCTTGATCGCACCATCCATGCGGACGAATGCCACCAGGTGCCCACCGTCGTCGACCACCGCGATGTTCATCGGTTGGCCGATCGCGTCCGCCTTCGCGGTCGCGGCGTCGATGACCGCCGAGGCGGCTGACAGGCTGATGGCGCTCATGGTAGAACCTCCGAATAGGTTTTCCGACAGTGTGTTTGGCTGCGTGAGCCGGATTCGACGGCGATGCTCTGCCGGGGACGATGATAGTGCCCGCTGTGGGCCAGGGGCACGCAGACCCTAACCAAAAGCTCGCCTTCTGGACAGTAACCGGCCGGAACGTACAGATAACGGCCCACGGCCGGTTCACAAGCGAAAACACTTGTAGGGCAGATCAGGTGGAGTCCTGCCCGGATCAAGAGAGGTTGTGGTCAGTGTCGAATGTCGACATCTTCGTG